>NZ_JAHLQM010000024.1 GCF_018919165.1 Amphibacillus sp. MSJ-3 | reverse complement strand
TATCAAAAATGAGGGATTACGCTTATTAGCATAGAAACAAAAACTCTTGGAACAAGAGGGTTAGCTCGGTCAGTTTTCGTTGGCTAGTAAAAGCAGCGATAAGTCGAGAAGCCCCCACTTCAATTAGATCGCAAGGCAATAAGTGGTGGGTAGTTCACTTTTCAAGGATCAGTTTTTAACTATAAACTTAATATACGAGGGGGAGTAAAGATGGAACGTATTTCATGGCATCAATATTTTATGGCACAAAGTCATCTTATTGCACTCAGAAGTACTTGTGAACGATTAATGGTTGGAGCAACAATTGTAAGGGATAAACGGATCATCGCGGGAGGTTATAATGGAAGCGTCTCTGGAAGTGCGCATTGTATAGACGAAGGTTGCTATGTGATCGATGGGCACTGTATTCGAACAATACATGCTGAAATGAATGCACTGTTACAATGTGCGAAATTCGGCGTACCTACTGATGGTGCGGAAATATATGTGACCCATTTCCCTTGTCTACAGTGTTGTAAATCAATTATTCAAGCGGGAATTAAAACGGTTTATTATGCAGCAAATTATAAAAACCATCCTTATGCTCTTGAATTATTTGAAGAAGCAAATGTTCGGATTGAATATATTCCATTAGAGAAACAAACATTGAATTTACTGCCTAAACGAATAAACGATTAAAGGAGACTTATAGTGAGGGGAAAAGGGTACTTATTAGTTATTGCTGTATTGATTGGTTACTATATAGCAAATGATTTTGTTGTTTGCTTTCTAGTATCGTTAATCTGGTTTTGCCTATTGCTTATCTGGCTTAAACAAAAAAGATTATCGATGATTGAGTTTTCTATTCTGATTTTAACAACCTTTTTCTTCTCACATTATTTTGTTCAGGAAGGCCCTGTACTTAAGCATGATTTGGATACTGAAGTGACCATAGTTGGCAAAGTCACTGAAGTAAGTAAGCAAACTGATGAATATACGGTTTTTACACTAAAAGATCTCGACACAAACGATAAATTCCAAATAAGTAACTTTAGTGGGTTAAATCCAACGGTTAATGAAGGGGCAACTTGCCAAGTGACGGGTGATATACAATCTCCAAATCAGGCGACTAATCCGGGGCAATTTAATTATCAAACCTATTTGTTCAATCAAAGGATCTATCAGCAAATAGTGATTAATGATAGTGACCAACTAGCTTGTGAGGGCATCAGTTGGACTGGACGGCTCCGATCGATTCGGCAAAGCCAATTAACTTATTTAGATCAACAATTCAGTCAACAGACATCTACTTGGATGAAGTCACTGATATTTGGTGACCAGACAGCTATTGATGAGGATTTACTTGAATTATTTCGAAGATGGCATTTAACGCATTTATTATCAATTTCAGGGTTACATATTAATATCCTTGTTGTTTTGATCCACTTTATGCTGATTCATATTTTTCGATTAACAAAAGAAACAACCTATCACTTGCTGATTGTATTTCTTCTTTTTTACCCGATTATGGCTGGTGGGGCACCATCGATTTGGCGTGCATCCATTGTCAGTAGCTTAAATTATATGGCATGGTATTATCACCCCCGAATAGCGACAATTGATTTTTTAAGTATTTCCTTCGTTTTACTCTTGCTCATTAAACCCGATTGGATTACCCAACTCGGTTTCCAATTTTCCTACCTGATTACATTTTCAATTTTATTTTCAAAAGAAATTCTGACTCGAATGAACCATCTGTTTTTAAAGTCCATTTATATAACTGCTATGAGTATTTTAATTACAATACCTATACAGGTGAATTCATTTTATATGTTCAATCCCCATACATTGCTATTGAGCGTATTTGCCACCTTATATTTCAGTTTCTTTTTAATCCCTATTATATTTTCCACTTATTTAACTAGCTTTTTTTGCCAGCCAATCATGAGATTACTGGATATTGTTATTGAACAGGTGAATTCCCTTTTTTTATCGCTTTTAGAAAATGTTGATCATTTCTTTTATCAACCAATTATTACTGGCTCACTATCTCCACCGATTATTTTTCTTTTTTACCTAACTCTTTTTTATTTATTTGCTCAGTTTGAAAGAAAAAACTTCCGTCAAACCATTTATGCCCTTCTTTGTCTTGGGGGGATCTTGCTTATTCATCAGTTGATGCCCTATTTTGATCCGCATGGGAAAATAACAATCCTTGATCTTGGTCAGGCCGATAGCTTAATAATCGAATTACCATATCGCCATGGCGTTATTTTATATGATGTTGGGGCCACTTTAGGACCCGATTTTGAAGAATCATCCGATAAAGAATATCAACAAATCATTAGACCTTATTTATATCAAGCAGGAATAAGTAAAATTGATGGAGTGATTCTTTCACATGAAGACCATGATCATCTTGGTAGCTTACTTTATTTACTAAATGATTTTACAGTTGAAACGATTATTACTTCAGTGTATTTCCAATGGCCAGAAGCTCTTGACCAGTTGATTAAGCAATTGAATATACAAACAGAAAGGATGTCATTTGGACAATCCTTTGAAATTGCAAATCAGGAGTTTTTTGTCCTCAGCCCAAATAAAGATTGGCAAGATAAGAATGATAACTCTCTAGTCCTTTTTACTGTTTTCTCAGGTGAATCTTGGTTATTAACTGGTGACATTTCAGAACAAGTTGAACAAGAGTTCATTAAAAACTTTCCAAACTTAACGATTGATACTTTATCTGTTGCTCATCATGGCAGCGGTACATCAAGTTCCTCATTTTTTCTAGAAGTTACTTCGCCTAATACGGCATTAATTTCAGTCGGGCGAAATAATTTCTTTAATCATCCAAATGAACAAGTAGTCTCAAGATTAGAAGCAAGGGGTCTTCAACTATATCGGACAGATCAACATGGGGCGATTCAATTTATATATCGTGATGATCAACTTGGAGGAACCTTTTTGCCGTTTATTCCATAAGCTATTAGTAATTATGAAGTAATTATATCAGAAGCTGATGATTACCTGAGTTAGCAACACTTAACAGGCGTAATAATTAAAAAATAGGTGAAATTAGTTTATAGAGAGAAAGATAGCAGTCAAATATCGATTAATGTTCAGTTACCTAGGTCTGTTCATTAATCGTTTATATAGATAAAAGAAAGGGAGTTCCTTTGTCCCTTTCTTTTTTTCTTGTCAAACTGTTCTACAACCATTACGATAGTAGTTGAATCTGTTTTGAACGGGGATGACAAGAATGAATTATTTGGAAGCCGTAAAGCAACTAAAGAAAGGGAAAACAGCACCAATTATTCTATTATATGGTGAAGAGCAGTATTTAATTGAGACTGTTATTAATCAAATTATTCAGTTGGTAAATCATGATGATGATAGTCGCGAAAATGTTGTCCAATACGATCTTGAAGAAACATCCATTGATGATGTTTTATTAGAGGTTGAAACATATCCTTTTTTTTCAGAACATAAAATTGTAATTGCTAATCATGCTTACTTTTTAACAGCAAAACAAATAAAAACACAAGTTGAACACAATGTGCCCCAATTAGTTACATATTTGTCGCACACTGTTGATTTTACGACACTTATTCTGATCGCGCCATATGAAAAATTAGATGAGCGGAAAAAAATAACAAAGGAACTTAAAAAGCAAGCTATGTTAATTCACTGTGAAGAAGTGAAGGCATGGGAAGTTGACAAGTGGGTTAAACACCTGGCGAGTAAATATCACATCCATTTAGATAAAGGGGCAGAACAGCTTTTAATTAATGAAACAGGCACACATTTAGCTTTATTAGAAAAGGAAATTGAAAAGTTGGCTTTGTATGTTGGTAAGAGTGGGAATGTCACAATGGAAATTGCTCAGGACTTAGTTTCGCATCAGGGTAATGCAACTGGATTAACACTCGTCGATATGGTAATCGGGAAAAACTTAAAGGGAGCAATCAGCGTATATCGAGATCTTACTCGGATTAATCAAGAACCCATTGCATTAATCGGTTTATTGGCATCGCAATTGCGGACGATTTACCAAGTGAAAATTTTATTGAGAAAAGGTTATCGTCAACAACAAATAGCGAAACATTTGAGGGTTCACCCATATGTCGTAAAAATGTCAATGGAAAGAGAAAAAAGATTCACAACAGAATTGTTATCGCAATACATTGAGGCATGTGCCCAAGCTGACCAAGCAATTAAACAAGGTAAAATGGAAAAGGACCTTGCGTTTGAGTTTCTTTTATATCAGTTAATTAAAATCTAAATTATAATCATATAAATCCATGATTTATTGATAGCTAACTGTGGATTTTCACTGATTGAAGTTTCAATTTATATCAAAAAACGATCCTATATCAAGAGGATCGTTTTTTTTTTTTGAAAAAAATATTTCAGCTTACGCACTAAGGTTGTTTACTTTTTTTGATAAACGGGCCTTTTGGCGATTGCCACTATTTTTGTGAATAATGCCTTTTTGAACGGCTTTATCAATTTTTTTGATTGCTGTTTTTAAAGCGACTTGTGCTTCTTCAACTTTGTTTTCATTCACTAGATTTTCAACACGTTTAATGTTTGTCCGCATGTCTGATTTAACAGCTTGATTTTGCACACGACTATTTTCGTTAACGCGAATACGTTTAATAGCTGATTTAATATTAGCCATATTTTTTCACCTCCACCTGTTTAGGTCCATCACTACAATTATTACAGAACAAAGGTTATTTTACCAAAGCTTGACCAAGTTTTCAATAAAAAAATGCCGATAATGAATTGAATGTATGAAAAACTTAATGTTGGAAAAGGTAATCAAAAGCACAATTAAATGATAAAAGAGGTTAATGATATGGTAAATAATGATAAATTTCAAATGCGAACTGATTTAGCAATAGAAGCTAGGGAAATGTATGTTGATGCAGACAAAGAGGAGCAAGAGATTGAAGGTGTCACTTTTATAGAGAGAAAAATTAAGGGCTACAGTGTAACAGATGTTCGAGTTGATGAGACCGGTCAGGATAAAATTAATAAAAAAGCAGGACGTTATCTAACACTAGAAACGAATGCGATAAAAAATTCAGACAGTGATGATCAACAAAAAACAGCACAAGTACTTGCTATATTAATAACTGATTTATTAAAAGAACATCACCTTAAAGAATCAGATAGTTGTTTGGTTGTTGGATTAGGTAATGCTTATGTAACACCAGATGCACTTGGTCCAGAAACAGTTAAAAAAATATTAGTTACTAAGCATTTATTTGCTTATCAACCAGAAATGGTGGCGGATGGTTATAGATCAGTTGCTGCTTTTGCTCCTGGTGTGATGGGTGTGACTGGAATTGAAACAAGTGACATTATTCAAGGACTTATAAATGAGGTTAAGCCTAATTTTATTATAGCAATTGATGCTCTAGCCTCACGTGGAATTGATCGGGTAAATACAACAATCCAATTATCTGATACAGGAATTCATCCAGGATCCGGTGTGAGTAATAAGCGGAAGGAATTAAGCTATGAAACATATGGCATACCTGTTATCTCAATTGGAGTACCAACGGTTGTTGATGCTGTTACAATTACAAGTGATACGATCGACTATGTTTTTAAGCACTTTGGTAGAGAATTAAAAGAGTCACATAGACCATCCAAACGTTTAGCCCCAGCGTCATTGGCTTTTGGTGAAAAAAAGTTAACTGATGAGGATATGCCAAAGCAAGAAAAGAAAACAGAGTTGTTTGGTATGATCGGAACGTTAGAAGAAGGTGAAAAACGTCAATTAATCAAAGAAGTTTTGCATCCGCTTGGCTATAATTTAATGGTGACGCCTAAAGAGGTGGATAGTTATATTCATGATCTAGGGCATCTCATAGCATCTGGAATAAATAATGCTTTACATACAAATGTAGATAGTCGTTTTCCAAATCACTATACCCGATAATTAACGACAATTGTTCTATCCTACTCTTCTCTATCATATAGTCTAGTATTATAAAAGAGAAGGTAGGATTTTTTATGGCTAAATTAAATAATAATTATCATAAAATTAAATTTAGTATTTATGTAAAAACTCTTTTAATTTGGATGATTCTTTGTTTTGTTTTATTTTCAATAATCGGTGCTATTGTTTCTGTACCAATGGGTAAAAAAAACACACATACATTTCTATTCAACATTACGGAAAATATTAGTAGTGAATTTTATTTGACTTTGTTGTCAACTGAATTAAGACCATTACAAATTCAGTATCATGAGGCCTTACCAAGCATATCTTTTTCGGATTTTTTATTACAGTTTATAACACAGCTTAATCGTGCTGATGTTCGAACATTATTCGGTAATGAACTCCCTGGCTTTTCACCCTATCAACATCGCATTGTGATTGGTCAGACAGATACAAATTATTCTAATCTACCAGTTGAATCATCTCCACCACTAGAGATCATACTGGAGGATCGGATGGTTATAGATTCTCCTTCCCTTGATGATAAGAACGAAGATGAGGTAGAAGATCTAAGTGATAAAACTGTTTTTATTTATAACACCCATAATCGTGAATCCTTCTTACCACATTTAGATGATGTTACGGATCCAAATGCTGCTTTTCATTCAGAGGTAAATGTTTCTTTAATAAGTGAACAAATGAAGAAAGCACTAGCGAAAAAAGGGATAGGGACAATGGTGGATCAAACCGATTTCACACAAGTTCTTGATGATCAAGGCTTGGAATATTGGCAATCGTATGATGCCTCTAAACCAGTTGTAGAAGAAGTACTCTCACAAAATCAGCATATTAACTATATTTTTGATATTCATCGTGATAGTCGCCGTAAGGAGGATACGACAATCACTATTGATGATCTAGATTATGCCCGTCTCTTTTTTGTGATTGGTGCGGATTTTGAGCAAAATGAAAAAAATATTGAGCTTGCGACAGCGCTACATGAAAAACTAGATAAACTCTATCCAGGAATAAGCAGGGGAGTTGTTGAGATGGGTGGATCAGGGAAAAATGGTGTCTATAATCAAGATGTTTCAGAAAATGCTCTATTAATTGAGTTTGGTGGGGTTGACAATACTTTAGATGAACTTTATCGAACTGTCGATGCTTTTACTGAGGTGTTTGCCGATTTTTATTGGGATGCTGAACCAACAATTAGTAAATAATAAGTGAAAAGGAGTCATTTCAATGGTGGATTTTTTAGGAAAGTGTATTATCTTTGTTTTTATCTTTATTTTTGCAGTTACCTTTATAGTAGAAAAGAATAGTATTGAAAATGATCATGTATTATTAGATGAGAAGCAAGTTCTGACAAGTTCAGCGGATCTCTATTCGAATTTGGTTAGCGAGGAAAGGATGACTCAAGAACAAACAGCGGAACAAGAATCAACAAGCTATCATTTGGCCCAATGGATTGAAAGGTCAGGTTTATTGATTTATGAAAGTATTATAACGATTGTAACGGATTTAGCTAATCTCGTTTGAAAAGTCTCTCTAGATTAGATTTGGACGAAGATTTAACTATCAGAAGGAAGCCAGGAAGATCATGATCACTTTGGCTAAATAATATAAGAAATAATTGAATGAATCACTTATCACTGCTATAATCAACTTTGTACATTGTCCGACAAATATAGGAGTGAATGATTGTGACCCAAGAACGAAAACAAGAAAATGTGCGTAACTTTTCCATTATTGCTCATATTGATCATGGGAAATCAACGCTAGCTGATAGAATTTTAGAAAAGACTCAAGCATTAACACAACGCGAAATGAAAGAGCAATTTCTTGATGCGATGGACTTAGAACGCGAACGAGGTATTACGATAAAATTAAATGCTGTTCAATTAAAATACAAACATCACGATGGTCAGGAATATATTTTTCATCTTATCGATACACCTGGACACGTCGATTTTGCCTATGAAGTTTCAAGGAGTTTAGCAGCTTGTGAAGGTGCGATACTGGTTGTTGATGCTGCTCAAGGAATTGAAGCTCAAACATTAGCGAATGTTTACTTAGCCTTGGACAATGATTTAGAAATCATTCCGGTCATTAATAAGATTGACTTACCAAGTGCTGATCCTGAACGTGTTAAGCAAGAAATTACAGATGTTATTGGTATTGATGGAGAAAGCGCCTTGCTTGTAAGTGCCAAATCAGGAATTGGCATTGAATCCATCTTAGAGGCCGTTGTTGATCAAATTCCAGCACCGGATGGCGATGTTAATCAGCCATTAAAAGCCTTGATCTTTGATTCGTTATATGATTCTTATCGGGGTGTGGTTGCCTACGTAAGAATTAAAGAAGGATCGGTAAAAGTAGGCGATAAAATTAAGATGATGGCGACTGGAAAGGAATTTGAAGTCAATGAAGTCGGGGTTTTTAATCCTAAATTGGTACCCTTAGATAAGCTGGAAGTCGGTGATGTTGGATACCTTACCGCATCAATTAAAAATGTTGGTGATTCACACGTTGGTGACACAATTACACTCGCAAATAATCCTGCGACTGAACCCTTACCTGGTTATCGAAAATTAAATCCTATGGTATTCTGTGGATTATATCCTATTGATCCAAATAAGTATAATGACTTACGAGAAGCATTAGAGCGATTGGAATTAAATGATTCATCATTACAATATGAGGCGGAAACATCACAGGCATTAGGATTTGGTTTTAGATGTGGATTTCTTGGTTTACTCCATATGGAGATCATTCAAGAGCGGATTGAAAGGGAATTTAATATTGATTTAATTACCACTGCGCCAAGTGTGATTTATCAAGTAAAAAAGACTGACGGGACAACCATTTTTATTGATAACCCGTCCTTCATGCCAGAAACACAAATGATTGAAGAAGTATATGAGCCCTATGTTAAAGCGACAATTATGGTGCCTAATGATTATGTTGGGGCGGTAATGGAATTATGTCAGAAAAAACGTGGTGATTTTATTGGGATGGATTACCTCGATGAGATTCGGGTAAATGTTATTTACAATATACCACTAGCAGAAATTGTTTATGACTTTTTTGATGCTTTAAAGTCAAATACGAAAGGCTATGCTTCATTGGATTATGAAATTGAAGGTTATAAACCATCCAAATTAGTTAAGATGGACATTCTCCTTAATGGGGAGAAGATCGATGCGTTATCATTTATTGTTCATAAGGATTTTTCATTTGATCGTGGAAAACTTATCGTTGAGAAATTGAAAAAGTTAATTCCAAGACAACAATTTGAAGTACCGGTACAGGCAGCAATAGGGAATAAGATTATTGCACGCTCAACGATTAAAGCGATGCGGAAAAATGTATTATCCAAATGCTATGGTGGAGATATTTCTCGTAAGCGTAAATTATTAGAGAAACAAAAAGAAGGTAAAAAACGAATGAAGATGGTTGGTTCAGTTGAAATTCCCCAAGAGGCCTTCATGTCTGTTTTACAAATGGATGAAGATTAATTTAATTAAGTGGAGCCCCACCCAGTGGAGGCCATAGTCGGTTAAGCTACGAAAGGCTTCTTTTGTCCAAGTCGGTGATTGACGATAGATAAAGTCTGTAAATGAAGAGGTTATAATATTTTCCCTAGCATTAGGGAATGGTGGAAGATGGAAAAGTAAAAGGAATACGACAATATTTAGAATAGTTAGAAGGAGCTGATGCTATTGACAGCTCCTTTACCTATGATTGAAAACGAATGGAGGACAGATATAATGATTTTATCAACTTACATTCATATTCCATTCTGTGAAAAGCTTTGTCATTATTGCGACTTTACCAAGTTCTTCTATGAAGAAAGAATGGCAGATGAATATTTGCAAGCATTAGCAAAAGAGATGTCCTTTTATTTGAAAGACAAAAAACATCCTATGCGAACGATTTTCGTCGGTGGTGGTACGCCAACAGCTCTTAATTTAAAACAACTTGAGTACCTACTTAAACAGATTGATGATCATATTGATGTATCTTCAGTGCTTGAGTATTCTTTTGAAGCTAATCCCGGAGATCTAAATGAGGATAAAATTAAATTACTAAAGTCGTATGGTGTGAATCGAATTTCCATGGGTGTACAAGTATTTGATGATCAGTTGTTAGAAGATTTAGGCCGTTTACACCGTGTTGCAGATGTTGATCAAAATATTAATCATCTTTTGAAAAATGGGATGAATAATATTAGTATTGATTTGATGTATGGTTTACCCAACCAAACACTTGATAGCTTTAATCATTCGATTGAACAAGCTCTATCTTATGACTTGCCTCATTATTCGTCTTATTCATTACAAATTGAACCGAAAACAGTTTTTTACCAGCGTCATCAGAAGGGGAAACTGCATAAGCCACCAGAAGAAGTTGAGGCAAAAATGTTCGAATTATTAATTGATAAGATGAGTAAAAGCGGGAAATTGCAATATGAAATCAGTAATTTTGCCGAGGTAGGTTACGAGAGCCAGCATAATTTAACGTATTGGAATAATCAATATTATTATGGATTTGGCGCAGGTGCAAGTGGTTATTTACCTGGTAAACGTATAATCAACTTACGTCCTTTCCCTGCCTATGTAAAGGAAGCTACCCGATCTGGACAGCCCATCTTACATATCGATGAGATTGGAAAAAAGGAACAAATAGAAGAGGAAATGTTTTTAGGATTAAGAAAAAGAGCTGGTGTTAATAAGCTAGAATTTGAAAGGAAATATCACAGAACAATAAATGAGTTATATGGAAAGCAAATTGAAGAATTAATCGAACGTGACTGGCTGGAAGAAACAACTGAACAAATTAAAATGACAGAGCATGGTCAGTTATTTGGTAATGAAGTTTTCCAACGATTCCTGTTAGAGGATGGAGATTTTGATGAGTGATGAGATTGTTATAAGGACTCATCTAGTGGTTTTTTTATTTTTTTTTAGTTTCCGATGTATTTTCGTTGACAATGAAAGGATGATTTGATAATTTATTATTAGTATTAGCACTCGAACGATAAGAGTGCTAACAGAGGTGATCATCGATGGAATTATCAAATAGACAATTTTTGATATTACAGGTGATAATTGATGAGTTCATCCACACCGCTCAACCTATTGGGTCGCGTGCAATATCAAAAAAAGATGGAATAGAATACAGTCCTGCAACGATTCGGAATGATATGGCCGATCTTGAGGAATTAGGTTACATTGAAAAAATGCATTCCTCTTCTGGACGGATTCCATCTGAAAAAGGCTATCGTTTTTATGTTGACCATATGTTGTCGCCATTTCATTTATCCGAAGAGGATCAGCAGATTATTTCCAGTGTATTTGATCAAGAGCTCGTTGAATTTGAACAAGTTGTTCAGAAGTCTGTAGGTGTCTTATCTGAATTGACTAATTATACATCGATTATTTTAGGACCCGAAATTTATGAAGCAACTTTGAAACAACTTCAAATTATTCAGCTCTCAAAGTCGACAGCTGTTGCTATTTTAGTGACAAATAGTGGACATGTTGAGCATCGATCATTTACTATTCCTGTTGAAATTAGTGGATCTGATCTAGAAAAGTTAATTAATATTTTAAATGAAAGATTTTACAATGTACCGATTATCCAACTACACAGTAAAATTAAGGCTGAGATCGGCTTTATTCTTGAACAATACATTGAGGATATTGGTGTGGCTTTGAGCTATCTAAATGGTGCATTATTTAATCAACAGCAGGATAACGTATATATGAGTGGGATTACAAATATGCTTCTACAACCAGAATTTAATGATGTATCAAAAATACATTCATTATATTCAATCTTTGAAAAAGAAGATTTAATGATTAAGCTGTTAAGAGCTTCAAAAAAGGGAATTCAAATTTCGATTGGACAAGAAAATAAAATAGATGAAATGCAGGATTTGAGTTTGATTACTGCGACCTATTCATTGTCAGGTGAACAATTTGGTAAGATCGCCTTACTTGGTCCAAAGAGAATGGATTATTCTCGGGTTGTATCGTTGATGCAACTCCTATCGAAGCAAATGTCACACATTTTTCACGACTGGTAGTCAATAAACGGTGTTAGCAGATACTGATAGTCATTTATTTTACAACCATATGCATCGTGATTGTATATAGGATACAGTGACTTGAGGTTATTGGCATTTCTTTCGTTGATTGCTTTATTAAGTGGTCAACACATTCAAACGATCTTAAGCAAGATCGTTTGAATAAAGTGATCCTACACCTAGTAAGGTCATACAATCAGTTACTTTGCACTAAACTTAAAACTGCTATTTTGATGATTTGAAATCTCCTAATCTCTATCATAATCTTGGATAAAACTAGGAGGCAGATTAAGCGCCTTGCATCATGTGGTAACGTCTGGTAAGATTAATTCTTCCAGTTTTATCGCAGTGTAACTGTCAGTAAGACTCCCACGTCAAGTATTCGAAGGAAAGTAAGGATTGTAAGTGGGAGATTAACTGTCAGTAACGGCCCGATTGGTTCAACTAATAAGATGATTGATAGGCAAATCTACATAAAAACTCAGGGGGTGAGTAACATGGAAGTAAAAGATAAAGAACAGCAAGAAGAAGTAATAGTTGAAAATGAATCAACTGAAGATGAAGAACAAATAAATGAAACTGAGGAAGTTGACCAAGAGTTAGTAGAAGAAACGGTCGAGGAAGACTCAACTGAAAAAGAATATCAGCAGTTAGTCACAGAAAAAGAAGAACTATTTAATAAATTTATTCGTTTGCAAGCTGAGTATGATAATTATCGTAAACGAACGCAACGGGAGAAATCTGCTGATTTAAAATATAAGTCACAGGCATTGATAACAGAACTATTACCTGTTATTGATAATTTTGAACGTGCACTTCAAACAGCTTCAGATGATGAATCTGTAAAATCATTTATAGAAGGAATGGACATGATTTATCGCCAACTACAAACAGTTTTAGAGGCTGAAGGTGTAGAGGTTATTCCAACAGTTGGAGAAGAATTTGATCCAAACATTCATCAAGCTGTTATGCAAGTTGAAGATGATCAATATGAAACAAACGTGGTTGTTGAAGAAATGCAAAAAGGATACCGTCTTAAGGATCGTGTAATTCGTCCGGCGATGGTAAAAGTCAATCAATAACTAGGTACAGAAATCAAGGAGGAAATCTAAATGAGTAAAATTATTGGTATTGATTTAGGAACAACAAACTCATGTGTGTCAGTAATGGAGGGTGGCGAAGCAATTGTTATCCCAAACCCTGAAGGAAATCGTACAACAGCTTCCGTTGTATCGTTCAAAAATGGAGAACGTCAAGTTGGTGAAGTAGCTAAACGTCAAGCGATTACAAATCCAAATACGGTTCAATCTGTTAAACGTCATATGGGAACAGATTATAAAGTTGAAATGGAAGGTAAAGAATATACCCCTCAAGAAATTTCAGCGATTATATTACAATACATTAAAAGTTATGCTGAGGACTATTTAGGCGAACCGGTTGAGAAGGCAGTAGTTACTGTTCCAGCTTATTTTAATGATGCAGAGCGTCAAGCAACGAAAGATGCTGGAAAAATTGCTGGATTAGAAGTCGAACGAATTATCAACGAACCAACTGCCGCAGCACTAGCTTATGGTATTGATAAAGTTGATCAAGATCAAACCGTTCTTGTTTATGACCTTGGCGGTGGAACATTTGACGTATCTATTTTAGATATTGGTGATGGTACATTTGAAGTTGTTGCAACAGCGGGTGATAATCGTCTTGGTGGTGACGACTTTGACCAAGTGATCATTGACCATATGGTTAGTGAATTCAAAAAGGAAAATGGAATTGATTTAGGGCAAGATAAAATGGCTCTGCAACGATTAAAAGATGCAGCTGAAAAAGCGAAAAAAGACCTATCAGGTGTTGGACAAACGCAAATTTCTTTACCGTTTATTACAGCTGGGGAAGCTGGTCCATTGCACTTAGAAATGAATTTAACTAGAGCGAAGTTTGATGAATTATCAGTTAATCTAGTTGAAAGAACAATGGGACCTACACGTCAAGCAATGTCTGATGCTGGTTTAAGTGCTTCAGATATTGATAAAGTACTACTTGTTGGTGGATCAACTCGTATTCCTGCTGTTCAAGAAGCATTGAAAAAGGAAATTGGTCAAGAACCTTCAAAAGGAGTCAATCCTGATGAGGTAGTTGCTTTAGGTGCTGCAATTCAAGGTGGGGTTTTACAAGGTGATGTGAAGGACGTTGTTCTATTAGACGTAACTCCACTATCGTTAGGAATTGAAACAATGGGAAGTGTAACTACGAAATTAATTGAAAGAAATACAACAATCCCAACTAGTCATTCACAAATTTTCTCTACAGCTGCAGACAATCAAACAGCAGTAGATATCCATGTATTACAAGGTGAACGAGAAATGGCCGCTGATAACAAAACATTAGGTCGTTTTCAACTAACAGATATTCCACCTGCACCACGTGGTGTTCCACAAATCGAAGTAAGCTTCGATATTGATGCGAACGGTATTGTTAATGTACGCGCCAAAGATCTTGGTACGAATAAAGAACAATCAATTACGATTAAGTCTTCATCCGGTTTATCTGATGAAGAAGTGGAGCAAATGGTGAAAGACGCTGAGGAACATGCTGAAGCAGATAAGAAACGTCGTGAAGAAATTGATCTTCGTAATGAAGCAGACCAACTTGTCTTCCAAACAGATAAAGTGATTAAGGATCTAGCAGACAAAGTTTCTGATGATGAAAAACAAAAAGCAGAAGCTGCTAAAGATGAACTGAAAAAAGCGTTAGAAGGCGATGATATAGAAGCTATTAAAGCGAAAAAAGAAGCTTTAGAGCAAGAAGTACAAGCACTATCTGTGAAACTTTATGAGCAAGCTCAACAAGCTCAACAAGCCCAACAAGCTGGAGAAGGGGCTCAAGCGGAAAGTGATGTCGTCGATGCTGATTATGAAGAAGTAGATGACGAAGAAGAGAAATAAAGACAATAGTTGACAGTGATAAAAGTCAAAGTCAGGTTATACTTGGCTTTGGCTTTTGTCCTGTTTAATACAAGGAGAAAGTTGTATAGATATTGGTATTAATGTTATGATTAATTTTATGCAGAAAATGAGATGGGAGTGATGGCTTTTATGAGTAAGCGTGATTATTATGACGTACTAGGTATTAATAAAGATGCCTCTCCAGAAGAGATAAAAAAAGCATATCGAAAACTAGCACGTCAATATCATCCAGACGTTAACAAGGAGCCAGATGCAGCGGATAAATTTAAAGAAGTGAAAGAAGCTTATGAAGTATTAAGCAATAACCAAAAACGTGCGCAATATGATCAATTTGGACATACAGGTCCCCAAGGCCAAGGTTTTAGTGGTGAAGACTTTGGTGGATTTAGTGATATCTTTGATATGTTCTTTGGTGGTGGCGGAAGACGAGATCCGAACGCACCAAGACAAGGAAATGATTTACAATATACAATGGTATTGGAATTTGAAGAGGCAATCTTCGGTAAGGAAACTGATATTCATATTCCTAGTGAGGAAAAGTGTGATACATGTAAAGGTAGCGGAGCCAAGCCGGGGACAAAACCTGAAACATGTCGACACTGTAATGGAACAGGCCAGTTAAATATGGAACAGAATACACCATTCGGTCGAGTTGTTAATAAACGCGTTTGTCACCATTGTAATGGAACCGGGAAAGAAATTAAAGAAAAATGTCCAACATGTCATGGAAAAGGAACTGTAAAAAAACAAAAGAAAATTCATATAAAAATCCCTGCAGGAATTGATGATGGCCAACAAATTCGTGTAGCTGGAAAAGGTGAACCTGGGATCAACGGTGGACCAGCTGGGGATTTATATGTTGTTGTTCAAGTTAAATCACACGAGTTCTTTCAACGTGATGGTGATGATATCTTCTGTGAAATGCCATTGACATACGCCCAAGCAGCTTTAGGTGATGAGATTGAAATACCAACTGTCCATGGTAAGGTTAAGCTTAAGATACCAGCTGGTACACAAACAGGTAAAACTTTTAGACTTAGAGGAAAAGGAGCGCCAAACGTACGTGGATATGGTCACGGTGATCAAAACGTACGTATGCGGGTTATTACTCCAACTAACTTAACAGAACAACAAAAGGAATTGCTAAGAGAATTTAATAATTTATCAGGTAACGAAGCAGCTGATGAAAATGAAGCATCTTTCTTTAGTCGAATGAAACGTGCCTTTAAAAATGATTGAGAGCTAGTAAATTTACTTTAAGAAAAGAGTTGGTCCACTTGAAATGGTCTGAACTATGTATTCATACTACAAATGAAGCGATTGAATCGATTTCGAATATTTTACATGAAGCTGGAGCCAGTGGTGTTGTTATCGAAGATGCAGCAGATTTTGATAAAGAGAGGTCTAGTGATTTTGGTGAGGTGTATGAATTAGACCCAGCTGATTATCCTGAAGAAGGTGTTTACTTAAAAGCCTATTTGCCTATCAATAGTTTTTTAGGTGAAGCTGTCGAACAAATTAAACAAGCAATTAATCAACTGCTTGTTTATGATATTGATATCGGACACAATCGAATAACCTTAAGTGAGGTAAATGAGGAAGAATGGGCAACGGCATGGAAAAAATATTATAAACCTGTTAAAGTTTCTAATCAAATCACAATCGCTCCAACATGGGAAGACTACCAAGCTGAATCAACTGGAGAAATTGTCGTTGAACTAGATCCCGGAATGGCCTTTGGAACAGGTACACATCCAACAACAGTGTTGAGTATACAAGCAATCGAAAGCTATTTAAAAAGTGGCCAAACTGTGATCGATGTAGGTACGGGTTCTGGTGTTTTAAGTATCGTAGCTGGATTACTAGGAGCAGGACAGGTCTTTGCTTATGATTTAGATGATATCGCTGTTAAAGCAGCCACGATTAACGCTAAACTTAATAAGGTTGATTCACTGATTACAGTAAAGCAGAATAATTTATTAAATCATGTCACGATTAATCCAGATTTAATTGTAGCTAATCTTTTGGCTGAGATCATTTTACGGTTTGAACAAGAGAGCTTTGCTTTATTGAAACCAGGAGGGATTTTTATCACATCAGGTATTATTCAAGCAAAGGAATCTGAAGTTAAGCAAGCCTTACTTAAGGCAGGTTTTGAGATATTAGAAATAAACCAACTAGAGGATTGGGTGTCAATCATTGCAAAAAAACCAGACTAAAGAAAGTTATAAAAAAATGAATCCATTCCATCCTGTTGGTTGATCGATTCCTTATGATAAACTTTCATCTAAATGTTTGGCCTTGACCAGCATAATGACGCATGGGATGTGCTAAGGTAACTATTATAATAAGAGGAGTAACCATAGCAACTAAACGTCGTGTTTCTATGTTGAACGGCTAGTTAGAGTCTGCTAAATGTGATTGGGGTGACGTATATATGCAACGCTATTTTGTTGAAGAAAAAAATTGGTCTGAACAGCAAGTAAACATTGATGACGATGATTACCATCATATTGTTAATGTCATGAGAATGCAGCCAGGTGATGAAGTCATTTGTAACCACCCAAATGGTCATGCATATCAATGCTCAATTGAGAAGATTGGCGATGGGAATGTTCAATTATTAATCCTAAACAAGCTAAAGGATCAAGTGGAGCTACCTGTGAATGTAACCTTAATACAAGGTTTACCAAAAGGTGATAAATTAGAATGGATTGTTCAAAAGGCAACTGAATTAGGTGTTTCAACGATTATCCCTTTAGAATCAAAACGATCTATAGTTAAGTGGGATCATAAAAAAAGTTCAAAAAAAATCCAACGACTACAGAAAATTGCTAAAGAGGCTGCTGAACAATCACATCGAACGATTCAACCAACAATAGAATTTCCACAGTCCTTAAAGCAAATTGTTTCAGTTAGTCAATCATTTGATCATAAGTTTGTTGCATATGAAGAAACGGCACGAGAAGTCAAAACAAGAAGCATAGAACACTATCTGAAAGAAGTACAAGCTGGTCAGTCGATTGGTATTGTTATCGGACCAGAAGGTGGTATAGCTAAGGAAGAGATTGATCAATTATACAAGAGTGGATTTGAACCGGTTCGACTAGGTCCAAGAATATTAAGAACTGAAACAGCACCATTATATTTGTTATCTGTCTTATCATATTTCTTTGAAGAAACAAATTGACATGAATATGGGCTTTGACCACTTCATAATTATAGGATAGACAATATATTTATAGAAATTATTCGAAAAGTCTTACTCCATTTATATATAGAACGCTTATCGTATTACTTGACTGCTTTTCATAGTTAAGGAATGGATTTAGCTATTAAACTCTTAAATAATCACCCGGTGTTTGGATTTTTGTCATTTACAAGCATTAACAGATATGGCTGGTTGTAAAACTAAATAAGTTGACCTATAAATAGCATTATATTATAATATCATAGAGACAAAGGAAGCTATCATTTGTCTGATTAAATTGTTGATGCTTCGGAGGGAGGGAAATTAGCATGTCAAATACAACTCGCGTTCGTAAAAACGAGTCTCTTGAAGATGCTCTTCGTCGCTTTAAACGCAATGTATCAAAATCAGGAACATTGTCAGAATATCGCAAGCGTGAATTTTATGAAAAACCTAGTGTTCGTCGTAAAAAGAAATCTGAAGCGGCTAGAAAGCGTAAGTAATTTAAATATAAGAAATATTTATTTCTTATAAAGAGGGTGTAGAAACGAAATGTCATTACTAGAATCTCTGAATCAAGATATGAAATCAGCTATGCGCAACAGAGAAAAGCAAAGATTAAGTGTTATTCGCATGCTGAAAGCTTCATTACAAAATGAGGCCATTAAACTTGGTAAAGACGAATTATCTGAAGACGAAGAATTAACTGTTTTAGCTCGAGAACTAAAACAAATTAAAGATTCCCTCCACGAATTTAAAGAAGCTGGACGCGATGATCTTGTAGAAAAACATGATAAAGATTTAAGTGTAATACAAGCATACATGCCAGAACAACTATCAAGCGATGAGCTTGAGCAAATTGTTGTTGAAACGATCCAACAAGTGAACGCAACAACAAAGAAAGATTTAGGAAAAGTGATGAGTGTGCTGATGCCAAAAGTTAAAGGTAAGGCTGATGGATCAGAAGTGAATGCATTTGTTCAAAAACATTTATCATAAGACATAGTTCGTAATAAATAGAAAATCCCCTGATCATTTTTAATGAAAGGGGATTTTTTATTAAGCTCATGATATAATGTACTGGAAAGTGTTAGATAATTTGATACTTTCTTAAAATATAAAAAATAGAGGTGGTGTGATGAAAAGACTTTCTAACCAAACTTTTTTTATTTTATTAATTGTTTTATTGAGTCTCTTTAATTTTATTGAGATTAAGGCAAAGGGTCAGGAAAATGATGAAGAAAAAACTGTGTATATTATTCCAATTGAAAAGGAAGTAGAACGTGGATTAGAAGCATTTTTACGAAGAACAATAACAGAAGCTGTTGACGGGAATGTTGATCATATTATTTTTGAAATTAACACGCCAGGTGGTCGGGTTGATGCAGCGAATAATATTGGTGAAATTATTCAAGAGGTGACAATCCCTAAAACGGCATACATAAGAAGCCAGGCTTTATCTGCTGGATCTTATATCGCACTATTCGCCGATAATATTTATATGAATCCACAAGCTACAATTGGAGCAAGTGGTATTATTACCAGTGACGGCAATGCCGCGGATGAAAAGGCTCAATCCTATTGGAGAGAAGCGATGGGTAGTGCAGCTGAATCCAAAGGAAGAGATCGAATATATGCAGAGGCAATGGCAGATAAAGAAATTGACTTACCAGAATACAATGCCCCAGCAGGTGAATATTTAACTTTAGGTCCAACTGCTGCTATCGAAGTAGGTTACTCTAATGGAACTGTCAGTAACCGAACAGAGCTTCTAGCAGAACTAGGTTTATCTGAAGCGGAAATGATTGAAGTCACCCCGACTCCAGCTGAGGAGATTACACGGTTTTTAACAAATTCTGCTGTTGTATCAATTCTTTTATCCTTGGCAGGTTTGGGCTTAATTATTGAGTTGTTTTCTCCAGGCTTTGGGATTCCAGGTTTAATAGGGGTAACTTCTCTTGTGCTCTTCTTTTATGGCCATATGGTAGCTGGCTTTGCGGGATATGAAGTTCTTGTTTTACTTATATTAGGAATTGGTTTTATCGTTATTGAGTTCTTTGTACCAGGTGGTATTCTAGGAGCTATTGGATCAATCTGTGTTTTAGCTTCTTTATTAATGGCATCGAATAATATCAAACAGATGAGTATTAGTCTATTAATTGCACTTATTGTGACGATTGGAACAGGTATCTTTTTGTATCGACGAATCGGCTTAGAAAAAGGCCCTTTCAAATATATTGTCTTAAATGATGCCACAACAACAGATCGAGGTTATGTATCTACAGTTAATCGAGTTGATTTAGTTGGGAAAATAGGAACGGCGATTACACCCCTTAGACCTTCTGGTATTGCCTTTATTGATAATGAAAGAATAGATGTTGTAACTGAAGGTAGTTTTATTAAAGAAAATACACCCGTTCAGATTATTCATGTGGCAGGATCACGTATTGTTGTAAGAGAACATAATCAAGAGGAGGAATGATAATTATGGGTCAAACGTGGGACATTTTGCCAGTTATTATTATTGGTATTATTATTATCGCTATTGTTGTCTTGCTAACTTTTATTCCTGTTGCACTTTGGATTAGTGCGTTAGCTGCTGGAGTAAAGGTAAGTATTTTCACACTTATTGGGATGCGGTTAAGAAGAGTTATACCTAACCGTGTGATTAATCCATTAATTAAGGCACATAAGGCTGGGGTTGATGTTAATATTAATCAACTTGAGAGCCACTATTTAGCAGGTGGTAATGTTGATCGAGTCGTCAATGCCCTCATTGCCGCTCAACGTGCCAATATCGCCCTTAGTTTTGAGCGCGGCGCTGCGATAGATTTAGCGGGTCGGGATGTTCTAGAAGCCGTACAAATGAGTGTTAACCCAAAAGTAATTGAAACACCATTTATTTCAGGAATTGCTATTGATGGGATTGAGGTAAAAGCGATAGCTAGAATCACCGTTCGTGCAAATATTGACCGCCTCGTTGGTGGTGCAGGAGAAGAAACAATTATCGCACGTGTTGGTGAAGGGGTTGTCAGTACAATTGGTAGTTCAACCTCGCATAAAGAAGTTTTAGAAAACCCAGATTCAATTTCTCATAATGTATTAAATCGAGGCTTGGACTCTGGAACCGCATTTGAAATTCTTTCGATTGATATTGCGGATGTTGATATAGGTAAAAATATCGGTGCAATTCTTCAAACAGATCAAGCTGAAGCGGATAAGAATATCGCTCAAGCGAAAGCAGAGGAACGCCGTGCGATGGCTGTTGCTCAAGAACAAGAAATGGTTGCACGTGTTGAAGAAATGCGCGCTAAAGTTGTTGAGGCAGAAGCTCAAGTACCACTTGCTCTTGCGGAAGCCTTACGTTCAGGAAACCTTGGTGTGATGGATTATATGAACTATAAGAATATTAATGCTGACACTGAAATGAGGGACTCAATCGGGAGAATATCTGATGAAAGTCCAGATGATAAATAAGCATTAATGCCGAAAGGAGGGGAATTATGGAAGATATATTAGCTCCTCTCATTACATTTATTCTTGTTATCGCGAGTTCTGTTATCAAGTCGCATAGGGACAAGGGAAATGAACAGACAAAGAAGGTAACAACTACTCGAAAAACAATTAACTCTCAATCAAAACAATCATCAAATACTAAGTTTGAACGAGCAGGTGACAAAATAAAGGAGTCAGAGAAAAAACAATTAGCTAACTTACAAAAGGAGCTAAATAGGTTTTCTCAGCAATCAGATGATTTTTCACACAGAAAACTGAAACAATCTGAGGATGATCTTGACAGACTAAAGGTATCTCAGACTGCTAATCATGTAACTAAAAAAGATCATTTGGACGTAAAAAAACATTTAACCCGTAATAACTTAGCTAGAACGATTGTTATGTCGGAGGTTTTAGGTCAACCGAGATCAAAAAAACCATACCGAATGTTAAATAGATAATGACTAAAGCGATCAAGCAGAAATGTTTGATCGCTTTTTAAAATGAATGATCTGTTAGACTTCGCATCAATAATCGATTCGGATTAATCATAATAAGATTAGAATAACAGAAAACAAGGGTTATTTAGTTTATCTGAAGGGAACGTTTGATGTGACAGGCAACCATCCTTCTATTCACTGTGTGAGTCATCCAAGACCACTCCTCTATAAAGTTTTTCCTATCCTATCGAACCTTTACTTAATAAGGGGTTTCCACATCTTCTATTGAATGTTGGCTAAACAAACCGGGCTTTTATTGACTATTGATCCCCCACTTTTTAGCCGATCTTTTCCTTCATATGACTAAGCTAAGTGTCATATAATCGTCAATCTAAAAAAATAACTTTCTTAATCAATACTTTTTTTATTTTTGAAATGAATAATGATTAGTTTTTTTCTTGTTTAGTTCTGTTTACGGGATAAATATCATATCTTGAGAAGTAAGGGAGGCGATTCCGTGCGTAAATTGCATGCATTATTTGATCATCTTAAGAAATCAAAACCCAACATGACTATGACTAAACATCTAAATTTGCCGCGGATAACCATGATCGGTGATATTCATGTATATATAGAAAATCATCGAGGCATATCTCGATTTACTGATCAAGAGATAGGTCTTAATATTACAAATGGACAGATAATGATTAAAGGATCTAATCTCGTAATTAAAATGTTGTTATCAACAGAAATCCTGATAGAAGGTAAAATTGATACATTAGCGATCATCGAAAGTTCAACAAAAGATGGAGTGAAGAAATGAAACAAATTCAACCCATTTGGTTAAAAGGAATCGTTACTTTAAGAGTCCATGGACATTATCCAGAACGTTTTTTTGACTTTTGTGCACGCCACCAGATTCCTGTGTGGTCAATTAAAAAACAATCAAATTTAGAATGCATTGGTGATATTTATGTAAAGGATATTAATAGAATTCGTCAATTAAGAAGAAAAACACACTACAAATTATCCTTTGATAAGAGAAGAGGATTACCTTTTTTTTGCAAAAGACTAAAAGGATTAAAACCATTACTTATCAGTTTTTTTCTTGCATTTATATTTTTTCTTTATTTAACTCAATGTGTCTGGTTTATTGAAATAGATGGTGTTTCAAGTGAGATGAAGGAAAGTATAAGTATAACCCTTTCTGATTATGGAGTTAAAAAAGGAAAAGTTAAATTTTTAATGGACAACCCATCTGAAATCCAAAGGAAACTATTAAATGATTATCCCGATCTTCTTTGGGTTGGTATTGTACCTGATGGAGTTTCCTACAAACTAGAGGTGATAACTAAGAAGCAACCACCAGAGCCAAATAAAAATCGTAGAACACATATTTATGCAAAAAAAGATGGAGTAATTAGTGAGATGTTTGTTGCTAAAGGCCGATCACTTGTCGCTGTTAATGATTTTGTAAAAAAAGGGCAACTTCTAGTCACTGGAGAACTTAATCAGATTGAAAAAGACGATAAAGATGAAACCTTAGCTGAAACGGGTGAGGCAGAAGCGGAAATATATGCGACAACATGGTATGAATCTCGTGTATCAATTCCGTTAAAAGGCATTTACCAAACTGAAACAGGACAAGTAAATAATAAATATCATCTTCAAATAGGTTCATTTCAAATTCCGATTTGGGGCTTTCATTTAACAGATTTTGAATTCGAACATATTGAATCTGATTATTATGAGCTATCGTTTGGGAAATGGACGGTACCAATATCATTAAAAAGAGATAGTCATAAAGAAATTATACCCGTAGAGATCAAAAGATCTGAGGAAGAGGCAACCAGGATTGGATTAGAGCAAGCCCGCCAAAATTTGCTTCGAAATCTAGGACGGGAAACTGCTATTATTGACGAAAAAATTTTGCAACAATCTACTGAGAATGGTAAAGTAAACTTACACGTATACTTTACGGTTAAAGAAAATATCGTGAATACAATAGATATGAACCAAGGAGACTAAGGTATGCCAGATGGATTGCAAATAATTGATTTAAAAATTACGGATTCTGCAGAAGCAATGAGTTTATTTGGAAATAACGATCGTCATTTAAAACAATTAGAAACACAACTCGATGTGTCTATCATCACACGTGGTGAAGAGATAAGAGTACAGGGTGATCAAGATAAGATCGCAATAATAAGTGACGTATTAAATGCTCTCTTAACTGTAATAAGACGAGGCATTCATATTTCAGAAAGAGATGTTATTTATGCCATTGAATTAGCGAAACAAGGGAAAATCGAACAATTTTATTCTTTATTTGATCAAGAGATCATGCGTAATGCACATGGTCGATCGATTCGCGTAAAGACTTTAGGCCAACGTGAATATGTCAATCAAATTAGAAAGAATGATTTAGTTTTTGGAATTGGCCCTGCCGGTACTGGGAAAACATATTTAGCTGTTGTAATGGCTGTGAACGCACTGAAGTCAGGTGAAATAAAAAGAATTATTTTGACTAGACCAGCAGTTGAAGCAGGAGAACGGTTGGGTTTTTTACCGGGTGATTTAAAAGAAAAAGTCGATCCATATTTAAGACCATTATATGACGCTTTACATGATGTACTTGGCAATGAACATACAGAACGATTAATTGATCGAGAAACGATTGAAATCGCACCACTTGCCTATATGCGTGGGCGAACGCTAGATGATGCATTTGTTATTTTAGATGAAGCACAAAACACTACACCTGAACAAATGAAGATGTTTTTAACCCGTCTTGGTTTTGGTTCAAAGATGGTGATCACTGGTGATATCACCCAAATTGATTTACCTAATGGAACGATTTCGGGTCTTGTATCTGTTCAGAATATTTTAAACGGAATAAGAGGGATTAGTTTTGTTCACCTTGAACAACATGATGTTGTTCGGCATCCTGTCGTGCAAAAAGTAATTGAAGCTTATGATAAAAGAGGGCTTTAAAGATTCGAATGATACCGAAATAGTGCTGTCATAGTATACTATGACGGCTGTTTTTGTTAAATCATAAATAACCTCTAATTAAGGGCTCTTTAATGAGATTGACTTCTAAATATATACATTAGATAAAAATCATTGTATGATAATGTATAAAGAATGAGTTTACTAAGGAGTATAATTCATATGAAAATAAAATTTGAGCAATATAAAAAAGTAAATAAGCCCATTCAGGTTATAATTACTTTGATGCTTATTGGTTTAGCTGTATTTCTTACGACATTATCTAATGTATATACTGAAACTTATGAATTTGAACGGTACAGTGTAGCAAACGAAACGATACAATCACCGATCAGTATTGAAGATACTAAAGAAACAGAGAGACGCCAAAGAGAGGTACTTCAAGCTGTAGAGGATCGATATCTGATATCAACTGATGTCACCAGCGAGAGAATTGATTATATTGATGAATTGTTTGATGTGATTGAATCAGTTAATCAGCCTTCCTCAACCAGTCTTGATCAAGATGAAGATGAAAAGCTAAATAAGAATGAGAAATCAACAAATGAAAAAAACAAAGCAGATAAGTTAATTGAATTAAAACAATTGATTAGTCAAGAGATTACGGAGCATATTAGCGATGAAGATTTACAAATACTAATTTCTGCTAATAACTCTGATCGGCAAGTTGCCCATGAGTTACTAACTACGACATTATATGAAATATTTAATGAAGGTATTCAACATGACCAAATTGAAGATGCTCAGATTCAGCTAAGTCAAAGGCTTCAATATTCAAGTTTAAGTGATGAATTAAAAGAGGCTTTGTTGTCAGTTGGAGAATTTGCCCTTGTTGAGAATTCTTTCTTTTCAATTGAAGAGACAATGGAAGCAGAAAGTCAAGCAATTAATAATGTTGAACCAGCAATGATTCGTGCTGGTGAGGTTATTGTTCGGGAAGGACAAACGATTACGAATGAGATCTATGACAAACTAACGCTTGTTGGCTTATTGAATAGTGATCGTAATATTTTTCCGATTCTAGGCTTAATCATACTGATCATATTGTTATTATCATTGTTGAGCTATAGTTTATTTACTTATTTAGATGAAGAATATTTAGAATTCAAACATCTATCTGCATTAACGATTATTTTTATCTTAACAATTAGTATTATGAAATTTATTAGTTTGTTCTCTACAGACATAAATCGACTCTATTTACTGATGCCAATAGCGGCTAGCAGTATTTTGATTAAAATCCTGTTCAGGGAACGTTTAGCAATGGTTTTTGCGATTGTTTTTTCAGTTATAGGAACGATTATTTTTAATGAACAAATTCCTGGCTCCTTAAATTTAGAAGCAGGGATATACTTTCTATCAGCTCAAATAAGTAGTATTGCAGCCCTAATCACGATTAAGGATCGTGTAGCTATATTAAAAACGGCTTCAGTTACTGGGATTGTTAACATATTAGTTATCTTGGGCTTTGTATTTTTATCATATGATAGTTATCAACTCTCCGAGATTATATTGTTTGGTGCCTATGGCTTTATTTCTGCACTTCTATCTGGAATTGTTGCGATTGGTACACTGCCTTTTTTTGAATCGATATTACAATTATTATCCGATACGAAATTGTTAGCTTTGGCCAATCCCAATCATCCATTATTGCGGAAAATACTAACAGATGCTCCTGGAACCTATCATCATAGTGTTATGGTAGCAAACTTAAGCGAGGCAGCCTGTGAAGCTATTGGTGGGAATGGATTGTTAGCACGTGTTTCTGCTTACTATCATGATTTAGGTAAAACACTACGACCGCACTATTTTATTGAAAATCAAATGGGTATGAAAAATCCACATGATTTTTTACAACCAAGCGAAAGTGCAGAGATCATTATTGCCCACCCTTATGATGGGGCAAAAATGTTAAAAGACCATAACCTTCCAAAAGAGATTATTGATATTGCAAAAGAGCACCATGGTACTTCTTTATTAAAATATTTCTATTATAAAGAGAAGGAAATTAACAAAGAGATTAACGAATCAAGCTTTCGCTATCCAGGTCCCTTACCACAAACGAAGGAGTCAGCAATTGTATCTATTTGTGATTCTGTTGAAGCAGCGGTTCGATCAATGGATCAACCAACAAAAACCAAAATAGATCAGCTAATTGAACAAATTATCCAAGGTAGATTACAAGATGGTCAATTTAATGATTGCTCTCTTACTTTTAAAGAGTTAACAAAAATTAAACAGACAATAAGCGAGACCTTAAATGGGATTTATCATTCAAGGATTCATTATCCTAAAGAGTCTGAGGAGGCAAGATAAGCATGCTAATTGATTTTTTTGATGAGACAAATTCAGTTAATGAAGAATATATTAACACGGTGAGTGATTTAATTAATTTCGCTGCGAAACAAGAGGGAATTGAAGATAATGCTGAAATATCTATCACATTTGTTGATAATCAAACGATTCAGGAGCTTAATCGTAATTATCGACAAATCGATCGGCCGACAGATGTGATTTCCTTTGCGCTTCAGGAACAAGGTGAGGGAGAAGTGGCCATATTAGGTGAGCAAATTCCTCCATTAACACTTGGTGATATTGTTATCTCTGTTGAAAAAGTAAAAGAACAAGCCACAGAATATAAGCATAGCTTAAAACGGGAATATAGTTTTTTAGCCCTACATGGCTTTCTACATTTATTAGGTTACGATCACTTAAATAAAAAAGATGAACAAATCATGTTTAATAAACAAGAGGAAATATTAAATGCGTTCGGATTATCAAGAGAGTAAAAAAAAGCGAGTTGGCTTACGCTATGCAGTAAATGGCTTAAAATATGCATATATTAATGAAATTAATATTAGAATACATTTTATTATTGCTTCATTAGTGATCATTTTTGGTTTTATCTTTTCAGTTTCAATAATGGAATGGGTCATGCTTCTAATAATGATTGGCTTTGTGGTGACAGCAGAATTGTTAAATACAGCGGTGGAGGCTATGTTAGATTACTTAGCACCTGATTGGCATCCGATGGCTGGTGCAATAAAGGATTTAACAGCTAGTGCTGTCTTAGTAGCAAGTATAATAGCAGCTACCGTAGGGCTAATTATCTTTTTACCTAAAGTGTTAATATTGATTTTTAATTAGATTTGGGGGATATTCAATGCAACAAGATTCATTTAAATCAGGTTTTATTACCATTATTGGGAGGCCAAACGTTGGTAAATCAACTTTTCTTAATCGGATAATTGGTCAAAAAATTGCAATTATGAGTGATAAAGCCCAAACTACACGAAATACAATTCAAGGTGTTATGACTGATGCTAATTCGCAAATTATTTTTATTGATACGCCAGGGATTCATAAGCCGAAACATAAGCTTGGAGATTTCATGGTTAAAATTGCAGAAAATACTTTAAATGAAGTTGATGCGATATTATTTATGATTAATGCTGCTGAAGGATACGGAAGAGGAGATCAATTTATAATTGATCGATTAGAAAGCGTTGATAAACCGGTTTATTTAGTAATAAATAAAATTGATCAGATTAATCCTGATCAACTTTTCGATTTAATTGTGGAATATAAGGATAAATATAACTTCCAAGAGATTATTCCTATCTCTGCCTTGGAAGGAAATAATGTTGACCATTTGTTAGCTGTTTTGAAAGAACAATTACCAGATGGGCCTCAATATTATCCCGACGATCAAATAACTGACCACCCAGAACGTTTTATAATTAGTGAATTCATTCGGGAAAAGGTACTTCAACAAACAAAAGAAGAAGTGCCACATTCAATAGCAGTTGTCATAGATAAAATAGAACAAAAACCCAATGAAAAAGTAGAAATTCATGCAACGATTATTGTTGAGCGAAAATCACAAAAGGGAATTATCATCGGTAAACAAGGTTCAATGTTGAAGAAAATTGGTACACAAGCAAGACGTGATATTGAACGATTGTTAGGTACAAAAGTTTATTTAGACTTGTGGGTGAAAGTTCAGAAGGATTGGCGAAATCGAGAACAATATCTTCATGAATTTGGTTATAATCAAGATGAATATTAAAACTAATATTTATATTATTCATGGAAATAAATAATCAACATTGATTTTTTTGTGTTGGTCATTCTATAAATGTAGAGGTTCTAACTAAAAGGAGAAAGGTGGAGTTATCATGAATGATTTACCTTGGATCGTTTTTAGTAAAACTGGAAATATTGAAACTTATCTACTGATGAAGGACTATGATGATAAAACTACCGCTGAAGATAACTTATCAGAGGAATCACAACTAAATCAATTGGATAGCATGGAATAAGAGGGATGATGAGAGGTGCTAGAAAAGGTAGAGGGCGTTATTATTCGCACGCAGAACTATGGGGAAACACATGTTATTGTGACCTTATTTACGGATAAAGTAGGGAAAATAGGTGTCATTGCACGGGGAGCAAAGAAACCGAGAAGCCGAATGGCAGCAATCTCTCAGATGTTTATTCATGGCCAATATTTAATTCGAACCGGAAGGGGACTGGGTGTTTTAGAGCAGGGTGAAGTGATTCAATCCCATCGTCGAATTAGAGAAGATATTGTATTAACTGCTTATGCTAGCTATATCGCTGAACTAACTGATAAGCTATTGGATGAAAAAACACCAAATTATTTTATTTATCAGCAATTTACTGAAACATTAAAAGGATTAACAGAAAATAAAGATCCACTTGTATTAACGATGATGTATGAAATGAAATTATATAAAATTGCAGGTTTTGCTCCAATACTTGATTATTGCCTTCGATGTAAACGAACGGACAGTATAAATAGTTTTTCTATAAAAGAGGGCGGGGTCCTTTGTAAAAATTGTTTACATATTGATCCTAATCATGTTCCTATTAATGAGGCCCAATTAAAATTGATGCGCCTTTTTTCTAAGGTTGGTGTGGAAAGAGTCGCGAATATTTCTGTCAAAGATGATAATAAGAATTTACTAAAATCCATATTGGAACAGTATTACGATGAGTATGGTGGACTCATTTTAAAGTCTCGGAAGTTTTTAAAGCAAATTGATTTACTTAGTTAAAGCAATTTAAATATTATGATGCATGCCGATCTTACAACAGATAAGTTTGTAACTTTTATTGTTATCCTTGATAGATCAATCATACAAGGTATATGTAAACAGCCAGAGGAGCTGGCTAATTTAAAAGAAGAGGTAGCCATTAGAAATTCGTTGGTTGAAATTGATATGATAAGATCAGTAAACCTGTCAATATCCTTGACAAATCAAGGTGTATTTCATATAATTACGACTATATGTGAGGAAAGAGAAGAGTAAACGAAACGGGTTATATTAGCGAGTCTGGGATAGTGGGAGCCAGATATAACAGTGAGTTGAAAGGCGCTCTGGAACATATAGTGAACAAAGTGACTAAAGATGAGTCTTTAGTAAATAGGGTGGAACCGCGGAAATCCCGTCCCTATGTCTTACAATTAGGACATAGGGACGGGATTTTCTCACTGAACAAAAATACATAGATCATACGAAAAATGGAGGAAAGATCATGCATATTCAAGAAATGATATTAACTTTGCAAACATTTTGGTCGGAACATGGCTGTATTTTAATGCAGGCCTATGATACGGAAAAAGGCGCAGGTACCATGTCACCAATGACATTACTACGGAGTTTAGGGCCAGAAGATTGGAATGTTGCCTATGTTGAACCTTCCCGTCGCCCTAATGATGGTCGTTATGGTGAAAATCCAAACCGTTTATATCAACATCATCAATTCCAAGTTGTTATGAAGCCATCGCCTGATAATATTCAAACATTGTATTTAGAATCACTAAAAAAACTAAATATTGATCCACTTCAGCATGATATACGCTTTGTAGAAGATAATTGGGAAAACCCAACGTTAGGTGCCGCAGGTTTAGGTTGGGAAGTTTGGTTAGATGGAATGGAAATCACTCAATTTACTTATTTTCAGCAAATTGGTGGTCTTGAGGCCAATCCTGTTGCTGTGGAAATTACTTATGGTATTGAGCGCCTTGCTTCCTATATTCAGGATAAAGAAAATGTCTTTGATTTAACCTGGACAGATGGTGTGACAGTGAGAGATATCTTCTATCAGCCTGAATATGAGCACTCAAAGTATACCTTTGAAGTATCAAACACAGAGATGTTATTTGATTTATTTAATAAATATGAGCAGGAGGCAAAGCAACTTATGGAGAAAGAATTAGTTTTTCCAGCCTATGATTATGTATTAAAATGCTCACATACTTTTAATTTACTTGATGCTAAAGGTGTTATTTCTGTAACCGAAAGAACAGGATATATTGGTAAAGTACGTTATTTAGCTCGTGAAATTGCAAAGCTATATGTAAAAGAACGGGAGAAACTTGGTTTCCCAATGCTTAAGAGAGAAGGTGACGTTAATGGCAACAACTAATGTCTTATTTGAAGTTGGACTTGAAGAAATGCCAGCTCGTTTTCTTGCAGAAACAGAACAACAGTTTAGAAACAGAACAGAACAATGGTTAAAGGATCATCGACTAACATTTAATGAAATAAAAACGTTTATTACACCAAGACGCTTTGCGGTTCAAATTATCGACCTAGCAAGTAAACAAGCGGATTTGGAGCAAGAGGTTAAAGGACCAGCAAAGAAAATTGCTGTTGATCAAGATGGTAATTGGACAAAAGCGGCGATAGGTTTTACAAAAGGACAAGGTTTAACTGTAGAAGATATTTATTTTAAACAAATTAATGGCATGGATTATATTCATGTTAAAAAATTTATCGAAAGTAAATCGTCTAATCAGTTATTACCTGAATTTAAAGATGTTATTCTATCGATGACATTCCCTAAAAATATGCGCTGGGCCCGTCGACACTTACGCTATGTTCGCCCAATTAAATGGTTATTAGCTTTAAATAATAACGAAGTCATTTCTTTTGAAATTGAGGGAGTGACAAGTAGTAATCATACCTTTGGACATCGGTTTTTAGGACAGGAAATTACACTCTCTGATCCTTTAAAATATGAGTCACTTTTATTAGAACAATATGTAATAGTAGACAGCAATAAAAGAAAAGAGCAAATTTTAGCTCAGATTAAAGATTTAGCAGGTAAACATAATTGGCATGTAGATATTGATGAGGAGCTGTTAGAAGAGGTTACACAGCTGGTCGAATATCCAACGGTCTTTTATGGTGAATATAGTGATGACTTTTTAATCATTCCAGAAGAGGCTTTGATCACATCGATGAAAGTTCATCAACGATATTTTCCAGTTCGAAATAAAGAAAAAGTATTATTACCTTACTTTATTGGTGTTCGCAATGGTAACGCAGAATATATTGAAAATGTTGTCAAGGGAAATGAGAAAGTATTAAATGCCCGTTTAGAAGATGCGCTATTTTTCTATCAGGAGGATCAGAAAAAGACAATTGAAGAAAACAATGCTAAATTATCAAAAATGATTTTCCAACAACAGTTAGGTACACTTGCTGATAAAGTAGAGCGAGTGACAAATAGTTCAGTGGCAATAGCGAAGCTGCTAAAACTTACAGAAAAGGAAATAGAGCAGGTTAACCGTGCAGCATCAATTAGTAAATTTGATTTAGTGACCCAGATGGTTGATGAATTTCCTAACCTCCAAGGAGTTATGGGTGAGAAATACGCCCTGCTATTTGGTGAGGATGAAATTGTCGCTCAAGCGCTAAATGAACATTATATGCCACGTCACGCCAATGATAAACTTCCTGCTTCAACTATTGGAGCTATCGTAAGTGTTGCTGAAAAGATGGATACAATTGTTGGCTGTATCGGTGTTGGTTTAATTCCATCAGGTTCTCAAGATCCATATGCACTTAGACGCCAGGCGATGGGTGTTATTCAAATTTTAACAGAACGCGATTGGGCAATTACATTTGAGCAGATTCTTGATATGAGTTTAAATCAATTTCAGGAATCAAATTTTGAATTAGATAAGAATGTAGAAGCAAATGTTGTTGAGTTTATTGAGGGTAGAATTGTCTATCTTGCTAGAGAAGAAGAGATTGCACCGGATATCATCAAATCTGTTACACATGAGAAGATTGGTGTTGTTTCTCATTTAATGAAAAAGGCAAAACTCTTGGAAAGTAAGCGACAAAGTAGCGATTTTAAAGAAGTGCATGAAGCCCTTGGACGTGTCATTAATATAGCAAATGCTAATATTAATCAAACAATTGATCCATCTTTATTTGAAAATGATTCAGAATATCGTTTATTCGAAGCTTACCAATCGATTGAATCTGACTATCGATTAAAAATGACACAGGGAGAATATCAGGAAGCACTTGATCAATTAGAATCCATGTCACCAACAATCGAACGATTCTTTGATCAGACGATGGTCATGGTTGATGATGAAAATATAAAAAATAACCGAATCACCTTATTAAATCATATCGCTGAATTAATTTATCTGTTTGCTGATTTTAAAATAGTAGAATGGAAGCAGCACTTTTAGAGTTGAGGTGATGAGATGAACAAGCCAATTATTTATTTACTCTCAGACTCACTTGGTGAAACAGCAGAACAAGTGATTAAAGCAGCTTTATTACAATTTGGGAATGGTCAAAGTTATAAAATATATCGAACACCTTATATTCAAAATAAGGCACAGATAAAGAAAATATTAACACAAGCTACTCAGGACCGTGCGATCATAGGTTATACACTTGTTGATCCGGATTTACGTCAGTATGTGATGGAGAAATCATATGAGTATAAATTAGAAGTCATTGATATCATTGGGCCAATGCTTGATGCAATGGAACGCTTATTTGAGAAAAAACCAAAAATGAAACCTGGCTTAAATCATCAGCTGGATGAATCTTATTTTAAACGAGTAGAAGCGATTGAATTTGCTGTTAAGTATGACGATGGACGTGATCCGCGTGGTATTGAACAAGCTGATATTGTGTTAATTGGAGTATCACGAACGTCAAAAACTCCCTTATCTCAATACTTGGCACATAAAAGTCTAAAAGTAGCTAATGTTCCGATTGTTCCTGAAGTAGAACCACCAAGGGAGCTATTTAATACGGATCCAAATAAATGTTATGGGTTAAAAATAAGTTCTGGAAAACTAAATGGAATTCGAAAGGAACGCTTAAAAGCACTTGGATTAAAGGCCAGTGCTAATTATGCAGCAATGGATAGAATCGATCAGGAACTTGAATATTTTGATGCGATTGTCGATCGTCTTGGATGTCCAGTTATTGATGTTACAAATAAAGCCGTTGAAGAAACAGCAAATATTATTTTACAAATCCAAATGACACGCTAAACCGATTATCCATCTTTAATAGGGTGTAACCGACATCTATTAAAAATCGATAGATAAGCTAAGTATTAAAGGCGGGACAAAGAGTTTGAATAGAGCTGCATGGTTATTGCTGATTACTAACTTTTAGCCCCTTACAATATTAAGGGAATGTATCTGAATATAAGTCGGAAATCAGTGGTCAGTATAAAAGATACGATTCATCCATATCCCCATAGTGAGGTATGGGGAAAACGCCAACTAGGGAAAGTTCCCTTTAGTGAAAAAAAGAGGTCATCCTTAATTTAAATAAGGTCATTTAAATTGAATAAAAAGAACTAAAATCCTTACGATATAACTCGTAAGGATTTTATCCTGAACAGAATATATAGCTTTTTTCTTGATAATAGGCTATAATTATTATTTGTGTAAAAATATTAACTTTTCGATAATTCTTAATTAATAGCTTGTTAGATAGTTGATGTTTTCAGTTTCTTGCAGGAATATAGATTTCCAATGTAGAAGATTTATCTAAGTAAAATTATCGCCTAAGTATCTTAAGCATAGATATTTAATATTTTGCTAATTTGATGAATTGAGCTCAAAACGATTAAAAATAAAGTTTTTTTATCTTTTTTCAAATTTTTTTGTCGAAACTTGCAGGAATTTTTGATTTTATCTAGAAATTAAACGTTGGTGATTATTATGAATGCTCAAATTCCTGAGCAAATAATAGATGAGATTCGTAAGGCTAATGATATTGTTGATGTTATAGGTGAATATGTTTCATTAAAAAAGCAAGGGCGAAATTATTTTGGTCTATGCCCATTCCATGGTGAAAAAACACCTTCATTTTCTGTTACTCAAGAAAAACAAATTTTTCACTGTTTTGGTTGTGGAAAGGGTGGTAATGTATTTACTTTTTTGATGGAACAAGAAGGTTTCTCTTTTCAACAAGCAGTCACTTATTTAGCTCAAAGAAGTGGCTTTTCAATGCCAGATCAATATATACAACAAGAGGGCCATAAAGATCAGTCGAATGATCAGGTCAGTTTACAAGCACATGAATTATTGACAAAGTTTTATCATCATATTTTTAGTCATGCAAAAGAAGCTGAAGATGCTAGAGCTTATTTGAAAAATCGCGGTCTAACAGATGAAACAATTGAATGTTTTCAAATTGGTTTTTCACCAGAAGCACAGGAAGTCACGCCTCAATTTCTAGAAAAGAAGGCTTTTAATTTACAAGAACTTGTATCGTCCGGTGTATTAGCACGAAATGATCAGGGACAAGTTTATGACCGTATGAGGGGAAGACTTATTTTCCCAATTCGGAATCATCTTTCTAAAACAGTTGGATTTGGTGGACGTTCAATAACTGAGCTGGAGCCTAAATATCTAAACAGTCCTGAATCTGCCTTGTTTCAAAAAGGGAAAATGCTATTTAATTTTGATTTAGCGAGAAGTGAATTGAAAAAAACAGGCCAGGCGATACTATTTGAAGGTTATATGGATGTGATCACTGCATATCAAGGAAATATTAAGAATGGGATTGCATCACTTGGTACCTCGATAACAGAACAACAAGCAGCCCTAATTAAACGCTATGTGAATACTGTTGTTATTTGTTATGACGGAGATGAAGCGGGGATTAATGCTTCCTTTAAAGCAGCGAAGTTAATGGCTAAAGTGGGGTGTCAAGTTCGTATTGCAACGTTACCAGATGGTCACGATCCAGATTCTTTTATTAGAAAATATGGTGGCGAAAGGTTTAAGCAAGAAGTAATCGAGGTAAGCTCTACTTATATGGGTTTTATCATGATGTATCACAAAAGAGCTTATAATTTAAATGTAGAAGCGGATCAAATGGCTTATGTTAGGAAGATTGTTACTGAGATCGCCCAACTAAAATCAGCTTTAGATCGGGATCGTTATATAAGAGAGCTAACTAAAATGTTTGACTTGTCTTCAGAAGCCATTCAGGAAGAAGTTAATCAAATTAGGAAGAAACAAGAGACAACTAGGCATAAAGTGGACACGACAAGCCATACTAATGACCGCATATTAAAAGGAAAAACGAAAAAGCTTTTACCAGCTTATCATAATGCTGAGAGAAAGTTAATAGCCTACATGTTATTTGATCGTTCAATTGCTGAACAAATAAAGCATACATTAGGTGCCGATTTTAATATTGAGGAACATCAAATTATAGTTACTTATCTATACGCATTTTATGAAGATGGTTTTGAACCGAATGTCAGTCATTTTGTTGAACGTTTAAAAGATGATGAAATAATAAGTGAAGTGATTGAGATTGCAATGGAACCTGTGACAACAGATTTTTCTGAAGAAGAACTTTCAGACTATGTTCATATTATTAAAGCTGAACATAATGATAAAGTCATTATAAGGAATTTAATTGCTGAACAAAAACAAGCTGAGTTAAAGAAAGACTTTTTAAAAGCAGCTCAAATTGGGATGGAAATTATGCGAATTCAGAAAGAACTAAGGACCAAAAACTGATTATGGATTGGATAAGTTGGAAGGAGGGGGACTCTAATGGTAGAAAAACAACCAGAACATTCAAATGGGAATGAAGTTGGGATAACATTAGACGAAGCAAAAGAGCAAATTGTTGAATTAGGTAAAAAACGTGGTGTTATTGCTTATGAAGATGTTGTTGAACGTCTTGCACATTTTGAATTGGAGTCAGAGCAGATTGATGAGTTCTACGAATATCTAGGTGAACAAGGTATTGATATAGTGAGTGATATTGATGAAGACCCTAGTGAAGGTGAAATCAAAAAAGAAAAAGAATTTGACTTAAAAGATATTAGTGTTCCACTAGGGATTAAGATTAATGACCCTGTCCGAATGTATTTAAAAGAGATTGGACGAGTCGACTTATTAACAGCTGAAGAAGAAGTAAATTTAGCTAAGCGGATTGAAGAAGGTGATGAAGAGGCAAAAATGAAATTAGCTGAGGCTAATTTGCGTTTAGTTGTTAGTATTGCTAAACGTTATGTTGGAAGAGGTATGCTTTTTCTCGATCTTATTCAAGAAGGAAATATGGGCTTAATTAAAGCTGTCGAAAAGTTTGATTATAGAAAAGGTTTTAAATTTAGTACCTATGCAACATGGTGGATTCGTCAAGCGATTACACGTGCGATTGCAGATCAAGCGAGAACAATTCGGATTCCAGTTCATATGGTTGAGACAATCAATAAATTGATTCGAATTCAAAGACAGTTATTACAAGACTTGGGTAGAGAGCCAACCCCAGAGGAAATAGGGAAGGAAATGGATCTAACCCCTGAAAAGGTAAGAGAAATATTAAAAATTGCTCAAGAACCTGTTTCTTTGGAAACACCAATTGGTGAAGAGGATGACTCACATTTAGGTGACTTTATTGAAGATCAAGAGGCAACCTCACCATCTGATCATGCTGCTTATGAATTATTGAAAGAGCAACTAGAGGATGTACTTGATACTTTAACAGATCGTGAAGAAAATGTTTTGCGCTTACGTTTCGGGCTTGATGATGGACGAACTCGCACATTGGAAGAGGTAGGGAAAGTATTCGGAGTAACTCGTGAACGTATTCGTCAAATTGAAGCTAAAGCTTTGCGTAAATTACGCCATCCAAGTCGAAGTAAACGATTGAAGGATTTTCTAGAGTAAAATGAATGAAAAGAGAGATGGGATGTATCAGCTAGATTGGCTCGGTCAATCATGATTCAGTTGAGCTTCAATTGATTCTTGATTGGCTATTTTTTTTCATTAAGCAATGTTTTTTATTCCACTTTAATTTGCCCTGATCCTTATCGCTTGGAAAACTCGAAATATCTTAATGATGAAAAGCAGATAGTGACTGGTGAAAATTTATCGAAGATACGCTAACTGTAAGTTCTCAACTGAATAAAAAGTCATCTTACCCGGTTACTAGTTATAAAGTTAACGCAAGTGAGTAAGATGCTGTTAAAAATGTTGTACTAACTTTTTTGTTTTGTGCCAATTAGCTATAGTTCTAGTTTTATTTAAAAGGGTATAGAAAAAAGCTTTACTGAATGAGCCTCTACTTTATACTAGAAATGAGAATTTAAATTCGGAGTGTCTGACCATGGATCAACAAAGGAAAACGACAATTATAAATGAAATAAAATATTGGCAAGAGAACCGTCTACTTCCTGAAAAATATTGCGATTATTTACTTGCTTTATATACTGAGGGCGAGGCAGACATGATAGGCATTGAAGATGAAGCTAGTGTAATTAATAAAGTCAATTCATTCAATTTACTATTCATGTTTCTAAGTTTAACATTAGCACCAGGTGTTGCCCTGTTTTCATTATATATTAAGCCAACTTTAATCCAGTTTACATTTTTAATTATATTGTCTGTAATTATTTGTATCGGATTATTTCTTCTTGGGATAAAACTTTATAAAATAGATTTTGATTATATTCTAATGGTTCTTTTATTAAATATTTTTATTCTTTCTCTAGTGATTATTCATCAATTGATCGATCAAACAGTTGTAAGGTTAATCATTATTTTTGGACAATTACTCCTTTGGATCGGTTTCGGAATCAAACGTACTAATAAGCTATTAGTTGTGATGAGCTTACTTATTCTAACTGTTTGTATTGTTGTATCAATTATTTAAAAGAAAGGTGTAATAGGCATGACAAATGAGATTGTTTTATCAGATAGACTGAGAAATATTATGGCATTCTTACCAAACGGTTCTTATTTTGCTGATATTGGTAGCGATCATGCTTATCTACCAATTGCTGTTTGTCAGAATGATCAAGAGGCAAAGGCAATAGCAGGGGAGCTAAATGAAGGCCCCTATCAATCTGCTCTTAAACATGTTAAACAACAACTTCTATCAGATCGAATAGAAGTCATTAAGGGTGACGGCCTAGAAGTTATTCAAAATAAACCTGTTAAGCAAGTTGTTATTGCGGGAATGGGTGGCGGATTAATTCGTTCAATTCTAGAAAAGAGAAAGCATTTATTAAAAGATGTTGAACGATTAATCTTACAACCTAATGTTGATAGTGAATGTATCAGAGAATGGTTACTTGATACAGAATATCAATTAATTGCTGAAAGGATATTAGAAGAAGATGGTCATATCTATGAGATATTAGTTGCTGATATGCTAACAACTAATAGAGTGCGGGAATACTCTGCTAAAGAGCTTTTATTTGGTCCTTATCTTCTAAAAGATAAAAATAGGGTATTTAAACAAAAGTGGCAGAGAGAATTGACCAATAATCACAATATTATCAGGCAGATGAAACAAGCTAAGAAACCTGATTTAAATAAGATTAAACAATTTGAAATTAAAGGTAAATGGATACAGGAGGTGTTAGAAGATGACTAAATCAATAACTGTTGGCAAAGTAATTGAGTTGTTTGAGGAGTGGGTACCGAAAAAATTAGCAAGTGATTGGGATAATGTAGGCTTACAGATTGGAAATTTTAAAACACCAGTTCATAAAATATTGATAACACTAGATGTGACCGAAGCAGTTGTCAAGGAGGCTATAGAAGCTAATGTTAATTTAATTATTTCCCACCACCCACTGCTATTTAGACCATTAAAGCAAATCAATCTCAATCAACCAAAAGGTAAAATAATCAATTTACTGATTAAGCATGATATCTCTGTTTATTCTGCTCATACAAATTTAGATATTGTTCAAGGAGGAGTGAACGATTTAATAGCAGACAAACTTAATTTGGAGAAAACAAGAGTGCTTATTCCTGAGTCTGAAGAAAAGATGTATAAACTACATGTCTATGTTCCCGAAAGTCATCAAGAAATAGTTGATCAATCGTTAACGAAGATAGGGGTTGGTCAAATGGGGAATTATAAGGAGTGCTCCTTCCGAATTAAAGGTTTGGGAACATTTACACCTAATCAATCAGCTCATCCATTCTTGGGTAGACAAGGAGTCAGGGAAGAAGTTAAAGAAGTGAAATTAGAATATATGCTCCCAGACAAGCTACGCTCAAAAGCTATTCAAGAATTAGTAAAGTCTCATCCTTATGAAGAACCTGCTTTCGATTTAATTGAGCTGGCCAATGAGGGGAAAATATATGGTTTGGGTCGCATTGGCATTTTACCAGAAGAAATGACTTTGAAAGAATTGACGCTTCATGTTAAGGAAGCCTTTCAACTTACGGGTTTGCGTGTAGTTGGCTCACTGAATCAAAAGGTAAAAAAAGTTGCTGTTATTGGTGGTAGTGGAGAAAAATACTATCAACAAGCTAAGAACCTGGGAGCGGATGTTTATATTACAGGCGATGTATCTTTCCATTTTGCACAAGATGCAGAGGCTATAGGTTTATCAATTATTGATCCAGGACATCATATTGAGGCAATTATGATTACAGCGATTCACGAATACCTCCATCAACGTTTTAAGGATGAAGGGAAACGGATTGAAGTGATTGAGTCAAAAATAAGTACTGAGCCATTTCAATTTTTATAAAAAATTGAAATGTGCAATTTTAAATGAATTAAACTATAATAATGAAATAAGTTGCTTTCAATGAGGAGTTTAATATGGAAAAACATCAATTTAAAGAATATAATTTAAAACCATGGATCCAAGATGTTGTAGATCAATTAGGATTTAATAACCCGACGCCGATTCAGCATAAAGTAATTCCAGCGGTACTAAGAAACGAAAATGTGATCGGTCAATCACAAACAGGGTCAGGAAAAACCCATGCTTTCTTATTACCTCTATTCAATCAATTAGCTTTCGACAAAAAAGAAGTTCAGTTTGTTGTGGTCGCTCCAACACGTGAGTTAGCAACACAAATTTTTGATGAAGTTAAAAGAATCAGTTCGTTTTTAAACGAACAGCAACAAGTGAGAGCAAAATTGTTTATTGGTGGTACAGATAGAAAAAGAACAATTGGTAAATTAACTGAACAACCCCAAATAATTGTCGCTACACCTGGACGCCTATTAGATTTGGTTAAAGATGGATCGATCAACCTATATACAGTTCGTTCATTCGTGATTGATGAAGCCGATTTGATGTTGGATTTAGGCTTGATTCATGAAATTGATCAAATGTTAGTGAAATCAAACCCTGAAATACAAATTATGGTGTTTTCAGCAACAATCCCAGAACGGTTACAACCTTTTTTGAAAAAATACCTACAGAAACCAACTCATATTCAAATTACTGATCAACAAACGGAAAATAAGATTGAAAATCGCTTAATTCCGTTGAGACACAGGCAACCTGCAAAGATGATTACTCAAATTTCAAAGACGATTAATCCATATTTAGCTATTATTTTTGCCAATGGGAAAGAAGCTTGTAATGAATTATATTCTGAATTGGTTAAGGAAGGCTTAAATGTTGGAATAATCCATGGTGGTTTGGGGGCGAGGGAACGAAAGCGTGTCTTAAAAGATATCCAAGCATTGAAATATCAATATATTGTTGCAACAGACTTGGCGGCACGTGGGATTGATATCGAAGGAGTCAGTCATGTGATCAATGCTCAACTTCCAAAAGAAATTGAGTTTTTCGTTCATCGAATTGGAAGAACAGCTCGTGCGGGTATGGAAGGAACAGCAATTCATTTATATACTGAACAGGATCTTCCACTCTTGGAGAAATTAACTGAACAGGGGATGGATTTCGTAACTTATGATATCATCAAGGATGAATGGAAAGAGATTAACCCTTGGAATGAACGGAAATTAAGAAAAAAACAAGGGAATGACCTTGATCAAGAAGCATGGCGAAAAGTTAGAAAACCAAAAAAGGTTAAACCAGGTTATAAGGTGAAAATGAAGAAGCAACAAGAAAGATTTAAGAGACAATTAAAAAAACAGCGGAAGAAATAAAGGTTAAGCCAGTGAGAAACCGCCCATGTTATCATTTGTTTCTTTTGTCGATATCTTAAATGTAGAACTTGGGTCGCTCGAATAAGTAAAATAGAAATTTTTTTGGGGTGGAGATATTGAAAATAGGATCACATGTTTCAATGAGTGGAAGGAAAATGTTATTAGGTTCAAGTGAAGAAGCAAAAAGTTATGGTTCATCTGCAATGATGATTTATACTGGTGCTCCACAAAATACAAGAAGAAAAGCAATCGAAGACTTAAATATAGAAGCTGGACGTCAGCATATGAGGGAAAATGGTATCGAAGAATTAGTTGTACATGCCCCTTACATTATTAATTTGGGGAATACAACTAAACCAGAGACTTTCGAACTAGCTGTTTCTTTTTTACAAAGCGAAATTGAGCGCACACATGCTTTAGGAGCACAGCAAATTGTCCTACATCCTGGTGCGCATGTTGGTGCTGGATCTGAGAAGGGAATTGCAAAGATTATTGAAGGCTTAAATGAAGTGTTATTAAAAGAATATGATGTCCAAATCGCTTTAGAAACAATGGCCGGAAAAGGGACAGAGATTGGGCGTACTTTTGAAGAGTTAGCTATGATTATTGATGGTGTTGATCTAAATGATAAATTATCAATTTGTTTGGATACCTGTCATATTCATGATGCGGGTTATGATATTATTAACGATTTTGATGGGGTTTTAAATCAATTCGATCATTTGATTGGGCTCGATCGGTTAAAAGTCATTCATATTAATGACAGTAAAAATATATGTGGTGCCCATAAGGATCGCCATGAGAATATTGGCTTTGGTCATATTGGTTTTGACACACTACATTACATTGTTCATCATCCACAGCTTGTGGCATTACCAAAAATATTAGAAACCCCCTATGTTGGTGAAGATAAGAAAAGCAAAAAACCACCATATAAATTTGAGATCAATATGTTAAAACAAGGGCAATTTGATGATAAACTAAAAGAAATGGTCATGAATCAATAGGGAAGAGACTGGGATATAACTCAGCTAAAATCAAAAGGGAATCCAGTAAAATACTGGATTCCCTTTTTGGTGGTGTGCCTGGCATGGATGTAATCTCTAGGGTGAGAGTCCCGAGCCATGAAGGCAGAAGTAGTGGTTAGCCTAACGCAAGGGTGTCCGTGGTGACGCGGAATCTGAAGGAAGCGAGCGGC
>NZ_JAHLQM010000023.1 GCF_018919165.1 Amphibacillus sp. MSJ-3 | reverse complement strand
CATCCAGTTTTTTACATTAAAAGACTGGTCCTAGCTTAGTGATGTCTTTTTTAAGCTAATTGTACCTTGATAATTAAATAAGCTTTTATTTTGTTATTGACATATCACCGCAGGTCTTTATTGGGATTGATTCTGAGCAATTCCAAATAAAAAGTTTCGAGTAGTATGGGTAATGAAGTCTTCGTGTGTCATTTTTTTGTTTTGAACGAGAAGGCTATAAATAAGCGGATCCGAAATAATTAATAATTGGTGTGCGGTGTATTCATTAGAGATTTCATCATGAAACACTTGCTCCCTTTTTCCTTGATCAATTACTTTTTTAAAGCATTTAATCATTTCATTTTGAATCTTTTCTAATTCAGAACTATTTTTTTCTTGGAATAAAGCTGCCATGTCAGGAAAGCTAAGTAATACAAATTGAAAGTATGAACTTTCTAAAGTTGCTCTAATTAGCTCTTTAATTTTTGTAATAGCATCAGTCTGTTTATTTGCAATTATTTTCAAAGTTGTTGTAGATTGTGACATCTTCGGATAAATAAGGTTAAAAACTAATTCTTCTTTTGATAGAAAATGATTATATAAAGTTCCTTTTGCGATATCTAGATAATCAGACACATCACTCATTTTAAAAGCATAATATCCTTTATCCTTAATAATCTGTTCTGCAGTATTCAATATCAGAGAATGTCTCTTTTGAAATTTTTCTTGTTTTTTACTCATTAAACCACCTCGAAATGACTTTAAAGTCAAAAATGACCCGTAAGTCATTTTATGATATTCTTGTGAATAAATCAATTACATATTGATGAATCTTGATAATTTGCAGGGGTAATATGGGGATACAAAGAGTAGGTATCATTCATTTACGAAGCAAAGAATCACGGTAATACATTAAAGGACAAGTCGTTGCAACACTCGCTCATCATTAGAACTTGACGGTTGTAATATTAGAGCCTTGGTTGGATGGATTTAATGAAAATTTGGAGGAATGCCAACGAACTCAATGTAGCGAATAGCGTTCTGCCTAAAATTGCAAAGTGAAATCTATGCTGAATGCTGATGCAACGTTTAATTCTGTAACTTTACAATATAGTATTCCGGTTTTATAATGAATAAATGTTCATTAATTAAAACTGATCAAAGGAGATTCATATATGAAGTCAGAGAATAAAATATTTACAATAGTCCAAGCGGATAAAACAGATTTAGACGTAAGGAAGCAGATGTCTGAGATTTTTGCGGAAGGTTTTACACAATGGCTAGGCTATTTTTCAAAAGATAAAAAGATTATCGCAAAGGCTTTTGCTCATATGTTTGTGTTAGATCAATTTTATGTGGCGATTGCAAATGGGGAAGTTGCTGGAGTTACAGCATGTACAGATGGAATAAAAAAATCGGTAAAATTAAATAAAAAGGAATTGAGAAAGCATTTAGGTTACTATAAAGGAAGCATTGCAGGGATCTTTTTAAAGAAAGAGTTTGAAGCTCCTTATGAAAATTTCCCTCCTAAGACTGGGTCGATTGAGTTTGTTGGAACGGCTCCTGAATTTAGAGGACAAGGTGTCGCAACACAGATTATCCAACATATCATTGAAAATACACCGTATGATGATTACGTCATTGAAGAGGTTGCAGATACGAATATGCCGGCAATGAATCTATATACAAAGTTAGGCTTTGAAGAATACAGAAAAAAGCCGATCCCAGAAAAGAGAGCCAAGAAGATTGGAATCAATAATTTTTTATCTTTGAAGTATGTAAAAAATTAAGGGCCATATTGATAGATTCAGGAAAAGGCGATAAGGAGAGAGAAAAATTGCCTAGAACAGAAGAACAATTTGAGGCGATGAGAATAGCGACAAGAGACAAAATCCATTCGTCTGCTATCAAGTTATTTGCAAAGAAGGGGTTTGCTGCTACAAGTGTGAAGGATATTGCGGAAGGTGCAGGGATCAGCATTGGACTAATGTATCGGCATTATAAAAAGAAAGAAGATTTATTTTATGAATTGGTTACTTATGCTACTAAAGGATTGGAGAGGCTAGTGGAAAGATTTCAAAGTGAGGAATCTCCAGTTGAGTTAATTCAACAGTTTACACTAGAAATATTAAATGATCTTGATAAAGATGATGAATATGCTCAGTTTCATATGCTGATGAACCAATCTTTGACAATGGAGAACCAATCACTACAATTACAAAACCTTAACAAGATAAGTGAAGAATTGATACAGCAAACGACTCGATTAATTGAAAAGGGTCAAAAATTAGGTCAATTTAGAGAAGGGAGTCCTTCAGAGTTGGCATTGTTCTATTTTGCCTCCATACAAGGAATGACAATGTTTAAACTATTGAAAAATGAGCAATTTGTTACTCCAAATATAAAAATAGTTACTGCCTTTTTAATGAAGGATTGAAACTAGATCTGGCCGAGAAGGTATGAAACTATCTCCATCTATAGTTGCCTAATACCTTTTAGTGTATTTTAGATTAATCTCGATACTATGACTTAAATTGAGAACAGGAGCTATGAAAAGATGAACATAAAAATTAAGCAAGAACAGGTCGAGGACTATAAAGTAACTGAAGAAGTGGTAAAGTGTACATTTGCTAATGCAGAACACAGTGATAGCAATGAACATAATTTGGTGTCTCGAATTAGGAACTCAAATGTATTTATTCCAGAATTATCTTTAGTGGCGATGGATAATGAGAATAATCGAGTAGTGGGACATATTCTTTTATCCAAGATAAAAATTAAGAATGACGATCAAGTTGTAGAGTCGCTCGCACTTGCACCTGTATCTGTCTTACCAAATTATCAAAATAAAGGTGTAGGGAAGTTTTTAATTAGTGAAGTATTAAAAAAAGCAAAAGAGCTTGAATATGATTCGGTTTTCGTCTTGGGGCATACAGAATATTATCCGAAGTTCGGGTTCAAAAAAGCATCTACTTGGGGGATAAAGGCACCTTTCGAAGTCCCAGATGAAGCATTCATGGCAATTGAATTACATGCAAATGTTCTTGATAAGGTTTCAGGAGTTGTAGAATATCCTAGCGTATTTTTTGAATGATTAGCCGAAAGTTGCAAATGAGAAACTTGACAATATTTAAGGAGCAGAAAGTTTATGATCGTGCAAAACATTATGAATGAAATAAGTAAAGAGTTAAAAGATGTGCCTGGCATTGTTGGTGTAGTCCTAGGAGGCTCAAGAGCAAGAGGGACGAATCACGAAACTTCTGATATTGATATTGGAATATATTATGATACATCGGCAGGGGTTGATGTTGTAGAGGTTGGTAAAAAAGCAACAAAGTTGGATGATGATCATCGAGAAAATATAATTACATCATTAGGAGAATGGGGTGACTGGATAAATGGTGGTGGGTGGATTGTCGTTCAAGGATACCATGTAGATTTGATTTTTCGGGATATAAAAAGGGTATCTCAAGTAATTGATGATTGTTTAGAGGGCAAGGTTTCTACTCATTATCATACAGGACATCCACATGCCTATCTAAATGTTATGTATATGGGGGAAATCTCCATTTGCAAAATATTGTTTGAGCGTACCAATCAAATTTCAAATTTAAAAGCAAAAACAAAGCCTTATCCGAAAGCCTTAAAGGATGCCTTAATTGGCTATTTCATGTTTGAAGCATCTTTTTCTTTGATGTTTGCGAAGGACAATGTGGATAAGGATGATGTATCGTATGTTATGGGACACAGCTTCCGAACTATTTCATGTTTAAATCAAGTATTATTTGCTTTAAATGAAGAATACTGTATCAATGAGAAGAAAGCAGTCCGGATGATTGATAACTTCAGTATAAAACCGAAAAGTTACAAACATAGCATCGATCAGATCGTTACATTGATTTCTTCCGATCCTGACAGGACAAGAGAAGGAATAGAAATGTTACAGCAACTTATTTCAGAAACAGAAATGTTATTAAGCTAAGGCTAAATAACTTTCTCAGATTGTATAGGCATTATTTCCCTTTGACTTTTGACAAAAGATTATCTATACTAATCACTGTATTTATAAACGGTAGGAGGATTATTAAAAAATGACACATTCGATGAGACTGCGTTTCCCAACTTTGAACCAGTAATTGAATATGTTCAAAGGCTCTGTTTTGTGTTTGCAGAGTAATGGGATTAGTCTGTCCTTTTTTAATAATCTTTCATTTCATATTTAAAAAGATATCTATTATCTCGATTTGGGGTATTTTTAACCTATTTAACGATAGGTATTAACAACAATCTCTATTCAGGATAATGATATGGAATGTTTAGAAAGGCGGATGGTTCTGCCTTTCTTTATTTTTTGTACAAATTTTCTTTACCTTTGTTATACTAAAGGTAGGTTTATTTGTGGACGGCTATTCATGGCTTCCTTATAAAATATGGATAGGGCTTTTTCCCTTTACTTCAATCACAGGCAGATGCTTGTGATTTTTTTATTTTGGAGGGAACATTATGGAAAATAAAAATTGGAAAAGAAAATTTATTGCGATTTTTACTGGGCAGTTCTTTTCATTATTGAGTAGTGCTGCTGTTCAATTTAGTATTATTTGGTGGTTAACGGATACAACGGATGGTTCGCCGCTCGTACTGACATTGGCAGGTCTTGCTGGATTTTTACCGCAAGCATTGGTTGGTCCGTTTGCTGGAACGATTACGGATCGCTACTCACGCAAATTGATGATGATTATAGCTGACATGACTGTTGCACTTGGGAGTTTAACCTTATTAATTACGATGTACTTTTATGAACCGAGTATTCTATTGGTGTTATTTGTTTTAGTTATTCGCTCTCTTGCAACGGCATTTCATATGCCGGCAATGCAAGCATCCATACCTTTACTTGCACCTGAAGAGCATCTTACCAAGGTAGCAGGTTGGGGACAGACGATAAGTTCTATTTCAAATATTGCAGGGCCTGCAGTTGGGATGTCTATGCTTGCAGTTAGTTCACTTGAATGGGTATTGATGTTAGATGTTCTTGGTGCTGTGATGGCAAGTAGCATTTTATTGTTCATTCACATTCCACGAGTACCAAGAAAAGAAGGAGAGGTTTCTAGCGGTTTTATGACTGAAATGAAAGAAGGGTATTATGCGATAGTGAAGCATCCTGTTGTTTTGAAGCTAACGATTACTATGACCATCGTCGCTATGCTTTATATTCCGCTTGGTACTTACTTTCCACTTATGACACGAAATCATTTCGAAAGAGGTGTTGTAGAAGCGGGTATCGTGGAGGTTATTTTTGCTATTGGATTAATTGTTGGAGGAGCACTATTAGGTGTACTAGGTGATCATTTCGATAAAATAAAAACAATGGCTGCAGGAATGTTGTTGATGGGGGTTGCATTATTTATTTCTGGTATAGTTTCGCCATCATTGTTTATGGCATTTATTGTGATGGCTGGTTTGGTTGGTTTGTCTGGACCATTGTTTTCAGCACCATTCTATGCCCTTATTCAAACAGAAATACAGCCTCATCTCTTGGGGAGAGTTTTTAGCTTTGTGACAAGTATTTCGTTATTGGCGACACCGATTGGTTATGCGGTAGCTGGAGTTTTGATTGAACTAACAAGTGTTGCCTCATTATTTTCTATCATAGGTATTTTGATTGTCATAAATGCAGTAATAACAAGGAAAGCAAAATAGGAGGAGATATTCATGCAGTTTTTATTGTTTTTTTGATACGAGCTTGAACTTGAAATGAAAGCAAACAGCTCGTATCGGTCCTAGCTATCGGTACGAAATGAATCATTTTCGGGAGGTAGCAATTATGGAAAAAGTATGCTTTGAACTAGAAAATATAGAGTTAAATTATTTAGATAAAACAGTATTAGAAATAGAACGACTAGCGATCCATCAGTTTGATCGTATCGGTATTGTGGGAAAAAATGGTGCAGGAAAGAGCACATTGTTAAAGTTGCTTGCAGGGATCATTCATCCGTCTAGTGGAATAGTCAAACGTCACGTAGATTTAGCTTATTTTGACCAATTAACAACGCCTAACGAATCAGAGATTGATTACGATTTAAAAGGGAAATTGGCGATTCCAGAAACTGAAATTAGAAACTTTAGCGGTGGCGAACAAACACGGCTTAAATTGGCACAAATTTTCTCCAGCTATCATCAAGCTCGATTAATTGATGAACCTACCACGCATCTTGATTCAGATGGTACGCAGTTTTTTATCGAAGAATTGATGTACTATTATGGTGCACTCGTACTTGTAAGTCATGATCGGTATGTGTTAGATCAATTGGTGACAAAAATTTGGGAAGTAGAAGAAGGAACTGTAACAGAATATACAGGGAATTACACTGAATATGTCCGTCAAAAAGAGCTTGAGAAGAAACAACTACTAGAACAGCATGAAAAATATGTAAAAGAAAAAACACGTCTCATGAAAGCTGCTGAAGAAAAAATGAAGAAGGCAGAAAAAGTAACACAAGGAGATAAGAGAGTAACAAAAGTAAAAGGAAATCGAACGTTTGAAACGAAATCAAAAGGAACGAGTCAAAAATCGATGCAACGTGCAGCAAAAGCGATCGAGCAGAGAGTGGAGCAACTGGAAGCAGTAGAAGCTCCTAAAGAGGAACAAATCATTCGTTTTCATCAGTCAAAAGCTCTAGAGTTACACAATAAGTTCCCGATCATGGGGGAGAGCTTAACGCTTAAAGCAGGGGATAAAACACTTCTCCGAGATGCGAAATTTCAATTTCCTTTAGGAAAAACGATTGCTATAACAGGAAAAAATGGCTCGGGTAAGACAACGTTGCTTCATCATATTTTAAAACATGGAGAAGGGGTAACAATCTCGCCAAAAGCTGTTATAGGTACGTATCAACAAATGGACTATCGATTTTCAAAAGAAGAAACGGTATTGGATTTTATCAAAAATCGAAGTGATTACAATGAAAGCAAAATCAGAGCTGTACTTCATGCCATGAATTTTACTGGTAATGATATAAAAAAGAATGTCCAGAATTTAAGTGGTGGAGAGGCAACTCGTTTAGTATTGTGTCAGCTATTTCTAGGAAGGTATAATGTATTAGTTTTAGATGAACCGACAAACTTTTTGGATGTTTTTTGTATCGAGGCATTGGAACGATTTTTGAATGGATATGAAGGTACGGTTCTTCTCGTATCACATGATCGGACTTTCGTTGAGTCAGTGGCTGATTCTGTTTATGTTATCGAAGACCAAAAATTAATGTTGAAAAACTAAAATGAAGGGTTGAATCTAAAATAAGATTCAACCCCCTTTTCACTATTATATTTCTTAAAGAGATTGCTTGGATTATCGTTTTACAATTTCTTCATTATGCCTCTTCATGTTGAACTGGTTTTTATACTTCTTTCTTACCTGCTATGCCATAAAAGAATAGCTTGGTAAGATCCTCTGCTATTGGAAGTGTCATAGTGGCAACATCTTCCCGTTGCAAATATTCTTGAAACATCTTTAAATAGAATAAAATTGCTTCATTAGATATCTCAGAGTCAATATATCCTTGTTCTCTACCTTCATTAAAAAGTTTAATGAAGAGTGGAAGGGCTTCCTTTTGATATATTTCTTCAACATAACTCTGCCCACTAGCATAATCTTTCATAAAGTCTTGAAAAAATCGTTCACTTATTTGATTAGCGGCAATACCTTTTTCAAATATAATCTTTTTAATCTTCTCATTAAATGGGAGGTCATTAACTAATAAATGTTTTTGTTCATCCCATATCTGATCAACATAAAACTTAAAAACTAAACGAACAAGATTATCTTTGCTTTCAAAGTAATTATATATGGTGACTTGCGATACATTGGCCTTTTTAGCTATTTCTGTAATAGATACCTTTTGTAATCCATACTTCATGAATAGGGCTAATGCGGCATTTAATATGTCTCTTTTCTTTTGTTCCCTACGTTTTTCAAACCCATCCATATTCTTCACCTCATAGTTAGTTTAATAAAAATTATGTAATAAAACAATAAAAATAGTTCATAAGTTGTTGCAGAAACAACAAATTTTGTATATTATGAAATAAAAGAGTTAAATTAATTCATAATTATAAGGGGAATGAGGATTAATATTATGATAGAAAACTTTCCAGAAATTAAAACGATAAAACTAAAATTAAATGATGTAAATGTCAATTGCTATACAGCTGGAGAATCTGGTTCTCCTGTGATTCTTTTGCATGGTGCAGGAGTTGATTCAGCAAATATATCTTGGAGTGAGGTATTAGGTCCTTTATCAAAAAAACACCGTGTATTTGCTCCTGACCTTCCTGGGTATGGAGAAAGTGATAAACCTAATGTGGAATATTCACTTTCCTTTTACATTGATATATTGAATCAAATAATGGATCGTCTTCACCTTGAGAAGGCTAACTTGGTTGGACTATCTTTAGGTGGAGGAATCTCTCTTGGGTATACGCTCGAATATCCAGCTCGAGTAGAAAAGCTAGTATTAGTAGGTGCGTGGGGGCTATTTAGTAAACTTCCTTATCATCTTCTCACTTATTGGTATACACAATCATTCCTCAATGAACTTTCGTATAAATGGTCAAGTAAAAGCAGAAGATTTGTGAAGTGGACGCTGCTAAATAGTTTATTTGGAAATCCTAATAATGTATCAGAAGAACTTGTAGATGAAATTTATGGATTTTTACAAGCACCACATGCTGGTAAAGCATTTATGTCATTCCAGAGAAGTGAGATTACACGCACAGGACTTAGAACTAAGTTGGCAGAAAATCTATCTGAAATTAAAAAACGGACATTAATCGTTCATGGATCAAAAGATACCTCGGTTCCTATTAAACATGCGTTTGAAGCACATGAGGCTATGAAGGATTCCGAGCTGTATGTAATGGAAGGGTGTAAACATTGGCCACAGAAAGAGAGACCGGAAGAGTTTACCCGAGTTATTACAACATTTCTAGGGAAAGAGTAAAGTAAAAATATGTACTTGAACAGGAGCTATAAAGAAATGAACATAGTAATTAAACAAGAACAGGTGAAAGACTATAAAATAACTGAAGAAGTGGTAAAGAATGCATTCGCTAATGCGGAGCACAGTGATAAAAATGAGCATCATTTGGTGTCTCGTATTAGAAATTCAAACGTATTTATACCAGAATTATCTTTAGTGGCGATGGATAATGATGATAACAAACAAGTGGGACATATTATATTATCCAAGATAAAAATTAAAAATGAAGATCAAGTTGTAGAGTCACTGGCTCTTGCACCTGTATCTGTCCTACCAGAATATCAAAATCAAGGCGTAGGTAAATTATTGATTAGTAAAGCATTGCAAAAGGCAAAAGAGCTTAGGTTTAATTCGGTTGTTGTTTTGGGGCATCCTGAATATTATCCGAAGTTCGGGTTCAAAAAAGCATCCACTTGGGGAATAAAAACACCTTTTGAAGTACCAGACGAGGCATTTATGGCAGTGGAGTTAGGTGAAAATACCCTTGATAAAGTTTCAGGAGTTGTTGAATATCCTCATGTGTTTTTTGAATAAAATGTAAATTGAAATTAAGAATATGACCATTAATTATATCTTTTTTATTGGTGTTCAATATTGTTTTTTCTGAAGAAGTTCTAGAATTGGAGATGATACAGCTGTTCCGTTTTTAGAGCCCCTCTATTAAAAGTATATCTTTCATGGTAGTTGAATCCATTTCTTAATTGATTCATACTTCGAGTAACATTATTAAGCATTTTTTGACTATAAAAAAATAGACTTTAATCAGTTAGTAGGGGAAATGGAAAAATGACCGCTGCCTCGGCCTTTGTGAAATAATTCGTTGTGATTAAATTGGCAAATCATCTTTAAACAATGATATAAAGGAGTGAGTTTATGTCTGCTAATAATTTTCCTGGACCAAATCCACAAACTCTATTTCCATTAGAAGGAAATAAAAATGTTCAATTTATTAAGCCAACTATAACAAGAAAAAATGTTTCTGTTGGGGATTATTCGTACTACGATAGTAAACATGGAGAGTCATTTGAAGAACAAGTTCTATATCACTATGAAGTAATAGGTGATGAACTGATTATAGGAAAGTTTTGTTCGATAGGTCCAGGAACAACCTTTATTATGAATGGAGCGAACCATCAAATGGATGGCTCTACTTATCCATTCCATTTGTTTGGCAGTGGGTGGGATATGTATGTACCTACCTTAGACGACCTGCTGATTAAAGGAGATACTGAAGTCGGAAATGATGTATGGATAGGAAGAGATGTAACAATTATGCCTGGAGTCAAAATTGGAGATGGAGCAATAATTGCTGCACAATCAGTTGTTACAAAAAATGTAGCCCCCTATACAGTTGTTGGAGGAAATCCTGCGATAGTTATAAAAAAACGTTATTCAGATAAAGTAATAGAGGATTGGCTAACAATAAAGTGGTGGGATTGGGATCCTAAGAAAATTAGTGATAATCTCGAGTTCATAATAGGTGGACATATAGATAAATTGAAAAAGAACAATTAAATTAAGATCGGACTGGATGCTTAATAGGTTCTTCTGATCTTTATTCTAAAATACTTCACTCTCGAAAAGTAGTGTGGATGATGACTTACTTGGTGGGTTTTGTACCAAAAGGTTAAGAAAGTAATTTAAGTAGAAAATCTATTTTCTTATATCTGAAACTCTTTTTCTACTATGTAGATCAATAATAAACACCTGACTGTCAAAATAAACATCTGCTACTCCCACCACCGATTTCGTAATAATAAACATTTGCTTTTTCAATATAGATCCAATAAATTCTCGGGTTTTCCTCAACAGGAGCCCGAGTTTTTTCATGGCTTTTTCAATATTTTTTCAATACAGTTATGTTCCTAAATCATTGTCATTACTGGGTTTATCCAATATCCAATTCAATAACAAATCAATACTCATTCAATATTTTTCTCTTTATTTTAGCCTTCTTTTATCCACTATCTTTTCTCGATTTTATCTTCATTCCATTATCAAATCTTTATTCCAACACCGAAAAAACCATGAAAAAACAGCCGAAAAGAGCTCGAAAAACGGTCATTTTTGAAGCAAAAAAGTGTGAAAATGGGGGTTCCGTAGCAAAACTTTATTATGACTCGAACGGTGGAATGCGGGTTGGAGGGGTGGGAAAAAGCAGATGATTATTCTTATGGTACAACTCAACCATAAAAAAGCCCAAGACATCAAGCTTGGTGGCTCATTCCAAGGTGAGAATATCGTAGAATGGGGGAATATGGCAGCAGGAGCATGTATTACGATCGTGCCGATGGTCTGCTTATTTCTACTATTTCAACGCTATTTTATCCAAGGTATTTCTGGCGCGGTAAAGGAGTAAAACAATGAGAGAGAAACTTTCGATTTTATCCCTGTTGTTAGTTGTATTTCTATCTGGCTGTGGTGTCCAAATTGTCCCAAAGGGATCCCAGCAAATTGAATCAATTGATCAACCGATCGTTCATACAGATCCTGACGAAAAGGTAACCTTAAATATAGTCGATTGGAGTGATAGTACTAAAAAAGCTCGCCAAAAGTTAAATGAACAGTTTATGAAAGACCACCCAAATGTAACGATTAATTATACGACATTGACGCAGGCGCAATTTAATGAAACGGTTGTTTCGGGGATACGCTCTGGAAATGCTCCAGATTTATTTCCTTTGCCATCAACAGCCACCTTTTCAACTGCGATTGATGAGGGCTGGTTTTTACCTTTAGATAATTATCTAACCGAGGACTTTTTTAGTCAATTTAGCGATGAAATTTGGCAATCGAATGTTACGACTAGGGATGGTAAAAGGTATTTACTCCCTGAAGCGATTGAAATACCTAATACACTCGTTTTTTATAATAAAGATCTCTTAAAAGAATCATCAATTGAAATTGATCCGGCTACACCTTTGACATGGGATGAATTCATTGATATTTGTTCGGAAATCACAGCGAAAGGTCAAGGGAGTTATTATGGCCTTGTCGCTAGTGGTGCCCAGAAAAATCGCTTAGATCTTGAAATCCGCTCTTTGTCAGAGTTAGCAGGGATCAACATTGGACCTACAGATCAAATATTTCTTAAAAATGGAGAAGCAGTCTATGATTCAGAAGGGGTCATCTCTGTATTTGATTTTTATTATGAACTTTATGAAAAGGGACTTTTTCATCCGGATTCTGGTTTTCTAACCGCACCTGAGGCCCGAAATGTATTTGGCGAAGGTCATGCGGCGTTTATTATCCAAGGCTCTTGGTCAATACCGACTTGGAATGAACAAAATCCTTCTTTGAATTATGGAGTCATGAAATTACCGGTACCAGATCCAAATAAGCAAACAAAAATCAGTCGTCCCTTCAATAAGGGGTGGTTAGGTATCTCAGCAACGAGTGAACATCCGGATGTAGCGGCAGAATATCTAAAATATTTATATTCCTATGAGTATCAAAAAGAATTAGTAAGCCAAGGTGGATTTGTTTCTATCCGAAAAGATATAACAGAAGCGGATATCAAAGATCCGATCATGAAAGCTTATTATCAATATGCAATGGAGCAAAGTGAGGAAACCTTCAATCCGCTGATTGATCATCCGGAGAATCAAAAGGTATATAGCCTTATTCAGCCTGTGACTCCTGATCTTGGGGATATTGGAATGAGTATCTTTGCAGATAGAGAAGATTATCCAACGCAATTGAAATATTATAATAACAAAGTTCAAGAAAACTTGGAACGAGCGGTTGAAATGGTTAATAAATCTGATCCAATTGATTTACAAGCGTTTGAATCTGAATAAAAAGATCTTCCGTAAGCTTTCTATATTCTTATTTTTCTCAGTGTGACTTTTAAGGATTGGAAGTGGGTTAGCATGGGCCCGATTGGTTCAAGAGTCTTTAGGTCATCTCCTTGTGCTAGTAAGAAATATTTTCGCAGAGACGAGTAACCGCAAATCACTCGGTGGGACGAGTAACCACAAATATCTCCGGTGAGACGAGTAACCGCAGTCCCAGTCCCAAATCAGTGGGGATGGGGGAAGGCAGATTAAACCCACCGGATCCTGTGGAAAGGCTTAGGTTCTGTAGGTCCACTTCTCACTGATTGAAATTTCCCTTTAAGGGTTGTCGAACGAAAAAATCCCTAAAGGGAAATTTTTAAACATAATATACAAGTCCTTAAACATATTATACAAATGGTTGGCAATGCTTTTTAAAAATGATGCTCCGCTTAGTGAGAAGGGGACTATCTCTGAATAAGCGTTGGATGAACGAATTCCTAATATCAATCGATGTTTCCCTATTTGATTGGGGTGGAGGTCTTATGGTAAGATAATCTCCGTAAAGGTAAGTAGATTCGTTAATTAGGAAAAAAAGATCGGATACTGTTATCGATGGAGGGCCTGTTCTTAAATAAGCTCAATAATTTAGCAGAAAAGGTGTACTTTTTCGTGGATTTTGGTATAATATATATAGAACTAGCATATAATAATAAAATGACCGCCTAAGTGTTTGGGCACCTAGACGGTTTATAACGATAGATTGTCCTTAGGTGATAGTCCATTGTTTATAAAAAAATGTCTTTCCACCCTATCAAAGCAAATGCTCTGTTGGGGTGGCTTTTATTTTTTTTGATTGTTTTGGCTTATCATTAAAATTAGCGTTGAAAAACTAATCATAATGACTAAAGCTTCATAAACAGTCATTAACATCACCCCTTTATATGGGAGTGACTATCTTCCTAAGTTTAGGCTATCGTACCTTTATTATAACACAATTTTTTGGAAAAAAAAGATAGAAGACCATTTAAAGTATCGTTTTCTTTTTCCTGTTATGTTTTTTATATCGTCCGTATGATCGGTATATTAGCAACTTATAATTAGATAAAATATTTATTTTATAAATAAGCTGTTTAAATCGAGAATGTTCTACCTATTATAAGAGGTGGTGTCCCATTCAAAAACCTTAAAAGTTTAATGATTAAAATAAGCGCTATTATCAAAAATTATGGTAGTATGGAAATATATATTGGATATATCGGTATTTTTTCAATGAATACTAAATAAAATTGAATGAACAGGTGAAGTCGAAATTGGAATGGAAAAATGATCATAACAAACCAGTCTATTTTATATCAAATAAATGTTCTCAAACAATTGGTGGGGTGCAAACTAAAATTAGACTAATAGAAGAGGCACTGCCACAACAAAGTTTTATTGAGATCCCTTTAGTTTATAATCAAAAAGATATTAAATTAGAAAAACTACCCAATGTTGAAATATACAGTAAAGTAACGGGTAGGAAAAAACCAAAAGATGAACGAAGAATAAATTTATTTGAAAATAATAATGGCAAGATAAAAGAAAAGTTAAATCCAAAAGACTCCAGACTAATTGTATTTGGTGTACAAAAGCTCTTTTTTATTTCAAACAAGATTTTGGAGAATAATGAAATCATTATTTTTCAATCAAATCGGCCAGATGTTACGTTTGGAACTATTGAATCAAAGAAAGTACCATTTATCTTATTAGATAAGATAAAGTACATTGATAAATTTTTATTCTATACTGAGGAAGATAAGAGAGAGATTATGTTTATTCTCAATAATTCAAAAGTCGAATATAAATTTAAATCTTACGTCGTACCTAATCCTTCTAAAACAATTAGAAAGCAAATCAGTAAATATACAAATAATTTAATTTATATGGGTAGATTCGATATGATTCAAAAGAATATCAAAGAATACACTCGTTTGGCTGAGAGACTCTATCCAAAGTATAAAATAAATGCCTATGGGGATGGAATAAGAAAGTCATTGTTAGATAATTCTAAAGTTAATGTAGGGGGAGTCATTAAGGATATTAGTCAAGTCGCTGACCAAAACAGTATTTTATTGTTATTATCCAATTATGAGGGATTTGGCAATGTTATTTTAGAAGCCTATTCCGTAGGTATGCCAGTTGTTGTCTATGATTCCTATCCAGCTGCTCGGTCTATTGTGACAAATAAGGCAGGGAAACTTGTCCCTTATGGAGACATTGCTGGAGTTGAAAATGCGATTGAAGAGATATTAAAAGACGAGGCTACATTTCAGATGTATTCTAACAATGCATTTGAAGAATCAAAAAAATATGTCAAAGAAGACATTATTAATAGCTATATCCATGTCATTTGGGATGATTAAAAAGGTCATCGTAAAGTAGCTCACTTTATCATGCGATGGTCTCCCGTGTATGGCTGAAATAGGCGAGGCTAGGAAACAAGCAATCTTTGATCATTAGCTACTTATTTTTTTAATGATAAATTTCAATTTTTGGAGGGTTTAATAATTGGGGATAGCAATTACAACACTAATTGTGCTTATTTTAATTAATGCTTTTTTTGCAGCTTCAGAGCTGGCATTTGTAAATTTAAACGATAACAAGGTAAAACATGATGCTGAAAATGGCGATAAAAAGGCCCAAAAGCTTTATCGTCTTATTTCTAATCCTAGTCTTTTCCTTAGTACCATTCAAATTGGGATTACCTTAGCCGGGTTTTTATCAAGTGCATTTGCTGCTGATTTCTTTGCAAGCCCATTGTCACAGTGGCTCTATGATTTAGGTGTTCCAATGTCGTTGGGGTTACTTCATACAATATCTGTCGTCGTTATTACCATCATATTATCCTATTTCACCCTGGTCTTTGGCGAGCTTGTTCCAAAGCAACTTGCTTTACAAAAAGCTGATAAAGTAGCAAATATTGCGCTAGGTCCTATTTCTATCTTGGCGAAAATTTGTTTGCCGATTGTAAAGTTACTAACCTTTTCAATCAATGCTATCCTACGTCTATTTGGGATTGACCCAAGTGCAAATAGTGATGAAGCGACAGAGGAAGACATCCGCATGCTGATTGATATAGGTGGAGAACGAGGGACGATCAATCAATCTGAAAGAAGAATGATTGAAAATATATTTGAATTTGATGATAAGGTTGTTTCTGATATTACAACACACCGAACTGAAATGTCCACTTTGTCAATTGACTTAGGCTTTGATGAAGTGATTCAACAAATTAATCAGTATAGATATTCAAGGTTCCCTGTTTATGAAGGGACAGTGGATAATATTATCGGGGTTCTTCATGTGAAGGATTTATTTCAATATCTTGTTCAAAATGATAGCAAATCATTTAATCTTAAGGACGTGATTAGAGAACCCTATTTTGCATTAGAAGCACAGACCATTGATGTTTTGTTTGCTAATATGCGTAAAGATAATGCTCATATTGCTATTGTACTTGATGAATTCGGTGGCACAGAAGGATTAGTTACAATTGAAGATGTGATAGAGGAAATCGTTGGTGAAATCTCTAGTGAAAGTATTGAACCAGGTTTTTCAAAAGAAGAGATCAAACAAATTGCTCCCAATCAATATATAATGGATGGTACATTTCGACTATGGGAACTTGAAGATCTGTTAAAAGTTGATTTACCAACTGAAGAATACGATACAGTTAGTGGGTTTCTAATTAGCCAAATTGGTTATATTCTTACAGAGGATGAAAGACCAACTATTGTATTTAAAAATTTAATTTTTAAAGTTAAAAAGGTAGTAGAAAATAGAATTGAAACAGTTGCGGTCATGGTCAAAGATAATAAACTTACAGACAGTGAGACATTAGAGGAATAACAAGGTTTTTTAGCGTGACAATGATTGACCTTATTTAAAAAGGATAAGGAAAAAAGATAGCCTTTTTCTCTAACCCTGACCGGAAGTCGGTTTAGGTTATTGGAGAATAGGCTATCTTTTCTTAGCTAGCATCCTCATTCACTTTAGAGACCAGGGTGAATTGGATCGTTATTACGTAGAATGCTTATTGGTGCATCTTCTGCTATCTGAGTAGGCAGTGAAACAGATACGGTTGTTACAAGTGTTAAGGCAATTAATAATGACATGAACACACGCTCCATCGTTTTCACCTCCCTTAATCGGTATGAAAGGCTTTATTTATAATTTTTGTATTGCCATAAGTGGGAGTCGTGCAAAGAAGTGGTCGCTCTGTTTCTCGATAAAATCATTGTACGATTGGATTAACATCTGCTTGTCGCTATAGGCTCGGCCTAAATAGTATTTTGTAAAGGGTGTTATTTCAGTTACCTCAGCTAATAACTGCTTGGCAAGTTCTGTATCACCACGGGCTAGCGCGAGATGGGCTTGTTCGCTTTTATCAGATGTTTTAATCCCTTCTGGTTTATTAAAATGGGCGTAAATGAAAGGAATATTATTTTCTTCAATCTCCGTTAACAAGTTGGTTATGTTATTTTCTTTTACAATTTTATATGCCTCTTTTATATGATAAACGGAAGAATCAAAATCATCGAACATAAATGAAAAGCTTAAGTTGATGTGCAGATAAGCAAGATGAATTCGATTATTTACTCCTGCTAGTGCTTGATAACCAAACTTACGCGCTAAAATCATTTCATTCCGCTTCCAGTAGTGGAAGAATTGTGCACGGTCTAGACGATGCTGTATATATGGATGGAGAATGCTATGGTGAATTTTATTACTATCTTCTCGAAACTGATCAAGTTTATTTACGATTAAATCAAAATCATAAAAGAAAATTTGAATCGAGATCATTAAAAACGTTATTAGACATTTAAGTGATAAATCATCTGTTCTAATCATTTGTAATCGATCTGAAATTTCCCTAAATGGCATTGTCTTATGATGGTGGGCCATTGTTAAGTCAAAGAAGGTCGCCCAATCATTATTCAGTTTTTTCGGGTGTTTTTTATTTTTCTCAATCAATTGAAACAATTCTGTGTAGTAGTCATTCATAAACAGAAACTCTAAACCAACACACATAGAGTAAGGGTCATTTGTTGCCATAAAATAGTCACGCATAGCTAATTCGTGATCAACCTTAGGAACATGTAAGTTTAACCAATGATAGAATTCCTCAGCATTCAAATGGTAATACTGGTTTTCCCCAATCCCTATTTTTGAATCATTAATTATTAACATCATTTTACACCTTTCACTATTAATCTATAATTATATTATGACAAACTATCAAATTTTTTACAAGGGGTTTACTGGAATATTCGTTCGTCAAATAACTCCCTTTTTCGACTCGTTTTTACGGAAATCCCCTTGTTTTCTCTATTATCAATAAAAAACTCTATTATCATAGCCACTTAAGTTTAGAAGTTGCTAATACTATTCCACTGAAGATGAAAACTTCTATTATTTAAATCTATTCCAATAAAAACATAATATCGTAAAACTATTAGATAATCTTATGGATAAATTATCGTTTGCAATTCAATAATGACTATGGTAAATTTGTAAATGAGAATGATTATCAGTGTTGCGAAGTAAAAAAGTGAGGAGGGCTAAGTTGGGAGATCTACCTATTAAAACAGTATTTGGTCTAGAAGAATTAGCGATTATTTTACCTGACCAAATTGTTAGTACGGCTATCGCCGAAGCAGGCGCTTTTGATATAACGACTTTTGGACTTGATGAAAAAGAATCAATTAGTACAGAGATTGTCGGTCAAGCAAAATTGATTTATTGTCTAGAAGGTCGATTAGAAATTACTGCTAATGATGTAATTAGGGAATTGGAAGCTGGATTTATGATTTTACTTGGATGTGGTACTCGTCATTCCATCAAGGCTAAAACAAAAGCTAGCTTTCAACAAGTCCATATTTACCAAACAGAGGAGAATGAATTCATGATTAATAAAATTCCACATAACGAAACCATTCGGTTGGCTGAACAAATCGAAATCGTTCCAAATCGGAAGACAAGTAAATCACTTGTACAACATAAAACATTAACACTAACATTATTTGCCCTTGATGCTGGACAACAAATTGCGCGTCATACCGCAACAGGAGATGCACTTGTGCAAATTTTAGAAGGTGAAGCGCTAATTACAATAGATCAGACAGATTATACCGTAAAGGCAGGGGAAAGTATTGTGATGCCTGCTGAGATCCCCCATGCATTGGAAGCTGTTGAAGCCTTTAAAATGTTATTGACAGTTGTAAAGCCTGGTGAATAAAATGGCTGAAGCAGGACACTCATTTTTAGCTCGATTAGGGAAGACACGTTTACGGCCTGGTGGCATAGAGGCGACGAATTGGTTATTTGAACATGTTTCCTTTGACAAAAATAAACATATTTTAGAGGTTGCTTGCAATCAATGTACAAATGCAATTGCTTTAGTTAGCAAGACAGGCTGCTCAATTACCGCTGTTGATTTAGATAAAGAAGTAGTTGAATTAGCAAGAAATCGTGTGGCTGAAGCGGGTCTATCGGATAAAATTAAAGTAGAGCGGGCAAATGCACTTAAGCTACCTTATCCGGATCAATCTTTTGATGTCGTCATTAATGAAGCAATGTTGACGATGCTGGGTGATAAACAAAAAATTAAGGCGATCTCCGAATACTATCGCGTTTTGAAACCAGGTGGGATACTGCTGACGCATGATGTGAAGCTGGCGGAAGGTGAGATGACCAAAGTAATCGAAGAACTTCAAAAGGCAATTCATGTTCCGGCTAAGCCACACAATGAATCGGATTGGCGAGAAATCTTTACTAAGGCAGGGTTTGAAGATTTAACGGTATCGACAGGATCGATGACATTAATGGATCCAATTGGAATGATTAAAGACGAAGGATTAGTTCGGACCTTAAAGATTTTCAAAAATGCAATAAAAAAAGAAAATCGGGTCTATTTTAAAGCGATGTTCCACTTTTTTAGAACCAATAAAGCAAATCTAGGATATATTGCAATCGTGGCAAGGAAATAATAAAAAGCTGAGACCGTTCTATATATCGGTACTCAGCTTTTTAATTAAATGAGTGCAGCTTTACTGACGGCAAACCTCCAACAAAGAAAAGCTTTGATTGTTGAACCAATCAGGCCATTACTGTCAATCGATCTTTCACCTACAATTCTTAGTTTTCTTCGAATCCTTGAAGTGGGAGTCTTACTGACAGTTACCTTGTGATAACTGGGGAATGGCTATTAAAGGCCCAATTCTTTCAGCTAACATTTAGTGGAGAGTCCTTTTACTAAGTTGAGATTCATTCGATTACTCCTTACCCCCATTTACGAAAAAGTTTTAACAAATTAGTGATTAGTTTCTTTATGATGAGTCCAAGGGAAGAATGAAGGTCATCGTCCTCAGGATGATTCTCACGATTAATTGTAAGGGTTTCTTCTGTTTTATTTCCTGCAACATCGATAAGTTCAAAATGTAATCTTGTCTCTTCTTTATCTAATTTTACGGTTAGGTCAAAGGTATCAGTAAAATTAGATTCTTCATAAGGTGCCTGTAAAGGTTGTTCATATTCATGACTATCATTGACGAAAAGTTTTAATGCATTAAAGTTGTCAGCTACGGATACCTTAATGGTTACTTCTGTTTCATCCATATCAACAGTGTTTGGTGCCTCGATTGATAATGAAGGTGGTGTTGTATCGATAATAATTTGTCGTTTAAAGGACAGGTCGTTTCCTCTACGATCACTTACATAAAAGAATAGATCAGGTGCGCCATCTGAATCAAATGTAAGGGAAGTATCAAATTCATAATGATTTTTATTTTCATTGTATGCAATGGAGATATCTTGCTCATTCACTTTGAAACTATTAACACCATAATCAGATTCAATATAGCCTTTTATGTCAATATCCCTTGTAGGATGAATACTTAAAACTGTTGGTGTTGTTACATAAAGGTGTGGAACTTTTTTTACATTAATCTCCTCGATAAGTTCGCTTGCCTGATTTCCCGCTCGATCTGTTACTTTAAATTCAACAGTTGTTCCTTCGTCAAGTTTAGAGACAGATAGAGTCCCTTTTTGCTTAAAATGATTAGCTGTCGGGTCAATTGTTTCTATTATCTCTTCATTTGCTATGATTTGAATCTGACTAATCCCCGCACCCTTATCAGTGATCTCCCAATCAATTGTGCCTTGTTTAACTTGATAAGTGGCTTTGATGACAGGTGCTTCTGTATCTACTAAAATAGGAAATTGAACACTTTGCCAATTGGCTGAGTCAAAGTCAATTTTAGCTCGAATTTCATAAAAATATAGACCATCATTAACAAGTTTTTGATTTACAGTTCCGTCCCAGGTGCGGTCGAGTAGATAAGAATAGCCAGGACTAGCAAAGGTCTTTCGGATATTGTTTTCGCGCTTAACTGTTTTTAACTTATTCCCTTGCTGATCAAGAATATTGTATTGAACAGTTTCAGCATTTCTTAAAAAAGTAACAACTGGTGTGATTTGATCATTAATATCGTCATTATTTGGTGAAAAAGCCAACACGTAATCTTGATCAGTAAAGTCTTCTAACTCAAAGATAGGTGTTAAATAGCGACCAGCTGGTGTGACCATTCCAGTGTGGGGTAAGAAGGACCCTACCCTATATCGTTCCAGGTCAATGATCGGTGCCTGATCCCAATCTCCATAAAAACCGACATAAGGAACAGATAGAGATGGTAATGCTTCATTTGTTAGCGTGACAAAACCTTCGATAAATGTCCCATTAGGGAAAGACTCATTAAGATCCTGTTCGTAAAACCAATCGACCGCATCCGTTAGATCAACTGTTACGGTAAACTCTGTACGGCCACCAGCAGGTATCGTTATTTCATGACTGGAAAAAGAAATTGGATATTCACCCAACCATGGTGCATCTGAAGAAGTTGACCCTGCTTTAAAAATACCTTGTGCTTCAATTAAGTTTCTTCCGGAAACGATAAGATCTGTTTGTACATTACCATCAAGCTGATAAGTAACCTCTTGGTCACTAAAGTTTTCTGCTTGTAAGGTAAATGAAAAGGTTTGGCCAACTTCCTGTAAACTAACTTTAGCCTCACCAGAGCTTACATCAGTGACAACAACAGGGGTTTCTAAAGCTGCATGAATATCCATGATACCTGCTCCTTGTTGACGTGGTGAAGCAGGATTTTCTAATTGATAGTGATCATTATATAAATGCTTATCCATAACAATTTTTGATGTATTTAATAAGATGTTTTTAGCGAAGAGCGCCCGATCATGGCCCGATAAATGAAAGTGTTGATCGATTTGTTCCAAAATAAGCGCAGAACCACCAGCTACATGAGGGGCAGCCATGGATGTTCCACTTTTTAGTCCATAGTCATTTCCTTGGAGCGTTGATAGTATATTTCCACCAGGTGCGGTAAGCTCTGGTTTAAAATCTAAATTGGGTGTTAACCCCCATGAAGAAAATGAAGACATCTGGCCTGCCTCGGGATTTGCTGTCACGACAGTATCCTCCCTAAATTCAATCCAAGCGTTTTGATCAGTTTCCAGTAGATGAATTAAGTGTTCACCATCTGCCTTTGAAATAAATAATTTTGGAATGGTTATACTTTTGTCTGTGGCCATCGTTGTATAACCTGAAGAGTGATTGTAAACAATCATTCCAGCACCACCAGCATTCTGAATAGCTAGTGCTGTATCGATGAAGCTTAAGCCACGCTGTAATAAAATAAACTTGTCCTCGATATCTAATTCTGCCAATCTATCCATCAATAAATCTAAATCATTATCGTGCTCGATATAAATGATCTCTTTTGGCTCTTTCAATGATTTATGGTAGTCATTTGAGGGGACAAAGGCCACTTTTCCATCCTTTTCTTTAGTTGACCAATGAAAGGCTTCTCTTTCAATAAAAGTATTCTCAATTGAGGAAATACCAATTGAATCACCCGCAACACTTGGAGAACCGACTAGGCCAATATCAGGATTCGTAGCGAGTGGGTAATTTGTATTTAATTCTTCTGAAAAATAACTGGAGTTTCCAGCAGAAACGGTAGCGATTATCCCATTATCAACTGCACGTTTAATCGCTTCTTGTTCTGGAGCATTTGGTCTGACAAATCCGGCAACAGATCCTAAACTTAGATTGATGACATCTGCTCCGAGTAAGATGGCGTCATCAATTGCCTTTACATAAATATCACCATAAGTTGAGGAGTAGAGTGGGTCATCACTAAAGACTCTTAAAGCTAACAATTGAGCCTCTTTAGCAACTCCTTTAATTTTCCCATTTGCCCCTGCTGTACCCGCAACATGCATGCCGTGATTAGTTATTTCAGGTCCTTGTTCAACAATGACTGTGTTTTTATCCATATAATTATAGCCATATGGGATCTTTTCAGTAAAATAAATACCAGCTAATTCATGGTCAATCTTTAATTGTTCAATCGTTTGTTCTGTTAATTGCTGTTCATGAGTTACGGTTAAATTCATGTCTGAATGTGAGGGATCGATACCTGTATCAATAATGCCAATGATCATTCCTTCACCCGTTAATCCATAATCCTCCCAGGTCTCAGCAGCCTTGATCAGATCAATGCTGTAGTTCATATCTGGCTTTTGCTCTTGAGGAAGTTGATATTCATTAACGATATGAACGGCTTTGACACCCTTAATATTACGAATTAAGTCATATTCTTTATCCGTTATTTCAGTACTAAAACCATTGAATACGGTAGTAAACTGATGCTCCACATCAAAGTCAATTCCTTTAGCCGAAAGTTTATTTATAACGGTTTCTTGGGCACTTAATAATTCGTCCTGTAATTCCTCTTGTAACTGTTCATTAAGTTCCTTATAAAGTAGGCCTTGTTCAGTCGCATGGGAAATAGCAGGGGAATCTTTTAATTCAACAATAATTCTTATCTTGTCAGTTTGATGATTGTGATCAAATGTTTCTTCGGAAATCTCCGGATCCAGGTTTTCGACGATCTCCTCAGGTAGTTCGAGTTGCTTTTCTTCAGCACTTGCTGCGTGAACATGATAGAATGAGTCCAATATTGGTGAAAAGTAAAGGAATAAAATAAATCCAAGTAAGCATTTTTTCTGAAACCTTTTAAAGTTCATTTTTCTTCCACCCCTTAAATAATAATAAAGTAAGACTTAATCAGTGGGGTTTGGGCCTACAGGATCTAGACCATGCAGACCTTATCACAAGATGTGGTGGGTTCCCCTATCCCCACTGATTGAGATTGGAACTAGGACTGGGATTGCGACTGGGACTGGGGCTGCGGTTACTCGCCCCATCGGAGACATTTGCGGTTACTCGTCCCATCGAAAACATTTGTTACTTCCACAAGGGCAGGGCCTAAAGGCCTTTGAACCAATCGGGCCCTTACTGACAGTTGCACTGCGATAAAAAAAGACTATCCAAAATACTTTGTTAGATAGTCTAGGTGCTAAGATAGTTTGTTTGAGTGTGGTTTTTTAACATAAATCGATTATAACTATTAGTTTACGATTGGAAATTTATGAAAACAATAGTTCGAATGGATTATATCCCCGACAAAAATCACTCTTTTTTGTCAAATGAATATTTGTTTACCTGATCCATATCAAGGATAGGTTTATAGAGTAAACCCTCACTCAGTGTTGGGGTTGCCCCCTGAATTGACTTCCCACAGACTATTAATCTTCCAGCTATCATTTCAGGATCTCCTTTGTTGAAAATCTTACAGGTAATTAATCTGTGCTAACATAATAAATTTGGCAACTAAGGACATGTTTACTACAAGTAAGGACCTTACTTTTTATAATAAATAATCTATAATTATAGTTAGAAGTTAGTTTGAAAATCTGTCATCTTGTACAGGTTTTTTTATAAAATATCTCTTGTGAAATAATGAGCATAAAGGGGAGGAAGTAAAATGGCTGTACTATATGTACCAAGTACGAACTTAGTAGGTAGAGGTTGTTTACAAGAATTAACTCCATTTATTGAAGATTTAGGATTTAAAAAGGCTCTTGTTGTAACGGATCGATACCTCAATGATTGTGGGATTGTTGCTAAAGTAACTGATCAATTAACACAAGCGAAAGTTGATTTTGTTATTTTTGATCAAGTAAAACCAAACCCGACCACGAAGAATGTTCATGATGGTGTCGATGTCTTTAAAAAAGAAAATTGTGATTTCATTGTCTCAATTGGTGGGGGTTCACCACAGGATGCAGCTAAAGGTATTGGGCTTGTTGTAACTAATGGTGGAGATGTTCGTGAATTTGAAGGTGTTAATCAAACGAATAAGAAGTCAATTCCGACAGTTGCTGTCAATACAACTGCAGGGACATCAGCTGAATATACAATCAATTATGTGATTACAGATGAGGAACGAGAAGTTAAAATGGTCATGGTTGATAAGAATAGTTTAGTAACGATCTCTGTAAATGATCCTGAATTAATGCTAGATAAACCGAAAGATTTAACAGCTGCTACAGGAATGGATGCATTAACCCATGCAATAGAGGCAATTGTTACACCGGGCGCATATGGAATTACTGATGCAACTGCACTTGCAGCAGTCGAAAAGATCTTTAAATATTTACCACGGGCAGTAGAAGATGGCCAGGATATTGAAGCACGTGAACAAATGACTTACGTGATGTTCTTAGCTGGTGTTGCATTCAATAATGCTGGGTTAGGTTACGTACATGCGATGGCCCACCAATTGGGTGGGGTTTATGATCTGCCACACGGAGTCTGTAATGCAATGCTTCTACCAATCGTTGAACGGGAAAATGCCAAACGCGATCCGAAGAAATTTCCAGCCATTGCAAAAGCAATCGGTTTAGATGTTGAAGGTAAATCAGCAGAAGAGGCTGCTGATGAAGTTATTAGAGCCATTACAGATCTATCAAACAAAGTGGGGATTCCAGCTAAATTATCAGAGCTAGGTGTAGAAGAGGTTGATCTTGACAAGTTAGCAGAGAATGCAATGAAAGATGCCTGTGCACCAGGTAATCCATTTATCCCAACTAAAGAAGAAGTTATTGCGATGTTTAAAGAGATTTTATAATTGTAGAAGATGAATAAAAGAGTTATTTACTAACGCCATTGAATGGATGTTTGTAAATAACTCTTTTTTGTTTGTTTTATTGCAAAATTAATTTGATTACGTTATTGTTTATATCGCCCTTACAGATTTCCACCTGCATCTTAGAGTTTTTTGAAAAATGAAGTTAGTTTAAAAGAGCATCTATCAGATGATGATGAGCAACTTCACTTAATGATTAAGTGATTCATTCATTTCGATTTCAACTTGTTCTAATCTTTTTTCTAAATTAGCAATGAGTAATTGTTCCATGCTAATTTGTCCGCGAATTGGAAATTTATTTGCTACCGCTTTAGCTTGTTTGATGTGCTTCTTTGCTTGGTCAAAGTCACCAAGATACCAATAATAATGTGCCTTCACACGTTCACCGTTTAAGTCATGATCACGGGTCAATGTTTTTTCATTTAAGGCATAGTATTTAGTGACCCACTCGGGTTTGTTTAATAATACTCCAGCCGTAATTAATTCGTTGTATATACCGGGTAAGATAATTGTTGAAAAATCATCTATTCCCTGGATCAATTTATTAGCGAATTGAGCGATTTGATCATTATCTTCTCGGTCTAATGCTTGATAATATTGTAATAACAGCAAGGACGGATCGCTAGTGTCTGTTAAATAGTCTAGATTAAAATTTAGCTTTTTAGGTCGTATACCACCAGCAAGTTGTGTGTAGAGATTCATTGTGGCTAGCATCGATGGCACAGTTTGTTCTATTTTTATCATAGAAAAAATAATCTTCCCGTCTGACAATTGATTGCCTGCTGTTTTAAAAGGGATCAAATTAATTAAGCCAAGTAAAAGACTAGACAAGCTAAAAAGATAAATAAAGCTTTTCGTATATAAGTTAGTGGCAAAAGGTAAGGCGAATAGAATAAGTAGCCCAGATAAAATATTAAAGATGATCCCACCACCATAATATAGAATATGCTTTTTATCACGGAAGTCGGAACCTTTAGGTGGAACCATTGCACATAGCCCACTATAACCTTTATTTTTAATTAGTTCAAACTTCATTTTGCCATTTTCATATGTAAAGGAAAGAAATCCAATTCGGTACATCAGTAATTGATAACCAAGGAGTTTCCCAAAAAGGTAGTGGCCCAATTCATGAATATTAATGACACAAAAAAGGGAGAGCATGAGAAGTAAATATAATATAACAATATCTGTTAAGGTAAAATCAATGGAAACATCGTATATTGCGAGAAAAATGCCAATGGAAAATCCAATAATGACACAAAGCGCAATCATTAAAATACTTAATAATTTTTTCTTCTTCATTTTGCTGGTCTCCTAAACTATAATCAAATATGTTGTTCATTTCGTTTTTGTTTGTCTAACTTAGACAAACCGTACAATAGGTAGTATGTAACAGACTAGGTAGATTTCAATAAAATATAGACATGATGATGTTGATTTACTTGATCATATGTACATGATTAAACGAAATTTAATTGTCCAAATTAATAACTCTAAGCATACTGATTATCTTGAAACTATAAAATGACCCACCCTGGTTCGCATTGTGAAGAGGCGTGGTGGGTCCAGATACCGTATTATACGGTATTCTTTCAAGTTTGTCTATATCATTATAAAGTGAAACTTTAATCAGTGGGGAGCTTGGGCATACAGGACCTAGGTCATGCAGACCTTACCACAGGAATTGGAGAGTTTAGTCTGCCTTCCCCTATCCCCACTGATTATTAGTTGAACCAATCGGGCCGTTACTGTCAGTTGATCTCCCACTACAATTCTTATTTTCCTACGAAAGCTTGAAGTGGGAGTCTTACTGACAGTTACACTGCGACAAAATCCAAAACTTTTATAATGAGGATCTCATCTTTTTTTGTGGTAATCATTATTTTCAAGTGATTGATGCTTTATAAATAGAATCAACCGCTTCTTTTAATGTTTGATCAAATTCTTCATCGGATTGTTGAAATCTTAGATTTTGTGATAATGCTCTTGAGAAACTAGCGATCAATCCGTGATTGTTACTCAATTTTTCATTAGCATCTTCTACAGAGTAACCCCCTGATAAAGCAACGACACGAACAACGCGTGGATGATCTATTAAAGGTTGGTAAAAATTATCGACAGTTGGTATCGACAATTTCAGCATAACATTTTGATCACTATCTAATTTGTTAAGTTGTTTTAATAGTTCATCTCTTAAGAAGGTCTCCGATTGTTCTTTATCCTTGGCCTTAATGTTCACTTCGGGCTCAACAATAGGGACTAGGCCAGCAGCAATAATTTGTTTAGCATAGTCAAACTGTTGTTCGACAACTTCAGCAATTCCCTTTTCGTTAAATGATAGGATATTTGAGCGCATTTTAGTACCAAAAATATTCCGCTCTTTTGCTCGTTCTAATGTTTCAGCTAAATTGTCGATAGGTTTCATTAATTGAACACCATTTTCCTCGTTAGCTAATCCTTTGTCTACCTTGAGGAATGGGACAATACCTTTTTCAGTTAAATAATCACCAGTAAATACATTATCAATTTTCCGATCCATCGTTTGTTCGAATAAGATTGCGCCAATAATCTTGTCAGATGTAAATGACGGTGAAGTAATAATTCGTGCTCTCATTTCTTGGACTAAGTTGAACATTTCTTTCTCGGAATCATACTCATCTTCAGAGATTCCGTAAGCGGCTAAAGCTGTTGGAGTACTACCACCACTTTGATCTAAAGCAGCTATAAATCCATCTTTTGAACGCATGATTTTTAATTGATCTTGAGTCATTCCAACACTCCTCTTAATAATTTATTTACTATAGTATTATTATCGAATAAATTAAAGTTATGTTCAAGAAAAACGATTTAAATAAGATTATCAACTTTGAAAGTAAAAATTTCGGTGATTAAAGCAGATAAAGGCGATTTCTTGACTTATATAGGTGATTACTGTAGTCTGAGTGGTAGTCATTAAACCCTTCGTTAGGTAAGGCTCCTGTGATGGAGAGACGCTGCTGCCCAAAAATGTCCAAAGACGCCAATGGGTCAACAGGAACAATCGAAATAAGGTTGTTTTTAATGTAGCTGGATCATTATCCTATGCCTCACAGTGCTAAAGCTCTACGATTGGAGGATATTTGTCAGCTTTTTTGAGGCGCCTTTTTTTGGATTTCAGAAAGCAATAGAGTTTTCAGATTCAAATAAAGAGAAAATAAATTCATTCAATAATAGATGTGTGAATGTCTTTTTTCTAAAGCATACCTCTTTAAATAGGCTTATTTCAAAACACCTTCTTTCGTAGAAGGTGTTTTTTATGCTTATGGGGTAAATGATGACTCCGAAATGGAAAGGATGTGGGTTGGATATGGAAAGTAAGCAAGATTCAGATTCTTATTATTGTTTGTTGATAATGAAGAAAAAATTATTAGAGTTCATCCCAATCGTTCTTTTTGAATGACATTCTGAACTCCCTGGAGGAATCAAGATGGAAAGATTAAATAAACAAAAAAGAGAACAATATACAAATACGATTTTAGATACTTTACACAAAGAGGATATGAAGAAGTTTCGCCAATCTTTTTTAGCCTTACACCCATCGGATCAATTAGATATTTTTATTTCATTAAGTCAGGAAATACGTATTAAGGTATATGGCTACTTGAGCCCAAGTGAGTTTGCGGAAATTTTCTCGGGGTTAGATATTAAGGAGCAAAAGCTTTTTTTCTTAGAACTTGACGAAAAATACTCGTCAATGATGTTCAATCATATGTTTACAGATGATGTCGTTAATTTTCTAGCTGAGATAAATCCAGAGAGAGCAGAAACTATTTTGCTCAAAATGGATATCGATAAAGCAGATCAAGTGAGAAGTCTGCGCTTATATGCTGAAGAAACAGCGGGATCGATTATGACTAAAGAATTAATATGGATTTCATCAACAGAAAAAGTAGCAAATGTCCTTGAAAAGCTTAGGTTAGAAGCACCGAATGCAGAAATTATTTATTATCTTTATGTGATTGACTCAGCAAGAAAGTTAGTTGGTGTTGTTTCATTACGTGATTTGATCGTTGCTTCACCGGAGGAAATGATTGAAAACATTATGAGTACAAATGTTGTTTCTGTAACTGAAGATATGGATCAAGAGGATGTTGGGAAAACCATTAAAAAATATGACTTTCTAGCTGTCCCCGTTGTTTCAAGGCAAAACCGTTTGCTTGGAATTGTAACTGTCGATGATATTATGGATATATTAGAAGAAGAAACAACAGAAGATTTTGAAGATTTATCTGCAACAAAAGGGACAACGGATTTAGAGTTGAGTGGATATGATACGGCAAAGAAACGAGCACCATGGATTATTGCACTTATGTTTTTAGGATTGCTTACAGCAGGAGTGATTGGGTATTTTGAAGAGACATTAGAGACTGTCGTTCTGCTGTCCGTTTTTATACCAATGATTATGGATTCAGCAGGTAATGTTGGGACACAATCATTAACAGTAGCTGTTCGCGGTCTTGCTTTAGGAAATATTAAGCGCGAAGGTTTTTGGCGCATGATTAAACGGGAGCTCAGCGCCGGTTTTATTCTCGGCTTAATCTGTATGGTGGCAGTCACCATCCTAATCTCTATTATTTATGGTAATTGGATATTAGCGGTGATTGTTGGAATTTCAATTCTTTGCACACTAACCGTATCAACAGTTGTAGGTTTCATCGTTCCATTAATCATTAACAAATTAAAGTTTGATCCAGCTATTGCATCAGGGCCATTTATTACAACACTTAATGATATTTTGGGTTTAGTTATTTATTTCTCAATTGCGACTGCATTAATGGATCTTTTATAAGAAAATGTGTAGTTAATCAGGACATGTAGGCTCCGCGCACTGAGTGAAGTTTCACTTTATGATAAGGCTGTGAATCATTCAAGATTAAAAGTTGATTAAATAAAACACCCAACAATTTAATTTCTACCTTACAAGAATAGTTTATCTGAGTGTTGATTTTTTATTATCTACTTGGTTATTGATCGCTTACCTATTTTTATTATGGCACTTTCACTCGGCGGTTTATGCTCATATCAGACACGTAAAAAAAGAGGCTGGGGCATAACTAACCAAAAAAATGGTTTCAAGCATTAAAATTTGCTTGAAACCATTTTTTGTTGGATCTTTTCTTTCTTCTATTATTGGATTGTTGCTTCTACCGATAAACTTCCTCAGCTTCACCGCCAACAACGCAAATCCCAATTCATTTTTTACTTTCTCTTTGCCTTGCACGGAAAAACACGAGAAGCACAAATTGGCCTTCAAGAAGCCGAACCCTGCTTCTACATCTATTTTACGTTTCCCGTAGATTTCACCAGTTTTTTATTGTAACCAGCTTTCAATCGAAATATTCAATTAATTATACATTTAACAAAGCGTCCACCCAGAGTGTAAATCACGGAGTGTTACCCCAAAAACATTTAAGAGGTGATGATTCTATTTAAATGATGATCATAAGAAAAAGGAATCCAGTAGCAACCGAATTCCTTTTTCATATATTATCCTTTAACACTTGCGCTTGATACAGCATCTACTCCGCCATGGCTGTCATTTTGAGATGCTCCTGAAACGGCATCCACGTCGCCAACCAGTTTTTGACCTGTTTGCTTTAAATACCAGTCGATGATTGGCTTAAAGTCTAGGATATACTCGTTAATCCCTTTGTAGTTCCCTTCTTTATCATGCATTGCTTGATAATTATGAACGACATATTTATCGGGACCATGTGTTGGAACATGCACTCGAACGGCATCAGTCGCCCCAGAACGTAATTGTTGGATGACCCAAGATACGCTATTAAACTTGCTTTCTGGGTGACAATTTGCTAGTGGGTTACCTGCCTGGCCAGGTGTACGTGATGCTAACATTTCATCTGCTTCTTTTGTATAATTATAGTATAAGAATTGGTTGTTGTGATCAGCATAAGTTAATTCCATTGGCATTGAAGCTAGGAAATAGTTCAATTGGTCAACCGTTAAGATTCCACGATCCAATTTAACATAAGTATTTCCTTCTACTGCATTCACTGCTTTTGCAGCTTGTTCTACCCAATCATCTGCAGCCATATCAACGCCTTCAATCGTTGTATCTACTTTTCCAGTTGCGTATAGATCCTCTGGTTTTGCAACTGTTTCTTTTGGTTCTTCTATTACAGAAACAAGCTTAACAAATTTAATAAACTTTTCTAGTGTACTTTCTAAGAAGTCAATGGTTCTTTGATCTTTTAAATCTTCATTTTCATCAAAGGCTTCTTTTACTTTACCTAATAGAAATTCGTTCCCTGGCATGACCATTGCATTTACACCTGGCGCATCTAGAATTTGTCGTAGGTGTAGTTGGGCGCGGGAAGAACCTTGGTCATAGTATGATGCACCAACAATCATAACAGGTTTATCTTCAAGTGAATGAATTTTGAAAGACAACCATTCAAGTAAGCTTTTTAGACCAGCAGGAATAGTATGGTTGTGTTCTGGTGTTGCGATAATCACACCATCTGATTCCAAAATTTTTCTGTGAATGTTTTGGATGACCTCACTGTTTGTTTGGTCGTCACTTTGATTAAACATTGGGACTTCCTTGATTTCCAATATTTCTAAATCAAACATAGATTTAAATTGTTTTTTTATATACTTTAATAGTGTACGGTTATATGATACCTCTGCACTTGATCCAACGATTCCAACTAATTTCATAATGATATTCTCCTCTTATTAAATTTCTTCCCATGAAAAGTTTTCTGCTTCTCTTTTATTAATTTCATGTGCTTGATTTAAATGGTTCGTTAATTCCACGAAAGTTAAGAAATCTTCAAATAAACTTTCTAGTTTTTCAATCTGTTCTTTATCCTTCAATTGACCCGATTCATCAAAGGCTTCTAATGAGTGACTTAATAAAAATTCAGAACTTGGCATGATGCGTGCTTTTAATTCTGGAGAATCTAGAATTTGCCGTAAGTGCATTTGCGCTCTGGATGATCCTAATACACCGTATGAAGCACCTGTAATCATAACTGGCTTATCAACAAAGGGGAAAATACCGTATGATAACCAGTTCAATGCATTAATCAAAGATGCCGGAACCGCATGGTCATACTCCGGTGTACTAATAATTACTCCAGCAGCTTCATCTATTTTAGCTGCTATCTCTTTTACTTGTTGGGGCAATTCCTTGTTTTCAGGTTTGTTGAAAACGGGTATTCCTTTTATTTCAACTAATTCAATATCAACTTTATCTGAAAAATGGCTTTGGATAAACATCAATAATTGACGATTGGTAGAATTATCTGAGTTTGTTCCTACGAGACCAATAAATTTTTGCATATCTTTTACTTCCTTCCGAAACATTTATTTTTGATTGATACCATTTGAAAATAAGATTTCTCCTTTTTTGGTGATAATGATACCTTCTATATTCTCTAATTGGTTTAGAGTACTTAGTATATCTTGGGATGACTTTCCGTATAAACGCGTTGTCCAAATCTCACCATCGATTGACCGATCCGATCGAATTGTCAAACTTGCAACATCTGTATCAGTTGGGTAACCCGTTTTAGGATCTAAAATATGGTGATAAGTTTGTCCGGCTACTTCAAGGCTTCTTTCATAGACACCCGATGTTACAACTGATTGATTGGAAATACCTAAAGTTGTGATATATTCATTGCGAGCTAAGACCGGATTTTGAATACCAATTTGCCACTGTCTCTTCTCGCCATGCCCTACAGGACCTAGACCAACAATATTGCCACCCAAATTAATAAGTGCAGTTGTTACACCAACCGTTTTTAAATAATCAATGATTAAGTCAGCTATATAACCCTTTGCTAGGGAACCTAGGTCAATCAGCATATTCCTTTCTGTTAAAAAAACGGATTGTTCTGCATCATTCAAAATAATATTTTGAGGATTAGTCAGTCGTAACCGTTTTTCAATCTCCTCAGCTGAAGGAACCTTAGCATCGCTAAAACCAATGCGCCAGCTTTGTACCAAAGGGCCAATGGCGATATTTAAATGACTATCTAATGCACAACTATGTTGTTTACCGATTTTTATTAAGTCGTATAGGTTAGGATGGACGATGACAGAACGAATACCTGCCTGGTGATTAATGGCCATTAGTTCGGAATCTGAGTTATTTGCACTGAATCGACGTTCATAAACTTCCAGGCGATTAATGACTTCTACCAAAATTGGATCGGGATTATCGTGTTCAATCAGTAGGTCAATTACAGTTCCCATTAGATGTATCCTTCTCTTTATTTGTTCTATCAGACTCAACTCCTTTAACGACTTAAAATATCCCTTTCCATGTCTGCTAATTCCTTCAAGGCAACAGTATTGCGGTTAATTTTGGAATATGCTCTTGCATCATAAATTCTTTCTAAGATTGCTTCTTTAGAATCATTTTGAACAATAGCATTTTTCGCCCGTTGCAGAGCTGCTCTAGCAAGGTAGTAGGTTACGTGATTATCTGAACAAATAGAAACAGCATAATCCAACAAGGCATTGCTAATGTCTAACTCCCCAATCTCTGCATAAAAAACCCCACATTGAAAAACAATATTTAAAACCCGCCAAGTATCTTCAATTTCTTGCGTCGGGTAGGTATAAATTTTTTCTTGGACTTTATTAAAGTAAAACTCAGCTTTATCACGGTTCCTTTCTCTTGAATACACCATCCCGATTCCAGTGTAGGCAAGTAAACGGAAGATTTCTAAATCTTCACTAGCATCTTCTAACAAAATTTGGTCGAATATAAAAAGGATGTCGATAACAGCTTTATTTTGAAAAATCATCACAAATCCATTTAGGTAATGGTAGCGCAAAATTAGGTTTAAATCTTCTATTTCATTAATGGCTATTGTATCTAATAGGTTTTTAGCTTGTTCAAACTCACTGGTAATTAAGAAGAATTCTGCTTTATTCATTTTCTCAATCACTTCAGTGTGCCTAACACCAACCTTTGGAAATAGCTCGCCTAAGGGTAGATTTAGCCGATTGCAGAGTTTGATAAGTATTTTCAAATTTGGAACTTGGCCATTATTTTCAAAACGACTCAAAGTAGTTTGTGTACAAATTCCTTCTGCTAATTCGTTTTGCGAGAGTCCATTTGCTTTTCTCGTATTGATAAAACGTTCAATATTCACCACATCACTCCTTTCGACTTTGTGTTTAATTTCACATATTTATTACAACTTTAATTATATTCCTTATATATAATATCGTCAATCATTTATATATAATTTTATATAAAAAAATATATAATTGATTGAGTCAACTGAAGTGAAAATCTTGTTTTGTGGGTTAATCTTACCAAGTAGCTCTAACCTTTATCGCAGTGCAACTGTCAGTAAGCCCCCACTTAAAGCATTCGAAGGAAAGTAAGCATTGTAAGTGGAAGGTCAACTGATGGCCCGATTGGTTCAAGGGCCTTTAGGTCACCCCCTTGTATCGTTGGAATAACGAGCTTATATTCAGTTAATCGTTGGCAAAAGTCTGCTCTGACAAAAAAATAAATGGAAATCTCAAAAAAATAACAGTTTTATCTTGACAGATATCGTTTACGGTTGTAAACTGTAATTAACCTAAGATTACAAATGTAATCGAAGAGAGGTGAAAAAATGATTGAGGACGATATGAAAATTACGGAATCTGAATGGGAGGTTATGCGGGTTGTTTGGGCGAAAGAGCATGTGACAAGTAAAGAAATCATTGAGGTTTTACAACAGAAAAAAGCTTGGAAACCTGCGACAACGAAAACCTTTATAAGTAGATTAGTAAAAAAGCAAATCCTAAATACGGAGAAAATAGGGAATAAATATCTTTATTCAACCGATGTAAATGAAGCCGATTTTATTAAAAGTATGCTTAACGAACTGTTTGCTAATGTTTGTAATCGAAAAAAAGGTGAGATGATCGCTTACCTGTTAAACCAGATGATGTTGAGTTTTGATGATATCGAGAATTTAGAAACAATTCTTAAAAATAAACGTAATGGAGCTGTTGAACAGGTCCCGTGTAATTGTATCCCTGGTCAATGTCATTGTCAGATAACAAATTAAAGTGAGGAGAATATAAATGGAAAAAGTTAAATTGAATGTGTCAGGAATGAATTGTAATCATTGTGCTAATCGAGTGGAAACAGCCTTAACGGAAGTTGAAGGAGTCGCAAAAGCAAAGGTTAATTTAAATAAAGGAGTCGCTCAAGTTAAGTATGACGAGAATATTCAACAAGTTGATCGGCTAATAGAAGCTGTTAATGAAGCCGGCTATCAAGCTGAGTTGATTCAATAAAAGAAAGGGCGTAATAGTCATGCAGAAAAAAACATTTGATATTGAAGGAATGACATGTGCCTCTTGTGCTCAAACCGTCGAAAAGGCAACAAACAAGTTATCGGGTGTAGAATCCGCTCAAGTCAATTTAGCAACAGAAAAATTGAATATTAATTATGATGAATCGGTGCTTTCGGTTCAAGATATCCAAAATGCTGTCAGTGATGCGGGTTATAAAGCTGTACCAAAGACGGAAAAGAAAACTCTCTCGATATCGGGAATGACATGTGCTTCTTGTGCTCAAACCGTTGAAAAAACATCAGCTAAACTTGATGGTGTGTTGAAATCCCAAGTTAACCTAGCAACAGAGAAATTGATGATAGAATATGATCCGACTAAGGTTTCAATGACGGATGTAACAAGTGCAATAGCGGATGCTGGTTACCAGGCAAAGGAAGATATTGAAGGTTCATTGAATTCATATGATGAAGTGAAAAATAAAAAAACAGAACAAATGGATTCAATTTGGCGCCGTTTTTGGTTGTCAGCTGTTTTTGCCATCCCATTACTTTATATCTCGATGGGGCCAATGGTAGGTCTTCCTCTTCCTTTAATTATTGACCCAGATGCAAATGCCATTTATTTTGCAACACTACAATTGATTTTAACTGCACCTGTTATTGCCTTGGGTTGGAGCTACTATACAGGTGGTTATAAAGCTCTATTTAAGGGGCATCCAAATATGGATTCATTGATTGCATTGGGTACAAGTGCTGCTGTTTTATACAGTCTTGTCGCTACTTTCCACGTTTGGGCTGGTGACCCAAGTTATTCACATGAGTTATATTATGAATCGGCAGCGGTAATTTTAACATTAATTACCTTAGGTAAATATTTAGAAACACGTTCAAAAGGGAAAACCTCTGAGGCAATAGAGAAGTTAATGGATTTAGCTCCAAAAACGGCAACTGTTATTCGCGATGGTCAAGAATTGAAGTTGGCGATTGACGAGGTTGTTGTTGGTGATCAAATGATTGTGAAACCAGGCGAAAAGATTCCAGTTGATGGGGTCATTACAGAAGGAAGAACATCTGTTGATGAATCCATGTTGACAGGTGAAAGTATTCCAGTTGAAAAGAATATTGGTGATTCTTTAGTTGGTGGGAGCTTTAATAAAAATGGGACTGTTCGATATCAAGCGACAAAAGTTGGTAAGGATACAGCCCTAGCACAAATCATTCAATTAGTTGAAGATGCTCAAGGTTCCAAAGCACCTATTGCTAAAATGGCCGATGTTATTTCTGGTTATTTTGTTCCGATTGTTATTGGATTAGCATTAGTCTCAGGTTTGGCATGGTATTTCTCGGGGCAAACAGGTATCTTTGCTTTAACAATAATGATTTCAGTTCTCGTCATTGCTTGTCCTTGTGCGCTTGGCCTAGCGACACCTACAGCGATTATGGTTGGTACAGGTAAGGGTGCTGAACATGGTGTGTTAATTAAAGGTGGAGAAGCACTTGAAACGACCCATAAAGTAGAGATGATCGTATTTGATAAGACAGGAACAATTACAGAAGGTAAACCTGTTGTGACAGATATCATCACAAATGAAACCACAACCGATCAGGAATTGTTACGCTTAGCGGCTTCTGCTGAAAAAGGCTCCGAGCACCCATTAGGTGAAGCAATAGTAAGAGAAGCTGAAGCAAAAGGGTTAGATTTAATTGATATTCAAAGTTTTGAGGCAATTCCAGGGCATGGTATCGAAGTCAGCGTTAATGATAAAAAGTTACTAGCTGGAAATCGAAAGTTAATGGATGATCGCAAAATATCACTAGGGGATTTAGCAGCAGAATCAGATCGTCTCGCCAATGAAGGTAAAACACCAATGTATATTGCGATTGATGAAGGAATGGCGGGAATCATTGCAGTTGCGGATACAGTAAAAGAGAACAGTGCAAAGGCAATTGAACGATTGCACAAAATGGGAATTGAGGTTGGTATGATTACAGGTGATAATAGCCGAACTGCGGAGGCCATTGCTAAACAGGTTGGGATTGATCGTGTGATGAGTGAAGTCTTGCCTGAAGATAAAGCAAATGAAGTGAAGAAAATTCAAGATGAAGGCCGAAAAGTTGCTATGGTTGGCGATGGGATCAATGATGCGCCTGCTCTTGCCCAAGCGGATATTGGAATTGCAATTGGTTCAGGGACAGATGTTGCAATTGAATCAGCAGATATTGTTCTGATGAGAAGTGATTTATTAGATGTTTCAAGTGCAATCCAGTTAAGTAGGGCGACGATCCGTAATATTAAGGAAAACTTATTTTGGGCATTTGCTTATAATGTTTTAGGTATTCCGTTTGCGATGGGGGTATTTCATATCTTCGGTGGCCCTTTATTAAGCCCAATGATAGCGGGAGCAGCGATGAGTTTGAGTTCTGTATCAGTGCTAGCTAATGCTTTAAGACTTAAACGATTTAACCCATCACGTGACTAATCTTAGACAAGAGATGATGGTAGAAGTCAATAAAGCTAATCGAATAGATATAATAAGAAGAAAGTGGCTTTTTGAAAATAAAGGATTGATCTTGTTATGTGATCTTCCATTGTCGATCCCTTTGTGTTAAAGGATATCCAAAGAGTAAAGAATGCTAAGTGTTATGGAAATGAAGAAAGCCTTATAGGAAGAAGCTCCACTTTTTTGATAGGAATAATCCAAGCAGGTCTTAATCAAGGGTTTGGATTATTCCTTTTTTAATTGGTAAAGGATAAATGCTTTTAAAATATATAATGGGGATATACACCCTCGCTAACTATCGATTTACTATAGATGAATGAAGTGGTACGAACCTATTTTGATATTAGACTTAGTCTGAACATATGATGTGATTATGCAGATTTTATACTATCCCTTTCAACAATTTTAAAGAATTAGCTTGGACTTAAAGCGATTTAATGTTATGATTTAATTACTAGTTCACAAGTTAATCAATAGCATTAAGTTAACTTGTCCGTATGAATAAAAAAGTAAATGATATGGATTTATTTTAGGGAGGAAAGTAAATGAGTGATCAGATTAAACAATCCATTGAAGCAGGAAGAACTGCATTAGGAATTGAACTTGGTTCAACACGAATAAAAGCTGTTTTGATCGGTGAAAATAACCAACCGATTGCAATTGGTAGCCATGATTGGCAAAATAGCTATGTGGACAATATATGGACATACAGTTTAGACGATATTTGGAAGGGCTTACAGGATAGTTATCGAAAAATGGCTCAAGAAGTTAAGGAACAATATGATATTCCAGTGAAGAAAATTGGCGCACTTGGTTTTAGTGCAATGATGCATGGCTATATGGCTTTTGATAAGCATGATCAATTGTTAGTACCTTTTCGTACATGGCGAAACAATATTACTGAGAAGGCATCTCAGGAACTTACGAGCATATTTAACTATAACATTCCGCAAAGATGGACGATTGCCCATCTTTATCAAGCCATCTTAAATGAAGAAAAACATGTCGCAGATATTGCACACTTAACCACTTTAGCCGGGTATGTACATTGGAAGTTGACGGGGCAAAAGGTTTTAGGTGTAGGGGAGGCATCAGGCGTCTTTCCAATTGATATAGAAACAAAACAATTTAATCAAACGAAGATTGAGCAATTCAATCATTTAATTGAGTCATATCAACTACCATGGAAACTCGAGGATTTATTAGCGGATGTATTAGTAGCTGGAGAGAATGGTGGTAATTTAACGGCAGAAGGAGCTAAGCTACTAGATCCAACTGGCGTACTAGAGGCTGGAGTGCCCGTTTGTCCGCCAGAAGGTGATGCAGGTACTGGAATGGTTGCAACAAATAGTGTTAAAGAGAGAACAGGTAATGTATCTGCAGGTACGTCAGTATTTGCGATGGTTGTTTTAGAAAAAGAATTGGAAAAAGTTCATACGGAAATTGATCTTGTAACAACACCTACTGGTAGTTTAGTGGCAATGTCGCACTCAAATAACTGTACATCTGATCTCAATGAATGGGTCGGTTTGTTTGCCGAATATTCAAAAGCTCTTGGAATGGATCTAGACATGAATACGGTATATAGCACCTTGTATAATTTAGCACTATCAGGGGATAAAGATACAGGCGGACTATTGTCATATGGTTACCTTTCAGGAGAGCATATTACTGGGTTTGAAGAAGGACGTCCACTATTTGTTCGTTCGTCAAATAGTCATTTTAATTTACCTAACTTTATGCGCACTCATTTATTCTCCGCACTTGGTGCAATGAAGATTGGAATGGATATTTTACTTAAAGAGGAAGCTGTTCAATTAGATGAAATCCTTGGACATGGTGGATTATTTAAAACAGAAGGTGTTGGTCAAAGAATCATGGCTGCTGCCCTTGACACACCAGTTGCTGTAATGGATACAGCAGGAGAAGGTGGTGCTTGGGGTGTCGCCATCCTTGCCTCCTATATGTTGAACCGAGGATCCACTCAAACATTAGAAGATTATTTAAATGAAGAAGTTTTTGCGAATCAAGATATAACTAAAGTTACTCCTGATGCAGAGGATGTAAAGGGCTTTGAATTATTTATGGAACGTTATAAGGCTGGTTTGGCAATTGAAAGAGCAGCGGTAGAACATCTAAAATAATCGGTTTGATTGAAAAAAAACGATAGTGGAAAATAACAAAGCCACTATCGTTTTTCTTTATCCCAGTTTCACTGACTGTATGTGTGCTCGCTTTAGTGGGGGATGAGAATCCTACCAATGAGTGGAACTCTCCCTTATTTGACTTTTTCACTCCATAGGGCTTCAAATTGATTTGAAAATTCTTCTGTTAAAGGTTCATTATCGGAAAATAAATCAGGATCAACTTCGAGCATTGTTGTGATGACTTCTGTCAGTTTAACCGTATCACAAATTCTTGCTTCAGCATCACCGAACTTACCGATATGCATAGCACCAAGTTCTAATAAATAATCGTCAACTTTCCAAAAATGCTCTGACCAACTTAAACCACAGTGTCTTCGTGAAGGGACGGAAATCTTAGTTCCATCTTGCAAAATAGTATATAATTGTTCGGGTTCATCACTAACTCTACCAGGAATATCAACCCACTCTTCGATTCCATGGATAAATGTGTTGCGGGTTAAGGTAACACCTAAAAGCATAATTTGAGCTTTACGATCTAATAATTTCCCCCAAGTGGATCCTCTCGCACAAGGTGTGTCGAATTTTTCGTCACCTGTGGTAAAGCTTTCTGCATCTCGGCCAAGCGCACCAACCGAGTGAGTTGGATGCCATGAACGAATAACACCTTCTCGCTTACGGAACATTTCAGTTAAAATACCAACGTTTGTTTCGGATTTATCAACATAATAGTTTGGATTTTCCTTATTAATATGAGCCCAAGTATGCGTAGGCAAGACAAGTAAACCATCTTTCATATATTCTGAAAAACTATCTAATACGGTATCTGGTCCTCCTTCTACATCTCCAATGCTCTTGTATGATGAGTGAATGAGTAGAGTACCAAATTTATTAATACCGAGTTTTTTTAAATCATTTTTCAAGTCTGTTTTGGTGTACATTTTTTTAATCCTCCGTTTGTTCATGATCATTCTTTGAAGTTGTATTTTTATAAGCAAAATTTTCGTCGACTTTGCATCAATGATAACCATAACATAGAATTTAGATTACTTAAACCGGATTGTTTTACCGCCGCGTAACTGTCAGTAAGACTCCCACTGATTAAAGTTTCATTTTATCAAATCCTTTCATTTAAGAAATGGCTAAAATTAGGCCTAATCTCTCTATTTCACTTGATTTTTAATCTTCTTTTATCGGTACTATTTGAAACCGCTTTCTGGTAGTGTAGTATTATGAGGAATGTTAAAGTTTATTTGTTTAAATAAGTAAATTAGTTTGGAGGGATTAAAAATGAGTAAAGAGTTAATAGGTGTACCATTGGAGGGTTTTGCTGAATTTAGCCGGCAAGTTGCTGCTGATGGGGCTGTGTTACTCAAAAATGACTTAAGCACTTTGCCGATTCAACATGGTGAAGTCGTCTCGGTTTTTGGCCGGATCCAAAAGGATTATTATCGCAGTGGGACCGGATCGGGCGGAAGTGTTAATGTTAGTTATACAACAAACTTAATTGATAGTTTACGAGAAAAAAAGTCTATTCAGATAAATGAAAGTTTAGCCACAATGTATCAGGAATGGATAGCTGAAAATCCATTTGATAATGGTGGGGGAGGTTGGGCAGCTGAACCCTGGCATCAAGAGGAAATGCCATTATCTGACGATATCATAATTGAAGCAAAAGCAAAGTCTGATAAAGCACTTATTGTGATTGGACGCACAGCGGGGGAAGACCAAGATAATGCAGCTGAAGCGGGAAGTTATTTATTAACTGAAGATGAGCGGGATATGATTGAACGGGTAACAGAACATTTTGATAAGGTAGCTGTTATTTTAAATACATCAAATATTATTGATACAAGCTGGTTGGAACAATATGATATTCAAGCATTGCTATATACATGGCATGGTGGAATGGAAGGAGGGCGCGCCGCCGCTGATTTATTGGTTGGAGATGTGACGCCGAGTGGTAAGTTGACTGATACAATTGCCTATTCAATTGATGACTATCCATCCTCTGCTCATTATGGTAATGATGATAAAAATATTTACGCAGAGGATATTTATGTTGGTTATCGTTATTTTGAAACCTTTGCTCCAGAAAAGGTACAGTTTCCATTTGGATTTGGCTTATCTTATACTACCTTTGAACAAAAATGTACCTCTGCCCATTGTATTGTAGTGGATGAAATTGAGTATTTAGAAGTTGATGTTGCGGTGGAAAATACAGGTGCGTCTTTTTCCGGAAAAGAAGTTGTTCAACTATATGTCGAAGCGCCGCAAGGAAAGTTAGGTCAACCGACACGATCACTTGTTGCCTTTGCTAAAACAAGTTTATTAAAGCCGGGTGAACAAGAAACTGTTACACTTCGTTGTCCGATCAGTGGACTTGCATCTTATGATGATAGTGGAGTAACAGGTTATCGTTCTGCTTATGTATTAGAGGTTGGCACATATTTATTTCACCTGGGATCGAGTGTTAGACAAACAGTACAAATAGAGGTTGATGGTCAAGAGGGTTATGTTGTTAATCAAGTCCGATTAGTTGAGCAGCTTGAGGAAGCGTTGGCACCAGTTGAAGCATTTAAGCGACTGAAGCCTGGAAAGAGAATGCTAGATGGGCGTTATGAAATGACATATGTAGACGTCCCGGTTCGTAAGGTAGATTTAAAAGAACGAATCGAATCCCGTATGCCTAAAGCAATTGAGCAAACAGGTGATAAGGGCTATCGGCTTAAGGATGTCGTAACTCAGGAAATTTCAATTGAAACTTTTGTCGCTCAACTTTCTGATCATGAATTAGCAACGATTGTTCGTGGCGAGGGGATGAGTAGTCCGCTTGTAACTTCAGGTACTGCCTCAGCATTTGGTGGCGTAAGTGATCGATTGCTAAGTTATGGTGTCCCTGTTGCGTGTACAGCTGATGGTCCTTCAGGTATCCGAATGGATAGTGGTGAAAAAGCAACTCAAGTTCCAATTGGTACACTTCTTGCTGCAAGCTGGGATCAAAAGTTAGTCGAGGATCTCTATGAACTCGAAGGAAAGGAATTAGTTCGTAATGAGATTGATCTTTTGTTGGGTCCGGGTATAAATTTAAGACGCCATCCACTTAATGGTCGGAACTTTGAATACTTTTCTGAAGATCCATTTTTGACGGGTGTTTTTGCCGTGGCTACATCACGGGGGATTATAAAAGGAGGAGCACATGCAACGCCCAAGCATTTTGCCTGTAACAATCAAGAACAATCGCGTAATAAAGTAAATGCAATTGTTTCAGAACGCGCACTAAGACAAAACTATTTAAAAGGTTTCGAAATGATTGTTAAAGAGGGTGGTGCAAGAAGTATTATGACTGCTTATAACCCTATTAATGGACATTGGTCAGCCTCGAACTACGATCTTAATACGACGATTTTACGTGGAGAATGGGGCTTTGAAGGGATTGTAATGACAGATTGGTGGGCGCAAATGAACGATCCGATTCATGCAGGCGAACCTAATTGTCGGAATACACATCATATGATTCGGGCTCAAAATGACTTGTACATGGTGGTAAATAATTATGGCGCAGAGGTAAATTCAAGTCGGGATCACACCTTAGCTGCGTTAGAAGAGGGGCAATTAACACGAGGTGAATTACAACGTTCAGCTATCAATATTTTTCAGTTTTTAACCCATGTGCCCGCATTTAATCGGAAACAAACCTTTAATGACTCCTTTGGAAAAATAATACCTATAGTGAGGGAACAAACAGATGAGGTTCAAAGCATACATGCTAGTGGTGTAGTGAAGCCAATAGCAAATGATCTGATTCTCTTTAAAGTAGATGATCCAGGGGAATATCGGATGTTTATTGACTTGTCTTCGCCGGGAGCAGATTTAGCTCAAACAGCATGTAATATTATGATCAATAATCAGGTCGTAGCAACAGCACAAACGAATGGAACAGAAGGGAAAGTAATTACACAAAAACTTCCTAAGGTTGAATTAGAAGTAGGCTTATATGAATTAGGCTTAGCTTTTACCAAACCAGGAATGGTAGTTGAACACATTCAGTTTACTAAGGTAAATTAACTTAAAACTAAAGACTATTGAGCGGTCACATTTGCTCAATAGTCTTTTTGATAATTAGGATAAAAAAAGTAGTGTAACGCTCTCATAATTGGTATAATTATAAAGTGAAACTTCAATCAGTGGGGGCTATATCCCCCACTGACTGGGACAGAGACAGAGACAGGGACTGGGACTGGGACTGCGGTTACTCGTCCCATCGAAGTGATTTGCGGTTACTCGTCCCATCGAAAATATTTGTTCTACCACAAGGGTACGAGCTAAAGGCCCCTGAACCAATTGGGCCGATACTGATAGTTGATCCCCCGCTTACAATTTTTAGTTTCCATAAGATTCCTGATGAGGGAGTCATACTGACAGTTACACTGCGATAAATTATAGCTTAAAAAAGGAGCGGAATAATGCAACATTATTTATTTGTTCATTTTAAAGAAAAACCAACGCCGGATGGAGAACAAGTATATTTTGGTTTGAGTAAAGATGGCTACCGGTGGGAAATGGTTAATCAGGGAAATCCAATTCTTTGGAGTTATAAAGGAGAAAAGGGAGTTCGTGACTTTACAATTATCCGAGCAGAAAACGGTAAATTCTATATTTTTGCAACAGATTTATCTTTAGCTTATCAACTGCGTGATCGCTATCAGAACTCTTGGGCAAAGGTAGCCCGGGAAGGTAGTCATTGTCTTGTTATGTGGGAATCGGAAGATTTGGTTAACTGGTCAGAACAAAAGATGATCCGATTAGGCGGGGATGATTTTGGTTGTCATTGGGCGCCGGACATAATCTATGATAAGGATATGGATGATTATTTATTACATTGGTCTTCACCACACCGAAGTAATCATTTTGGACCGATGGCGATTTATTATTCGAGAACGAAGGACTTTGAAACATTTACTGAACCTAAACTGCTTTATCGTAAAGAAGATAGTGGTGTGATTGATTCAGCAATGTACGAAGAAGATGGTCAATATTATCTATTTGTAAAAAGTGAACATAATCCATTAGGTGTGATCATGTTAAAAAGCGATGTGATTACAGGACCGTTTGAACGTATTTATGCTTTCGATGAAGAGATGAATAAGCTCGATGGGGCAGTTTACGAAGCACCAACTGCTTTCAAAATGCAAGATGGTAAATGGACACTTTTCCTAGACTTTTTTGGTGTGCAGGGTAAGGGACAAGGTTATGTTCCTTTTATTGCAGACAGACTCTCTTCAGGTCAATTTAAGCGTTCTGATGCTGAGTTTAGCTTTCCTTATGGTTTTAAACATGGTACAGTATTAACGATTACAGAAGAAGAATATAACCGAATTAAGCAATATGATTTTGATCAATAGAGCAAGCAAAACCAAATGCTTGCTCTATTTTCCCTTGTTATAGATTAAATTTGTCCTATAAAAAATGACCATAAATGTTCATAGAATTAGCATTGCTGGTTTTAAAGTTATAATCAATCTGCTAAGACGTATGTGTATAATGTTTCTCAATGATACTTAAATCAAAATACTAGACAAAAAAAGAGAAGACACTCTAATATAAATGTAAGTTTCGCGACTAACATTTGAAAAGAGGTCTTCTCATGGA
>NZ_JAHLQM010000022.1 GCF_018919165.1 Amphibacillus sp. MSJ-3 | reverse complement strand
AAATAAAGAGGAATTGGATCAACTCTTGCCATGGTCAACAAGTATTCCATTACATTGTCAAAGTCCAAAATGAAATCATAACTAAAGTATAAACAAACCCAGACCTGAATAATAGGTGTGGGTTATTTGACGCTTACGTTATAATCATCTCAATTGAAAGAGGACACAAGACCACTGGCATAAAGCGTGAAAGTGGATACCTACTTTACGAGAAAGAAAGGATGTAACAAGCATGTACGAAAGAAAATTACTCAATCAAATATTAGACGAAGAAAATCTTAACTTAGCAATCAAACAAGTGAAAAGGAATAAAGGCTCTGCGGGTGTTGATGGGATGACGGTTGATCAAATACAGGGTTATCTAGCCCTAAACAAAGATGATCTTTTAAAAAGTATTCGAAATAGAACCTATAAACCAGAGCCTGTATTAAGGGTGGAAATACCAAAGCCCAATGGTGGTGTGCGATTACTTGGCATCCCCACAGTTAAAGATCGGGTGATTCAACAAGCGATCGCACAAATCCTAACCCCACTATTTGATAGGCAATTTAGTGACTATAGCTATGGCTTTAGCCCAAGACGATATGCAGAAATGGCAATTCTCAAAGGGCTAGAGTATATGAATGATGGCTATGAATGGATTGTGGATATTGACTTTAAGCGGTTCTTTGATACATTGAATCATGACCGATTAATGAATCTAGTCGCATGAACAGTGAAAGACGGAGATGTCATTTCACTCATCCGAAAATACCTTGTCAGTGGTGTACAGATTGATGAGGAATATGAGGAAACGATTATTGGCACTCCACAAGGAGGAAACCTCTCACTGTTATTAGTCAACATTTATCCTGTAGCACACGAATAATTTCTGATAGTAGATTCATATTGACTTCATGTTCTCGGCACCAAGCCGCTATACTATGCTAACTTTCTTTCCAAGCACCATAGCGTACTTTCCATTCTGTTTTTTCTTTAAGTGTCACCGCATAACCTGCATTGTTGAGTTTCTATGAAGATGATTGCATGACTAGCATTTAATTCCCAAGTGTATTTTATTTGACGTTTACAGATCAAGGGTTCCATTATATCAATCCTCTGTTTCAAAAGATGGTTAAGAAATATGATATGATTTAGGGCATACCATGTCTAGACGCGCAGTATGATTATCACAATAATTAAAAAATACGTAAATAAAATAATCCTCTCACATCGATACCAAATATAACTCATTTATGATCTATATATAACTATGATTCTTAATGAGGCCTTGCCAGATAAACACCAAAAAGAATGAGAATGATTCCTAGCACTATGAAAAATTTGTATAAAAAACTCCGTTTCATCCGAGAAGTACCAAGAATGGTGAAGGATATGCCGAGTATGAATGACATGATCATTATATAAAACCCCATTTTATTCATTCCTTTTGAGAGTAATTATTCGTTCATGACGATTGGCTAAGTCTAAATCATGAGTCACTGTAATAACAGTGGTATTAAATTCTTTATTCATATCAAAAAGTAGATTGATAATTTTTTCTCTATTTTCTAAATCTAAAGACGCAGTTGGTTCGTCTGATAAAATAATTTGGGGATTCATAATTACAGCCCTAGCAAAAACGGCTCTAGCTCGTTGCCCACCAGAACAGTCAAGTGGTTTTTTCTTTAAAATGGGCTCAATTCCTATTTTATTAACAATTCGTTTAAAGCGATCTTGAATAGTTATGTCTTTTTTTCTGTTAGCATACATAAGCGGCAATTTAATATTATCCTCTATGGTCAAAGAATTAATTAGTGCGGACTCCTGAAGAACAAAACCAATTTTTTGATTACGCCACTTAGCTAGTTTATTTCGTGATAAATCCTTAACAGATGAATCAAAAAGCTTATAGCACCCTTGATATTGTGTATCAAGCAGACCAATAATATTAAGCAAAGAAGTTTTCCCAACTCCAGACTCCCCTATAATAGAAAGTCTTTCTCCAGGTTCAACTTCTAACTTAAAATCATTTAAAATAGAAAAATCCTTCTTCTTGAATGTTTTTTCTAGGATTTCCAGTTTAATTATACTATTCATTGCAATACCCCCACGGAGATCGGAATACTTTTAATTTTTCTTATCGTAAGTTCAACAATTGTAAATCCAATAATAAAATCTATAAAAAGAACAATAAGTAAAGCCAACCAATCCAGACTTATTAAGCCAAATATGCCGTAAGTAGCAAAAGTTGAGCCCTTTCTTAACCAAAAACTGTATCTATTGAAGGCGGTTATCCCAAATAATACGGCAAGAATAATAGAAAACAATATTCCGAAATAACCATAAAAAATTGCTCTTAGTTTTGAATAACTTAATCCGACTAATAAATTGATTGTAAAATCCTTTATCATTAATCGAATACTTATCAAAGTATTCCAGGTAGCTAGACAAACAATGATTATGAGTAAAATAAAGGTGATAGTACAGATGATTTTTAATGAATTAACATAATAATTCTCAAAGTAATTAAAGTTTTCTTGTTGATTAAAAAAATTAAACGCTAAACCTAGATTTTCCTGGATATATTCTTTTAAATTCATTGTTTCATCTTTTGTCGAATCAAGAAGTACAATGTCCATCAAACCATTAACATGGAGGTCAAGACCCGCACTGTTAATAAATTCTTCATTAACAGGTATAAAAATTGAAAAATTAAAATAAGTTTTTGAGTTGGGAGCATAAAAATTAGAACGGTGAGCATTCTCCTCCAAGACTCCTTGAACGTTTAAATTGACTAATTGTTGGGTGACAGGATCTGTAATCTCAATATTTGACCCTACAGGATATGTTTTGGCTAGACCTGCACCTACTAAAATAGGTATTTTTTCTTTATTAAATTTATAATTGAAGTTTATATGGTTTCCATGAGATAACCGAAATTGATTTATCTTATAAGCTTCCTCATTGATATAATTGAAAGCAACATCCATATTATGTTTATTTTCTAATGATGTGACAAAACCATTGGCCTGCAGAGCATAGGTATAATTGTTGTTTAAATATTCATATACCTTTTGTGTTTCATCTATTTCAATTTTATCAAAATCAGCTTCACTATTTGGGTCTAGATTAGCAACAAAAGTTCCTTCTTGATTCAGAGTTTCTAGTTCTTGATAACCTTGAAAAGTTGAAATAATTGAACGAGCAGTAGAAAAAGAAACGTAATTAGCTAAAAAAAGTAATATGATCATACCTAAAACAAGTATCCACCTTTTTAAAAATATTCTAGTTATAAAAAAACGTAAAATTCTCATTCTTTTTTCACCCGACCTGCACTGATTAATATATATATAATAAAAATAAAAACCAAGTAGAGATTGCTGGTTACATTCAGTTCTAAATAGAAGTTTAATGAGAGTGATAGTAAAAAACTAAACATTAATATAGCTAAACTATTCAAGATATATCGGATTATAATATTTACCATTGTATCTCCTACAAGTATTCGGCAGAATATTTCTGTTTTCCTACGGTTTAAAAATTGATAGTGAAATACGATTATAATAGATGTAAGAAAAATATTTATTATAAGCTGATAATCTATCATACTTTCTAAGAAGGACTTTAAAATAGAAAAGCCTTCTAAATTCAAAGTTTGTACATAAATAAATATTAAGTTTGTAGCAAAACAGATAAGATAGCTAGCAATCGCCTCAAAAACGTCGATAAATCTAAATAAAGAATATTTCACAAGCTACTCCTTCCTTAAATGAGTGAATAGGCTTTGTCACTATTAAAAAGTATTTATGTGAAAATTAGAACCTCTTAAGTCTAAATCGTCCTTATTGATGTAAACCATGCTGGATATATCGCTTTTTCATATTTTTGATTTATCTGCATAACCCATTCCACCACCTAAATATCCCGTAACAATTTCAATCATATAGATATCAAAGTTAGCTTTATTTAGTACACTTATTACCACCGTATCTTCCGTTGGCTTAGTACCCTTACTCTATAACAAGCTAAAAAATACAGACATTAAAATCAAACTTAAGAGCAAGCTTTTTTCATAAATCCATATTCTTTTATTTTTGAATTATTTATCTTTGAACTTACTGATCACTTTGATACTCAAGAATATCGCCTGGCTGACAATCTAAAATTTCGCAAATAGCCTCTAACGTAGAAAATCGAATTGCTTTTGCTTTACCATTTTTCAGAATTGAGATATTTGCCATTGTAATTCCAACCTTTTCTGATAGTTCAGTTACACTCATTTTTCTTTTAGCTAACATCACATCAAGATTAACGATAATTGCCACTTTTATTCACCTCAGACTGTTAAATCATTTTCTGATTTTATTTCCAATGCATTTTTTAAAAGTTGTTCAAGTACTCCAGCAAAAACTGCGATTGTGGCCGAAGCAAAACTGATTGTCAGTCCGATCATGGCCACCCCTGGATGTAATGCATTTTGTAAGACAAGAAAAAACATTCCAATCAGATACAAAATATTAATTGCAATCGCACAGTATTTAATCCTCTTTAAAGAAAATACTGAAGGACTAGAAAAAGCATCACCATGTTCAATATAATTGAGCAATTTTAATGACTGGTACAAAGCAGTAAAAAACGGAAGAGCTGTGATATAAATGCCGATTAAAACTGGATATTGCAAATAAGCATATTCTGGATTCAATTCTGCACTTAAATGAGCTAACCATGGCAACCAAAAAATAGCTAAAAGAAGAATGATTAAACCAAGTAAGAAGATTGTTACTTTCAAAAACAATAGTGATCCACGCTTCATAAAAAACACCCCTCCAATTAGATGATAATCTTATATTAACTAAATATTTATCGTTTTTCAATAAATATTTATTGTTTTTAGGGATACCTTTATAAAAAGACAGATATTCGATTAGTAATGGATGGATCTATTCATATTTAACTTGAATCTTTTTAATAAATATGATTAATCCAGTTAGTCGCCTAAAATAAAAGGTCATGTAAATCTTATGTTATATTGAAAGGACGAATAGACAATATAAAGGGGACTCACATGATCCGGGTAAGTATTATCATATATTTGTACTTCCTATTTCAGACTTTAGCAATTTTCGAGCCCGATGTTTAACTGTTGAGAGCTTTATTTTTAACATAGCTTGCATGCTCTGTAGCAAGCTACCACAATTTTAAACGTAAAAAATAGCCCCCTATCGGATGGATGAGGGCTATTTTTGTTTAGAAACTTAGATAACGCCAATCTCCTATCGAAGAATGGGTATCTATCGACTACAACGCTAACGGTGGTCGTTTTTTTAATATATGTGTGTCTACAGTTAATATACCGCATTTTTATCAAAAGTACATATGCAGAGGCTAGCAAGTGATAGTGCGGTAGCTAAAAAAGCGTACAAAAAGTAAAGTGCCAGAAATATTGGTGTAATAACATGGTCAGGGGAAACTTGGCATAGACGATAATTTCCTCAAGATTTGTCTTTTAAAGCTGTATTTAGTAGTATTGAGATGATGAATTGTCACTGGGAAGCACATGATGGCAAGGAATCAGATAAGTTATAAATCATATCAACAGATCATTTATTCAACTTTTAATACAAGTAAATCATTTAGGGAATGATCATATGAATTTTGAACAATTACTCTATGCTGAGGTTTTGGCCCAGCATAACTCTATGCAAAAAGCTGCAGATGTTCTTCATATTAGTAAATCAGGATTAAGTATTGCAATAGGTCAACTTGAAGGTGAATTAGGGGTAAGGCTATTTGATAAATCAGCATCTGGAACCAAGTTGACAACCGAGGGGAGACAATTACTTTCTTCTATTTCGGATATTCTTCGCCTAAAAAATAGTCTTGAAACGACTGCTGGTATTGTTTCTAATCCGAAAAAACATCAAAAAATTTCTATTCACTACATGAATACGATGTTAAAGCCTTTTGTTAATCCATTTTTTGAAAACTATTCAAATAAATTTGAGAATGTACAATTTGATATTAGCTGTCATGAGTTTGAGTCTATTGTTCGCCGGGTTAAACATCATGAAATTGATGCGGGGTTTATCGCTATCAATAATGCTCATGATGAAGCTATAAAAAGTTTAGCTTTTGCTCCAGTTTGTGATAGTAAACTAGTTTTATTATGTGCTCCTGACAACTTTTTAAATTTCTTAGATAGACCAATCACTTTGGAAGATTTGAAAGAACAAAAATTCAGTATTTTCAACGATAAATTTCATGACGAAATTTTTGAAAGATTACAATTTCAATGTGGACCCTTATCTCTTGTTTTCAGAGTTGATGATGCTTGGGCAATGGAACAATCAATAACTAGATTAAATACAGTCTGTTTTGGCCGAACTTTACAAGGAAACTTATCAAGTAATACAGATTTTTCAAATTTAAAACAGATTGATATCGGGCATATCATTGATGATAACTTTAAACTTGGTTGGTTGACCAATCCTAATTATATGCTATCTAAGGAAACGCAAGAACTACTAGAAGCTATTACATTAGGGATAAAAAAAGATGCCTAATTAAATAGGCATCCCTTTGTTTTATTTTGTACCGTCGTGAGTTACAACATCATCTAATTTAATATCTGTTAGTGTTTTAAGATATTCTATCCCTGGCATAGCAAAGTAATCTGTATTTGAAAGTAATTCAATTAAGCCAGGTGTTAAGTGAGATCCTTTAACGGATTCTTCGTTAAATTCCAATAGAATTTTATCAGCTTGTCCAGTCTTCAGTTTATAAGCAATTTGAGGATCGATTAGCGTTGGACGACCTAAGCTTACAATATCTACATACTTCAAAGCATCCTCCATTTTCTCGACCGTATGGATACCACCTGCAATCATAAGAAGCGTTGGTTTTTGTACACTTTCTCCAAGTAGTTCTGCATAGTTTTTATCGGAATCTGCTGGGGTAGCTGTATAATCATTTGTAGAAAGATGCACATAGTCAAACGCAAAGAGTTCTGTTAGCTTTTTAACCAGCTGTTGCGATTCATGCCAAGTATAACCAACGTTATCTCCATGAATTTCCTCTGGACTAATACGATAGCCCACAATAAAGTCTTTCGGAGCATTTTCTTTCACTACTTTAAACACTTCACGAGCAACTTCAATAGCAAAATTCATTCTTTTTTCAAGACTACCACCCCAAAAGTCAGTACGAATATTTGAAAAGGCGGAAAAGAATTCTTGATGTAAATAATGATTGGCACCGTGAATTTCGATACCATCAAAACCACTCGCAATGGCCCGTTTAGTTGCTGCACCAAAATCCTTTACAATATCCCACACTTCATCTTCAGTCAATTCATGTAGCGGATAATCAATCCAAGGAAAATCAATTTTCGAAGGGACTTCAGCACGACCACCAAGTGTAATACGGTATTGAGCTTCACGACCTGAGTGAACTAATTGAAGAATGGCTTTATTCCCATCTTTTTTTAGTCCATCAGCAATTTTTTTAAGTCCAGGGATAAAATCGTCATTGTAAATTGCCAACTGCTCGCGATTAGGTGCCCAAGAACGTGATGGACCTCCATTTTTGCTAACGCTTGTATACTCAACAATGACCATCCCTGCGGATTGTGATCGTACATTATAATAATCGATTGTGTCTTGGGTTACCTTTTCATCTAGACCACTATTTGTCAGCATGGGTGATTGGGCAGTCCGAGTAGAGATTGTCGCACCATGACGAAAAGTGACTTCATCTGTTAGTTTTTTCATTATAAAACGCCTCCATATATTTGATAAAATAAGTATAACACTTCACAAACTTTTGGGAATTTCAATAAAGTGAATGGTGTGTTGAATATAATTCAACGCATTCAATGTAAATTTTAACCGATTAATGGCGTTTGATAATCAAAGGAAATTAGCTTAAATTTTCAAAAAAATAGGATGACTGAGTCAATCACTTTCGCATCATCGTGCACTTATTAGTAAGATTCCCCATCAAGCATTCGGAGGGAACTAGGAATTGTAAGTTGGAGATCAACTTGACAGTAAGGGCTCGATTGGTTTAAGGGCCTCTAGACTATATCCTTGTAGTAATAAGAAATGTTTTCTTTGGGGCGAGTAACCGCAAATATCCCAAGTGGTATGGATCCGCCGAGTGTCGAAAAAGTGATTTGGAAAGAGCGTAGTTTATTTATAATAGATGATATAGTAAGGGACTATGATTTTGGTTTTGTTATTCAATCCTTCCATCTGATCCCACAGTTAGTGATTGAGTAAAATATAATGTTGCCTTTAAAAATGACTGATGAGCAGGTATATGAAATTGGACATATTAACTGGTTAGAGGGTAAGCCACTAGAAAAAGCCTGATTCTTTGCCATAAAGAATCAGGCTCATATTTTTGGATACTAGTGATTGCTATAGAAAATGAGAACACTATAACTGACCTTTCTTTTGCGAGATTATGCAACAAGTTTAAGTCCGATTGCTGAGCATAAAACAAGCACGATAAAGATCAATCTTCTCCAATCCTTGGACTCACCAAAAAATATCATTCCGATTAATGCTCCACCGACAACGCCAATTCCTGTCCAAATTGCATAACCTGTTCCCATTGGAATAAATCGTAAGGAATAAGTTAGGAGGGCAAGGCTTGAACCGAACCCTAATATAAGTAAGAGGACTGTTTGCCAATTCCGCTTGACGGAAAGCTGATTGATCATTGCGACGCCAAATGTCTCTAATAATCCAGCGAAAATCAAGGTGATCCATGCCATTAAGACTCAACCCCTTCCTTTACCTTTTCAGGTGTAACTAATTTTAATCCAATGACTCCAATCAATAGGGTTATGATCAAAATAACTTTTACCCATTTGAATGGCTCCCCAAAGAGAAGAATTCCCGCAATGACTGTACCTGCAGTGCCTAGTCCGACAAAAACAGCATAAACAGTTCCTGCGGGAAGCACTTGTGCTGCTGTAATCATTAAATAGTTACTAGCTACAATAAGAATGATTGTTGCCGTCCAAGTCCAAAAACTATCGGAATGGGTTAAGCCAATTACCCAAAGGATTTCTAAAAGTGCAGCAATAAACACTTTAATCCAGTTTCGATCCATCAAAGAACACCTCCAAGTTTGTGATTACTAGTCCTTTACACAACAAAAAGCCCAAAGAGCGCTGTTTATAAACAGTATCTCCCAGGCTTTTATCCTTCCGTGACATAGCGATGCTATGGGCTTTCTCTTGGACCAGTCCAACTATTTAGTGCGGAACCCTAGAAAGCTTCCCCTTATTATATTAAATCGTTAAAGATATATTAACACAGATTAACTCGCTTTAAAACGCCCACCGATAAAAGGTTCATATGCCGGATTTGGTAGTATATCCAAATTTGTATGTATTATCTACAAGGTTATATAAACTAGGATTTGGGTAAATAGTTCTATATAGGAAACTTGTTTATTAACTAAATTGAAATTATCTATTTATTTTTAAAGGAGATTGATAGGATGAATAATCGTATGATTAGGTTATTATTAATTCCAGCCTTAGTAATCATCATAAGTTTAATCGTCAATTATATAAGGGATAAAATTTATAAACCTAAGTATGAAGGTAAAGTCCAGAAACCAGGTAAGTTAGAAGGCTGTATTATGAAAATCCTTATTGTTCTGGACATTTTTGCCATCTTTTTCTCTGTCATGGGTATCTTTATGAAAGAAACAGAAATGGCTATCGTGTTTGCTTGTTTAGCACTTTTATTTTTATTTGCGATTATCCTTTTAAAACATGCGCATGATACTTCTTATCAGGAGAACACTGAATACTTTATTTTAAAAGTTAAAAACAAAGAGTACCAAGTTTTTTATGACAATATTGTTGATTGGCAGCCTTCTTATAATGAAATTGCAATTCTGGATAAGACTAATCCTGACGAGGGATATATTAAAGTTAATATTAAAATTTTCAAGCCGGAAATACTACTAAGGAAAATTGCTGACATGGCATTTGAGGGTAAATTCCGTAGCCAAGACCAAAAATATTTCCAAGATCCAAACAGGGAGGTTGAAACAGTTAACTATCTTGTCAATCATAATTATAAGTATCTTGTAGAAGATTACATACAAAAAATAGAAGATAGATAAATTTATAGCCCCTTAGTTTATGTAATTATGTTAGCTACTGGAAAGTATTAAACTATGTGAAACACGTGTTATATTGAATGGGCGTACAGGCAATATAATGCGTGTCCACATAGCTAATATCATTAGACATTGACCATCTTCAACTCAGTCTTTAAGAGCTTCCGTGCTCGATGTAATCGGGTTTTGACTGCTGAGATGGAGATATTTAATTGTTGGGCAATCTCTTGGTCCTTTCCATCTGTTGAGATTTTTATTTTTAACACAGCTTGCATACTCTGCGGCAAGGTAGCCACTTTTTCTGCAATTTGCTCCTGCATTAAATAATAGTCAAACTGGTGTTCAACGGAGCTCTTTGGACAAGGTAGGAGATATCCGATTTCTGCCCCTTCTTCGACAGAGACTATTTCATATTTTGTTTGTCTTCGGTAATCATCAATGGCCGTTCGAATCACAATTGTTCGTAACCAGGCACGGCATTTTGATTTTTCAATGAGATATCCGTAATTTTTATATGCTTTAATATACGCTTCTTGGACAACATCTTCCGCACTATGGTGGTTGTGCACAATTTGTTTTGCTACATGGTACATTTCTTTGTAATGCGCTTGGTAGTATTCAGTAAAATCCCCATTTTTGTCTTCGCTTGTCTCAGCCATAAGCGCGATATCCTTTCTTTATTCATTTTCATGTGAGTCAACATGATCAACACTTGGTAAATAGATCATTGATTTAAATAAATCCCCATCAATTTTAATTTTGAATTTACCATTTTGATTTTCAATCAGGCTTTTTGTGATGGATAGGCCAAGCCCACTTCCTTGGCTGGTCCTTGAATCGTCTCCTCGTTTGAATCGTTCCATTAACTCTTCTTCGGTAACATTTAGTTCATATTTTGAAATATTTTTGAAGCTAATCAGTGTCCAATCTCCTTGATTAGTTATATCAATATATACTCTTGACCCTTCTAAGGCATAATTAAAAATATTAGATAGAATATTTTCAATCGAGCGCCATAGTAATTTTCCATCCGCGGTGACATAGACTTTTTCAGTAGGCTCATTCACTTTAAAGATCAGTTTTTTTGCAGTGATTTGTTCACTGACTTCACCAATCCCTTGATTAATTAAAGCGACAAGATCAATTTGTTGTAAATTGACAGGAATATCCCCACTTGAAGCCTTGGCTGCTGCAAATAAATCATCTGTTAATCCTTTTAGCCGTTTGGACTTTTGGTCGAGTATCCCGATGTATTCTTGAATTTTTTCAGGATCTGTTTCAGTTTTCAATAAATCTGTATAGGTGATCAGCGATGTAAGTGGTGTTCTAATATCGTGTGATACATTCGTAATGAGTTCTGTTTTCATCCGTTCATTTTTTAATTCATTATGGACCGCCTGTTTAAAGCCTTCATTGATTCTATTAATATTTGACGCAAGCTTTGCGAATTCTCCTTTTCCTTCAAGATTGATTTGGTGTTGGAGATTTCCTTCTTTCATCAATTGGGTACCTTCCTGTATTTGCTTGAATTTCTTCACTTGTTTTAATGCAAACCAAACGGCAAGGCCAATTGTAATTGGGAAAAAGAATAATGAAGCTGTAGTGATTATGGGGTACAAAATTACGATAATGACTACTTTTATCCCAACACTCCCACTATCATAAATATCCTTCACAAATAGATAAAGCCCATGAACTATCGTATAGAATAAAGAATGTTTGAAGAATGTTTTGTTTTTTAGATGTCTAGTCAGCGATAATAATAGAATCATTAATATGGCCATAACTGGTAATGTAATCGCGTAAATAGTCCAGTTTGTTATTCCTAAATAAAATAGCATGTGATCGATGGATATAAGCCAAATGCCAGTTAAGAAGAGTATGATGATCAGGTTAAAATCAACATAAAGTTTATCAAAAGGGTGCATGTGGACTGATTTATCTTGAAAGGAGTCCCTTCCTGTTGTAACTATTAAATAAATGAAACTTAAAATAAATATGGCAGCACAAACAAGTAAAACGTAGAATTCTTTCATTGAAGCTGTTTTATTTACATTCCATTCTTTTGATAATGTATCAATATAGTCCTCTGTATAACCGACAAATATCTTCGTATCTTCCGGATTAGCCGATCGATAAATTTCTGGGTAACCGTATAAAGAATGATTAGGATGCAATGTGCTCGGGTATATTTCCCAATCATAATCTTCACTAATGTAATAGACTGGGTAATTTTCGAATTGTTCCTTTTTTGTTTGTTTTGTATTGCTAAATGTATTTTTGCCATCTGTCACATAATAAATTGGCTCATCTTCTAGTTCGAGATTTTTTAAAATCCGTTTAAAGTCCTTTAGCTCATCTGCAATTCTTTCTTGTATGATTTCACTTGTTGCGTCCGTTTCACTATCCACTAGTACTTCTGCGACTTCATCCGTTAGGGACGTCTCACTATCTACTGCATCATCGTTGTAGGAATACATTTCTAATTCATCATTATCGATTGTATTTCCCTCTAGGATATTTTCCTCACTTTTATATATATCAATGAGGTCAGTCAGTTGATTGATCGTATAGTCAAATTCTATTTTAAAAGAGCTGCTCTCTATGAAGCTATTTTCAAAAAGAATTTCGATATTTCCATTTGTTATTTTAAAAATGTTTAATGATGTATAAATTAAACCTGCAACAGAGGCAATCATTAATAGAAACACAACTATTTTGACAAAAATTGAGTGACTAAATTTTTTCAACTTTGTAGCCAATTCCCCACACCACCTTTAAATATTTCGGTTCTTTAGGATTAATTTCGATTTTTTCTCGAATTTTGCGAATATGTACGGCGACCGTATTTTCTGGATTGAAGGATGGTTCATTCCAGACCTTTTCATATATTTCATCAATTGAATATACTCTACCAGCATTTACAGTGAGTAATCTTAGTATTTTGTACTGCACAGGTGTTAAACGGACGGGTTCACCATCCACTGTAATTGACTTTTTCCCATCATCCAATACCAGCCCACCTGTTTGATAGACATCTTGTTTGGTCTCCATACTTCCGAGTGCCGTATATCTTCTTAACTGTGATTTGACACGGGCAATTAATTCAAGCGGATTAAATGGCTTTGTCACATAATCATCTGCCCCAATATTAAGCCCGAGGATTTTATCATAATCTTCAGATTTTGCTGACAACATAATTAATGGAATATGATGTTCCTCTCTAATTTTCATTGTTGCCTTAATCCCATCCATCTTTGGCATCATAATATCCATAATAATTAAATGAATATTATGGTTTTCAACTTGTGTAATTGCCTCTAACCCATCACTTGCTTTAAAAACTGTGTAACCTTCATTTTCTAAATATATCTTGATTGCATCGGCAATTTCTTGATCATCATCACATACTAAAATATTCATTCTGCCACCCCTTCATAGCAAGGTTTGTTCATTTCATTTCCCTTCAAATTGTATCACAATTGAGTCTAATCTATCATGAGCAATTCAAAGTGAAAGTAAATCCCCCTTTCATGATCATTTGAAGGTTAGATTGATCATACCAATCAATTCTTAGCGATTAGTGAATGAATTTCTTAAGGAATTCTTAATTTTTTAAAAAAGGATTTGATTTAAAATTAGAGAAAAGAGTTAAAAATGAAGGAAAGTTTCTTTGATTGGATAGGGAAGGGATACAAAAGGGGGGAGGATTGGAAGAATACGTTTAATTTAGGTGTGCAATAGTTGGAGAATGCGGCTATTGAATTGGAGTTAGAGTGGATCGTAGAATTTAAGGGAAGGTAATGAAGCGGGACTGGATTTTTTGGTTAATAAAAGGCTCAGTGAAATAAGGTAATTTATTAAAGCGAAAAAGTCCTGTTTTAAAAGAGGACTTTTTCGCTTTTATCCTTTGCATTGAATGACTATACCGACCTTAATGCACTTTGATCTTTGTTAGGCATTCAGAGGTTATATCCATATTAATCATTATCTTGTTTCAATAAATCCTGTGTAAAGCGAATATCATTGGTAAAATAACCATCTACATTTAGGTCATAGACCCGTCTTTGTTCTTCTCTTTCTGTTGACCTATCGTTGAAAAACACATGAATCTCTTTTCCCTGCCGATGTAATTCATTAACAATTCTCAAAGTGATGTCGCTTGCTTCAATCCCTATAATTGGATAATCACTTGTTTTTGCTTTCTTTAAATCAAATTTACCTTTGCCAAATAGAAGTGTCAACGGGACTTCTGGTGCTAGTGCTTGTATTTTTGTTAAACTTTCTTCTGAGAATGACTGGATGGTCACAAGGTTTTGGGAGATCAGGTCATATTCAAGTAATCCTTCGATTAACGGTTCCTCCATTAAAAGTTCTCCATTGACTAATCTCGTTTCGATATAATAGTGTTCAGTATTCTTGAATGTTTCGATGATTTCCCTTAATGTCGGGATTTCTTCTATTATTCGTTTTTGGTCAAAAGTTCCAACGGTTTGAAATTCCTTTATCTCCTCTAGAGAATAATCTGAAACACTGCCCCTTCCATTCGTTGTCCGATCAATTGTTTCATCATGCATCGCAATCAGGACACCATCAGCGGTCATTCTTAAATCAATTTCAAGTGCATCGACATCGTCTTTAGCAGCAATTTTGTAGGCTGTAATTGTACTCTCGTTAAATCGGTCATTTGCCCCACGATGGGCTATAACTTTTGGTGAATCAACGATAGCGGGTTCAGGCTCGATTTCACTCTTCCCAACGATATAAGAGCCTGCAAGGAGCATAGAACTAACAAGTAAGAGATTGATTCCTTTATTAAGCAAGGGCATTCCCTCCGCTTCGATTGGCTAGTGCCTCTTCGGGGAAATCTGTTATAATCGCTTGAACACCCAAATCTTGTAATTGTTTAATTTCATCTTGATTATTAACGGTCCAAACCCGAACCCTATCCACGAAATCTTTTAGATAAAGAGGATCAGTTATTACGCTCGATCTGGATAGGTGCAGGCCCTCGAGGTCTAAGCTTTGTAAATAATCTTCAGGATGTGATGGTTTTTGACCTAATAACCAAGCAATCTTGGCGTGTGGATCTAATTGCTTTATTCGTAAAATAGAAGGTAAATGAAAAGAGGAATAAATAACTTTGCGACCATTTCCATATTCATTTACGAGGTCCAATACCTTTTCTTCGATCCCATCATATTTAAAAAGGGTTGTTTTCAATTCAATATTAAGTTCAGCTTTGTCTGGTGCTAGGAGCTCTAGAACTTCCTGAAGTGTTGGGACACCTTCTGCATCCCATGTCCTTTGATCGTATTGTTTAAAATGAGCAAACTTTGCGCCGACACTATATTGTTTAATTTCTTGTAAGGTAAGGTCTTTGATAAACCCTGTCCCATCTGTCGTTCGTTCTAAAGTTTCATCATGAATCACGACAACTTCACCATCTTTTGTAAGTTGCACATCTAATTCGATCCCATCAACACCTTTGCAGATCGCTTGTTGAAAACCTAGTAAGGTATTTTCAGGGAAGGTTCCCATACACCCTCGATGTCCAAAAATCTTAGTCTCTGCCATCCTTACACTTCCTTTTAAATTAATCGTCAGAAGGGGAATAAAGCGCATTGAGTTCGCCTTACTCCCCCTTTCCTTTTTACAAGTTAACTGACTGTATGCCAACACTTTTATCTTACAAGTGAATAAATCGACTGATGGGTTGAGCTTAAAAGTTAGTATATGCTCGATTTGTCCTTCTAAGAAACGGTGGGGGAAATTCCTGCTGTATGAGAGCAGATTTTACTCCGTTAGTTTCCCCGGGCTGCGTTCGCTTGTTCAATTGCTGTATTAAATTGTTCTACTGCTGTACGATATGCATCATCAACTTCGCCACCATTATAAACCATTTCAAGTGCTGTTTCGATAATTTTACGCCCTTCCGGAATCATATCCATTAAGGCACCTTGAGTTGCGAAAGATGAAGTCGTCGCTTGTAATTGATCAACCGTTACTTTCAATTGTGGCATTTCCTCATGCGCCTCGACAACAAGTTCTTCGTCATATGCGGCTGGATTAATTGCGAAATAACCGGTTCCAACATGCCATTCTGCTTGTATTTCTGGTGTTTGTAAATACTTCATGAAATCCCAGGCTGCTTTCGTTTCTTCCTCTGGCTTCCCGTCAATCATCCATAAGCTAGCTCCGCCAATCACAACGCCTTCTCGTTTTTTCGCTTCAGGATGTGGCAAAAATGCGATGCCAACTTCAAATGGTGCGTTATCAATCACCTCTCTTGAACTAGCTGAAGATTGTAAGAACATTGCTACATCCCCTGCTAAAAAACCAGCAACCATGTTATCACCATTCGTCCCATAATTAGCGAAGGTTTCATCATCAACCATACGTTTTACCCATTCAAAGATTGACTTTCCTTCTTCTTCTGTCCAACCAATTTCAGTTGGTGTATCTGTTCGTCCATTATCATTGTTTAATAATAAGGCACCTTGATTTGCGAGTAATTGCTCATATAACCAACCATATGCTTGGAGCGCAAAACCCTTCATATCAGGATTAGCCTTTACTATTGCCTGACTCGCTTCTTCGACTTCTTCAAATGTTTCTGGTGGCGTTTCGGGATCCAGGTTAGCTGCTTTAAAAGCATCTTTATTGTAATACATAACAGGTGTGGATGAGTTAAATGGCATCGAGTAGAATGTTCCATCTAAAGAATAATAGTTTATAATATTTTCCTCTAAACCGCTCATATCATAACCTTCCGCATCAATGAGTTCCTGAATCGGGAGGATAGTGCCACTGTTAATCATAGACATCGTTCCAATTTCGAATGTCTGAATAATAGTTGGTGAACTGTCTGTACCGGCAACACTATTAAATTTTGTCAATGCTTCATCATAGGAACCTTGGTACTCTGCATTGACTTGCACCTTATCTTGGGAGTTATTATAGCTATCAACGATCGCATTTAATGCTTCTTGACCAGCTCCACCCATCGAATGCCAGAATGTAACAACTTGTTTCTCGTCCGTATTTTCCGACTGATCACTTGTACTTTCAGCATCGGCAGAGGCGGTCTTTTCTCCTTTGGGATCAGAGGCATCACCGTCTGTACCACAAGCTGCAAGGAATAATACGAATCCTAACATAAAAATCGCAAGTATCTTTTTCATTTTTTCATTACACTCCCTAATTTTTAAGTTTTTTCCTTCATTCGTTTCTTTTTAACAAGTTAAATTTATTTCAAAGCACCTTCTGTTAATCCACTTTGCAACTTACTTTGACCAAGGAATAGAAGAATTAAAGTTGGAATCACGACAATCACGGCACCTGCCATGATGACCCCCCAGTCATTTAATTGTTCTTGGGTTTGTAATTGTTTTAACCCGATTTGTACAGTACGAACACTGTCGTTCGTCGTCGTGAGTAATGGCCACAAATACATATTCCACGAAGTTAAAAATCCGTAGATACCCAAGGTTAGTAAACTCGTTTTGGCAACAGGTAGAACAACCGTTAGATAGAATTTAAGCTCTCCTATTCCAGCGATTTGACTAGCTTCTTTTAATTCTTTCGGTATTTGTTTAAAGTTCTGCCGGAGTAGAAATGTCCCAAAGGCCATTGCGAAGAATGGAATCGTCAGTCCCTGATAGGTATCAATCCAGCCTAAATCACGAATAATATGGAAGTTTGGTATAACCGAAGCCTCAAAAGGAACCATCATTGTTGCAATGAAAAGAAAGAATAGAAAATCTCTTCCTTTAAACTCTATAAAGACAAAGGCATAAGCAGCTAAGCTTGATAGAATCAATTGCCCTAGCATAATGATGAGAGAAATAATTAAACTATTTATCAAATATTTTAATAAAGGGAACTGCCCAAATGCTTTAAGGTAATTATCAAAGGATAAAGTTGTCGGTAGACTCCCGGTCATAATATCCTTATTCGACATAAAGCTCATGACAAAGGCCATGAATGTTGGTGCAAAAACAAGCAGGCTTGAAATGATCAGTAATAGGTAGAAGATAAGCTTTCGCCCTGTTGGTATTTTCATTGGTAATGAACCTTCCTTTCACCAAACTTAAATTGCAAGAAAGTCATCAATAAAATAACGATGAACAATAATACCGCCTGAGCACTGGCTGATCCAAATTTATAGTTTACAAATGCCTCACGATAAATAGAATAGACGACAAGGTTGGTCGAATTCACGGGACCGCCCTGGGTTAAAATATCAATCTGCCCAAAGGTTTGAAAAGCATTAATAATTGCTACAGTCACAACAAAGAATAGTGTGGGTGAGAGCATCGGAATTGTAATCCTTCTTAATTGATAGAAATAGCCAGCACCGTCGATATCCGCACTTTCATATAAAGAAGAGTCGATAGATTGTAAGCCACCTAATAAAATCAAAAAGGTAAAGCCGATATTCATCCATATCGTTGTTATCGAAATTGAAAGTAAGGCCCATGATGGATTGGTCAGCCAGCCAATTTCATTAGCCCCAAAAGCTTTTACCAAAAGATTTAATGGGCCAATTGATGGATGAAATAAATAGAGCCAGAAGACAGACGCAGCTGCAACAGAAATTCCCATGGTTGAAGAATAAATGGTTCGGAAAAAACCAATTCCTTTTAATTTCTCATTTGCGATTACCGCCAAAAATAAACTGATGATAATTGTAATGGGAACGGTATACAAAACAAATAAGAAGGTTGACTTCATGCTCTGCAAGAAAATCGGCGATGTAAACATCGTCACGTAATTTTGCCAACCTACAAAAACGGTTGTTACTCCCGTCGCATCGGTCAAGTAAAAACTTAAATAGATCGTTCGAGCGAGTGGATAGAAAAGAAAGACGCTAAATAGAACAATTGAAGGGGATAAGAATAATATCCCTTTAGAGAAATTCTTCACCCGCTGTTTCTTTATCGCGCGTTCAAACTCGATTTGGCTTGTTGGGATTTGTTGGATCACACTACTATTCATACTCATGCTGTTACGACCTCATGCTGTTTGCTTGTAGTTGCTGGCTTAATTAATAGCCCTGTATCCGAATTAAAGAAACTTAGATTTTCAATCGCGATATGTATGGGGATTTTTTCTCCTACTTGCACGTCCCATTGTCCAGGCCATTTAGCTGTCCAAATTTCCTTACCTACCCCAAATACAATCAATGTATCATTTCCTAATTGCTCGACGTTTATTACTTCGATCTCATGCGACGTATTATTTAGAGTTCCAGGGTAGAGATGTTCCGGTCGTATCCCAATTGTTACATTCGAGTCACTTGGTATTTCATAGGTAACAGCATCTATATCTAGATGGATTGTCTCCTCAATGACGAGTTGATTCAGATCAGCATGGAAAACAGCTTTTCCCATATTCATCTTAGGTGAGCCAATAAAGGATGCGACAAACAAATTCGCAGGTTCATTATATAAAGTAATGGGCTTTCCTATTTGTTGAATCTTTCCGTCATTCAGCACCATAATTCGATCACCCATAGTCATCGCCTCTACTTGATCATGGGTCACATAGATCATTGTCATGCCTAGTTTTTTCTGCAAACGGCGAATTTCCAAACGCATTTGTGACCGAAGTTTAGCATCCAGATTGGAAAGCGGCTCATCCATTAAACAAAGGGGCGCTTCGCTCACAACAGATCTGGCTAATGCAACACGCTGTCTTTGTCCACCCGAGAGTTCCTTGGGTTTCCGTTTTAAAAGTTCACTGATTCCCATCATTTCAGCAGTTTCAAGAAGTCTCCTTTTCTGTTCCTGCTTATCCACCTTTTTAGCGTTCAAACCAAATAGAATATTTTGCTCAACAGATAAGTGGGGATACAATGCATAATTTTGAAAGACCATTGAAAGATTTCGATCTTTCGGTGGCAGGTGATTGACAATCTGATCATTCATTTTCAATGTGCCAGATGTTATCTCCTCTAAGCCAGCAATCATACGAAGTAATGTACTTTTTCCAGACCCAGATGGGCCGACAAGGACAAAGAATTCCCCTTCTTCAATGAATAAATCAACTTTATCCAATACATTTTTTTGCTTGTTGTATGACTTTGAAAGGTCAATCATTTCAATTTGACTCATATAGCTACCTCCTTTTCTTGAATCAGTCTCATTAAACCATATTATTTAAAGGAAATGGTTAAATTTACAGAATCATTACAAGAATTTAGACTGAGTTAATATGATTAAGCTTGTGTTAAAATTCGACTTAGATAAGGCAGTGCGTTTTCCGCTACTAGAGTGAGAGATATCTCCATTCCCAATTTATCTCCTGAGGATTCTCTTGGATGATTGGATAGGGGGATTTATACTCAGCTAATTCCAGCTCTAAGCAATCACCTAAGACTGTAACAAACTCTGTCTGCTAGTCCAAATGCTAAACAAGGTGGATTACCGAATCATTTTACCGTTTCCTGTGGTGATTATTTAATCAAGTCTAAATTTAAGCTATTTGGGAAAGTTGATGATTGGATAGGGGGAAATCGGGTATAGTAATAGTGGCTTACAAAAGGGTTTGTATGAATATGCCAGAGGAGAGTAATTAAATGTGAGGATATCAAGTTTTACTATATTGATAAAACAATATAGAGCTAAACCTGGTAAATATCTGAAAATGACCAAATCATATAAAAAGGATGGTGTGAAATGAAGTTATTAATAGCTTTGCTCTGTTCGAGTGTCCTGTTACTTGGGGCATGTGGAACAAGTAACTCTAATTTAGATGATGGGACAAAGATATCAGATAATGAAGTGCAAGATGATGTCGAGGGAAATGAAAATCCAACTACTGAACAAGGGGAATCTGGATCAGATAGTAGTGATCAAGCTTCAACTGAAGTACCAATGGATCAATGGGATTTTACCTATAATCCTGAAGAAATAAAGGAATTCGAGTTAAATATTGAATTATTAACGAATGAAGAATGGGATTATGACTTTGATCGAGAAGATCAAGAAGCAGAGATTGAGCATGAAAATGGCTCAGATACTAAAAAGAGTGGAAGGGAAGCTTTTCAGGAAATTGAGGCTTTGCTTGCTGCCATTCAGATTGACCATGAACGATCAATTAATGAGATGATCGATGAACTCGTGGATTATTTAGCGCTTAATCGTGAGGATTTAGAGAAAATAGATTTAGCGCTTGAAACATATTCTGGGGAGGAACTTGGTTTTAAATATCATACGGCTAAGGGAAATCAGTCAAATGTAGTTAATGAACTTGATCTCGATATCGAATTTCTGTCCGGTGAAGAGTGGGCTTATGAATATGAACTGAATGACCAAGACTTTTCGATTGAGTACAGTGATCAGAATGATTTACATGGTGAGGATGCCAAAGCGGAAATGGAAGGAATTCTATCTGAAGTTACAATTGATTTAGATCAATCGCTTGGTACATTAGCAGGGGACTTTCTAACTGCTATTGATCGTGACTTTTCTGAGTTGAAAGAATGGAGCTTTGAGGTTGAATTCGAAGATCAAATGAAACTTGCTGTTAAGTTTGATCGTTATTAATCTTAAATAAATGAAGAATGGGAAAGGTGCTTATCACATTGAAGATAAGCACCTTTCTTATTATAAACGATGATAAGATCAGGCAAAACTGACCTTGATGATGCAACACATACCATAACTCTAAGACTTCAAAGAATCGAAAAGATCACAACAGTAAAAATGGTTCTATTTACTTAGTAAGACTTGTTTTGTCTCAGCCTTTTTATAATGGTAAATCGCCGTTATCCACGACAAAATATGCCTAGGTCGGAAAATCCCTAGTCAATCATGGGTTTATCATATAATCTATTAAGCACATAGAAATAGAGTATCAGTGAAATCTACCGTCTTGACCTAATATTGCTGCTGATTTAATAATGGATTAAAAAGAGATTAGAATATCAGTTAAAAACTAATTAATCTTGGTCATAAATGTAAAAATAAAACCGTATGAAATAAAGGTTTTAAAATCTGATTTCATACGGTTTATTCATTAATATAGGATAGGGTTTCCCCAATGATTAATCTTCTTCTGGTTCTATATTTCCTTCTTCCACTGCTGGTTCACTTTGTTTTGACTCGGTGTTGATTTCTTTAGCTAATTGGTCAATACTTTCTCTTACATTTCCTTTGCCAGCATAACTCTCAAGGAGTTGTTTCACATCGATGCCTGATGATGCTTTTAGTGTCTCTTGAATGGTTGCCATCAGGTCAGTGGCATATCCCGATACTTTACCTGCTCCACCATTTTTCCCATCTCCACTACCGGTATCCACAACAGTAATTTTATCGATGTTGCTAAGTGGTGTGGCCACTTCTTTTGCATATGACGGTAACATGTCAAGCACCATATCCATCATAGCGGCCTGACCATATAATTCAAAGGCTTCGGCAATCTTCGCTTTGGCTTCTGCTTCAGCGAGACCACGTTGTCTAATGACATCAGCTTCAGCAAATCCTTTTGCTTTTTCAGCTTCGGCTAAGGCGAGACCCTCTTGTTCAATTTTAAAACGATGTGCTTCAGCAGAGCGTAATTCTCTTGCCTTTTCAGCTTCAGCAGCTTGCTCAACTGCATAGCGATCAGCATCCGCTTTCTTTTTCACTTCTGCATCATATTGTTTTTCACGACGAGCAATTTCCTTTTCTTCCAATTCAATTTGCTTTTGACGTTCAACGATATCAACTTGAATTCTTTCTTCGGTAACCTTTTGCTTGGCGATGGCTTCTTGTAATTGATAGGCCTGGTCAGCTTCTGCTTTTGCACTATCCTGTTGTCTGCGATATTCTGCTATTTTTAATTCTTTTTCTTTTTCCGATTCAGCAATTTCGGCATCTCTTTGGAATTCTGCTGTTTTCGCTTCCTGTTCTGCGCGGGCGTTTTCAATTCGAGCTTCTTTTTCACGTTCAGCTTTAGCAATTTGAGCATCACGTTTTACCGTAGAGATTTGTGGTTGCCCCAATGCCTCTAGATAACCGTTTTTATCGGAAATTTCCTTAATTGTAAAAGAGACAATTTTCAGCCCCATTTTTGTTAAGTCTTTCTGTGCAACAGAGAATACACCTTGGGCAAACTCTTCGCGGTTACTATAAATATCTTCTACTGTCATTGATGAAAGAATGGCACGTAGATGGCCTTCGAGTACTTCCCTTGCTTCATTTCGTAACTCTTCACGTGTTTTCCCGAGATATTGTTCAGCTGCGGTAGATACATCCTCTATCGTTGAGCCTACTTTAATAATTGATACACCATTAACTGTAACAGGGACCCCTTGTTTTGTGTATGTATCGGTTGTCCCAACTTCTAGCTTGTGGTTAAGTAAACTTAGTGGTTCCGCTTGTTGAAAGACTGGAACGACAAAAGTACCTCCACCACGAATAATTTTAATCTTTTTACCGTCTTCTGACTCTACTACATTTGTCCCCTTGCCCAAAAAGTTACCAGTAACAATAAGTGCTTCATCAGGTCCAACGGTTTTGTACTTTGCTACATAAACAAGGATAGCTAAGATAATGATTGCTAAAACGACACTACCAATAACAAATTCAATTCCGTAATCCATGTTTCCCCTCCTAAATCATTATTTTTTTAAGATAGGCTCGACAATGAGAACCCCATCTTGATCTATTTCAATCACTGAAATTAAAGTTCCTTGAGGAATTCCAGTGTTTGAGACGCATTTAGCGATGTTTCCTGTTGAGCCAAATCCCGATTTGATTAATACTTCACCAATTCCGTGAGCTGGAATTGTGATGATGACCTCACCTTTCTTGCCAATGTAATCGACTCTACTAATCGCAGTGCTTTGTTCCGATTTAGCTAGTGGAACGAGAATGAAAAAATGAATAATACTAACAATGACTAAAGAAATTAGGGTAGCTAAGACAAGAATTGATGCGCTATTTAGCGATCCTCTTAATTCCATAATATATCCTGCACCGCTTAATACAGCAATAAAGCTTAAGATAACAGTTGGGTTTAGGAAACAACCAGGTGTGATCTCGCTAATACCTTCAAAAACATCACCAAATAACATATAAAGTAATGTCATGACACCACCGATAATTAATCCGTACAAATAAATCGTTTGAATATCCAATTTAAAAGCTTCCCCCCATCAACTTGTTATTTAGCCTTCTCTTTAATAATAGCAAATTAATGCAGCTAAAGTGTCGAAATATTAAAATTTTTGTCGGCTTTTTCTTCGAAATGAGATGAAGTGACAAAAAAGGCTAATATTCTAAGTTAAATCTACATGTTTAAAGCCAAGTTCTTTGAAAGATTCTATTTGAAGATTAAATTTCCTTATTCTTGTCGTTCCCCCATTCTTAACACTTCACTCATTATATGAAGCGGAGATTTGATAAATGAATGAATCAGCCGTTTTATTAACGATTGCTTCTTTATTATAATCCGCCGGTTTCATTGACTTATAGAAAATGGAGTCATAAAGCCAGGAAGTCTGCGGTAAATATAGAGTTGATGATCCTATTTAAACCATCGGTGCATTTTTAAAAGAAAAAGGTTTAAAAAATGCACACGTTAAAATTTTTTGTAATAAAAGCAACGTTTACAATTTTTTATGCTAAAATAGATTTGAACAGTCAATAGCTATTTTAGATTAAGACTTGGGAGGAAATAGAATTGCGCCGATTAAGAGGCATATTTAAACGTTCCAGTTTCTTTTACAGCATTTTTATTCCGATTGCTGTAATTGGAACCGCTTTAATTACTGGGTTTGGCTTCTATACTTATAATGAAACCTATCAGAAGATCCAAAGTAATCTAATTGTTGATCGACAGATTTATGTCAATCAAGTAAAGGGGAACTTGGAGCAGAAAATCCAAACAATTGAATTTTTATTTACGAATTATAGTAATACGAACAGCTTTAAAGAACTGATCAACCAACCTTTGGATCACCGTAATTTTATGGAAGTGAGAGAGGTGAGCTCTGAATTAGCATACTTTGGTGTGATGGGAGTTAATAATGCTACCTATCAATTAATCAGTCTTTCACAGGGGTGGGAGATCAACAACGGATCATTAAACCAATTATCTGATGATGAAATCGATGAACTTTACTCAACTATTGAAAAGTCCAATCGTTACTTAACTTGGACACCTGAGCAAAATGAGATGAAGATGTTAATGCTTTTACCGACATTTAGTAGGGAACGGTCTGCAATAGGTGTTGCCAATATTAGTAAGCGTTCTATCGATCGGTTAGTCCAAGATTCTGATGATAACTTCTACATGATTTTTAATCAAGATGACCAAATATTATACACAAATAATGGAGAGAAATTAGATAACGACCTAAAGAAGACAATAATGACTGCAGATGACAAGGAGGGCTTTGTCAAAGCGGAAAATGGTGATATTTATATCTATTCCCAATCAGATTATAATCAGTGGATCTATATTTCACGTCTTTCCGAGGATAAAGTTCGTTCTTCTGTTTTAGATTTGGAAATAGGGCTGGTTCTAATTATTGCACTGCTTTTAATATTATTTATAACGATTACTTACATAGTTTCTAATACAGCATCACAACCCATGAAGAAAATTAGAGATTTATTAGCTGTCGATCCCTCAGCTGTTGGACGTAAAGCTGAAATTGACCAAATTCTGTTGGGGATTGATACGATTGTTGAAGAAAATACAGATTTGTCATTAAAATTAAATCACCAAAAACCCGAACTGGAAAATCTATTTCAATTAAATTTATTTCGTGGTCGGGTTTCAACAGATGAATTAGCTGAAAAACTTGCTCAGTTCGATTATCAAATTGCTGATGATGAGCGATTCGTTGTGATGACAATTCAAATCGATGATCTTGGCGGCAGAGAACAATCAACGATAGATATCTTTTTGCTAGCCATTGAAAACCTAGTTTCAGAGTTAATTCCCGAGAAACACCGGTTCCGCCCCATTGTTTTGAATCAAAATACACAGGCAACTATTTTACGCTTAACATCGGCAATGAATCGGAAACAGATTATTACCTATTGTGAAAGCATCCAATCAGCAGCGCGCCAGTATCTTAAAATCAAAATTAGTTTTGGAATCTCTGATATATATTCTGATTTAACAAATAGCAAATTAGCTGTAGATAATGCCAAAGAGGCATTGCACTTTAGGATCAATTTAGGGCAAGAGTCAATGATCTTTTTCGATGAAATTGTTTCACAACTCGATGAGAAATCTGTGATCAAATATCCGAAGGAAGCAGAACAAGAACTCTTGGATGCCATGCGTAGCGAAGAAGTAAGCATCGTTCAATCACACTTTACTAAGGTGTTTGATCTAATTGTTAAAGAGAATCATAATCCACTGACGATAAGAAATGCGATTTTGCGCTTGATGAATAGCATCATCCAGCTGGGGCAACTTCTGGGAGCAGACTATGATGTGTTGCAGAACAGTCAGAATCTTTATTTAGAAGTCTTAAATAAAGATAACCTGTTTGAAATTAAAGAGTTGTTATTACATGGTTTAATTATACCAATCGTGGAAACGATCCAAAATGTAACTGATCGAGAAATGAAAAATTTATCAGATAAAGTGACCGTACTGGTACACAAACAATATGATCAAGATATTTCCTTGGAGAGTATTGCTGATCAGTTGCATTATAATTCTAACTATTTAAGTAGTGTTTTTAAAAAAGAGATGGGTTTGAATTTTGCGGATTATTTACAAAACTATCGATTAATGATTGCAAAAGAGTGGCTTATTCAGACGAAAATGACGATTAAGGAAATATCTGAGCGGTTACAATATAATAACCCGCAGAATTTCATTCGTTTTTTTAAGAAAAAAGAAGGACTTACTCCAGGTGAGTACCGTAAGCAAAATAAGAGATAGTGGAAAAGTGTCAGAGCAGACATGACCTAGCATTTGATAACTAGATCAGGTAAATAACCGGTGATTCTAGCATTGTTATGTGGAATGTGAGAAAATGATCATGCTTGGATTGTTGTCTGCCAACGTTTACTTCAAGTAACTAATAAAACGGTATGAAAATGGTTGCTCTAAGTCTTAGAAGGTAGTAGGGGAGGAATTCGTACAGGATTCATCCCCGGAAGCATCCCATTTAAAAAAAGCATTTTAAAAAGCCATCGTATCCTGATCGTAAGATACGGTGGCTTTAGTCTGTTGAAATATAAACGAATCTTCTTAACCTTTTACTGATCCAATCATCGCACCTTTAACAAAGTATTTTTGTGCAAATGGATAAACGATTAACATTGGTAGAGTTGCGACAACGATAACAGCCATTTTGATTGATTGAGCTGGTGGAACAATATCGACACTAGAAGCATCAGCGTTCATTCCACTTGAAACGATAACGATTTGACGTAGTAATACTTGGATTGGCCACTTATCTGGATTATTGATATACAAAATGGCAGATTGATACGTATTCCAGTAATTAACCGCATAAAATAATGAGATCGTAGCGATAGAAGGTAGTGATAATGGTAAAATGATACGGAAGAATACACCCCAATGTGTACAACCATCCATTTTAGCCGACTCTTCTAAACTATTAGGAATTCCTTGAAAGAAGTTACGCATAATAATCAAATTATAGGCGCTGACCGCAGATGGGAGAATGAGTGACCAGATTGAATCGATCAACCCTAGATTATTTACAACTAGGAAAGTTGGGATCATCCCACCGCTAAACAACATGGTAAAGACAATAAGGAAATTAAAAAATGAACGCCCATGTAAATATTTACGTGATAAAGCATACGCCATAAATGATGTGAGTACCATACTTACAAATGTACCAACAACCGTAACAAATAGGGAAACACCTATACTTTTAAAAATAGTTGGTGTTGACAGTATATAGCGGTAAGCATTTAGCGTAAAAGTTCTTGGAATGATAATAAAAGGTCTAGTTGCAATTTCTCCTGATGTTGCAAAGGAGCTTCCTAATACATTTAGAAAGGGTAGCAAACAGAGCAAAGTAAAAATTAGTAAGAACAAAACAATTAAAATCTGTCCAACTTTTTCGCTCATAGGAATATTAACTTTGTTTTTTGATTTTTTCATTAAAACAGATTGCATAGATTAACCTCCTGTTGATAGTTCTTTAATAAATCTAACTTATCACGAGATTTCCATTACGTATATAATCATTATTTCATATGACAATAAAGGACAAAACGCTGAAATGACGCATGACGTAAGCGCTAACGTCACTTTTTTGTGTAAATATTCACAAATAAAGTCGGAAAATATATGTATCCGCTTACAATGATAAGAAATGATTATATACGTAATTCCATGATCGCGTTATCATAAAGTTATTCTCGGGAAGGTCACGAAATGGAGGGAAAAGCCTATTATGGAGATAGTCAAAAAAAAGCCTCTTATAAATTTAAATAAGCGTGAGGCAAAGGTTAAAGAAAGAAAGAAAAAGTGGGCAAAAATAAGAACGAATAGAGCATTGTATATCATGTTGCTACCTGGGTTATTGTATTTTATCATTTTTAAATACATACCTATGGGTGGGTTAATTATTGCTTTTCAAGATTATCAACCCTTCTTAGGGATTTTAGATAGCCCCTTTGTAGGAATGAAGCACTTTGTTCGTTTGTTTTCGGAAGATACTTTTTGGATGCTGATGAAAAACACCCTAGTCATATTTGGGATGGATATTGTGTTCGCTTTTCCTTTACCGATCATTTTATCATTAATGATCAATGAGTTAAGAAGTGAAAAGTTTAAGAAAAGTGTTCAAACAATTATTTATTTACCGCACTTCATGTCTTGGGTTATCGTTGTTTCTATTTTCTACGTCCTTCTAACAACAGAAGGTGGAGTCATCAACAATATTATTGAAAATCTTGGTGGACAGAAAATTTCCTTTTTAACAAGTACTTCGTGGTTGCGCCCAATGTATATCTTCCAAGAGATGTGGAAAGGTGCAGGTTGGGGAACGATTGTTTATCTTGCGGCAATCACTAATGTAGATGTCCAACTTTATGAAGCGGCCGAAATGGATGGTGCCGGAAAACTTCGTAAAATGTGGCACGTTACATTACCTTGTATTCGGCCAACTATTGTGACATTGTTTATCTTGAAAATTGGAAGTGTGTTGGAAATGGGATTTGAGCATATGTTCCTCTTGATGAACTCAATGAACAGGGAAGTAGCACAGATCTTTGATACCTTCGTTTATACAGCTGGGATTCAAAATGGACAATTGAGTTATTCAACTGCTGTAGGTTTGTTTAAAGGATTAGTTGGACTTATACTCGTTGTTTTAGCGAATAAGTTTGCTAAGAAAATTGGAGAAGATGGAATCTATTAATAAAATAAGAGAGGAAAGATCAAGATGACGATTGAAAAAATTAATAATATAAATGACATAATGATCGGCATCTTAACGGTTGCTTATTTAAATCTACTATGGTTTGTTTTCACAATCGCTGGATTTGGTCTCTTTACGATAGGGCCGGCAACATATGCCATGATGAAATATTACGATCGCTGGTTACGTTTAAAAGAAAAGCCGAAAATTACGAAGAGCTTCTGGACTTATTTTAAAGAACGCTATTTGCAATCACTTTTCATTAGTTGGATCGTATTAGCATTGTTTACGATCATCACTGTTAATTTATTTTCGTTAACACAGTGGTACTATCAAGTAGCCAATGTTCTTGTCTTCGTTATCTTGATATTTGCCTTCTCACATGTTTATACAGTTATGGCAGCAACGAAATTCGCGACAATCAAAGAGATCATTCGCGGTTCTGCCATGCTTGGTTTGGGTTATCTTCATTACTCAATTATTGCATGGACGATTATCGTCGCTAGCTATTTTCTATTCTTTAAATATTCACCGGCATTACTCTTTCTGTTCGGCGTTGGTTTTTATGGCTTTGTCTTAGCCTTCTTCGGCAAAACAATTTTACTAGAATTTACGCCAAGGGAAGAGGATGCTTTTGAGAAAGATGAAGAAGATGAAATGGAAAACAGTTCTGTGACTGCACATTAAGTTACAAGAATAAGGAATCAGTGAGGAGAGAAATCATTAATGAAACTTTCTGAAAAAGCATTAACAACATTATTTGAACGTTATTCGATCTTACCGAAAGAGAAAGTCTATCATGGTAAATGGTCTTATGATATAGGTGTTGTCCTTCGAGGAGTTGAACTAGCCTATTATCAAACAGGTGACCAAAGCTATTTTGATTATATCAAGGAAACAATGGATTTTTATATCCAGGACGATGGATCGATCAAAGGCTATAATATGAATGCCATGAACATAGATTATATCAATAACGGTAAACTGTTGTTTTTGCTTTATAAAGAAACAGGCGAAGCAAAATATAAAGTTGCAATGGATACATTATTTGAGCAACTTCAAAAGATGCCCCGTACATCGGATGGTGGATTTTGGCATAAAAATATTTATCCACATCAAATGTGGCTAGATGGATTATACATGGGTTCTCCATTTTTAGCTCAGTACTTAGTTACCTTTAAAGAAGGTAAAGGATTGGCAGACGTTATCAAGCAATTTACCCTTTGTTACGAACATACTTTAGATGAAAAGACTGGACTATTATTTCATGCTTGGGATGAAAAGAAACAACAATTCTGGGCAAATCCTGAAACGGGTCATTCACCCAACTTCTGGGGTCGTGCAATGGGCTGGTATATGATGGCCTTGGTTGATACGATGGAAATTATCTCAGGTAAAGAAGAGGTTGATGAACTTAAGGTCATTTTTGAAAAATGTCTTGAATCATTGGCACAAGTTCGTGATAAAGAGAAACACGTTTGGTATCAAGTATTGGATCAAGGAGATCGACACGGTAACTATCTTGAAGCATCTGCTTCGAGCATGATTGTTTATGCAGCTGCGAAAGCTGTTAAACGAGGGTTTATTGCTGACTCATGGCAAAGTTTTGTTGATGAAAGTTACCAGGGATTGAAGGAGGAATTTGTCTTTTTTACCGATGAAGGCTGGGTGAATTTGACGCGTAACTGTCAAGTAGCTGGTTTAGGTGGAGAAGATCGCCGGGATGGTTCCTTTGTTTATTACATTAGTGAACCGATTATAACCAATGATTTCAAAGGTTTTGGTGCCTTCCTACAGGCAAGTCTAATTTTAGAACCTTTAAAAGATAGCTAGGAGGCTGAATAAGTAAAGATGGAAGCTGTTATCACAGATTTTGGCGCTAAGCCGGATGGAAGTTTGGCGACAAGCGCAATCAATCAAACAATTGATCATGTTGCAGAAAGGGGTGGCGGTAGAGTAGTTATCCCTTCAGGAGAATTTTATACTGGAGCAATCATTTTAAAAGATAATATTGAACTCTTTTTATCACCGGGAAGTGTTTTGAAGTTTTCTGATAACCAAGCAGATTACCCAGTAGTGACTTCACGTTGGGAAGGAGTCAAGCGCGAAGTTTATGCCTCTTGTATTTATGCAGAGGATGCAAAAAATATAGCGGTGACTGGATTTGGTTTGCTAGATGGAAATGGAAGACAATGGTGGCATATTTTCCGTAATGAACGGGAAAAATTAAAGTTCCCTCGACCTAAATTGATTAGTTTTGACTCGTGTGAGCATGTGACCTTGAAAGATTTCCGCGTCATTGATTCACCTAGCTGGACAATCAATCCAATTATTTGTACGAACGTGACGGTAGATAATATTAGCATCAAAAACCCAGCTGATTCACCGAATACAGATGGGATTGACCCTGAGTCTTGTAAAAATGTCCGAATTAGTAATTGCCAAATTGATGTTGGGGATGACTGTATTGCGATAAAAGCTGGTACAGAGGATACGGCACAGCGAGTCCCTTGTGAAAATATTACGATCACGAATTGTCAGATGATTCATGGTCATGGTGGCGTTGTTATTGGTAGTGAGATGAGTGGCGATATTCGTAATGTGACGATTAGCAATTGCATCTTTCAAGATACTGATCGAGGCATTCGCTTGAAGTCACGTCGAGGTCGTGGTGGAATTGTGGAAGATATTCGAGTAAGTAATATTGTGATGGATAATGTCATTTGCCCATTTATTCTTAACCTATATTACTTTTGTGGTCCAAAAGGGAAAGAAAAATACGTTTGGGATAAAACGCCTTATCCAATTACTGAAGAGACACCGATGTTTCGTCGAATTCATTTTGCTAATATTACCGCTCGAAATGTTAATGCTTCAGCCGGTTTTATCTATGGATTATCGGAACAACCCGTATCTGAGATTAGTTTTCAGAATATCTCAATTTCAATGGCCGACGATGCTCAACCAGGTAAACCAGCCATGATGACAGGGATTGAAGAAATGGTCAAAAATGGCTTTTACATTGGATGTGCGGAAGATATTAGTTTCAATGATGTAACAATCGATGGTGTGGAAGGAGAAAGATTCCACGTCGAAAACAGCGATCAAGTCTATTGGCACCATTGCAAAGTTAATGGTGAAGAATATATCGCAGGATCTAGTAACTGATGACAAGAGATGAATTGTATCAATTTTTAGGTCCTTCACTGGCGGTTGAACCAGAAGCGGTTCTGTTAGATAAGCAAGAAACAGCTAATTACACATTAGAAACATTGCAGATAACATTGAATACTCTTGAAACGGTTCCGGCCTATTTTGCATATACGAGTGATAAACCGCAACCACTAGTATTATTTAACCATTCTCATGGTGGGAATTTCACAGGCGGTAAGAGCGAACTGGTTCATAGCAGTGATTACTTACAGCAGGAAAGTTTTTTGAGTCGTTTAACTAAAGCTGGTTATGCGGTTGGTGTCATTGACATGTGGGGCTTTGGTGAACGCCGTGGAAAAAAGGAAAGTGAACTTTTCAAAGAGTTTTTATTGAAAGGGCATACATTATGGGGCTTACGTTTGTATGATAATCAACAATTTCTTTCGTACCTCATTCAACGTCCGGAAGTCGACAGTCAGAGGATTGCGACGATGGGGATGTCAATGGGTGGCATGATGAGTTGGTGGCTGGCGGCGATGGATGAACGGATTAAAGTAGTAGTCGATATTGGTGGTCAAGTGGACTATGAGAGTTTGATTAATGAACGTTGTTTGGACCATCATGGGTTTTATTACTATATTCCCGGAATATTGACAAACCATACGACGTTGGATATTCAAAGGTTAATTGCCCCTCGCCCACGCCTAAGCCTGGTTGGACGTAATGATCTACATTGTCCGCTAAGCGGAGTGAAACAGCTTGATGCCCAATTGAAAGAGGTCTACCGTGATTGTGGTCACGCTGATCATTGGCAATGTGAGATCCTGACTGGTGGCCATCAGGAAACGAAGGAGATGGACTATTTATGGCAGCGCTTTCTAAGGGAGAAGTTGTGATAGAACTATGTGTTGATCCTAGTGATCCCCAAGCTTATCAAACGATTCAACAAGCGGTAGATCAAGCGGAAATTTATCAAGCGCCTTGCCGGATCCTGATCCAAGCTGGACATTATCGTGAGAATATCAAAGTCTACTGTAATTCATTAGACATGGTTGGTGAAGGTGATGTAACGATAGAAGGTAACTTTTCAGCCCATGATCTTAATGAAAAAGGAGAAGTGAGAGGAACCTTTCAGACAGCAACTGTCTTTTTGAATGGTAAAGAAATTTACCTAGAAAATATTACAATTATGAATTCGGCTGGTAGTGATGCACATGCAGGCCAGGCATCTGCTCTTTATATTGAAGGTGACAAAATTCGACTGCGCAACTGTCGATTGGAAGGGCATCAAGATACACTTTGCTTAGGTCCACTTCCTGACAACAATAAGGATGGAACACCTTTAGAGAGCGCTTGGCTCAAAAAGACTTTTGGACAACAAAGGGTTGTTTTTGAAAACTGTCGAATTAGTGGAACAGTCGATTTCATATTTGGCGGTGGTTCAGCTACTTTCATAGATTGTCAGATTCATGGAAAAGAGCGAAAGTCACCCAATTATTTAACAGCCGCCTCTACAAAAGTAAATCAAGCCGGATTTATCTTTAAGAATTGCCAGGTTACTGGAGAAAGCCCCTACTATTTGGGTCGACCTTGGCGCTCCTTTGCCAAAACCAGATTTCAAAACTGTTGCTTTGACCGGCAATTGATAGCAGAAGGTTGGCATGATTGGAATAAACTAGAGGCGCGTCAGACCGTTTGTTATGAAGAAATTGACTGTTCTTATGCGGAAAAGCCAAATAGAGAGGATTGGATTACTGTGGAGGGAGCGAAAGTAGATGAATCGTAAAGTGAAATTATGGATCAGTGGGATTACCGCAGCAATTATAACGGTATTTCTTGGTTGTTTCAGTATCATCGTTAATAAAATGACAGTGGAACAATACCGAAAAGTTTTCTTACCCATTTTTGATGATGTATTAAAACATCTTTCGGATCAAGAAGGTTTGTTAATGTTTAAAACCTTAGGGTCATGGTTTGCTTTCACAGTAATTACAATGCTTATCTTAGTTTTTATTTCTAATTTGTTTCTTCGTAATCAACGCTATTGGATAGGAGCTGGAATTGGCTATATCTTAGCTGGACTTGTCACGCTGTTAGGAAGTCAACTGATAGCATTTGTGTTAGCTTTTCCGTTCTTTGTAACAGGTGGACTTTGCTTTTATGACTATGCAAAAGCGAGAAAGCAAGTTGATTTACCCGTTTAAATTTGATTATTAATAAAAATATTTTATGAAAGGAAGAAAAATGGTACAAAGCAAAATTCAAAATCCTATTTTAAGAGGCTTTAATCCAGATCCATATATTTTGAAAGGGGGTGAAATGTATTATATCGCCGTATCCTCATTTGAATGGTTACCCGGGATTAGAATTTACGGTTCAGAGGACTTGGTGAACTGGGAACACGTAACGGATATTCTGACTGATCAGGTTGATCTGAGAGGAAATCCGCAAAATTGTAGTATTTGGGCACCGCAACTCAGCTATCACGATGGTTTGTATTATTGTATTTATACGGATGTAAAAAATACAACGAGACCTTTCAAAGATTGTCATAATTACCTGATCACGTCTAAATCAATCACTGGACCATGGAGCTCACCGATTTACTTGAATTCTAGTGGATTTGATCCATCATTATTTCATGATAAAGATGGGCGCAAATGGCTATTGAATGAAATTTGGGATTATCGGATGACGACAGGTAACAAATCTGCGGGAATCGTTTTACAAGAATATGATCCAACGACTCAGCAATTAGTGGGTGAAGTATATAAGATATTTGACGGCACACCACTAGCTAAAACAGAAGCGCCACATATATATTATCATCAAGGTTTTTATTACTTAATTACAGCTGAGGGGGGTACCGGTTCAGGACATTCTGTAACGATTTGTCGAGCCAAGGAAATTACCGGACCTTATGAATTAGATCCTGAATACCCAATTTTGACTGCAAGTGATAAACCCGAATCACCATTACAATGTAGCGGACACGGGAGCATCGTTGAAGGGATAAATGGTAAATGGTATATGGCCTATTTGACGACTCGCCCCTTGTTAGGAAAAGCGGCTATTTTAGGTCGAGAGACTGCGATCCAAGAAGTGATTTGGACTGAAGACGGTTGGCTTCGGTTAGCGAATGGTTCTACTGCTCCAGAAGAATATACGATGATCGAAACGAAATCCGTAGTCCAACAAGAAATAGATACAGATTTTCGAGATGATTTTGATGGTCCGTTGGCTAAGGAATGGAACGCTCGAAGAATTATGCCTGAAAAATCGTGGTGTGATCTAACGACCCGTCCAGGTTATCTCAGAATGATTTCGGGAGAATCGCCACAATCCACTTTTGAACAGCATTTATTAGCTATCCGACAGAAGGATTTTCGTTTTCAAGCGGAAACAATGATGGAGTTTGATCCGAAAACATTTAATCAAATGGCTGGACTATTCTTATTCTTAAGCGAACAGAACTATATTTATTGCTATGTCACCTATGATGAATCGAAAGGATCAGTTTTGCGGTTAATGCAATGTAAGCAGGGAGAAAATGTCTTGCTTCCTGATATCATTGAATTAACTGATCATACAACTTACTTAAAAGTGGTTGTAGAAGAGACAAAGGGTCAGTTTTATTGGAAGTCATCAGAACAAAGTGAGTGGCAAGAAATTGGGGAAACCTTTAATTTGTTATTCCTTGCAGGTGGATTCACCGGTAACTTTGTTGGAATCGGTGTCCAAGATTTAGATAAACAATTTGGATGTTATGCAGATTTTAATTATTTTGAGTATAAGTCAGATTCATCCTCAATTTAACAGGGCAATCTGATTTAAACTAATATAAAAAATATATTGAAAGAGGGAAGAGAAGATGAAAAAAGCAAAGTGGGGTATTATTTTAGGCTTCATGTTACTATTCACTATTTCATTAGTGGGTTGCGGTGGCGGATCTGCAGATAAAGATGTAGATAGCGAACCGGCAGATAACGATACTGAAGATACTGCTACATCAGACAAAGATACGATTTCCTGGATGGCAATGTTGCATACACCAGCACCTCCTTCAGGGGATATTCAAGAAAGACTTGAAGAGTACACTGGAATGAAAATCGAATTCAACTGGGTACCGGATGCGTCGAAAGATGAACGAATCAATGCTGCTCTTGCATCAGGGACTTTAGCTGATATTGTTAGTTTGACAGATATCAAAAATACGACAGTACGTAACTCATTAAGTTCAGGAATGTTTTGGGATGTTGAGCCTTACTTAAAAGACTATCCGAATTTAGCTAATATTTCAGAAGACCGATTGGAAGCGTCAAGAATTGAAGGGCATATTTATGGTGTTCCATTCCAAAAACCAATTGCACGCTACGGTGTCCTAGTGCGTAAAGACTGGTTAGATAACCTAGGTTTGGATGTTCCACATACACTTGATGACTTGTATGAGGTAGCTAGAGCCTTCACTGAAGATGATCCAGATGGAAACGGTGTCGATGATACAGTAGGATTTGTTGAACGAAACGAATCATTCTATGTTGGTATGCGCTCACTGTCAGGTTACTTTGGAGCAGGAAACTGGTTTACAATCACTGATGATGATGAAGTTATTCCTAGTTTTACTCAACCTGAGTATAAAGAAGCAATGGAATGGTTCCGTGATGTTTATGAAAATGGTTGGATGAACTCTGACTTTACTGTTATGGCTAAAAATGATCAAAAGGACTACATTATCCAAGGAAAAGGCGGTATCGTACTTTCCGGTCTATTTGAAGCTCGAAACTATGTAGCTGAAGCCCAAGGTACTGAGGAAGAAAATATGGAATGGGAATTAATTAATGACATGACATATAAAGATGTTCCACGTCGCATTCTTTCTGATACAAATGGCGGAATGGGTGGCTGGCTAGCAATTCCGAAAAGTGAGGTAGATACAGAAGAAGATCTTGCTGTTGTACTACAATTCATCAATGATTTAATGGATGAAGAACCGTTTAGATTGATGACAGAAGGTGTCGAAGGCGTTCACTTTGAAATCAATGAAAACGACGAGTATGTTAGAATCGATGACGATCAATGGCAACAAGAAGTTCAACCATTCTCTTCTTCTCGTCCATCTGAATTAGTAGATACATTCAAGAGTACGAGTGAATTGAAAAACTTAGCAGATGAGAGAATAGCTGAGAACGAAGAATATGCTATCATCGACCCAACTCAATCACTGAATTCAGAAACTTATAATACTGAATGGTCTACCCTAATTGAAGGTGTAGAAGATGCCTATTATAAATATATGATGGGTGAATATGAGATGGAAGATTACGATAAAGCGATCGATACTTTCATGAATAATGGTGGAAGTAAGATTATTGATGAGTTTACAGAAAGTTATTTAAAAAATAAATAATAGAAGTAGTGTTCAAGTGATTGTTACTTCTAACAATTAGATTTATAAATGTAGCTGGGAAAAAGCAGCGAACAAAAAAAGGAGTTTCGGTGAATTGATTTTCACTGGAACTCCTTTTCATTTTATAGCCTTAGTAATTGCGACTACAAGAGATCTCTCTTTAAGGGTAATGAACTTTCCCCAATCGCCTCAGCAACAATGCGGGCGATTTCCATTGCTCCTTGCTCACTAAAATGAGTGTTATCTACAACACCTTCTGGATAATTACTCCATTCATTCGGCTTTCCGTGTAAGTAAAACTTCCGTGTCTCATCTTTGGTAAATTGAGCAAGCCAGTTCTGTGATCGAGTAAAGATATCTAAAATGGGTATCTGCTCTTTCTTGGCAAATTCCTTCATCGCTTGTGGATAGTCACCTAGTGTTTTCGGGTTCAAACAGCCATCAGCAAGATAATCCCTTCGTGTGACAGGGGTTAGCAAAACAGGCTGGGCCTTATGATTGTTAGCTAGGGTAATAAACTTAGCGAGATTATCAAGATAATCACCGTATGGATCCGTGCCGCGGTCAGGATCATCCAACTTTTGATCATTATGTCCAAATTGAATCAATAGATAGTCATTTTCAGTTATTCTTTCTTCAATTTCATTTAGACGCCCTTCTGCGATAAATGATTTTGTACTGCGACCATTCTTCGCATGATTTGAAAATACGATCTTTTTATTAAAATAAAGTGGGATTTTTTCGCCCCATCCAGCTTCTGGACGTTTTTCTGCTAATTTCTCAGCTGCGGTAGAATCACCTGCAATAAAGACAGTAGTCATATCACTTTCCGCGCTCCTTTGTCATATTTATTATCCAATTCTCAGCTAACCTTTTCCATTGCAAGGTATGAGGCACATCTGGTAAGATCCCTAAGCCATGGTGACCTTCAGGAAAAATGTGAAGTTCTACAGCTACCTTTTGCTGATTAAGGGCGTTAGCCAAAGCCAAACTGTTTGCCATCGAAACGGAAGTATCTTCAGCTGTGTGCCAAATAAAACATGGTGGCGTATTTAAATCAACATTTTTCTCTATTGAAAATTTTAGTTTATCTTGCTCAGATCCATATTTCCCTAGAAAATGCTCACAAGATCCGTGATGACTAAATGCCTCCAAAAAGCTGACAACAGGATAGCAAAGGAGTAGACCATCAGGTTTTACAGTCGCCTTTGTCCCAATCAGGCCCGCTACATGACCACCTGCTGAAAAGCCCATCACAAAAATTTTTGAAATGAATTGCTCCTGTTTAAGATAAGTCATGACATCATTTAAATCTTCTAGGAAAAGGTTAGGATTGATATCTTTAACTTGATAAGAAAGAATGCCAGTGTGGTATCCTAAAGAATGAAGCCAATTTTGAATCGAAATTCCCTCTTTTTCAATGGCAAGATGAGTGTAACCACCACCTGGACAGATAAGGACAAATGGCCTTTTCTCCTTATCAAGCAGAGCCAAGGAAAGCATTGTTTCCTTGGGCTCTTCAGTTAATTCTTCTTTTATATCGGTTAATATTCTCATGTCAGACCTCAAAAACCAAAATAATTGGCAGCATTATTATAACTGATATCTTCTATCATCTTACCTAGTAATGCCTCATCCTCTGGAGCTTCACCACGTTCAACAATTTCACCAATTAATCCACATAGGACACGGCGGAAGTATTCATGTCGAGTATAAGATAAGAAGCTGCGTGAATCTGTTAACATACCAACAAAGTTAGCTAGCACACTGCCTTCTGCAAACATCGTCAATTGATGACGCATACCAGCATAGGTATCGTTGTACCACCAGCCTGAACCTAATTGTAATTTGCCAGCGCTGTCTTTTTGAAAACAACCGATTAAGGCCATGATAGCAGGATAATCATTTTGATTTAATGAATATAGGATAGTTTGTGGTAATTGATCTGTTTTTTCTGCCCGATCCAATAGTCTTTGTAAAGGAATCGTTAACGATAAATCATTTAGACCATCGTAGCCAGTATCTGGACCCAATTGGTCAAACATGCGCTGGTTACAATTACGATAGGCATGAATATGCAGTTGCATTGTCCATTCTTTGGCATGATAAAATTGAATTAAGCGACTTAATGTTTCTGTACGATAAGCATCAATTTCTATCTCAGTCAAAGCTTCTTGTCTCATCGCTTTTTGAAAGATTGTCTCTAGTTCATCCTCGTCTGCTTCCTGATAGCGTAAGATGTCTAGCGCATGATCAGATAAACGCCCACCATTTTCATGGAAGTAATCGATCCGTGCTTCTAAAGCCTTGATTAGTTGAGGATAGGAGGAGATTTCCTGTCCGCTAACGTCTGCTAATTTGTCTACCCAATCGCTAAATTCAGGTTTTTCTAAATTCAAAGCTTTGTCAGGACGAAAAGCTGGTAATACTTTAAATGCCTGCTCCTCACTTTTTAGTAATTGATGATAATGTAAATCATCGATTGGATCGTCAGTTGTACAAATGACTTTCACATTAGAGTTTTTAATTATTTCTCGACGGCGGAAATTATCCGTAGCTAATTTAGCATTGACTGTATTCCAAATTTGATCGGCATTTTCTTCATTGATCAATAAATCAACACCAAAGAAACGCTTTAATTCTAAATGTGTCCAAGCATATAGAGGATTTCCAATTACTTTTGGTACAGTTTGGCACCAAGCTACAAACTTTTCATAGTCAGAAGCATCACCGGTAATGTGGGATTCAGGTACACCACATGCACGCATTAAGCGCCATTTGTAGTGGTCACCGCCTAACCATGCCTCTGTGATATTGCTGAAGTTTTTATTTTCGTAAATTTCCTTTGGATCTAGGTGGCAATGATAATCAATAATTGGCATTTTTGCCGCATGATTATGATATAATTTTTTAGCCCAGTCGGTACTTAATAGAAAATCATCATTTAAAAACATATTTATCTCCCTTTCTTTTTAGATGGCTCTAACATGCAACTTCTGTTCTTACATTTTTTATAAGTAGGGTTAAAAAAGATAAACAGGGCATAGTAGTAAACGCCCTACCCCAAACTGTGTAAATTCTGTTTCATAATCTCTACTTATTTTCCAAAGACTTCTTTTCATAAAACGATAGAATGATGACTAACGGATTGTTCCTTAGCTTGTAGTTTTCCCTCCCTTCTGCATTTTGAACACGTTAACATTTTAGTTTAAAACAAAAGAAATATCTTTTGCTTTTGTTAATTTTGATTCACTTGGGTAACGGAATGCCGTTTAACCAAAGAGGTTGGAATCTCTACTTTCATATCATTGACGACTTCCTTGTTTATTAATTGTAGCAGCAATGAAGTTCCGATTTGGCTGATCTTTTTAAGTGGCTTTTGAACAGTTGTCAAAGGTGGATTGAGATACGAAGTTAATGGTGTATCATCAAAACCGATAATTGATATATCTTTAGGAACTTCTAAGCCGTAGTGATTGATCGCACGCATGGCGCCAATCGCCATATCATCGTTGGCACAGAACACTAAACTGGGTTTACTTTGATTATTTAGTAGCCTTTTCATCGCTTGAAATCCACTTTCCAGGCTATAATCACCCGAAGTAAAGTAGTTTTCGTTGATCTGTAGCTGATTTTTCTTAAGACAATTTACCAAGGCAGTGCGACGTTCATTGGCAGAACGGAAACTTTCTCGGCCGCCGATATAGCCAATTTCCTTATGACCTTGTGAGATCGCATATTCGATTGCATCAGTCACACCCTTAGCATCATCTGCGACGACATTGATGATTTCCGGATCATGAATATGTCGATTTACAACGACAAAGGGGATCGTCTGTTTTTTTAAATGTAAAAGAAATGTATGGTCGCTGTCGCTTTGGCTCATTACCAAAATACCATCATAACGCTGGAAGTTGATGTGCTCCCAATGTTGAATATCCTCGATTCCTTCTACTGATAAGGTGTAACTATCGTCCAGAATTGAACGAATCCCTTTGATCGTATCGACAAGGAAGCTAGAACTTGTCCCTTGGCTGATACTAGAGAAGAATAATCCGATCATATAATTCTTTTGATTAACTAAACTTTTGGCATTGAAATTCGGTACATATTGCAATTCCTGCGCAATTTTCTGGATTTGTTCCCTGGTTTCTTTTTTGATCAGTGGATTGTTGTTCAATGCTCTAGAAACGGTGGTATGAGAGACCCCAGCTAATTTGGCAATGTCTTTGATCGTAACCATAAACAATTCCTTTCTCCCATGAAGTTATTTCATGGTTGTCATCATGAGTTAATGGTAGTATAAAAAAGCGCTTTAGTCAATGGCTGTATGCTATTTAGAATGTTGTTATATTAACAATGCACACGTGAACGGAAGTGGATAGCTAATCACGATATTATGATTTTTCTTTAGGTGATTTATCATATGAAAAATCGAATTAAATGGGCTTTTCTAATGTTCTATTTGTCCAAGCTATTCCATATAGTTAAGTAAGTATGAACGGAGGAATGGACAATGCCTAGAATAATGAAGTTGATCATTTGGATTGCTGGTTTTATCTTACTTATTGTTTTAATGCGATCTCCAATTGAACAAACCACAAATTCAACTGAATCCCTAATTCTCCCTTTATCAGGTAAAGTCATCGTTCTTGATCCTGGACACGGTGGTGCAGATGGTGGCGCAGTGGGTGCAGATCAGACATTAGAAAAGGAATTAGCCTTAACTGTAAGTAAAAAGTTACAACATTACTTACAACAGGCTGGTGCAGAAGTCTATTTAACTCGGGAAACGGACCGTGACCTGGCAAATGATCAGACGAAGGGTGTTTCTCAAAGAAAAGTAGAAGATATCAAAAATCGGGTAGTTTTTATGGAGGAAAAAGATCCTGATATATTTATTACGCTCCATTTAAATGCCCTTCCTTCTACGCAATGGCGTGGTGCCCAAACCTTTTATCATCCAAATCAGCCGAGCTCCAAAATATTAGCAGAAACGATTCAAGAGGAAATCAAAGTGAACCTTGGGAATACAAATCGAGAAGCACTAGCCATCAATAGTGTCTATGTCTTGAAACACGCTAACCGACCTGCAGCCCTTGTAGAGATAGGCTTTTTATCAAATCCAGATGAACGTGAATTATTGAAACAATCGATCTATCAAAATAAAATGGCAGCTAGTATTTACTATGGTATCCTAAGCTACTTCTCTGAATCATTTAATTGATTTTTTCTTAAAAATCGAATGTGCTATACTTGCAGTAGATGAATTGAAAGGAGTTCTAAACCGTGTTAAACAAACAGCAAGTTATGGCATTATTGAAATCAATCATTGACCCAACTTTAAATAAAACCTTACTTGAGACGAATGGTGTAAGGGAGATTCAAGCAGATAAAACTTCGGACCACGTTCGTTTAAAGATAGCGATTGGAAAGATAAATTCACCAGAAGAAAGAAAAATTGAAGAAGAAATTATTAATAAACTGAAACGTGTTGGCTTTGTTTCGGTAGCGATTCATTTCGAACAATTTTCGGCTGAAGAATTGGCAAAATTACAAGCAAATAAAAATGAGCCTTCTTCATTATTAGATGGCTATTTAAATACGAAGTTTATCTCAATTGCAAGTGGTAAAGGAGGTGTTGGAAAATCAACAGTGACCGTGAATATTGCCGTTGCATTGGCCCGGTTGGGGAAAAGAGTTGGTATCGTTGATGCTGATATTTACGGTTTTAGTGTCCCTGACATGATGGGTATTACTGAACGGCCAACCTTAAAGGGGAATCGAATTATTCCTGTTGAAGCACATGGTGTTCAAATCATCTCAATGGGTTTCTTTGTTGAGGATAATGAGCCTGTTATTTGGCGTGGCCCGCGTTTAGGTAAAATGCTACGGAGCTTTTTTGTAGAAGTTGACTGGGGTGATTTAGATTACTTATTACTCGATCTTCCACCAGGAACGGGGGATATGGCCTTGTCTGTTCATCAAATGATTCCATCTTCAAAGGAGATTATCGTCACAACACCTCATCCGACAGCTGCCTTTGTTGCTTCTAGGGCTGGTAAAATGGCATTAGACACAAATCATGAAGTCATCGGTGTCGTTGAAAATATGGCCTACTTTGAAAGTCAGTTAACGGGAGAGAAGGAATATGTTTTTGGACAGGGCGGTGGTGAGGCCTTAACTAAAGAATTAAATACCCCATTACTTGCTCAAATTCCCTTGAGTCAACCTAGTCCTTATCCAAATCAGCACGGTTCTGTTTATCCTGAAGCACATCCAATCGGACAAATTTACCAGGATATAGCTGAATATCTTTTAACGGTTGAATTTTGACCTTTGTTATAATCAGTTAGTTAGTATTTAGCTCTATACGATAATTAATGTCCCATTCACTAAAAATTTGAGAATGGGACATTTACTTACTGACTAGACTCGCCTTTTGAATCCTCTTTTTCAGATTGTTGTTTATCCTGTTCCTCTTTTCCATCTTCTTCACTTTCACCAACGATTTTTTTGGCATGTTGGACAATAATTTCAGAGACCTTGGCTTGAAAAAGTGGGGAATCTAACGTTTCCTGGATACTTTCTTCTAAATGTCCTTTAAACTTTTGACTTTTTAACTGTGACTGGATTTGTTGTTCAAATTCAGGATTAGCAAAAAGATCGAGCATTTTCTTTTGATATTCTGCATCGCCCATTAGTCGCTTGAAAATATCCTCTTGCTGTTCAATCATCGCAAGGGAGAATTCCTTTGCAAAGTCCTGATCACTAAACATCTTTGACCAAAAATCTTTCCCCTTTTCGGAAGTCAAAGCGTCTTCAATGGCTTTTTTTACAGTGTCGTCATGAATAACATAGATTTCTTGTGACGAATCATCCGCAATAACTTCGGCAATGGCTTTTTTACCGTCTTCTGACTTTAAAATATCTGTTACCATTTTCTTTGTTGCCTCATACCCGCCATCTTGACTGTGATTGGATTGGTCATTGCCTGGGCTACATCCTGTTATTAAGCTAAGGATAATTAAAATAATGATTATATATTTTTTAGGCATTGATTTTACTCCTTCTCAAATTAATTTCGATACTCTTAATATGAGAAGATTAAAGCATAAATATGTGTCATAATTATTCAATCGGTTTTATGCTGATTTCTGCTTGAGTGATGAGTTCGGAAATTGTTACAAACTGAAATCCCTTTTCCTTTAAACCAGGTAGGATAGTTTTCAGTGCTTCTGCTGTTTGAGTGGCGGAATCAGATGCATGCATTAAAATAATATCACCACTTTCAGTCTCTAACATGACCTGATCAACAATATAATTCACGCCAGGTTTTTCCCAGTCATTCGGATCTACTCGCCAATCAATAACTTGAAAACCTTGGTTTACAGCAGTCGTTAAGACCTCTTTATTTAAATGGCCACTAGGTGTTCGTAATAAATTTAAATCAGGATAGTTTAGTTTTGTAAATACATCTTTTGCTTTATAAAGGTCTTTTGTTACTTCGTTGATATCTTGTTTAAGATAGCTTTTATATCGATAACCAAGCATACCAATTTCATGCCCCTTTTCAACGATTAAATCAACCAAGTGCGGATGGTGTTCAGCCCATTCACCTAATAGGAAAAAGGTGGCCGATACATTTTCGTCTTCTAATTGGTCTAAAATAGGTTCGAGCACTTCATCTCCCCAAGTAATATTAAAAGTTAAAGCAATTTCATCTCTATCCTCGTTTCCCTTCATCAATGCGCGAGGATCCTCTTCTGAAGAAAAAACCTGTAAATACTTAGTAGCATTAAAAACAAGTAAAGAAATGACTATAAAGCTAAAAGCAAGGACAATAAAGTATTTTTTCAGCTGGTTAAATTTAAATACGAAGAAAAAAGACATCATAATTACTCCTTTGTATAAATTAGATAATTTATCTTATGCTTGTCTCACTATAGAATATGAATAGAGAGCTACTTATTATGGTTTGTTTTTTTGCAATTTGGGAAAATAATAGGTATAGAGGGTTAATTATATGATTAAGTTTAAATATAGAGAGATGAGGGATTGTTATGCTAGGAATGATTATAAATGAAAAAGAATTAAAAGAACTGGAATATATGATAAAAAAGGAAATGGATGAATTGATCTTTGATTTAGAAGATACACGGATTGATATCATTGTAAAAAAAGCTATGTATGATCGCTATCAAGTATTATTTCAACTATTTCGCCGAGTGGCTACGGAACAAGAAGTTTTAAAATATATCCCTAATTATAAATTTTAGTTATTCAGCTAATTTGGCCAAAAAAAGTATTGCAACGAACGCCCTGGTATGCTATATTAATTTCTGTTGTCAAAAAAAGTGTCAGTAAGGTTTAGCTATACTATTTAGTGGATTAATTATTTAATTTTAAAAATAGTATTGACGGCACAAATTAAACATGATATATTATATCTCGTCGTCAAAAGACGGCAACAATTGATCTTTGAAAACTGAATCCAAACAACCAAGAAAGTTAAGAAGAAAAGAAGTAAGAAGAAGCTAGTGCTTCAAATGAGAGTAGAACAACTCAACAATTTTATTGAGAGTTTGATCTTGGCTCAGGATGAACGCTGGCGGCGTGCCTAATACATGCAAGTCGAGCGCG
>NZ_JAHLQM010000021.1 GCF_018919165.1 Amphibacillus sp. MSJ-3 | reverse complement strand
TTATAATGAAGAACGATACCAAGAGAGATTAAACAGCCTAGCACCGTTAGAATATCGGCACCAGGCTGCGGCATAAATCTTTTGTTTTTTTCACTGTCTACTTGACAGGGTGCAGTTCAAAACGCTAGGTGGATTATTATATCTTTGATCACTTTTGTTTCACAAAGCTTGAATGCTGTGCGTAAGAAGAACTAGATAAAGATTTTATATTTTTGACTAAGCTTTTCATTCACTATTCTGTTGTTGTCATTAGGTATATTTCCTCGTTCTGTTAATCAATCATTCTTCAAAAATTAAATCCCCAATTTGACAATTTTGATTATTTTCAGCTTAGATTACCTGGCTATAGGCTCCAGATCAAGTGAAGATATACTTTTAAAAATCATTTAAATATCGAAATATAAAAGAACGGAGTTGTTAACTTCTCGTCTTTAACTGACTGTTTGAACTTCATTAAACATGTTTTCAAATGTGTATAAACCTATTTGCTTAAATGACCTGCACTGACTTATGCCAAACGCATAAGATAAAGTGAAATTACTAACTGTGTAATCATCGTGTATCACACGAAGAAAAGCAAAAAAAGGGACTAAAAATTTCAGCTAGAGGTGAAGCGTATGATGTTAAAAAAACAGCTGGCGATCATAGGTGGTGATGCCCGCTATTTAGAATTGATAAAAAAGCTAATCAGCAACACAAATTATCAGATCCAATTGATTGGGTATGACTTGTTAGATCAAGGATTTTTAGGTGTAAAATATACTGATTTAGATGAAGTCTCACCTGAAACACTTGACGTCGTTATTTTACCTATTACCGGTGTCGAAAGTAATGGTCAGGTGAAGTCGACTTTTTCAAATAGATCCCTCTTCTTACCGGATGACTGGTTTGAGCGAATTAAAAGTAAGGCACTTATTTTTTCGGGAATAACAACACCATATTTATCTGAGAAATTAGCGAATCAAAAGTTAACTTTTATCCCACTAATGGAACGGGATGATGTAGCTATTTATAATTCAGTTCCAACAGCAGAAGGGGCAATTTTGTTAGCTCTTCAACATATGAAAACGACTTTACATGATGCAAACGTTGTTGTGCTAGGATTAGGCCGAGTGGGCTTAACCGTTGCCGATAAATTTACAAAGCTTGGTGCTCATGTGTCTACAGGTGTAAGGAAAACACGAGATATCGCCAAAGCTCACACGCTCGGATACAATGGATTTCACCTAAGTGAACTAACTTCATATACTAAAAAGTGTCATTTATTGATTAATACAATACCTGTTATGGTGCTTGATAAAGAACAATTAAATACACTTCAATCGGATGCATTAATTATTGATCTAGCATCAAAACCAGGTGGTGTAAACTTTGCTCATGCCAAAAAGCGAGGGTTAAATACAATTCATGCATTGGGATTACCAGCGAAAGTTGCTCCTAAAACAGCTGGTGAAATACTCGCCAATGTCATTGATCAATTAATTATTGATCATCAATAATATGTACGGAGGGGATCGGTTATGTTAAAGGGAAAGAAAATAGGTTTTGGTCTCACTGGTTCACATTGCACGTATGAAGAGGTTTTTCCGATAATAGAGAAATTAGTTGCAGCAGGTGCAGGTGTACGTCCTGTTGTTTCATATAGTTTTCAAAAGGTAAATACAAGATTTGGTAAAGCAGAAGACCATTTAAAAAAGATAAGTGATATAACAGGAAGCCATCCAGTTACTACAATTGAAGAGGCAGAAACATTTGGTCCAAAGGATCCTGTAGATTGTATGGTTATCGCACCATTAACAGGTAATACAATGAGTAAGCTAGCAAATGCTGTTACAGATACTCCAATTTTAATGGCAACTAAAGCAACGATGCGTAATCAAGCACCAATTGTTTTAGCTCTTTCAACAAATGATGCATTAGGTTTAAACGGAGTTAACTTAATGAAACTAATTGCAACAAAAGGAATTTTCTTTGTTCCTTTTGGTCAAGATAATCCAGTAGGTAAACCAAATTCACTAATATCAAAAATGGATTTATTACCTGAAACGATAGAGAATGCTTTATCATTTAAACAATTACAGCCAGTCATTACGACTTATTAAAATAGATTTTTTTCTAATTTAACGATAAACTTCCCCCTCTTTGACATAAGAATATGTTAAAATAGATATTACTATTTAATATGCTTGTGGAGAGGGGTTTTTTTTATGTCAAATACAAAAACATATAATGTCGCTGTATTAGGTGCAACAGGAGCCGTTGGCCAAAAAATAATAGAGACTTTAGAAATGAAGAACTTTCCAATTAAACAATTGAAACTTTTATCATCATCACGGTCAGCTGGAACGAAGATCAAATTCAATGATGAGATTATCATTGTTGAAGAAGCTAAACCTGAGAGCTTTGAAGGCGTTGATATTGCCTTATTCTCTGCAGGTGGATCGATATCAAAAGTATTGGCACCTGAGGCTGTAAAAAGAGGTGCAGTTGTTATAGATAATACGAGTGCGTATCGAATGGATGAATCAGTTCCACTCGTTATTCCTGAAGTTAATGAAACAGATATTCAAGCTCATAATGGTATTATTGCAAATCCAAATTGTTCTACAATTCAAATGGTTACTGCTTTAAAACCGATTCAAGATAAATATGGGCTTAATCGGGTGATTGTCTCTACCTATCAAGCTGTTTCTGGGGCAGGAGCAGAGGCGGTTGAAGAGCTCAAAGATCAAGCTCAAGCTTTCTTGGCTGGAGAAGATTTACATGCAGAATTATTACCTGTTAAGAGTGAATCCAACCATTACCCAATTGCATTTAATGCATTACCACAAATTGATGTTTTTCAAGATAATGGTTATACATTTGAAGAAATGAAAATGATCAATGAGACGAAGAAAATTCTACATCATGCAGAATTATCAGTTGCAGCAACTTGTGTAAGATTGCCTTTCTTTACATCTCATGCGGAAAGTGTTTACTTTGAGGTCGAAGAGGACACATCTGTTTCAAGTATTCAAGCAACATTGAAGCATGCACCGGGTATTGTGTTAAAGGATAATCCACAAAAACAAGAATACCCAACACCATTAGATGCAGCTGGGAAGTCTGATGTTTTCGTTGGTAGAATCAGAAAAGACTTAGACGATCATAAAGGTTATCATATGTGGGTTGTATCAGATAATTTGTTAAAGGGAGCAGCTTGGAACTCAGTTCAAATCGCCGAATCTCTGGTGAAAAACAATTGGCTTTAATATTGAGGTGAAGTAAATGGATGTTTTAATTCAAAAATTTGGGGGGACATCACTAGCAGATGCGACCACAAGAAAACATGCAATTAAACATATTCAAGCTTCAAAACGAGAAGGTTATAAAGTAGTAGTTGTTGTTTCAGCAATTGGACGTGCCCCTTCTCCGTATGCAACAGATTCTTTGTTAGCCTTAGTCAATTATCCAAATGGGAAGCAATCGAAGCGGGAACAGGATTTATTATTGTCTTGTGGTGAAATTATCTCAGCGGTCGTCTTATCTAATGAATTAAAACAAGAAGGTTTGCATGCGATTGCTTTAACTGGGGCACAAGCAGGACTTATGACAACAGATGATTTTACAGCTGCAAAAATTAAAGCAATCGAAACGGATAGGTTGAAGGACGAATTACTTGTGAATGATGTCGCGGTAGTTGCAGGTTTTCAAGGAGAAACGGCTACACATGAGACAACAACATTAGGGCGTGGTGGTAGCGATACATCAGCCGCTGCACTTGGTGCTGCACTTGATGCTAAATTTATTGATATTTTTACAGATGTAGATGGGATCATGACAGCTGACCCAAGAGTTGTAAAAGATGCACGTACACTGGAGATTGCTAGCTATACTGATATATGTAATTTAGCTTATCAAGGTGCAAAGGTTGTTCATCCACGCGCAGTTGAAATTGCGATGAAAGCAAAAATACCGATTCGAGTAAGGCCAAGTAATGGAACGGGACTAGGAACATTAGTTACTGGATCGACGGATAATGATATCGAGGTCAATATTCCAGATCGACTCATTACAGGTATTGCTCACATGTCGGGGATTACTCAGGTGAAAATTGTAAGCCAAGAGCCTGCTGGTTTATTACCTGCTCAGATATTTGAGGCAATGGCAGAGGCAAGTATTTCAGTTGACTTTATTAATATTTTTCCATCAGGTGTTATGTATACAATCCCTGAGTTACTAAGTGAAAAAGCTGAAAAGATATTAAGAAAATTAAATTATCAACCAAGACTTATTCATAATTGTGCAAAAGTTTCAATCGTTGGTGCTGGTATGACGGGTGTTCCGGGTGTAACAGCGAAAATGGTTCAAAGTCTAGTCAATGAAGGAATTGAAATATTGCAATCTGCGGATAGTCATACAACTATATGGGTGTTAATTAATGAAAAAGATTTATTTACAGCGATTAATGCCCTTCACCAAGCATTTGAATTGAATGATCAAATGATTGAGACAAATAATTAAAGGAGGGCATATTTATATGAATTTTGGTCAATTACTAACAGCGATGGTTACGCCCTTTGATGAAAATAATCAAATTGATTACGAAAAAGTGACGGATCTGATGCATTATTTAATTGATAATGGTTCGGATGGTTTAGTGATAGCAGGAACGACTGGTGAGTCACCAACTTTAACTTATGAAGAAAAGATATCACTATTTAAACATGCAGTAAAAGTTGCTGATGGGAAATATCCAATCATTGCTGGAACAGGATCTAATAATACTGTTGATTCAATTCAACTAACAAAAGCTGCCGAGGAAATAGGGGTGGATGCACTTTTACTCGTTACCCCCTATTACAATAAACCCAACCAAGCTGGCTTATATCAACATTTTACTGCAATTGCAGAGGCAACAAAATTACCGATCATGCTTTACAATATACCAGGACGAACGATGGTTCATCTGAATGTAGAAACGATTATTGAGTTATCTAAAATTGATAATATTGTTTCAGTTAAGGAGTCTAGTGGAAACTTAGACAACATTGCAAAAATTATAGAAGAAACTGATGATGATTTCACAGTATACAGTGGTGATGATAGTCTTACCTTGCCAATGAAATCTATAGGCGGGGCAGGAGTTGTATCTGTTGCTTCACACATTATTGGAAATGAGTTTAAAAATATGTTAATTAAATTTGATTCTGGTGATGTAAAAGGTGCTGCTAGATTACATCGGAAGTTATTGCCGATTATGCAAGGGCTATTTATGGCGCCGTCACCAGCCCCCGTTAAAGCTGCTCTACGAATGAAGGGGATTGATGTTGGTCATGTTCGACTTCCACTTGTAAATGTGAGTGAGGCAGAGGAGCAATTAATTCGAGACTTACTCTCGTGAAGTGAGCCTTCACTTAATTAATCAACGATAAATAGTGAGTGCAATATCAAAATTGATATTGTGCTCTTTTCATTTGGATTTTAAATCCAATATTTGAGGAGCATAGGCTCACCGTCATCTCTCGTAGATGGAAAGAACGTTTCTGTTTGACAAATATGATAATGATCTTAAAGAAATGATTTTCGGTAGGATTGAATCCAGTCTCATTTATAATAGGAGAAGAAGAACAAGCTATAGTATGTTATAATAAGGTAATCGACAGTTATTTGTAAGGAGTTTTTTTATGGCAGGTAAAAAAAGAAAGCAGAAAAAGAAAAAAAATAAAATAAGTGTCCAGTTTAAATATGAACTATATGGTATTCTATTTGTCCTACTTGCTATTTTTGGCAGTGGTGCAGGCTCAATAAGTGATGGTTTAATTACATCATGGTTAGAGAATAGTTTAAGATTTTTATTTGGCTTCTGGTATATGCTAGCTTCCATAGCCTTATTGATCATTGGGATTTACTTAATTGTAAAAAGAAAAACACCACAGCTTTGGACTAGAAGGACTTTTGGATTGTTGTTGATTTTTCTTGGACTACTATTGGTTAGTCATATTGATCAATATCAACAAGATTTAGTAAATATTGAGGACTATTCAATTATCCGAATGACATGGCGACATTATATCGATTATCTTAATGGGGCTGTTAGTGCAAGTGTTTTGGGTGGGGGAATGATCGGTGCAATTATTTACGCCTTTTCCTATGTTCTCTTTTCAACAACGGGCGCCCTGTTTTTAGCTATTTTTATGCTGTTGATAGGAACGATATTTGTTATCGATTTGTCACTTGATAAGTTTTTCAAACAACAAAAAACCCGGGTGAAATCATTTTTCAAAAAGCGAAAAAAACGTCAAAAGAATCAATCTAGGCAGAAAAGAGAAGCAAAGACAGATTCTATTCAACCAGTAGAATTAATAGAGTCTGAACCAAATAAAGAGCCTGTAATCGAGGCTTTTACGGAAGTTGCTTATTCAGAGACTATGGATTCAAATGTGGAAGAGGAATTGGATAAACAGAATCACGATAGTCATTCTGAACAGGATTTAGATACAATTGAAGTTGCCCCTATGACCGAATTGGAAAATACTGATTATCAATTACCCTCAATTGATTTATTTGATCAGCCCAAGAATAAGAAACATCAACAAAATCGAAAGGAAATTCAAAATACAGTTCGTAAGCTTGAGACTACATTTAGTAGTTTTTCGGTAAAGGCAAAAGTAGCTAAAGTACATATTGGTCCAGCGGTGACAAAATACGAAGTTTATCCTGAACCGGGGGTTAAGGTGAGTAAGATAGTCAGTCTACATGATGATATTGCATTAGCCTTAGCAGCAAAAGATATTCGTATCGAAGCGCCAATTCCAGGGAAATCAGCCGTGGGTATTGAAGTGCCAAATCACGAAATATCTATGGTTTCAATGTATGAAGTATTTGAAACAATCAAAGATCAAGAAGGATCCAAATTATCTTTTGTTCTTGGTCGTGATATTTCTGGGGATGCCATTGTGGCGGAATTAAATAAAATGCCACATTTACTGATTGCAGGTGCAACAGGAAGTGGAAAAAGTGTTTGTATCAATGGAATTATTACGAGCATTCTTATGCGTGCAAAACCACATGAAGTCAAGATGATGATGGTTGATCCTAAGAAAGTTGAGTTGAATATTTATAATGGGATTCCTCATTTATTAGCTCCCGTTGTTACGGATCCAAAGAAAGCCGCCCAAGCCTTGCAAAAGGTTGTTGCTGAAATGGAGCGTCGCTACGATCTTTTTTCAGATAGCGGAAGTAGAAATATTGAAGGTTATAATAATTACATCAATAAATACAATGAAACGGTCGATCTTGAGGATCGCCAACCGACATTACCTTATATTGTTGTCTTAATTGATGAGTTGGCAGATTTAATGATGGTTGCATCAAAAGATGTTGAGGATGCCATTACCCGGCTTGCTCAGATGGCCAGAGCGGCAGGAATTCATTTAATTATCGCAACCCAACGTCCTTCAGTTGATGTGATTACAGGGGTAATCAAGGCAAATATCCCATCACGGATTGCCTTTAGTGTGTCGTCACAAACCGATTCAAGGACAATTTTAGATACGGGTGGAGCGGATAAGTTGTTAGGCCGTGGTGATATGCTCTTTATGCCAGTTGGCTCATCTAAGCCAGTTCGGATTCAGGGTGCTTATTTATCTGATGATGAGGTTGAAAATGTTGTTGATCATTGTATTGGACAACAAAAGGCAGTATATCAAACAGAAATGATTCCTGATGAAATTGAACAAACATCTGACCAGCCGGATGATGAATTATTTGATGAGGCTGTGGAAATGATTGTTGAAATGCAAAGAGCTAGTGTATCGATGCTCCAACGACGTTTCCGAATTGGTTATACAAGGGCGGCAAGATTAATTGATATGATGGAAGATCGCGGAATAGTTGGTCCTTACGAAGGTTCAAAGCCTAGAAAGGTACTGATCACAGAGTATCCGGACAATGACGTTTGATTCCAATTTGAATTGATTTGAACGATGCCATCAAAGCCGATAAAGAGTATTTTGCTCAGTCGACTTAACTTAGTTAAAAATAGAGTATTGTTAATCTTTGGAAAGCGCCGTTATCTAAAAAATAGTTATTTTTCATATGTGACTTATTTCAACATTGCAAGTAACAAAACTAAAAATCATGTTGATATATATATTGTAAGAATAAAGTCAAATCTTAGCCAGTTGGGATGGTTCTATCCCACTGAGTGTGGGATGATGAATCGGGCTTTTACTGACTTTTGACCCTAGCTATAGAATCCAATGGTTTTCCTGAAATGATTGAAGTGGGGGACTTACAAGTAGTATATCTTCGATAAAGATTTTCCATGTGCAAAGCAGCGTTATTCAATGGGATTCGAACCCATTGAATAACGCTTTGTTTTATTACCCATCTATTTTTGGTATTCTGAATCATATTTTCATACTTACTTTGAATGATTCCTCAGCAGAAGGGACAAATTATTCTAAATAATTGGACTTTTGCAACAAGTCATTTTTTTACGAAATATGTCATAATGGCTATTTATTTATTTATAGTAAAATGTTATATTGTTAATGACCAAGTCAATTGATTTTATTACTGGAGGATTTTAAATGTCGATAAATGATTATAATCGATTTAAAGAAGGGCTTAATCATATTCGGAATGATATTGAAGAAGGTCTTTTTTTACCGAATGAAAAGCTATATCCTCTTTATGAACTAGCCAAAAAATATCAAGTCTCACAACAATTGATGAATGCAATTCTTGACCAATTGGTTGAAGAGCGTATTGTGACAAGAAGATTGGGCGTTGGCGTATTTGTAAATCCAAAACCGATCTATTCATCCGGTATTGAAGAATTAGGTAGTGTATCTGAAATGATAAAAAAAGCAGGTAAGGTACCTGGAACACAGTATGTAGCAGTAGAGATTGTGGAGCCGACTGAAATGGATTTAAGCAACTTTAACTCGTTGGACGTCCAAACAATAGCCCGAATTGAACGGGTGAGGACTGCAGATGGGGAACCGGTTGTCTACTGTATAGACAAGGTAGACAATGCAGTAATTCCGATCGGCCACATCCATGGTCAAGATTCAATATTTGAATTAATTCATGATTACACTGGGAAGCGCATTGAATATGCACATGCCTATGTTGAACCAATTGGTTATCATGAAAAAATATCTCCTATTTTAAACTGTGGCCCGGATCAAGCTTTATTATTATTGAAACAAGTACACTATACAGAAGATCATCAACCGATACTCTATTCAGAAAACTATTTTAGAAGTGATGCCTTTCAATTCCATGTTGTGAGAAAGAGAATGTAATACATTTTATTAAGACTACCACTCTAGTTCATCTAATCAATAATCGGTCAACAAAATACTTTTGGGGGTTTTAAAGTGAAAAAGAAATTATTGCTTATATTAGCCTTGTTCCTTAGTACAGCTTTAGTATTAGGTGCTTGTGGTTCCTCTGATCAAGATGATCCATCAGAAGATGCAGGGAGCGACGAAATAGATAACTCAACAGGAGAAACTACAGACTTTTCTGTAGCAATGGTAACTGATATTGGTGGGATAGATGATAAATCCTTCAACCAATCGTCTTGGGAAGGTATTCAGGCATTTGCTGAAACATACGGATTAGAGCGTGGGACAGGCTTTGATTATGCTCAATCTGATAGTGGCTCTGACTATTTACCAAACTTAAATGGTCTTGTTCAACAAGATTACAATTTAATTTACGGAATTGGTTATGAGTTAAAAGCAGCAGTTGAAGAAGTTGCTAAAAACTTCCCTGATACTTATTTTGGTATTGTTGATGATGTTGTTGAAGGAGATAATGTTGTAAGTATTAACTTTTCAGAAGAACAAGGTTCGTTTTTAGTTGGAGTGGTAGCCGCTTTAGCAACAGAAACAAATCAAGTCGGTTTTGTTGGTGGAGTAGATAGCGTTTTAATCAAACGGTTTGAAACAGGTTTTGTAGCAGGGGTTAAATCGGTTAACCCAGAAATAGAAGTAAATATAGATTATGCTGAATCTTTTGCAGATCCAAGTCGTGGACGTGCTATTGCTTCTACAATGTATAGCTCTGGAGTAGATATCATTTACCACGCTTCTGGTGAGACAGGTAATGGTGTATTTACTGAAGCAAAAGATAGAGTTAAGAATGATCCAGATGCAGGTGTTTGGGTAATTGGTGTTGACCGTGATCAGTATGAAGAAGGTCAAATTGGTGACTCTAATGTTACATTGACTTCAATGATTAAGCGAGTAGATATTGCCGTTAGTGATATCGCTGTAATGGCAATGAATGGAGAGTTCCCTGGTGGAGAACGGCTAGTTTTCGGTCTTGAGGATGACGCAATTGGTGTTGCTGATACAAATGAAGAAGCTTTTACAGACGAAATGTCTCAAGCCGTTGATGAATGGATGGTTAAAATTTTAGATGGCGACATCGTAGTCCCGCAAACAGATGATGAATTAGCAGATTTCCTTGAAGCACTATAAATTAAATGAAAGGCTAGTACACTAGACACTAGTTGTTCTAGCCTTTTTCTATCGGTTAACAACCGTAAGTCTTCGCTTGAAAAAAAGCTAGTTAATAAACTGATTTAATAAAATCTTTAAATGAAGGGCAGTAACTCTCCCCCCTTCATTTAATGATTTATTACTATCCGGATCGGAGTGAATGGCTTGGGAAATTATGTGGTTGAGATGCTAGACATCCGTAAAGAATTCCCTGGTATTGTTGCGAATAATAATATAAATTTACAAGTAAAAAAAGGTGAGATACATGCACTTTTAGGTGAAAATGGGGCAGGTAAATCGACATTAATGAATGTTTTGTTCGGATTATATCAACCGGAAAAAGGAGAAATTCGAATTAAAGGTGAGCCAGTAAAGGTTACGGACCCCAATGTTGCGAATCGACTTGGGATTGGTATGGTACACCAACATTTCATGCTTGTTGAGAACTTTACTGTTGCACAAAATATAATGTTAGGCGTAGAACCTACGAAAAAAGGTGTTATTGATATTGATAAAGTTGAACGGGAAGTAGCTGAACTGTCCCGGAAATATGGTTTAAGTGTTGATCCAAAAGCAAAAATCAGTGATATTTCAGTTGGTATGCAACAAAGAGCTGAAATACTAAAAACACTATATCGGGGTGCAGACGTTTTAATTTTAGATGAACCAACTGCCGTCCTCACACCGCAAGAAATTACAGAATTAATGAAAATTTTATGTTCCTTAATTAATGAAGGCATTTCAATTATTTTGATTACTCATAAATTAAAAGAAATTATGGATGTTTGTGATCGTTGTACCGTTATCAGAAAAGGTGAAGGGATTGCTACTGTGAATGTGAACGAAACAACAGCAGATGAACTCGCCGCTTTGATGGTTGGACGTAAAGTTGAATTTAAAATTGAAAAAACTGAAGCTGAACCAAAAGAAGAAGTGCTAACAATTAAAGATTTAAAAGTAAAAGATAGCCGACGTGCACTAATGGTCAAGGGCTTGAATCTATCGGTTAGATCTGGAGAGATTGTTGGTATTGCAGGTATTGACGGAAACGGACAGTCAGAATTGATCGAAGCACTTACAGGTCTACGTAAGGTTGAAAGTGGTCAGATTTTATTGAACCAACAGGAAATAACACACCTATCTACAAGGAAAATTACCGAGGCTGGTGTTGGTCATATCCCACAAGATCGTCATAAATATGGCCTTGTTCTTGATTTCCCAATTGCTGAAAATATGGTGTTACAAACTTATTATCAAAAACCCTTTTCAAAAAATAAAATTATGTCATTTAATAAGATTTATGAATATGGCAAGAAATTAATTCAGGATTATGATGTAAGGACACCAAGCCCGCGAACAAAAGCGCGCGCATTATCCGGAGGTAATCAACAAAAAGCAATTATTGCACGTGAAGTTGATCGATCACCTGATTTATTAATTGCTGCACAACCCACACGTGGATTAGATGTAGGGGCAATTGAAAATATTCATAAACGCTTAATTAGGGAGCGTGATCAAGGTCGGGCTGTTTTACTCTTATCATTTGAATTAGATGAAATTATGAATGTCAGTGACCGCATTGTCATTATGTTTGATGGTAAGATTGTCGCAGATGTTAAACCTTCTGAAACAACAGAGCAAGAACTCGGTTTATTAATGTCAGGTAGTCAGCCTGAAAAGGAGGGTGACATTTAATGTTCTCTAATCGACTTTTTAATCTTTTAGTTCCACTTATCTCAGTTCTTTTAGGATTCTTAGCTGGAGCTATAATTATGTTGATTTTTGGTTATAATCCGATTGCAGGTTACAGTGCTTTAATAAGTGGTGCATTTGGTAACTCTTACGCAATAGGTGAAACAGTCAGACAGATAACACCATTAATGTTAACAGGTATAGGGATTGCATTTGCCTTTCGAACGGGTCTATTTAATATTGGTGCTGAAGGCCAAGTACTCGTTGGTTGGTTAGCTTCTGTGTGGGTTGGAATCTCTTTTGATTTACCTGCTGTTCTTCATATTCCACTAGCATTATTAGCTGCTGCTGTTGCCGGAGCTTTGTGGGCATCAGTTCCTGGAATATTAAAAGCCCTACGAGGTGTTCATGAAGTTGTTATCTCGATTATGATGAATTATATTGCTTTACATACTTGTAATTATATCATCAGAAACTATTTATCAAATAATGGGGATAAATCTGAGGTTATTGCAGAAACAGCTTCGTTGAGAACAACTTGGTTATATGAAAAAATGGGTTATTCACAAATTCACTGGGGTTTTATTATCGCTATAGTTGCTGTCATTGCTATGTGGTTTATTTTAGAAAAAACAACAACCGGTTATGAATTAAGATCAGTTGGTTTCAACCGCCATGCAGCAAATTACGCAGGAATGAATGTTAAGAAAAACATCATAAAATCAATGATGATTTCAGGTGTTTTTGCAGGTTTGGCTGGTGCAATGGAAGGATTAGGGACATTTGGACATATGCATGTTCATGGTAGTTTTACCAACCTCGGTTTTGACGGAATTGCTGTTGCGTTGTTAGGAGCTAATACTGCAATGGGATCCTTTTTCTCTGCGATTCTATTCGGTTCGTTAAAAATGGGGGCATTGAGAATGCCGACTGTTGCTGGTGTTCCATCAGAACTAGTTGAAATCGTTATTGCTTCGATTATATTCTTTATTGCATCAAGCTATATTATCCGCTGGGTACTACTTCGCCTGAAAAAGGAGGAGAATTAAATGTATATCGTTGATTTGTTAGGTATTATTATTCCTATCATGATGTTTTATTCTGCTCCATTAATATTTACTGCCTTAGGTGGTGTATTTAGTGAACGATCAGGAGTGATTAATATTGGACTTGAAGGGCTTATGGTAATAGGAGCTTTTTCAAGTATTGTTTTTAACTTGGCTTATGCGGAAACATTAGGGGCATTAACGCCATGGTTATCGATATTAGTGGGTACAATCATTGGTGGATTGTTCTCAATTATGCACGCAGTAGCTTCTATTTCTTTTCGTGCGGATCAAACCGTTAGTGGTGTAGCAATAAACTTAATGGCTGTTGGTTTAGGTGTCTTTTTAACTCGAGAATTTTATGGTAAAGGTCAAACAGATATGATCACCCAGCCTTTTTATACACAGTCAGTCCCTTTTCTATCAGATATTCCAATTATCGGAGATATCTTCTTTAAAGGTATTTATTACACATCATATATTGCAATTGTGGTTGCAATCATAGCATGGTTTGTTATTTATAAGACTCCGTTTGGTCTGAGATTACGTGCAGTTGGAGAACATCCGATGGCAGCAGACACAAATGGAATTAATGTAACTAAGATACGCTATATTGCAGTTATTTTATCAGGTATATTAGCGGGTATGGGTGGAGCAATCTACGCTCAAACGATTACCTTTAATTTCTCTGGATCAACTATCGTTGGACAAGGATTTATGTCAATTGCTGCAGTTATTTTCGGGAAATGGCATCCGATTGGTGCACTTGGTGCAGCCTTATTCTTTGGCTTTGCTCAAAGTTTAAGTGTAATTGGTGGAACCGTTCCTTTCTTAGCCAATGTACCGAATGTTTATCTTGTCATCGCACCTTATGTGTTAACGATTTTAGCACTTGCAGGTTTTATTGGACGAGCAGATGCACCAAAGGCTAATGGTGTTCCATATATTAAAGGTAGCCGTTAAACTAAACTAGATCGACTGAAATAAACTGGGTAACTTGACAAAGTATAATTTTTCAGGGGATTAACTGACTGTAAGACCTTTATTTCAATCATTTGAAAGAACGATCGGATGGTAGTAGAGGAAGCAACAGTCAGTAAAAGCCAGATTCGTTCAACTCATACTAAGTGGGGAGAGGGGAGCCCCACTTAGCGAAGATTTACTTTATATAATTAAAATGATCTGATTGAGAATCGAAAGTAAGAAATGAATAAAATTGATAAGTCAGTGACAAATAATTGATTTTAACTTGTCCGAATTAGCTGTATGATGCTCTGTTTTAACTTTATGGGAAACTAAGGCTAATAAGAGAAGGCTTAAGGTCCAGTAAAGGTTAAGATCCACTAAATTGAGAATAAATCATCATTGAATATAGCTTTCCTTAACTAGACATAATCCGAACAGATTTTTGATAAATCGTTCGGATTATTCTATAGTTAATCTTTATCGCAGTGTAGCAGTCAGTAAGACTCCTCCTTCATATATTCGAAGGAAACTAAGAAGTGTAAGCGAGAGATCAACTGACAGTAACAGCTTGATTGATTCATTTAATACGCAGTGGAAAAAGAAAGCCCGCTGGGTGTAGCTTCACTTTTAGGTAAAATACATTATGATAAACGTGGCAATTGTTTCCTTCCAGTTTTTAAGGTAAACTATAATGAGCGAGAGAAAGATGGATATAATAAAAATATCTTGTTTATTTATTCTTAGGAGGTATTAAATGATTGATTTAAATGAACGAACAGTTGAAAAAAAAGGCTATAAATTACATATAGTTGAAAATAAAAAATTCAAAACGATCCATATAATTGCTAAATTCCGCTCACAATTATCACGAGAGTCGATAACTAAACGTGCTTTATTACCGTTTGTCCTCCAACAAGGGACAGAGCGATATCCAACTGCTAATGCTTTTCGTCGTGCTTTAGATGATTTATATGGGGCGACATTCTCTATAGACGGTAGCAAAAAAGGAGAACAGCATATTTTAACAGCTCGAATGTCAATAGCTAATCAAGCTTACTTATCAACAGACGAGAATGTCTTACAAGCGGCACTTAAATTTTTTAGTGAGACAATATTTAATCCGAAACAAGAAAATGGAAAATTCGATGCTAATATTGTAGCTAAAGAGAAACAAACATTAAAGCAAAAGATTACTGCTCTCGATGATGATAAAATGCATTATGCAAACACAAGAATGATTGATGAAATGTGTAAAGATGAACCTTACCATCTCCACATTCATGGTTATCCAGAAGATCTTGATGGGATTTCTGAAGAAAATCTATACCAATATTATCTAGAAATGATTGAAGAGGATCCCCTTGACATCTATATTATGGGAGATTTTGAATCAATTGATATAAACCAATTGGTTGGTTCCTTATTTGATCGTAATTTAAAAAAGATTCAAGAACAGGATCATTTAACAGAAGATCCCTTGGTTAAACGTTCAAAGGAAGTTATTGAAGAACAAGATGTCCAACAAGGAAAGTTACATTTAGGTTATCGGACACATACAAAATTTGCTGACCCCGATTATCCTGCGCTTCAAGTATTCAATGCTATTTTTGGTGGTTTTCCAAGTTCCAAATTATTTATCAATGTGCGAGAAAAGAATAGTTTGGCGTATTATGCTGCTTCCCAATTCGAAAGTCATAAAGGTTTATTATTTGTGTTTAGTGGAATTGCCCCACAAGACTTTGAACAAGCGAAGACGATTATTTTAGAACAGATGGATGCGATGAGAAAAGGGGAGTTTACCGAAGACCAAATCTCGGAGGCAAAACGATTAATTATTAATCAATATAAGGAAACACTTGATGATCCTTTTGGCATGATCGAAGTGTTATACAACCAGAGAATAGCTAATTCAAATCGTTCGGTTAGAACATTTATAGAAGAAATTAATCAAGTGGAGAAAGATGAGATTATTAAGATTGCAAATAAGTTAGAATTAGATACGGTTTACTTTTTAACTGCTAAAGGAGGTCAAATGGATGAATAAAACCTATTATGAACAAATAGAAGAGACGGTTTATCGAGATGTTTTACCTAATGGCCTTCAAGTCGTTTTAGTTCCTAAGACTGAAATGGCCCAAACTTATGGTGTATTTACAACGAATTATGGTTCTATTGACCAAACATTTGTACCAATTAATCAACAAGATCTAATTACTGTGCCAGATGGGATCGCTCATTTTCTTGAACACAAATTATTTGAGAAAGAGGATAGAGATGTATTTCAAGATTTCACTAAAATAGGTGCTTCTGCCAATGCCTTTACATCTTTCACGAAGACCGCCTATTTATTTTCAGCAACTTCAGATATTATCGAAAACACAAAAATATTATTAGACTTTGTACAAACGCCTTACTTTTCAGATCAGTCGGTCGAAAAAGAGAAGGGAATTATTGCTCAAGAAATTCAAATGTATGATGATCAACCAGATTGGAGAGCCTTCTTTGGAATCATCGGTGCGATGTATGAGAAACATCCAGTCCGTATTGATATAGCTGGTACGGTTGATTCAATTAATCAAATCACTAAAGAAGATTTGTATACTTGTTATGAAACCTTTTATCATCCTTCTAATATGGTCTTAGTATTGGTTGGAAACTTTGACCCAATGGAATTGTTAGAAGTGATTACAACTAATCAGGCTAGTAAAACTTTTGAGCAAATGCCACCTATTGAAAGACATTATCTAACAGAGCCAGCTCATGTTTATGAGAAAAATGTATCGATTGAGATGCCCGTTGCTGTACCAAAATGTATGGTAGGAATTAAGGAAGTGCCCCAAACTGATAAGGAGTCATTTATTAAGGAAGATCTTCTTGCAGATATGTTGTTAGATCACTTTTATTCCCGCTCTGGTATCTACTATCAAGAACTATATGATCTTGATTTAATTGATGGGAATTTAGGCTTTGAAACCGAACGTCAGAAACAATTTACCTTTTCACTTGTGGGAGGAAATACTGAAAATCCAGATCTATTTGCCCAAAAAGTGAAAGAGCAATTATCTTCATTTAAGGATTATCAATTAGTTAATGAAGATTTTGAGCGGATGAAAAGAAAGATGATCGGTCAACTATTAAGAAGTATGAATCGTGTATCTGACATTGCTAATCAAGTGAGTCATTATCAAATGCTTGATCTAGATTTCTTTAATTTATTACCGACATTAGAGTCTTTAACACTCGAAGAAGCGAATGACTTTTTAAATAATTGGATTAAAGATGATAATGTGGCTGTATTTCAAGTTAAACCGACGCAAGAATAATTAAAATGATTATTCCTTGTTACTTGAATCCATTTATTGCAGTTCAACTGTCAGTAAGATACCCACTTCAAGCATTCTAAGGAAAGTAAGCATGGTAAGTGGGAGATCAACTAATAGTAAGGCTCAATTGGTTCAAGGGTCTTTAGGTTATTCCCTTGCGCTATAAACAAATGTTTTTGCTGGGACGATTAATCGCAAATAATACGTTGGGATGAGTAACCGGAAATGATTTCGGGGCGGGACGAGTAACCACCGTTCCAGTCCCAGTTCCAACGTTTATCCACCCTTTATTCACCTGGACCAGGATTGATTAGGTCGAAAGTATTCACCTATAGTAGAAATCATGGTATTTTCCCTAACTTGATGGTTTATTTTTATCTTCAGTTAGGTCATTGTGAAATTCGTTAAAAATATTGTAACTTTTTTCTCATTGTGAGAGTCTAATAATAGTGTGTTTTAATTATAAAAAGCTACTAGACTTGTAAAAGTATAAAAAAGTTGAAATATTGACCTTATCTCTTTTATAAAAAGCTAAAATCATTTATGATAGAGTTAGCTTAAAAGATGATGTTTTGGTATTGAATTAAGTAAACGGATGGTGTTATAGATGCAAATTGGCGAGAAATTAAAAGAAGCCCGCCTAGAAAAAGGGCTATCTTTAGAAGATATTCAAAAAATGACAAAAATCCAAACTAGGCACTTGAAAGCCATTGAAGAAAACAATTTTTCTCTTATACCTGGGAGCTTTTATGCTCGTGCGTTTATTAAGGAATATGCTAATGTGGTTGGGGTGGATGTAAACGAGCTTTTTGCGGAATATCAAGATGAAATTCCTGTGTCTGACAGTGAAATTGATTATTCACAAATGCAGCGAACAAGACGAAAGACAACATCGACAAAATCATCACCGTTTGCCGCATTACTCCCTACAATTGTTGTCATTGTTCTTATATTAGGTGTGCTATTCTTTATTTATCGATTTGCTTTAGATCAAAATAATCGACAAGATCAGGGACCAGCCAATGAGGTACAAACAGATCAATCAGCGGGAGATGAAGTATCTCTACCGCCGGAAGATGATGGTGAGGATGTTGACCAAGAAGCTACAGATACAGAAGATGAAGATGAAAATGATTCAACTGAAGATCCTATCGAAGAGGACGAATTTGAGTTAGAATTTGTTTCATTTGAAAATAACATCTCTAAATATCAGTTGAATACAAATGAGGATTCATTGGAATTGCTCATTGAGTCATCGGGAAGTAACTGGTTGGAAGTTGAAAATGATGAGAGTGAGCAATTATTTTATGCTACGCTTCAATCTAGTGAATCACCTGTCACATTTGATATTTCAAAGGATGATTATGTTTATTTGAGATTTGGAAATCCCGGAGATATCTCAATATCCATTAATGACACAAAGATAGAATTAGCAGAAGAAATGTCTGCAACCGCGGTACAGGAATTATGGATATATATTAATGAAGACCCAGAATAAACGATTAAATAAACCCCGCTCATCAAGTGATGGGTGGGGTTTACCAATTTATAATTTGAAAGGAAGTTTTTTAATGAATATACCAAATCGAATTACTATATCAAGAATTTTACTCATTCCTATTTTTATTTTAATTCTAACACTCCCATTAGATTGGGGAGAGTGGGTGATCGGGTCTACTACACTACCTATTACCCACTTTGTAGCAGCTTTAATATTTATGCTTGCATCTGGAACAGACTGGCTAGATGGTCATTATGCAAGGAAATATAAATTAGTTACGAATTTAGGTAAATTTTTAGATCCAATGGCTGACAAACTACTAGTAACTGCTGCATTTGTATTGTTAATTGAGCTCAAATTAGTCCCTGCCTGGATAGTGATCATCATACTTTCACGAGAGTTTGCTGTTACAGGTTTAAGACTTGTTGCTGCAGGTGAGGGAATCGTATTAGCGGCAGGGAATATGGGGAAATGGAAAACGACTTTTCAATTAATATCAGTGATTCTTTTATTATTACACAATTTCCCATTCTCCTATCTGGGTTGGCCTCTTGGTTCAATTTGTCTTTATATTGCCCTAATTTTAACTGTTATCTCCGGGGTTGATTATTTTGTTAAAAACTGGCATGTAATGAAGGAGTCTAAGTAATGACAATGATAAAAGCCGAAATTATCGCAGTTGGTACCGAATTGTTACTTGGTCAAATAGCTAATACCAATGGTCAATGGATTTCGCAACAACTTGCTACTAGGGGAATTAGCGTCTATTATCACCATACCGTTGGCGATAATGAAAAACGAATGGAAGCTGTATTTAGACATGCTCTTAGTCGTTCCCAGCTTATTATAATTACTGGCGGCCTTGGACCAACAGATGATGATATCACACGGGAGGTTGTAGCAAAGCTTGTAAAACAGGATTTGGTTGAAAATGAACAGGTTTTGAGGGAGATAAAAGATTACTTTAGACGTTCAAATCGAGTGATGGCCGAAAATAACTTTAAGCAAGCAAAGATTATTAATGGTGCTCAAATTATACCAAATTTGATTGGTACAGCACCTGGTATGATTGTGCCTTATCAAGATGCTCATTTTGTTTTATTGCCTGGCGTACCAAGTGAAATGAAACAAATGATGATTGAGACTGTTTTACCTTATTTTGAGAATTTATATACCTTACATGATGTGATTGTTTCTAAAATGTTACGTTGTGTGGGGATTGGTGAATCTCAGCTTGAAATGAAATTAAAGTCACTAATTACTGCTCAAACCAATCCAACCATTGCACCTTTGGCATCAGATGGCGAAGTAGCTTTACGTTTGACGGCCATGGCAGACTCTACTGATAGAGCCCAATATCTAATTGAACAGAAGGAGAAGGAAATAGAAGCAATTGTTGGTCAATATATTTATGGCTCTGACGATCAAACCTTGAGTGAGGTTGTTGTTCAATTATTGAAAGAGAAAGGCCAATCCATTGCAAGTGCAGAGAGCTTAACTGGTGGACGGTTCGCAGATGCTATTGTCTCTATTTCAGGTGCAAGTCAAGTTTTTAAAGGTGGTATTGTGAGTTATACCCCAGATGCGAAAGAAAATGTTTTAGGAATTAGCCGAGCTACGATTGATCAATATGGCGTTGTAAGTGAACAAACAGCTTATCAGATGGCTAAACAAGCAAAAGAAAAATTTAATACAACGTATGGGATTAGTTTTACCGGTGTGGCAGGACCTGATAAACTTGAAAATAAATCAGTTGGTAGGGTTTATATTTGTTTATATTTATCAAGTCATGACTATCAAATGAAAGTATTTGATTTTCCACAAAACCGTGAAATGATTCGGAATCGTACAGTAAAAAAAGGTCTAGAATTACTTTATGAAAAACTAAAATAATCTTGTTAATAGACTTAGTATTTGGAGAAATCAGATTTATTTTATAAAAAGGGACTCAATAACATTGTCAAAATATAAGAACGTTTATTCGCTTTTTTCCTTGTATATTTTAATGAAAAGGGTTATGATATGTTTAATTGAGTATTGAGGAGGAGTTTGGATGAGTGATCGTGAAAAAGCCTTAGATCAGGCGTTGAAATCGATAGAGAGACAATTTGGAAAAGGTTCAATTATGAAATTAGGTGAGCAAGCTGAGCGGAAAATTGCAACTGTTTCAAGTGGCTCATTAACATTAGATGTAGCTCTAGGTATTGGTGGCTATCCGCGGGGGCGGGTTATTGAAATTTACGGACCAGAATCATCAGGTAAGACAACCGTTTCATTGCATGCGATTGCGGAAGCACAGAAACTAGGAGGTACCGCCGCATTTATTGATGCAGAACATGCTTTAGACCCAGTCTATGCTAGAAATTTAGGAGTAAACACAGATGAACTATTACTCTCACAACCAGATACTGGGGAACAAGCTTTAGAAATTGCTGAGGCTCTAGTTAGAAGTGGCGCTGTAGATATTATTGTTATCGACTCTGTTGCGGCTCTTGTTCCTAAAGCAGAAATTGAAGGAGATATGGGAGACTCACATGTCGGTTTACAGGCGCGATTAATGTCACAAGCATTACGTAAGCTTTCCGGAGCAATCAATAAATCCCAAACAACAGCTATCTTTATTAACCAGATCCGTGAAAAAGTAGGTATTATGTTTGGTAATCCGGAAGTAACACCAGGAGGTCGTGCGTTAAAATTCTACTCATCAATTCGATTAGAAGTTAGACGAGCGGAGGCGATTAAGCAAGGGAACGAAATCGTCGGGAACCGTACGAGAATTAAGGTTGTTAAAAATAAGGTTGCTCCACCATTTAAACAAGCGGAAGTTGATATTATGTATGGTGAAGGAATCTCAAAAGAAGGCGAACTACTTGATATTGCCTCTGAACTAGATATTGTTGAAAAAAGTGGTGCTTGGTACTCTTATCAAGGAGAGCGTCTTGGTCAAGGCCGGGAAAATTCTAAAGCATTTCTTAGAGAAAACCCAAATTTGATTGATGAGATTAACCAAGCGGTAAGAAAACATTATCATTTAGATGGTTTTGAGCAAGATTCTGAAGAAGCCGTAATTGATGAATTAATTCCGGAAGAATAATATCAAATCATAAGACTGGTCTATTTTTGCAACTGCAGTTTAGAACAGTCTTTTATTCTTTCTTTTGGGTCATGATTAAACAATTTTTAAATAGTCTCTTTAGTTTTCTTGACATTGCCTATTTACACCATTAAAATTGATATTGTATAATTATTTTAATTATACTGAAAAATTAATGACGCATTTGAAATAGGTAATACAAAGTACATGCCGACTTAAAATGAGTTAAAAATGAATAGCAAGAGGAGGTGAAACCATGGGTAACGTGGATGTAATCATTTTTATCATCTCCAGTTTAGCTATCCTAATCGTCGGTATTGTTGTTGGCTATCTGATTCGTAAATCGATTGCAGAGAAAAAGATTTCTAGTGCTGAAGAATTAGCGAAACAAATCGTTTCAGAAGGGCATCGAAACGCTGAAGTAGCAAAGAAAGAGGCCCTACTAGAAGCTAAAGATGAAAATCATAAACTTCGTCAGCAGGCTGATGAAGAGCTTCGAGAACGACGTGCTGAATTACAAAAACAAGAAAATAGACTTCTGCAAAAAGAAGAAAACCTTGATCGTAAAGATGAAACGTTGGATAAACGTGAATGGATGCAAGAAAAGAAGGAGACTTTACTAACAGAAAAACAACAACAAATTGAAGAAATGGAAGGCAAAGTAGAAGCTTTGTTGGAAAAGCAGCAAGCTGAACTGGAGCGCATTTCTGGTTATACATCGGAGCAAGCAAAGCAAATTATTTTAGAACGAGTTCAAAAAGAAGTTAATTATGAATCAGCACTTATCATTAAAGAGGCAGAAAACCGAGCAAAAGAAGTAGCAGATAAAAAAGCCAAGGATATCTTATCTTATGCTATGCAACGTTGTGCAGCAGATCATGTTGCTGAAACAACTGTATCCGTAGTAAACCTTCCTAATGATGAAATGAAAGGTCGAATAATTGGACGAGAAGGACGTAATATTCGGACTTTAGAAACATTAACAGGAATTGACTTAATTATTGATGATACTCCTGAAGCTGTTATTTTATCAGGTTTTGATCCGATCCGACGTGAAATAGCCCGACTCGCCTTAGAAAAATTAGTTCAGGACGGAAGAATTCATCCAGCACGAATTGAAGAGATGGTTGAAAAATCAAGGCGTGAGGTCGACGAATATATTCGAGAAGTTGGTGAAGAGACTACTTTTGAAGTAGGTGTTCACGGTTTACATCCTGATTTAATTAAAATTCTTGGTCGCTTAAAATATCGTACAAGCTATGGTCAGAACGTATTAAATCACTCAATAGAAGTTGCCCACTTATCTGGGTTGCTCGCGGCAGAACTTGGACAAGATGTTACATTAGCCAAGCGTGCAGGTCTACTTCATGATATTGGTAAAGCAATTGACCATGAAGTGGAAGGAAGTCATGTTGAGATTGGGAAAGAACTCGCTATCAAGTATAAAGAAAAAGAAATAGTGATAAATGCGATCGCCTCACATCATGGTGATGAAGAACCAACTTCAATAATTGCTGTATTAGTGGCAGCTGCAGATGCTTTATCCGCTGCTCGACCAGGTGCAAGAAGTGAAACATTAGAGAATTATATCAAACGACTTGAGAAATTAGAAGAGATCTCTGAATCCTTTGAAGGTGTTGAGAAATCATTTGCCATTCAAGCAGGTCGTGAAGTCCGAATCATGGTTAAACCAGATGAAATTGATGATTTAGAAGCTATTCGTATTGCGCGAGAGATTCGAAAACGAATTGAAGATGAATTGAATTTCCCTGGACATATTAAAGTAACTGTTATTCGTGAAACAAGAGCTGTTGAGTATGCGAAATAACTCAATATTTTCTGTAAAGTAATTAAAAGAGGGCGCCCGTTAGCACACGGTCGCTCTTTTCTATTTAGCACAGATTAGACTCCCGCTTCGATGATGTTAAGGGAATGATTAGCTGATAAATGAGGATCAAGAAGATCTCCACTAAGTGAAGGTTCATTGTATGCTTTTGACAAGCATTAGATATTGTGTGAAACTATAAGCAAATACTTTATGACTATGTGCATGAGAGTATAAAAATTGTATAAATTGAGGGGTTACAGGATGAGAATTTTATTTATTGGAGATATTGTTGGTTCAATGGGTAGGGAGCAACTGCAAACCTATTTACCAAAACTCAAACAAAAATATCAACCACAGTTAACCATTGTTAATGGAGAAAATGCAGCTGCTGGAAAAGGAATAACGGAGAAAATTTATAAACAGCTTTTGGATTATGGGGCAGACTTCCTAACAATGGGCAATCATACTTTTGATAAGAAAGAAATCTTTGATTTCATTGATGATGCCAAGAAAATGATTCGACCTGCTAATTTTCCTACGGGTACGCCTGGAAAGGGAATCGATTATGTCAATGTTAATGGGGTAGAAATTGCAATTATTAATTTACAAGGTCGAACCTTTCTACCTGCAATCGATGATCCATTTCAAGTAGCTGATCAACTCATTGAAGAAGCAAGCAAACGAACAAAAGTAATTTTTGTTGATTTTCATGCAGAAGCTTCTAGTGAGAAACTTGCATTAGCCTGGTACTTAGATGGTAGAATTAGTGCATTAGTTGGTACACATACACATGTGCAAACTGCGGATAATCGTATTCTTGATCAAGGAACTGCATATATCACAGATGTTGGCATGACAGGCCCATATGACGGGATAATTGGGACAGACCGAGAGGCTGTAATCAAAAGATTTTTAACTCAATTACCAGTTCGTTTTGAGCCAATTAAAAAAGGTAAAGCACAATTAAGTGGTGTAATTATTGATATTGATCAGAAAACAGGTAAAGCTGAGCAAATTAATCGAATTTTAATTACTGAAGACAGCCCTTTTTTTTCCTAAATTTGATCGGAAGTTAGCATATCATTTTTTTACGAGAATATAGTAAAAGTGGTAAGGACTTATGAAATTATAGGAGGTAGCAAAAGTGGATGTATTAAAAGTTTCAGCAAAATCAAACCCAAATTCAGTAGCAGGTGCTTTAGCGAACGTATTACGTGAACGAGGATCGGCAGAAATACAAGCGATTGGTGCAGGTGCACTTAATCAATCTGTTAAGGCGGTTGCGATCGCGCGAGGTTTTGTTGCACCAAGTGGTGTTGATTTGATTTGTATCCCCGCTTTTACAGATATTAAAATTGATAATGAAGAACGAACAGCGATTAAGCTGATTGTTGAACCGAGATGAATAAAGCCTGTCAGTGGAAGGAGTGTCCACTGACAGAAGCCCCATCTTATCCTGTTCTGTGCGATACATAAAACAGGATTTTTTTATCGTAGTGCAACTGTCAGTAAGGGCCCAATAGGTTCAAGGGCCTTTTGGTCCTCCCCTTGTAGTAGAACAAATATCCTCGGTGGGACGAGTAACCGAAGTCCCAGTCCCAGTTCCAACCCCAATCAGTGGAGGATAGGGGAAGGTAAACTAAAACCGCCACGTCCTATAGATCTACACCTCACTGATTGAAGTTTCGCTTTATCTAAAGGAGGAGCTCTATGATCATCGATGCGCATTGTGATTTGCTTTATCAATTATGGCGATATAATTATGATTTGAATAGTAGTGAATGCTTACAATTTGATCTCAATAAGTGGCGGAATAGTCCTGTTCAAATTCAGGCCTTTGCGATTTTTGTTCCTGATTATCTTCCACAACAGAAGCAGTATGACGTTGCTTTACAAATGATTGAGATATTTTATGAACAGTTAATTATTCCAAACCAAGATATCATTCATATTAAATCAAAACAAGATCTTGATCAGTTACAGCCTGATCAATTAGGAGCGATTTTAACTTTAGAAGGCTGTCACCCGATTGGTACAGATTTAAACAAACTTATTAAAATAATTAATTATGGTGTTCGAATGGTTGGCTTAACCTGGAACAATGATAACGCGGTTGCCGATAGCATTATGAGTGCAAAAAGGGGAGGAGTTACTGCTTTTGGGCGTGAGGTCATTCAGGTGTTGAATCAAAAACAAATATGGACTGATGTTTCCCATCTGTCAATTAATGGTTTTTATGATGTGCTTGATCAAGCAAAACATGTTATTGCTTCACATAGCAATGCATTTACCATCTGTCAGCATCGCCGTAATTTAGATGACCAACAAATTAAAGCTCTCGTTGAACGTGATGGGTTGATTGGCCTAACCTTTGTCCCCGAGTTCACTAAATCAAATCAGCCCGTTCATATTAAAGATCTATTTAAGCATATCGATCACTTTATTAACATGGGTGCAGAGAATCATCTTATTTTTGGCTCAGACTTTGATGGAATTACTGAGACAATTGAAGGATTAAGCACTGTCAGCGATTATTACCGATTACAAGAGCAAATGGAAAAACATTACTCTCAATCTATAATAAAAAAAATAGCTAGAGAAAACTTTTTAAAAAGATTTTCCCACCAAAGATAAGTAAAACTTTATTCAGTGATATTTTCCCCATCCCTAAACAAGCATTGGATGAAGGAATCGAGCTTTAGCTGACTGCCAATCCTCGGCTTATTATCTGAAGATTTCACTCTATAATTAAAATCGAGAGTTACGGTCAGTTAATCTGCGATAAAAATGAGCTATTTTCTCCCCAAAATGTTTGCTAACATGTTAAACTGTATGCAGTAGCAATTGTAGGAAAGGAGTTACTTTAATGAACGAAGAACAACGTCTAGAAACAAATCAAATAAAAAATGATCCTCAAGCAAATTTAGATCGCTTAAAAAAGATGGATGCTGATGAATTAATCGGTAAATACTTCCAAGCAACTTATCAACCACCTAATTTAAAGAAAGCTAAAAAACGATTAAAAAAAGATGTAGATATTCATTACGATTATGCTATTCCCGAGGATATGAAAGGAATAGGGCAAGGAAAGAAATTTCTCATCCGTACATATGGTTGCCAGATGAATGAGCATGATAGTGAAGTGATGGCAGGCTTGTTAACTGATTTAGGTTACCAGCCAACGGAAGAAACAACTGAAGCAGATGTGATTTTATTAAATACATGTGCGATTCGGGAAAATGCGGAAAATCGAGTTTTTGGTGAAATTGGTCATTTAAAACCGATTAAGATGGAGAATCCTGATTTAATTATTGGGGTTTGCGGTTGTATGTCTCAGGAAGAATCTGTAGTTAATCGAATTCTTCAAAAGCATCCTTTTGTTGATATGATTTTCGGAACCCATAATATTCATCGTTTACCACAACTTTTAAAAGAGGCGATGTTTAGTAAAGAAATGGTTGTTGAAGTCTGGTCAAAAGAAGGCGATATTATTGAAAACTTACCAAAAGTGCGTAAAGGAAATATCAAGGCTTGGGTAAATATAATGTATGGATGTGATAAATTCTGTACATATTGTATTGTTCCTTATACTAGAGGTAAAGAGAGAAGCCGTTTACCAGAAGATATTATCGAAGAAGTGAGACATTTAGCTGCTCAGGGCTATCAAGAAGTTACCTTACTCGGACAAAATGTTAATGCATATGGGAAAGATTTTGAATTTGAATATGGTTTAGGTGATTTATTAGATGAGTTGAGAAAAATTGATATCCCACGTATTCGATTTACCACTTCGCACCCACGTGATTTTGATGATCGACTAATTGAGGTGCTCGCTAAAGGTGGCAATTTATTAGATCATATTCATTTACCTGTTCAATCAGGAAGCTCTGAAGTTTTACGAGTGATGGCGCGGCGTTATACACGTGAAGACTATTTAGAATTAGTTCGTAAAATCCGTGCGGCAATGCCAAATGCAACTTTAACAACTGATATAATTGTCGGTTTTCCTAATGAAACAGATGAACAATTTGAGGAAACGATGACTTTAATGAAAGAAGTAGGTTTTGAAGCTGCCTATACATTCATCTACTCACCTCGAGAAGGGACTCCAGCAGCACGCTGGGAGGATAACATCCCGATGGAAGTCAAAAAAGAACGATTGCAACGTCTTAATGCTCTTGTTAACGAACAGTCAAAAGCGTCAATGAAAGCATATGAAGGACAGATTGTCGATGTTCTGGTCGAAGGCGAAAGTAAGAAAGATCCTGATGTACTTTCAGGTTATACTGAGCGAAATAAATTAGTAAACTTTAAAGCACCAAAATCTGTAATTGGAAAAATCGTTCCGGTTAAAATAACTAAGGCAAAAACGTGGTCATTGGATGGCGAATTTGTAGAGAATACGGTAGAGGTGTAATAAGCTGTGACTTATTCAAGAGAGGAAATACTTAGTAAAGTAGATGAAATCACAAACCGTTTGGATGAATTAGAAGAGGTTGAACGTTTTAAAGCATTAGAAGCACGATTAAATGATAATCAAAAGGTTAAGGATTTGATTGATCAAATGAAGGGGCTTCAAAAGCAAGCGGTCAATTTACAGGCTTATGGAAAAGTTGAAGCTGTCAAGCACGTCGATGCACAAATTGATGCGATCCAAGCCGAAATTGATGCAATACCAATTGTTGAAGAATTTAAATCTTCCCAAGTTGTAGTTAATGATATGCTCCAATTATTAATCGATAATATTGATAAAAAAGTCGATACAAAATTTAAATCAATTGAATAATTTTTGCAGCAGATTAAGTGGCTGTGAGATCTTGACCCATGATATCAGGTAGAATATCAAATGATAAGTGTGAGATCAACAGTCTGTAAAGGTCTGATTTGTTCATCTAATACTCAGTGGATAGGAGACCGCCCCAACTGTATAGGCTCACTTTATAAAGTTTAGGAAATTAAATAATTAAGAAGAGGCCGGGACAAAGCCTGGCTAAAAATAAAAAGGGAATTCAGTAGATGATTTGCTCCCTGTCTAATTGACAGGGGGCAGTTCAAGACACTGGATTCCTTTTTGATCTCATGATCATTTAAATAGATTTATCACGATTTAAATGGTTTAGAGTAGTCACTCTGTGATTTACACTCTGGATGAACGCCTTCCCTAGATGAATATTTTTGGTGGGACGAGTAACTGAAGTCCCAGTCCCACAGCTTCAACTTTCATTGCTGTTAGGGGAAAACCAAATGATCAAAATTTTGTTTCTACCTCCATGTTGAGCTAAAACCACGATCTGATTCTCAAAAAGTATTTTTATTAGTAGCAGAAAATAGGCACATGCATAGGATGAATTAGATGGTGAATGTCACTTCGCCTAGCGATGTTGCATAAGCTGAATATTAAGAATGGAGGTTATGAAAATATGTCATTTCTTGATCAAGATTATCGGGAAATCATTACAAAAGCTGTAATTGGTAAAGGTCGTAAGTTCACAGAGGATAAACATGTTGTCAATCCAACTCATCAACCTTCCAGCATCTTAGGCTGCTGGATTATTAATCACTTATATAATGCCAAACGAAAGGGAGAAGAGTTTGTTGAAGTAAACGGTAGTTATGATATTAATGTATGGTATTCATATAATGATCATACAAAAACGGAGGTAGTCACTGAACGAGTAAATTATAGTGATCAAATTAAATTATCAGTTAAAGATAAACAAACAGTTGGTAATAAAGTTGATGTCTATGCAAAAGTTCTCCAACAACCCAATTCAACGTCATGTACAATTGATCAGGCAAAACAAAAAATTCAAACAGAAGTTGAACGTGAATTCTTAGTAGAAGTGATAGGGGATACCAAGGTATCAGTTCGTGTCGATCCAACAGGTGGAACTGATGATGATGATTGGGTTGATCAACTAACCGAAGAAGAGTTGATTAATTTAGAGCCAGAATCTACAGATTAAATTTAAAGCGTACAGAAATTCTGTGCGCTTTAAAATTTTCAATTTATTGCTATGATTTTTATGGAAACGGGTCATTGTGTTATAATAAAAAGAATGAATTCACTTGATTAAATGTTTAATAGCATTATATTCTAGCATTAAGCAAAGTGTTAAGGAGATAGATGATGAGTAAATTTACGCCAATGATTGAACAATATTTGAAGATTAAAGCAGAATATCAAGATAGTTTTCTTTTTTTTAGATTAGGAGATTTTTATGAACTATTTTTTGACGATGCAATAAGAGCTTCTCGAGAACTAGAGATTACTTTAACTAGCCGTGATGGCGGTAGTACCGAACGGATTCCGATGTGTGGAGTCCCTCATCATTCTGCAACAAATTACATAAAAAACCTTGTTGAAAAAGGATTTAAAGTAGCCATTTGTGAACAAGTTGAGGATCCAAAGACTGCTAAAGGGGTCGTTAGACGTGAGGTTGTTCAGCTGATCACACCGGGAACGGTCATGGATGGGGTCATGCTGGATGAAAAGGAAAATAATTATTTAGCTAGTCTCACAGCATTTAACCACGATATCTATGGACTCATATATATTGATTTATCAACTGGAGAAACAAGTGGCGCACTTGTAACAACGGGTTGGGACCATGTATTAAGCGAATTATATAACCGACCCGTTCGTGAAATTGTCATTGCTAATAATTTGCCGGAGAGCCAGAAACAGCAATTAATCGATCGTTTATCTGTTACCCTATCTTATTCTGAAGAAACAGATTTATCCGACTCATTCACCCAGCTAATTGAGCATATTGATAATGATAAAATTAAACGAAGCTTTGGACAGCTAGTTAATTATTTACAAAGAACACAACAAAGAGCACTTGAACACTTACAACCCTTACAAATGATCGAACTCAATCATTATCTTGGATTAGATATGTATTCAAAACGTAACCTTGAGCTAACTGAAACGATTATTAAAAAAGGAAAGCAAGGTAGTTTATTATGGGTTCTTGATCAAACAGTGACAGCTATGGGGGCACGTAAACTTAAAAAGTGGCTTGAACGCCCATTATTGAATCGCATTGAATTAGAAAAAAGGTATCAATTTGTTGAAGGTTTTATGGATGATTATATTAAACGAGAAGATTTACGAGAACAACTTAAATCGATTTACGATTTAGAACGTTTATGTGGTCGAGTAGCCTTTGGCAATGTAAATGCCAGAGATTTATTACAGTTGAGAATTTCCTTAACTAAGGTTCCGCAGTTAAAAGAAATTCTTTCAACTTTTAAGGAACCACTATTAGTTCAACTTGGTGAAGGGTTGGACCCTTTAAATGATTTAAAGGATTTGCTTGAAGCAAGTCTAACGGATGATCCACCAATGACAATCAAAGAAGGGAATATAATTCGTGATCAATTTAACGAAGAACTTGATCAACTTCGTGATGCCTCACGAAATGGTAAACAGTGGATTGCTGAATTAGAAAAGAAAGAAAGAGAAGAAACTGGGATTAAATCATTGAAAATAGGTTATAATCGTATATTTGGTTATTATATTGAGGTAACTAAAGCGAATCTACATTTACTACCAGAAGGGAAATATGAACGTAAACAAACCTTATCTAATGCAGAACGCTATATTACTCCGGAATTAAAGGAGAAAGAAAATTTAATTTTAACCGCAGAAGAGAAAAGTATTGATTTAGAATATCAGCTTTTTTTAAAACTTCGCCAACAAGTATTAACCTATATTTCCCGTTTACAAGGATTAGCAGATCAAATTAGTCGAATGGATGTTTTACAGAGTTTTGCAACAATTAGTGAAAAGCAGGGCTATTCTAGACCAGTATTAACAACAAATGGTGAAGTTGAGATTATGAAAGGACGTCATCCAGTAGTTGAGAGGGTCATGAAAGATGCGATGTATGTTCCAAATGATGTTCATCTAGATCAAACGAAACAGATTTTGTTAATTACAGGGCCAAACATGTCTGGTAAGAGTACCTATATGAGACAGGTCGCATTAATCGTGATTATGGCTCAAATTGGTTGTTTTGTTCCAGCAGAACAGGCAAAGTTACCGATCTTTGATAAAATATTCACTCGTATAGGTGCGTCAGATGATTTAGTTTCCGGTCAAAGTACCTTTATGGTTGAAATGTTAGAAACAAAGCATGCCTTAACACAAGCGACAGATAAAAGCTTAATTCTATTGGATGAAATTGGCCGAGGGACAAGCACTTATGATGGAATGGCGCTTGCCCAAGCTATTATTGAGTATATTCATGATCGAGTCGGAGCAAAAACTTTATTTTCAACCCATTATCATGAATTAACAAGCTTAGCTGAACAATTAGACCGTTTAAATAATATCCATGTTCGTGCTGAAGAGCATCAAGGAGAAGTTGTATTTCTACATCAAATTCAAGCAGGACCAGCAGATAAAAGCTATGGTATTCATGTTGCGAAATTAGCAGAGCTACCAGGTCAACTTATTGAGCGCGCAAGTGTTATTTTAAATGAGTTGGAACAAAAACAGACAGATCAGGTTGAACTGCAAGCAAATGTTGATGAGAATGAAACGGATCAATTGAGTTTTTTTGTTAGTGAAACATCAGAAAAACAATCCCCACCAAAGCCATCAGTCGTTGAACAAAAGTTAAAATCACTTAATTTATTGGAACTAACACCAATGGAAGCAATGAATGAACTTTATCGTCTTCAACAAGAACTGAATAAGGAGGGATAAACTGTGAAGATTCAGACGATACCAGATACCTTAGCTAATAAAATTGCAGCTGGTGAAGTTGTTGAACGGCCGGCTTCGGTTGTGAAAGAACTAGTGGAAAATAGTATCGATGCAGGGAGTACGATGATTAAGGTAGAAATAGAAGAAGCCGGCTTACGAAAGATTAAAATTACGGATAATGGGACTGGAATGGAAGCAGATGATGCAGAACGTGCCTTTTTACGTCATGCAACAAGTAAAATTCAAACAGAAAATGATCTTTTCCATGTAAAAACACTCGGTTTCCGTGGTGAAGCATTAGCATCAGTGGCTGCAGTAAGCCAATTAACCATAAAGACTTCTACCGGGAATAACGCTGGTACACTTTTAAAGCTGGAAGGTGGCCGGATTGTTGATCGAGATTTAGCAGATACTCGCCAAGGGACTGAAATTACAGTTGAACATCTATTTTTTAATACACCAGCCCGTCTAAAACACATGAAAACAATTCATACTGAACTTGGTCACATTACTGATGCGATTAATCGACTAAGTCTTTCACACCCAGATATACGCTTTGAGCTTTTTCATAATGATCGACAATTATTTCAATCTAATGGACGCGGTGATTTGATTCAAATTATAGCACAAATATACGGTGTATCCGTTGCGAAAAAGATGATAAAAGTTGATTGTCAAACCCTGGATTATTCAATCACAGGCTATATAGCAAAACCTGAAGTTGCCCGTGCATCACGTCATTTTATGTCAACTATTATTAATGGTCGTTTTGTTAGAAGTATACCCTTAAACAAAGCTATTTTAAATGGCTACCATACGCTGTTACCAATTGGTCGAAGTCCGATCGTTGTTTTACAAATAAAAATGGATCCCATTTTAGTTGACGTGAACGTACACCCAGCTAAACTTGAAGTTCGATTCAGTAAAGAAAAAGAACTCTACCAAGCTGTTGAAGCGACAATTAAAGAAGCCTTTCGAAAAGAAACATTAATTCCAAATGTTCAAGTACCCAAAATGAAAAAAGAAGCAACGGTGCAAGAGAGCTTTCAATTTGAACATAAAAAGGATCGGGATATAATTGCTCCAACGATTAGTAAACAAGTACATCAAGAGGTAGATCAACCTACTAGTGATCCTATGGAGAATACTGAACCAAGTCAAACAAATGAAGATAAACCCAATTATCAAACAGATGATTCTAATGAAATAAAAGAACCAATCGAGCCAGCTCAAGAAGAAATAAATGTCCCAAGACATGTTGAACGTGTACCAACGATGTACCCAATTGGTCAACACCACGGAACTTATATTATAGCTGAGAATGAACAAGGTTTATACTTGATTGACCAGCATGCCGCCCAAGAACGCATTAAATATGAATACTTCCGGGATAAGTTTGGTCAGGTTGAAAATGAATTACAAGAACTACTAGTGCCACTTACCTTTGACTTTTCAAATCAAGAGGCTTTGATCATCGAACAGTACCAAGAGCAATTAAGAGAAGTTGGTTTATTCTTTGAGCATTTTGGTCAAACAACTTATTTAATTAGAGCACATCCAAATTGGTTTCCAAATGGTTTCGAAGAAGAGGTTATTCGTGATATGGTTGAGCAAGTGATTAAAGATGGAAAAATTAATCTGAGCAAATTACGGGAAAAAGCGGCTATTTTAATGGCTTGTAAACGTTCAATTAAAGCAAACCATCATTTAAATAAGGATGATATGTTCAGTTTGTTAGAAGAATTACGGACAACGCAAGATCCTTTTACTTGTCCACACGGGAGACCTATTATTATTCACTTTTCAAGTTATGAAATGGAAAAAATGTTTAAACGGGTGATGTAGATAGGAGCTAAATAAATGAAGGATAAAGTAGTCGCTATTGTTGGACCAACAGCAGTTGGAAAAACAAGTTTAGGAATGGAGTTGGCTAAACGCTTTAATGGTGAGATCATTAGCGGTGATTCGATGCAAATTTATAAAGGAATGGATATTGGTACAGCTAAAGTGACTGAGGAAGAGAAAAAAGCGATTCCACATCATATGATTGATATTAAAGAAGCAGATGAGCCTTTTTCTGTTTCTGAATTCCAAACATCTGTACAAAAACATATTGAAGAGATCAACAAACGAAATAAATTGCCGATAATAGTAGGTGGAACGGGTCTTTATATTGATGCTGTATTAACTGGCTATCAATTTTCTGAACAAAAGCGTGATCCAATCTATCAAGATAAAATTGAAGCGGAAATAGAGAAACATGGAATCGATCATGTTTATCAACGTCTATTACAAGTTGATCCGACCCAAGCAAAGAGCATTCATCCAAATAACGTAAGGCGTGTGATTCGAGCGATAGAAATATATGACCGAACAGGACAAACAATGACTGAACACCTAGCCTCGCAACAAAAAGAATCACCTTATCGTTCAGTACGAATTGGTTTGGAAATGGAGCGGTCCTTATTATATGATAGAATTAATCAGCGTGTTGATCTAATGCTAGAGGAAGGTCTTCTGAACGAAGTACAATTCTTTTATGATCAAGGATTAGCGAATGCGCAGTCGATGAAAGCGATTGGCTATAAAGAATTTATTCCTTATTTTGAAGGGGAATATGATTTAACAAGGGCAATTGAATTATTAAAGCGCAATTCTAGACGATACGCCAAACGTCAATACACTTGGTTTAAAAACAAAATGGATGTCAAATGGTATCAGATTAGTCCTGATAATAAAGCGCAAGTTTTTGAAAAGATTTATATGGATTTAGCAGGAATTTTAAAAGATATCTAGAATTAAACTAACTAGAGATAGAAAAGAGGAGGAAAAGATTATGGCTCAATCAATTAATATTCAAGATCAGTATTTAAATGCCCTAAGAAAAGATTATATTCAAGTAACTGTTATTTTGACGAATGGATTTCAATTACGTGGTCTAATTAAGGGATTCGATAATTTTACGGTATTAGTAGAGACAGATGGAAAGCAACAACTTATCTTCAAACATGCTATCTCTACGTTTTCTCCAGCCAAAAATGTCACTATTGAACAAGAATAGACTAAAAAAACTTGCTTAGACAGCTTAATATAGAACAGGTGTAGAACAACATATCTTTCTACACCTGTTTTATTTATGATCCAAGAAATAGCCAGGTCTGATAAACTTTCGATCATTGGTTTCCTCACGTGGTATAAGGAGGATCTTCAATTATGTTACAATGGTAGAAAGAAAAATTTCAAATTGCTAAGAGATCAGTAAAAAATCGCTCCATCTTGCGTATACTTATATAAAGAAGGAGTGTGAGCGAATAAATGGCATCAAGAGCGAATCAGATAAATATCATTTTAAATGATCATCAAATGAAGCCTGTAGAAGTTGTTGAAGAGCAAGATCCATTTGAGTCTGTTCATCATGCACTTAAACATTTTATTGGAATGGACATTATTCGTGATAAAATGATTGAAATATATGCTTTGATTGAGATGAATAAACGGCGAGAAGATGTCGGATTAAAAACAGATCCTCAATCTTTTCACATGCTCTTTAAAGGGAATCCAGGCACGGGAAAGACAACGGTTGCTCGGGCTTTGGCTAAATGGTTTGCTCAATTAGGGATTCTAACACATCAACACGTCATCGAGGCAGATCGGGCTGATTTAGTCGGTGAATATATTGGGCAAACAGCACATAAAACAAGAGCTTTGATTAAACGTGCACAAGGTGGCATTCTATTTATTGATGAGGCTTATGCTTTAGCTCGTGGAGGAGATAAAGATTTTGGTAGGGAAGCGATTGATATGCTTGTCACTCATATGGAGAATCATCGCCAAACATTTATTCTTATTCTTGCTGGTTACCCTGAACAAATGAATGACTTTCTACAAACAAATCCAGGTCTTCGATCTCGCTTTCCATTTATTATTGACTTTCCTGATTATCAACCCGCTCAATTACTTGAAATTGCTAAGAAAATGGTTAAGAACCGAGATTATCATTTAACTAAGCAGGCTGAAAACAAATTATATCAATTATTAATAAAGGAAAGACAAGGGAAGGAAAGAAGCCAATTCAGCAATGCTCGCTATGTACGTAATATTATAGAGAAATCTATTCGTAATCAATCGATTCGATTAGTAAAACAAAAGATATATGATACAAAAGCATATATTTTATTGACTGCTGATGATATTCCGAATGACAACGAATAATAGATCTTGCTCATATAAAGCAATTTTTTAGAAATGAGGAAACGACATGAAAGAAAATGTACTAATTATCGCTGTTCAAAAAAAGAATGATGATGATATCCGTTTTCATTATTCATTGGATGAAATTAAATCTTTAACCGAAACAGCCAAAGGCCAAGTAATTGAAGTCATCACACAAAAACGTGATCAACCCCATCCTGCCACATATTTAGGAGCTGGGAAAATAGCTGAAATCAATCAACGGATTGAGGATGAAGAAATTCAATTAATCATCGCAAACGATGAACTGTCAGCATCTCAAATGCGTAATTTACAAAATCAAACTGGTCGATCCGTTATTGATCGAGGTCAATTAATCTTAGATATTTTCGCCAACCGAGCAACATCTAATGAGGGGAAACTACAAGTAGAGTTAGCTCAATACCAATATCTCCTACCTCGCTTACATGGTCAAGGGCTTGCTTTGTCACGATTAGGTGGGGGAATTGGAACGCGTGGTCCAGGTGAAACGAAATTAGAATCAGATCGGCGCCATATTAACCGGCGAATTAATGAAATAAAAAGAAAACTAACCACCGTAGTTAAACAGCGTGATCAATACCGAAAGAGAAGACGATTAAATCATACCTTTAAAATAGCGATTGTCGGTTATACAAATGCTGGGAAGTCAACCTTGTTTAATCGATTGACACATAGTGACAGTTTTGAAGAAGACCAACTGTTTGCTACACTTGATCCGATGTCGAGAAAGCTCAGACTTCCATCAGGGTTGATGTCGATTATTACTGATACAGTCGGCTTTATGCAGGATTTACCGACAGAACTTATTGCAGCCTTTCGCTCAACGCTAGAAGAAGTCACAGAGGCTGATTTGATTTATCATGTTGTTGACGCATCCCACCCTGATTACGAACAACAACAGGAAACAGTCGTAAATTTGTTAAAAGAATTAGAAGCTGATCATATCCCGATGCTAACAATTTATAATAAGATGGACCGTGTTGATGTTGATTTTATTCCGCTATTGAAACCTTCGATTAAGGTCAGTGTTTTAGATGCTGAAGATCGATTGCGAATTCTTGATCAAACTGAAAAAATAATTAAAGATATCTGGACACACTATGAGAGACAGATTCCCGCTGATCAAGGCAAGCTACTTCAGCAATATAAACAACATTCAATCATAACTAATGAGCAGTTTATTGAAGCGGAAGAAGTCTATCAAGTAGAAGGGTATTTACCAGACGATCATCCATTATTGTAATATTAGACACAGACAGATAGTTACTAACAAAGTCCCGCTTGCAAGGTTAGGGACTTTTTTTGTTGTCCCAGTCCCAATCAGAGGGAATGGGGGGAAGGCAGACTAAACCCACCACGTCCTGTGAGAAGGCCTGCCTGATCTAGGTCCTGTAGCCCCCTCACTGATTGAAGTTTCACTTTATCAATTCATAGAACACCCCTCAAAACAGCGACCGACTTTCAGTTCTTTGACTATCCTGGCAAATCAATGAATATTTATTAGGCAAATACCTAGACAATAGTTTGAATTCGAGATATAATAAAATTATCTTGAAACCAAGGTGATTTTATTAGGAGGTAGAATTCATGTTAAACATAGGTATTATTCTAGGTAGTGTTAGAGAAGGTAGAAATGGTGAAGCAGTTGCTAAGTGGATCAATGAATTTGCTAAAAATCGTGGGGATGCTAATTATGAAATTGTCGATTTAATCGATTACCCATTACCAATGTTAGGAGCTAAGGTTACTGGTGATGATCAAGCACTTGTTGAGGCAACGATCAATGCTTGGAAAGAAAAAATGGCCTCATTTGATGGTTATATTTTTGTTACACCTGAATATAATCATGCTATTGGTGGGGCTTTAAAAAATGCTCTAGACTATCTAAACCCCGAATTGAATAATAAGGCAGCAGGATTTGTTGGTTATGGAAGTTTAGGTGGAACACGTGCTCATGAAAATTTACGTTTAATTTTAGGTGAATTACAAGTGGCTGACGTCAGAACAGCTGTAACATTTTCATTGATGAGTGATTTTGAAAATCTTTCTGTTTTTAAACCAGCGGATTATCATGCCGACAATACCAATGAAATGCTAGATCAACTGCTTAAATGGAGTAGTGCATTAAAGACTATCCGTTAATGAGTGATTTGATTAAAACACCCAATAAGATTAATTTCTTATTGGGTGTTTTTTGAATAAAAGTTTAAAACGGGGCATATAAAAGCAATATGAGAATAAAAAGACTATGATTATCTTTGTGAATGACCAATCATATTAACTTTTTTTGGAGGGATATTTGATGAGAGCGGTTGTAGTATCGGATTCAAAAGATAAGTTAGTTGAAGTTAAAGAGGTCGAATTAAGAGCTCTACGACAAGGAGAAGCCTTAGTTGATGTTCTTTACTGTGGGGTTTGTCATACCGATTTACATGTTGCTAAAGGAGACTTCGGCTCGGTACCCGGTCGTATTCTAGGTCATGAAGGCGTTGGTATTGTAAGGGAAATTGCTGATGATGTTACCAGTCTAACTGTCGGTGACCGAGTGAGTATCGCTTGGTTCTTTGAAGGGTGTGGTCATTGTGATTATTGTTTAACCGGCAAGGAAACATATTGCCGTCAAGCGAAGAATGCAGGTTTTTCAGTTAATGGAGCCATGGCAGAACAATGTATTGTTACTGCTGACTATGCGGTTAAAGTACCAGCAGATTTAGATTTAAGACAGGCAACAAGTATTACTTGTGCGGGTGTTACGACATATAAAGCAATAAAAGAAGCGGATATTCACCCTGGAGAATGGATTGTTATTTATGGTGTTGGTGGTCTTGGGAATTTAGCGATTCAATATGCCAAAAAGGTATTTAATGCAAAGGTTATTGCTGTTGATATAAATGATGATAAATTAATTTTAGCGAAAGAGTCAGGTGCTGATTTAATCTTTAATTCAAAAGACCAAGATCCAACTGAATGGATTCAACATGAAGTTGGTGGTGCACATGCAGCTGTTGTTACCGCTGTTTCAAAAGTTGCCTTTCGTCAAGCAGTTGAATCGGTCCGTCCAACAGCAAAAGTTGTCAATGTTGGATTACCACCAGAAACAATGGAATTAGAAATAATTAAAACAGTTTTAGATGGTATTCAAGTGATTGGATCACTAGTTGGAACAAGAAAAGACCTTGAAGAGGCTTTTCAGTTTGGGGCAGAAGGTAAAGTTGTTCCAGTTGTACAGACTAGAAAACTTGATGAAATTGATACTATTTTTACAGAGATGGAAGAAGGAGAAATTAACGGCCGTATGGTACTTGATATGTCATTATAATTAAGTTTTACTGTTTGGTGGTCAATTAGAAAGATCATCATTTACAAATCCCCCTAAGATCCGATGTTTTTGTTAATCTTAGGGGGAGTATATATTAGTGGTATTCAGGTAACCAGTCACCATGTGCTGTAATTAAGTCATCACACAATGAAATAATATCGTTGATCGATAATTCAGCTGCTGTATGAGGATCGAGTAAGGCTGCCTGATAAATTTTCTCTCTCTTTTTTGTCTTTGCTGCTTCAATCGTTAACAGTTGTGTATTAATATTTGTTCGATTCAAGGCCGCTAATTGCTCCGGTAGATCGCCTATATAGGTTGGTGAAATCCCACTAGCATCGACTAAGCAAGGTACTTCAACAATTGCCTTCTCTGGTAGATTCGAGATTAGGCCTCCTGTGTTTAAAACATTGCCACCAATTTTAATCGGTTGATTAGTTTCCATTGCTTCAATAATGTATGAGCCATATTCATTTGAGCGACTATGCCTTATATCTTGATTATTGACAATGTCATCACGCATTTTCTTCCAACCTTCGATTTGTTCAACACAACGTCTTGGATATTCGTCAAGTGGAATATTGTATTGTTCAATTAATTCAGGGTAATTTTTCTTAATAAAGTAGGGGTGATATTCGGCATTATGCTCTGATGATTCAGTTACATAATAGCCGAATTTATCCATCAATTCAAATCGAACCTTATCGTGATGTTGTTCTTTCTGCTTTTCCCTTGCTCGTCTTTTTATTTCCGGATATAAATCTTCACCATTACGACTAATTTCAAGTAACCAGGCCATATGATTAATCCCGGCAATTTCCCACTGAATATTATCTTTAGGAAGATCCAGCATCTCTAATAATTGATCAGCACAGACTTGGACACTATGGCAGAGCCCGACCGTCTTAACTCCCTCATTCAGCATAACGCCTGTCAGTACTGCCATTGGGTTTGTATAATTTAAAAACCAAGCATCTGGACAAACTTCTTTGATATCTTGTGCGAATTCTTGCATGACTGGAATTGTTCTTAAATTCCGAAAGATTCCACCAATTCCTACTGTATCAGCAATGGTTTGGCGCAGACCATATTTTTTTGGAATATCAAAGTCAGTAATCGTACAGGGGTCATATCCACCAACCTGAATCGCATTGATTACATATTTAGCATCACGCAATGCCTCTTTCCTGTCACGGTAACTCTTAATTTCAACTGTAGAATTTAGATTTTCCTTCAAATGATTTAACATCAATTCTGAATCGGTTAACCGTTCTTCATCAATATCAAAAAGAGCAAATTCAAAGTCTTGCAAGGCGCCAACAGTCATACAGTCACCTAAGACATTTTTTGCAAAGACTGTACTTCCTGCACCTAAGAAAGTAATCTTAGCCATAAAACTCATCTCCTTTACCTCTTCTTATTTTCTATTCTATCGAGATGAGCGCATGATTCAATCGCAAAAAAAAATTAAAAGGGTAATATATTGCTGATTTAATCTATAAACCAATGATCGACAGGCATTGATAATTGCATTTGGCGATAAGCTGTTGGTGACTTTCCTGTTTGTTTTTTAAAAACTTTAGCAAAATAATTGCCATTTTGATAACCAACCTTTTCAGCAATTGTTTCAATGGGGGAACTATCATTTAACAGTAATTCAATCGCTTTCTGAATACGCAGTGTCGTTAAGTATTGTATGGGTGTCATGCCAACGTATTTTTTAAATTGTCTAGTAAAATGATATTTCGACAACCTGGACTGTTCAACACAATCGTTTAAACTTAAATCTTGGGCATAATTTCTTTTCATAAAGACTATAACATCCTCAATTGGCTTCGGAACCGTTTTAGTTTGTGCTATATTTTCTTCCAAACTCTCACCTAAGATCATTAAAAATTGATAACCGAGAGCGGATGCGCGATAGCTATTTTTAACTTGCTCTTGTTCAACTTTATTAATCCATTTAAAAATAAATTGAATCACGGGAGAATACTCAGGATAAGTCAGAATGTGGCCGTGGCTTGCTGTTAATTGATGATAGAATTGGGCCATTGTCTCACCAAATAAGGTAATATAAATAAACTCCCATTCTGTTGAATCATCCGGTAAGTAATAACAATGGTTGCTAGGGATTTCAATCCAAAAAGCTTGGTTTTTAGTTAATCGGTACAAGTGATCCTCTATTTTGATTGCGCCTGATCCACTCAGTGTATATTGAAAAACGAAACAATGATCATCAGAACGGTTATTTCCATCCCATAAGTAGTCTGTATTTGTTTGCTTTTCATGACCAATTGCATACAGGCCGATTGACTTTTGTTGATGATCCCCCTTTAACTGGAAGCCATAAGATCTATTTCTAATTCTACTCTCCTCCTTTGACCATCTTTATAAGGTGAACTTCCACTCTTCATCTAAAATTATCATGTATTTTTTTAACGAGGTCTTAAAGCAAGTTAATCCGCGATAAACTTATCTTAAGTGATTTAGTAGGATTTGTATAGGTCATTCAATCTAGGGTTAATTAGAACATGTTCGTATAAGACAGTAACCAAAAAAAGTCTTTGTTTTTACGGAATTTCAAATTAATTAGTAAATATCATTTTATTAGTTGCATTAATCATAACTAACATTATAATAGTTATAAGTATATGTTTATTTTATAATAAAAGTAAATATATACAAGTTGCATTATTTAACCAATTCAATAAAACATTAAAGACAAGGAGACTATTAATGACTTTTAATCAAACAAATGCATTAAAAGATAATTTGCTTGTGCATTATCGATTCGATGATGCCAATCATATTGGTAAGGATGATTCTGGTCGTGGCAATGATGCGATTGTGGCTGGAATTAAAAAACCAATTATAGAAGTAGTTGATGGTAGACATGCTGTTACATTAGCAGGTGGAGAAAGTGGAACATCATATTTAAAGTTACCGAATCATTTACTCGATCAAGTGAATGACCATACCGGAATAACGATTAGTACCTGGGTTTATTTAAGAAAAGGACATAATGTTTGGGAAAGAATTTTTGATTTTGGTAGTGGCGTTGGGAATCCTTATTTATTTCTAACCCGCCAATTAAGAGGTGTTTGCTTTTTAGATGAAGATCTCGTTGCAGACGCTGGAAAAACATATCCTTCTGGAGAGTGGATGCATCTTGCGATGTCTATTACTGGAACGGAAGGTGGAGCGCTAAGTAATGCAGGGCCACTTATTTATGTTAATGGTGAGCTAGTAGCTGATGGATTAATTAGCCAGACTTCCAGTGGTACATATAAGAAACTTCAACAATGGTTTAATACTTTTTCAAATCAAGATTATTATCGAGAAAACTATATTGGAAAGTCACAATACGATGTTGATCCTGATTTTGACGGCTCATTAACAGACTTTAGAGTTTACCAAGCCGGATTAACACAAGATCAAGTAATTGAAGTCATGTGTGAATCATTAACCGATCAAGAAATTGTTCAATTGGCAAGAGATAAATATCTATCCTTTCCAACGACTGTTGTGACTAAAGATATAGTTTTGCCAGATTCACTTATGGGAGATAAAGTTTCATTAAACTGGACTTCTAGTGATTTGACTACGTTATCAAATCAGGGGAAATTAGGGGAAGTATCTGAACCTAAAGGTGTAACATTAACAGCTAGACTAGAAAAGGGTAACAACCATACGGAAAAATCCTTTACCGTAACGGTCCTCCCTGAAGATGTTCCATCACATTATTTGACCATTCATGGCCAAGATGAAGTCGTGGATGTCAGTGATATAATGTATGGTTTATTTTATGAGGATATTAATAATGCAGCGGATGGTGGTATTTATGCAGAGTTGATCCAAAATCGCTCATTCGAATCCTTTGTATTTGATACATTTGATCATGCTTCGGGAGTATGTGGCTGCTCGACAGGGCGTAACCATCAACCTCTCCATGCTTGGTTTGGGGATTTAGAGAAAGTGCAAGTAAGAGACTCTGGAAATTTAAATGAATTTTTCAACATAGAAGATCCAGAAGTTAATAAACATTATCTAACGGTATCAAGCGGGGCAACAATTGTAAATAAAGGATTTACGGATTCAAATCATCAAGCGGCTATGTCTTTAATTGCAAATGAGAAATATGATTTTACAATTTGGGCGAAAGCAAAAGAATCAGGTGTGATAAAAGTTGTTCTTCAAGATGGGAATGGAAAAAACGTGAGTCAGGAACTCATCGTTGAAATTGAAGGTGGCGACCAATGGAAAAAATATGGTGTCGACCAAGTCCTTTCCCTGATTGCAAACCAAACAACGATGGGACAAGTTGCTTTAAGCTTTATTGGTGATATTTCAATTGATATGGTTTCATTAATCCCAAGAAACGTTTGGGGTGCCTCTGAGGAACCAACATCTCAAACGGCCCATGCAAACTATAAGGGCAACCCAAATTATCGGTTAAGAAGAGATCTTGTTCAGGCTCTACTCGACTTAAGTCCAAAATTCTTACGCTTCCCAGGTGGCTGTATTTCGGAAGGATCTTACATTTGGGAAAATGTTTACGAATGGAAGGATTCTGTTGGAGCGGTTGAATTACGGAAAGAAAACTTTAATGTTTGGGGCTATATGATGACAATGGGCTTGGGCTATATGGAGTACTTCCAGTTAGCTGAAGATCTAAATGCGACCCCATTACCAGTTATGGCATGTGGTGTCCTTTGTCAAGCGCGTTCAGATTATGTCCACCCTGCTGGCGGAGATCTAAGAGATTATTATGTCAAGAGCTTTACTGATTTAATTGATTTTGCGATTAGCAGTGACTTTGAAAACAATGAGTGGGCTCATTTGAGGAAAGAAATGGGGCATGAGGCACCATTTGACCTACATTACTTAGGAATAGGTAATGAAAACTGGGGCGAAGAATTCTTTGCTAACTTTGAATATTTCAAAACAAAGATCGATCAATATATGGAAGGAAATTACCCTGATCATGAGTTGCACATTATCTCTACTGTCGGTGCTCAAGCAGACGACGATGCTTATCAAGAGGGCTGGAGATTTTTAAGTGGACATATGGAAGGTTCAGCGACTGTTTCATTTACTGACGGCAAGACAGTTACTGAGGAAACAGTTACCTGGTATGAAGAGCAAGCTCACTATATGGATACGATTGCTGATGAACACTATTACCGTTCAAATGAATATTTATTAAATAATGTTGACCGCTATAATTATTATCACCGTGCCTATCATCATGATGGAACATTGAATGAAAGAGAATCATCAAAGGTTTTCGTTGGTGAATTTGCTTCAACTGATAAAAATACTTTAGCAGGTGCAGTTGCTGAAGCCGCAATCATGACAGGCTATGAAAATAATGCTGATGTTGTTAGATTAGTAGCTTATGCACCGTTATTTAATAAAGTTCTAACCGATGGAACCTATCGATGGACACCGGATTTAATATGGTTTGATGACGAGAGTGTTTGGTTCACACCAAATTATTACACTCAGAAACTATTTGCTAAGTATCTTGGTAATAAAGTATTAAGTACGTCATTTTCGGCATATAACCACGGCCAACTAACAGAGCTAAAACCCCGAGGTGGGATCGAAATTGCAACGGCAAATGCAGAAATCCATGTTAAGTCTGTTCGAGTGATTGATAATATATCGAAAAAGGTGATCTTTGAACAAGATTTTACTCAGGCATTAAAAGAAGATTGGCAAGTACTTCCTGGTTCGGTTGGTTACCAGTTAGATTCTGAGAAGGGTTTAATTTTACCTGCTCAAACTTCAGGTTTAAATGGCTTATATATTAAGAATGATCAGTGGACGAATTATAATGTCGAAGTGAATGCGACAAAAGTATCTGGCCTAGAAGGAATCTATGTAGGTGTAGGTGTAACAGATGTCACCCAAGAGCATAAAACAGCGATTGAGTATGCGATTGGTTATGATGGAAAGGCAAGTGGTGTTAAAGTCTATAAAGAAGGAATAGAGGGCTACCGTCTCGGTGACTACTCAACGAGTACGGCAGTAGGTAATCTACGCTCAAGTATAGATGAGCAAATGACAATTGATGTTCCTTACACGATAAACGTGAATTATGGCGGCCATACTGGAGAGCGATTAAGCTGTTCATTTACTGATGGGTCAACGACAAGTCATGTTTTCGATTATAAACTAGAAGCATATAATCGTGAGGTTTTCCATTCAGTTACAAAAGATGATCAGAATATGTATGTTAAACTCGTCAATGCAGATCCATTTGAAAAAACAACTCAAGTGACTGTAAAAGATTTATCAATTGAAAAGGAAGGGAAATTGATTTGCTTAACTGGTGAAGCAGCGGATGTTAATCAACCTAATGTTAATAAAAAAGGTGATGAAAAGATTGTGCCAAATGAAACACTACTATCAATCACCTCCGATGATTTAATCGTTACTTTGCCTGCACATTCAGTAAATATTGTTGTACTTAAATTAAAATAAATAGATAAATGATAAGGGACGCATTCAAAATAATGATGCGTCCTTTCTTATGTTCTTTGAAAACCCCTGGCTATGCCGGGGGTTCCATAGAGCTTCTAGCGTGGGGTCAAAAAAGCCTCTCTTCATGGTAAGATAAGGTTGGTTTCCCGACCACCAAATCTCACGA
>NZ_JAHLQM010000020.1 GCF_018919165.1 Amphibacillus sp. MSJ-3 | reverse complement strand
TATCAAAAATGAGGGATTACGCTTATTAGCATAGAAACAAAAACTCTTGGAACAAGAGGGTTAGCTCGGTCAGTTTTCGTTGGCTAGTAAAAGCAGCGATAAGTCGAGAAGCCCCCACTTCAATTAGACCGCAAGGCAATAAGTGGTGGGTAGTTCACAGCATTTGCTGATCCAACCAGGAGACAAATATTAACGTTATTAAAAGAAGGGGATTTAACTGCTGGTGAGATTTCGAAACACTTTGAGATCTCAAAACCAAGTATCTCACAGCATTTAAACATTCTAAAGCAAGCAGAGCTTGTCTACGACAATAAAGTGGGACAGTATATTTACTACACTTTAAATACAACTGTATTTCAGGAACTCGTTAGTTGGACGATTGAATTCATTGATAAAGGAGAGCAGAAACAATGAATAAACGTATGATTCCCTTACTTATGATCTTAACTTCACTTAGTTTATGGCTGATATTTTACCCACAATTACCAGATCAAGTCCCAATGCAATGGGGTGTTGATGGTACGGTCAATTGGTCTGCATCAAAGTTTGTATCACTAATTATTAATAATGGTTTCTACCTTTTGATTTATTTCATCTTAAAGCTCAGTCCAAAAATTGATCCTAAGAAGAGAAATTATCAATACTTTTCTCGTTCATATGAAATAATGGTTTACTCTACCATGGGATTATTTTTTCTAATTAATTTAATCGTTCTTTTCACTAGTTTGGGTTACCCGTTACAAATTGAATTCTTTATTCCTATTTTGATTGGTCTTTTATTGATTATCTTTGGTAACTACATGCAAACGATTAAGTCCAATTGGCTCATTGGGATTCGAACACCATGGACATTAGATAATGAGGAAGTTTGGCGTAAAACACATCGCCTTGGTGCAAAAGTCTTTATAATTTTAGGTTTTATCCTTTGTATTATCCCATTTATTTCAGAACAATATATTTTGCCGATTATGCTGATTAGTATAATTGCAGGAACTCTTGTGCCGATTATCTACTCCTACTATCTCTATCGAAAGCTAAACCAATCTGGTGGGTGAAAGAGATAAATGAACTTGCAAACTTGCTTGACTTAATTTAGCCACCCCCTCTTATTCACGTCATTTTAATTGTTCTTTCATTAATCGCTTGGTTTATAACAGAACAAATAAGAGGACCGAAGTGGATAGAAAGCTTACTCAATGAATAAAAAAACTACCTCAAGTGGTAGTTTTTTTAATGTTAATTTCCCCGATATATTGGCAGCGTGCAACAACGGAAGGAGCCGCCTGATTTAATAATTTCATTAAATGGGAGCTCAATCACTTCAAGGTCTGCTTCAATTAATTTTCTATTTGTCTTTCTGTTCTCTGGTAAGCTAATGACCTTATCCCCACCAACTGATAAGACGTTTGTTCCTAAAGTAAATTGTTCCGCTTCATCAACAATGATGCATTGATAATGTGTTTTAATTTTTTGATAATCTTGTTTATCCATACCAGATGGGTAAACTAAGGCTAGATTGGGATTCAAGATGTTAAAGGTGCAATCCAAGTGAAGGATACCATCAGTCAGGTGAATCGGTTCAACTTGGTAATTCGGAAATAATTGTTGAAGGGCTCTGACAGCTTCATTACTTGTTCGCTCACTAATCCCGACCCAAATTGTCTCACGATCGACTAAAATATCCCCTCCTTCAATCGAACCCAGGTTTATTTCTTTAAATGGAATCCCTCTCTCTGCTAATAGTTGCTTTAAGTATTTTGTTTCTTGTTGACGTTGTTCTGTTGCCATTTCAGCAATCAAAACTTGATTACCAATAGTTACTCCTATATCACGGGTGAAAACTTGCTCGTTTAAAAATGATCTTGGTTCAATCTCTATCACATCAACACCTAACTTTATCATTACTTTGGCAAAATTCTGATGCTGAGCTAAAGCTTTATCAATATCAATATTCTTATCTTTATAGTATTTCTGTGTCTCATTAATCACTTGATCAATTCGCATATATGTTGGTCGAGTAACAATAACCTGTTTTAATTGATCATACTCATTGTTACAATTGATTTTACTTGCTAAGTACATCTCTTATCCTCCTATTGCTTGCCATTATAACAAACAGCTTTATCTAAATGGGATTGCAATATTTGAGTTAAACTTGCTTCACATGAATATTTATCTTCTCTTGCTAATCATTGATGTATATCATAGATTCCGCTAAGTTCTGAATATATATTCAAAAAAACTTTTTCCAATAAAGCGAAGTTTCAATCGGGGGGGTTTTCTCTTTTTCATTGAGTTTAAGATAAATGATTCCGATATTTACTGATTGTTAATCCCCCACTCATTATCTGACCGCTTCCCTTTATCATTGAAATTGAGGGGGTTACTTCACTTGGGCAAAAAAAAGTGACACCATTTAAGATGTCACTTTTTTTAATCTTATCCTTTTGTCACTGTAATTTCGTCATTGACCACATCAACATGAATCTCATTGATGTCAACTTCATCTAATAATAAATCAGTAATCCCATCCTCTACTGTTTCTTGAATGACACGACGTAATGGACGTGCACCAAAGTCTGGGTTATAGCCTTTTTCTGCTAAAAGTTGTTTTGCTTCTACCGTTACAGTTAATTGATAGTTTTGTGTTTTCAATTGTTCAATGAGCTCATCTAACATAAGATCAACAATTTTCACCAAATCATCTTGCTCTAAAGCATTAAACGTAATGATTGAATCAAAACGATTAAGAAACTCTGGTTTGAAAAAGTCACGTAAGTTTTCTAAAGTTGAAACAGCTTCATTTTGCCCTTTTGTGAAGCCAACTTGATATTCTTTAAAACTTGATCCAGCATTACTTGTCATAATAATCACTGTATCTTTAAAACTTACTGTCCGACCATGAGAATCGGTTAAATGACCGTCCTCCATAATTTGCAAGAACATGTGTTGAACGTCAGGATGAGCTTTTTCTATTTCGTCTAGTAAAATTAAACTGTAAGGTTTGCGACGTACTTTTTCTGTAAGTTGTCCTGCTTCTTCATGTCCTACATATCCTGGTGGTGAACCAATAATTTTTGATACCGTATGTCTCTCCATATATTCACTCATATCAAGACGGATTAGGGCATCTCTCGTTCCGAATAATTCCTCCGCTAAAACTTTGGCTAATTCGGTTTTACCAACACCAGTTGGACCAACAAATAGAAATGATCCAATCGGACGATCAGCTGATTTTAATCCTGCCCGACCACGACGAATTGCCTTGGCTACCTTTTCTACGGCATGTTCCTGGCCAATTACCTTTTCTGCTAAATGCTCTTGAAGATCACGCATTTTTGTTTGTTCATCTGCTTGCATTCTCTTTACTGGGATCCCTGTTTTTTCTTCGATAATCGTTTGAATATCTTCAACAGATACTTCAGTTGTTGGAACATCTTTTGCTTCAGCTAATTTTTTCTCTAAAGTTAATTCCTGATGGCGCAAATGAGCAGCTGTTTCATAATCCTCTTGTTCGGCTGCGCGTTGTTTTTCTTTGGCGATTTCAGCTAGGCGATTTTCTATTGATGATTTATCTGATTCAGCATACGCCAGGTTCAAACGTGCACCTGATTCATCGATTAAGTCAATTGCCTTATCTGGCAAATAGCGGTCTTGAATGTAACGTTTGGATAGTTGAACGGCTTGTTCAATGACTTCATCACTGTAACTAACATGATGGTACTTTTCATAACGTTCCTTAATACCTTGTAATATTTGAATGGTTTCATCAACAGACGGTTCCTTTACAATAATTGGTTGCAAACGACGCTCTAAAGCTGCATCTTTTTCAATTTGACGGTATTCCTTTAAGGTTGTTGCCCCAATTAATTGTAGTTCTCCACGTGCTAAGGCAGGCTTCAAGATATTTCCTGCATCCATTTGAGAGCTTTCAGCAGTACCTGCACCCACTAGTAAGTGGATTTCATCAACAAATAAAATCACATCATTACGTTCTTTTAATTCCTGAATAAGTTGTTTCATTCGCTCCTCGAATTGACCTCGTATTCCTGTGTTTGCTACAAGAGAAGCAACATCTAACAAATAGACTTGTTTATTTTTTAATTTATTAGGCACCTGTCCCTCAACAATTTTTAAGGCTAATCCTTCTGCAATTGCTGTCTTACCAACACCTGGTTCACCAATTAAGACAGGGTTATTTTTGTTACGACGATTTAAGGTTTCTGTCACTCGTTTCACTTCTTGATCTCGGCCAATGACTGGATCTATTAAACCGGCTTGTGCAGCATCTGTTAAGTTGCGTCCAAGCTGATCTAACAAGCCACCACCACTTTGGCCAGCTTCAGTTCGAACGTGCTGACCTTGTCCTTGACTAAAGCCTGAAGCGAATCCATCAAATGGCTGACTTCCCATGTTGCCAAAAAAGCCTGAAGGGTTCATCGATTGTTTTTTTATTTCTGCGAAGCATGTTTCACATATATGCAAATTCTCAGTCTCTTGGTTGATACGAAGGGTTAGATTAACAGTTGCGGGACGTGTATGACATTTTTGACATTTCATTATAGATTCTCCTCCTTTAATTCATTGACTATCTTTGACCTTTGATAGTTTTATTATACTTTGACCTTCTTTGACTTTCAAGTATTTTGCTTGATTTTTATCAAAAAAATTTTTAAAAAACTGAAATATAATTTTCTATGTCTTCACTTATGTTATGATAGATTTATTAAAGGGGAGGCGAGTTTCAATGAAATGTACAATCCAAAGTCAAGGGAAACAAGCTACATTAGTCGTTAAACAATTAATCCTTTTCCAAAATTGCAAAATCATTCATGCCCAGGGTCGATCTAGTCAAGATTATTATTTATTTTTTCACAAAAATCGTTATGTTAATACACTGAAAGCAACTAAAATAAAAGCAGATTCTTTCCTTAACAAAGCAATTGAGCATGGACTAATTGTTTTAGCTCCTCACCACGCAATCTATTCACTTGTTCATCAGCAGACCTTTCCTTGTATCCCGCTCAACAAAATGATTAATCAGATTGAAAATCAGCACATGTCATTAGAGCAAATCATCATTCTTTCTTATTTTGACCAATCCATTGAAAAAGACAAAGTGATCAAGCTATTCGTTGAATCCTTTCGTAACTATAGACGCAATGGGAAAATGCAAAAGGCTTATCAAGTTCTGATTAAGCTAAAAGATTATGCTCCTGAAAATCAGCTTGTAAATGATATCCTTAATACTTTAACCTTTCAAAATTATCAACCAGAAAATCAGGAAGATTTAGCCTTCAATCCCCTTCAGATCGATAAACTAGAAAAAATATATTTAAAAGCAAATCGACACCTAGATATCAGTATTTTAAGTACAGTAAAATTACTTAATGGCTTCACTGATAAACAGTGGCAACTCCTGCTACAAACTTTAAGCGATTATCCATTAGACATTCAAACAAAAACACTTTTTAACATTCTAAAGCAAAAACCAGACTTGATTGATCAGAAGGAATTTGCAGAAAGTCTCCTTAAACTCGCAAATGCCAACAAATATTTCAATATCGTTATGAAACCAGAATATTCTCATCCTATTGATACAACTCACTTTATTAAACAGCTTGAGCACGCTAGCCAAGATCTACAGATGATTCTATTCAACCAAAAACAGCAGATTCTCATAGATCGGATCGCATCCTTCTCAAAAAGCGACAAAGAAAAGACCATTCGATTGATTATAGAAACTGCGATTAAAGTTGTTTCAATCGATCGAATTATTGACTGGTTAGAATCATGGGAAGAACCCTTCTCCTTTCATAAACAGCTGCTAACGATTAAAGAGTTAATGGAAAACCCTGACGAACAGGAGGAATTAGCAGATTTTTATCAATATTTTAATCATAAATATGGTGCAATTGAATGTTTAAAATGGGAGATTGAGTTACATCCTACTAAGGAGTCTGCCCATAAGAAGTTAGTTAAACTATTAAAAGAAACAAATCAAAATGATGAAGCCAGCGCCTATCAAGAACAATGGATCCAACAAACAAAATACTCAAGTTAAATGAATTAAGCAGGTATTTAATAGCCATTATCTTAAATTTAGTATTCCTGGTTATCCTTTAATGATTTTGAAGGCGATTTAGTTCTAATTAAATTAGGAAAATATCCCTACAACAGGTCACTTAGATAAACAAAAAAAGATAGATGATTAAAAACTTAATTTAAGTGGTATATCTATGTAAATTTAAAAATAGGTAGGTGCGATAAATGATCAAAACCAAACAAGATTTTTCCGCTATAATCGACATCGGTTCAAACTCAATACGCTTGGTCGTCTATGAAAAACAAAAAACTGGGCATTATCGCGAAGTTGAAAATGTAAAAGCTGTTGCTCGACTATCTAATTATTTGGATCCCAACCAAAACCTAACTCAAGAAGGGATTAAAATATTACTAGATACACTAAGTAACTTTTCAGAAATTTTAGCGATTTATCCCTACCAGCATTTTATTTGTATCGCAACAGCAACAATTAGACAAGCCAAAAATCAACAGTCACTTATTCACCAAGTTAAGGAGAAATTGAATTGGGAAATGATCGTTTTATCAGAAAAAGAAGAAGCTTATTACGGCTACTTGGCTGTTGTCAACTCAACAGCATTAAACGAGGGGATCACTGTCGATATGGGTGGTGGCAGTACAGAAGTAACTTATTTCAAGAACCGAAAGCTTGTTCATTCACACAGTTTTCCATTTGGGACACTAAGTTTAATTGCTTTATATGAGGACGATTGTTCTGAAGAGGAAAACGCCTTAAAAGTACGACAATTTGTTCTTGAACAATTTCATTCTCTACCATGGCTTGTCAATCAGCATGTCCCCTTAATTTGTATCGGGGGAAGTGCGCGAAATTTAGCACAAATTGATCAAAGTGAAAAGTCCTATCCTATGGCAGGGCTACATCAGTATCAAATGGATGATAATGATATTAAAAGAATTCTCGACCAACTTAAGGCAATGACATTGAAAAAGAGAGAAAAAATCGAAAGTCTGTCAAAAGATCGGGCGGATATCATTATTCCAGCAATTGAAACATTCTCAGCATTATATGAAACAATTAAGGCTAAACATTTAATTCTAAGTCAAAAAGGATTACGCGATGGTGTTAATTATCAACTAATTTTCGCCGATCACAAAACACCCTACTTCCCGAATGTTCTTGAAGATAGCTTACACGATTTTGTCATCCGTTATGATTTAGATATGAAGCAAATTTCTCACATCCATTATATAACACGGAAACTTTTTGATAAGCTTGTAGCTAATAAAATAAAGTTACTTTCTAAAGCAGATTGGTTTTATTTGAAATATGCTATTTACGTATTTAACTTGGGTGAATATATCGATATTGAATCAAGCGCACAACATACCTTCTATTTATTAGTCAATCAACCGATAAACGGTTTATTGAATCAAGATAAACTAAAGTTAGCTTTAATTGCTTCTTACAAAAACAAAGTTACCTTTAATCAATTTGTCAAACCCTTCAAAAGCTGGTTAACGAAACAAGAACAAAGGAAACTACAACTCATTGGCGCTTTACTCAAATTCACCTACTCTCTTGATACTACTAAACGACAGGTGATTAAAGATTTTGATTTCAAAATCGATCAAAAAGAAGTTGAACTTAACCTCTATTATGTAAAAAATCCAAGTGCTGAACGCTATCAAGCCGAAAAACAAAAGAAGTACTTAGAAAAGGCACTAAATAAAAAAATAACTCTTCACTTTCTCAAGGCATAAACTACTTTTTTGACCCAAAATACTGAAAATCACAGATATGTTTTTTTGAAGGAGGGGCTGGAGTGAAGCAGAAAGGAAATGTCTTGCAAATATTAAATCATCCGACTTACTATAACAATCGAGAAGTGAGTTGGCTACGATTTAACCAGCGTGTACTAGAAGAAGCAATGAATGTGGCCAATCCCTTATTAGAACGATTACGATTTATCTCAATTTTCTCATCAAATTTAGATGAATTTTTTATGATCAGGGTAGCTGGATTAAAGGATCAAATTAAAGTAAAGCCTAATCAAAAAGATAACAAATCAGGTTTAACACCAACCGAACAGCTAAACGAGATTCGTTCACTAACTCACGACTTGACTACTACTCAAAATAATTATTATGATCAGCTAATCAAACAATTGAAAAAGGAGAAAATAGCAATAAAATCTGTTGAACAATTATCGATTAAGGAAATGGAATGGTTGGAAGCTTACTTTAAGAAAATCATTTTCCCATGCTTAACTCCTTTAACAATTAATATGTATCGTCCTTTTCCCTTGTTAGCTAATCGATCAATAAATATTGCCGTTACCCTTACCCCTAAAACTGATACAAGATCAACGGGAATGGCAATTGTTCAAATACCAAAGTTTCTTAAGCGACTCATTCAAATAAAAACAAGTCAAACTTATGTTTTTATTGAAGATACAATTATTTACTTTCTAAAGTTACTGTTTCTCGATGACCAAATTAAATCAACCACCATTTTTCGCCTAACCAGAGATGCTAATATGAACATTCATGAAGAAGATTCGCAAGATCTTTTAGCTGTAATTGAATCTGAACTTAATAAACGTGAATTGGGGGCTGTCGTAAGAATAGAAGTTTCAACCTTATCTTTCAATGAATATATCGTAGCTATGTTAAGGTCGATCTTTAATATCGAGGAAGAAGATGTTTATTACCAAGATGGTCCACTTGACTTTACTTTTTTAACAGACTTTTATCAACAATTAAAAACTGAATTTAGTCAGCTTGCTTATGCAGAACTAGAACCACAATGGGCTCAGGATCTTGATTTAGAACAAGATATTTTCATACAAATTAAACAACATGATATCCTTCTTCATCACCCTTACGAATCCTTTGATCCTGTTATCCAGTTAATTAATACAGCTGCAAAGGATCCTAATGTAATTGAAATTAAGCAAACGCTTTATCGAGTAAGTTGCAATTCCCCAATCATTAAAAGTTTAGAAACTGCTGCTCAATCCGGCAAGCAGGTCACCGTTCTTGTAGAATTAAAAGCGCGATTTGATGAGCAAAATAATGTACATTGGGCGAAAAGGTTGGAAAGATCAGGATGCCATGTTATCTATGGCAAGAATGGTTTGAAAACACATGGTAAAATTTGTTTAATTATCCGAAAAGAAAAGGACAAGCTTGAACGTTTTATTCATTTGGGAACAGGTAATTATAATGAACAAACGGCAACTTTATACACTGATCTCTCTATTATTTCAGCACGTGAATCACTAGCGATTGATGCAAGTAATTTTTTTGATTTTTTAAGTGGGTCTAGAACACCCCCTACATATAGACATCTATCTATGGCACCAAATTCCTTGAGGGATGACTTTCTAGCATATATCGATCGTGAAATAAAGCACCAGCAACAATTTGGAACAGGGCGAATTATTGCAAAAATGAATGCATTAACTGATAAAAATATGATCGTCAAGCTTTATCAAGCATCACAAGCTGGGGTAAAAATTGATTTGATTGTTAGGGGGATCTGTTGTTTAAAGCCAGGTATCTCAGGAGTAAGTGATCATATTCGCGTTCATAGTATTGTCGGACGTTTCCTTGAACACAGCCGAATTTATTATTTTTATAATAATGGCGAAGAAGAATACTATCTTTCTTCAGCAGATTGGATGACTCGTAATTTACAAAGACGAATTGAACTTTTATTTCCTGTCCTTGATAATAAACATAAACAGCGATTGGAGGATATCTTAACGATTTCTTTACAAGATAACACAAACAGACGGGAGCAAAGTCAATCTGGACTATACCATGCGGTTACTTCAAAGGAAAGTACACAGCTTATCAATAGTCAGCTCACCTTCTACAATCTTGCTTATCAAGCCAATCAACACCTTAATAAAAGTAAAATTTGATTTAGCAGAAATCCTTGTTACCGACTGAATAGGACTGCTCCTACAATAACTTCCTCACCAAAGACAGTTGGGACTGCGATTACTGGTCCCAACTATCGTCGGTTTTATTGGATGCTTGTCCACTTTACACAGTTGTAAGGCATACAAACAATAGTGCTAAGTATAAGTAAGCCTAAGTTTTATCTTCTGACTAAACTTAGGCTTAAGCTATTACTTATATAAATTTTTTTCACAAAACTGAATGATTATAGTTTCCCGAGAGGATCTAAAAGTATATCTTCAAAAACGAGATCATCTAACGATTTAAACGTATATCCTTGCTGTTTAAATTCCTTAATTAAGTGTGTAAGCGCCTGAGCATTATCCTCATTTACCGTGTGTAATAGGATAATAGCTCCAGGATGGAGTTGATCCACTACTTGTTGATAAGCAGATTCCCACCCCTTCTTTTGATCACTATGCCAATCAACAAAAGCAAGCGACCAAAACATATGAATATAGCCTAATTCGTTCCCCCATTTAATCGTCTCTTCATTAAAAACACCCCTAGGTGGTCGAAGATAGTGTAATTTTTCAATACCAGTTAACTTTTCTACTGCTCGATCTAAATCACTTAACTCTTGTTTGAACTTTTCCTTTGTTAGACCAGTAAAATCAGGATGGTGATATGAATGATTACCAAGCAAATGGCCGTCATCTACAATTCGTTTAATGATTTCCGGGGCACTTCTAACATAATGACCCGTGACAAAAAATGTAGCCGGAACCTCTTCCTCCTGCAAGACATCTAAAATGCCCTCTGTATATCCCGCTTCATAACCATTATCAAAAGTCAGATAAATATTTTTCTCACCTGATGGGTCAAAATAGTAGCCACCATGTTGTTCAAGAATCTCACCATATTTACCAACCTCAGGTGGTTGATTATTACTTCCCTTTTTGTATCCCCAACCATAGGCATAACTAACATTTGGAACAATCAGTGAACATATCATTAGGATAATCATTATTTTCAATATCTTTTGCAAAAAATCACCCGCTTTTTTGCTTAGTTTATCACCAAAGAGCTCCTTTTATTCACTTATTAGGGTCAATTTCATTGTAGCTCTATATATTTTGAGCTATGAATTAATTAAATTTTAACTATCTCTTACTCCTCCACTTATCGTCAAAAAAATTCCCTTAGCATCATTGAAGTAAGGAGATTATAGTCAGTTATTCTGTGTTAAAATATTAATTCCGTTAATTTGACAGCTAACATAAAGTGTTTTACCCTATAAAGTGAAACTTCAATCAGTGGAGTGGGCCCACAGGACCTAGGGCATGCAGACCCTACAAAAGGACCTGGTGGGTTTAGTCTGCGTCTCCTAGTCCCACTGACTGGGATTACGATAGATTTTCCCTAAAAAGGAAATACATATTTTCATGGAGGATACAAGATGAACATTACTTGGAATCAATTCTTAGATTTCCTTATCATTATATTTGAAAGTAAAATTGCCCAAATTATTATCGGTGGTTTAGCCATCCTACTTGTTACACTCTTTCTTAAACGCCTGATCAGGTCCTTTTTTACTAAAGGGAGATTACTCAATATGCAAGAGGCGGATACAATGATTTCGCTGATGGATTCGATTATAAAATATGTTGCTACAATCGGCTTTATTTTTTATGTAATGTCGGTATTTGGTCAAAATGTCGGTAGTATACTCGCTGGGGCAGGTGTGCTAGGGATAATCATTGGTTTTGGAGCACAAAGCCTTGTCCAAGACTTATTAGCTGGTTTATTCATTGTTTACGAGAAACAGTTAAGAAAAGAGGACTATGTCATCATTAACGATCAACACTCAGGAACAGTTGAGGAAATTGGTTTTCGCATTTTAAAAATCCGAAAATGGTCTGGAGCTGTTCTTTCGATAAATAACGGAGAAGTAAAGTCAATCGAGAACTACAATAGGGGTAATATGCGTTTTGTTGAAACGATCACAACTAGCTTCCAGCAAAATCCTTCGGAAGTCATTCGTGCCTTAGAGGAAATCTGTGCTGCTTTAAATCAAAAACTTGGAGAACATTTGATTAAGGATCCAGCAGGAGAACCAATTGAGCCTTTTCAATTTATTGGAACAGGATCTATAAATGATAACTATCGTGGCTATAGTTTTCAAATTGTAGGAGTATGTAATGATGAAACTTATTGGCAAACTGCTCGTGATGCTAGAGGTATAATCGCACAATATTTATATGATTATAAAATTAAAATGCCAGAACAACAAATCTCCATGAGTGGAGAGTAAAATAAAGTGAAGCTTTAATCAGTGGGGGGGTTCATCCCCACTGTATTTTAAATACTGGCTAATCATTCAATTGTCCGTTTTCAAATGGAATGATAAATGATTCTGAATGGGCAACCAAGCAACGACCTCTTCTTCAACAATATTCTTAACGGTAATTTCCTGATTACGTCCGGTCATTGTTAAATACACCTCGCCATAAGTGATGAGACCTGTTTCCTTCACCGCACCTGCATAGGCTTCTAAGTAATTTGCTTTAGTATCATTTGACATAGGTAGGCTTTTTTCAGTATAAACACCAAAAACCGCTTCATAATCTATAGGCCAATTAATTCGTTCTTTAGTATTTAATAAAATCATGTTTTGTACTTGGTCACTATTTGCCACCTTAGGTTGCAAGCCACCAATCACTTGTTCTTCCTCATTTTGTGAATAAATTAATTCCTTGCCTGCAATGTAATTATCATTGATCTTTTGGTAGGCCCAATTTACTGACGATTCCATTGATTCGTAGTGAAGTGGCCACCTCCCAAGGTAAACCTCACTTGAATAACCGAAAGCAAAGATTGATTTATTCACATCTGTTTCATTCAATTGATTGATAAAATGTGGATTAGTAATTTCAATTTCACTTTTTTCTAACCATTCTTTCGCTAATCCCTTGGCCTCACTCTCGATTATTTCGCTACCCTTTTGCTCCATAGTATTCTCATCTTCTACAGATTGGACATGTGATGGAATCTGCTCAGAAAAAATTGTCGTTAAATCTTCCTCAGCATATACTTCTTGCGGTAAACTGAATAAGAAGATCAAGGGGATCAAATATTTCATTCTAACCACTCCTTCGAGCTTTTCTGATAGTTTGCATCATTGATTAACTTTTTATGTATGATCCCTTTGATTTATATCCATATTGATAGCAAAATAATAATATTGAACCATGTGCTCACATAATTAGGATGGTAGAAATCCTTGAGTAACGAGAAGCTATCAAATGAAATAATAAAGTGAAGCTTCAATCAGTGGGGCTTCATCCCCACTGATTGGGGTTGGAACTAGGACTGGGATTGGGACTTGCGGTTACTCGCCCCAGCGAAGATATTTCTTACTAGCACAAGGAGATGTCCATAAGACACTTGAACCAATCGGGCCCTTACTGATAGTTGCACTACGATAAAAGCAGAAAATCATAGTTTGGGGATTTTTCATCAATTAACTGAAACTGGGATTACCTATCCCATGGAGAATATTTATTAGCTAAGGTCATTGAATCTTTACTGTATGTCAAGCTTAGTAACTCTCAAAATTGGAAATTATGGAGTAAGAGCCAGTAAAATGCGCTAATTATTTAATTGGAACGATTTCAATGGTTTCTATAATTTCAACACTATCTTCAATCGTTTGAATGATACTTGATTGTTCCCTTGCCTTTTCTAGAATACGATAAAGTTTATCAATATTTAAATTTCTTCCCTTAATAACGAAGTGAAGTTTGATTCGAGTCAGGCGATTATTATCCTTCTCATCATGTTGGACCTCAGTTCTAATAAAGAAATCCTCAACATGCGTATGGTGGCGATCTAATAATTTAGTAAAGTGATCAGCACTTGACCCTGCAATTGATGCCACTAATAAATGTTCAGGTTTATAACCATGGTATAAGTCTTCTGATATATCCAAAATACCATATGCTAATTCTACCCGTATCCCCTCTTCTTTAAATTTAAATAACATAAAATCAACTCCCTTTTTTAAGTTAGTTTTAACAATTTAATAATAATTAGTATTAAGGTGAATCTATATTCAGTGGGTAACTTCTTTCTTATTAATGATTAGATACTCCTTCCTAGTCCTTATCCCACTTGTCCTTCTTTAACTCCATCGAAATTAAGAAACAGTCATTCGCCATCAGTTAAGGCAAAAGCAATTGTTTTTTCATTTAAAAAGATATAAAGTAATAGTGATATCTGTCATTGTTTAATTTGGAGGTCGAATAAATTGTTTTCAAATCGCGCTAGGCTTTGGGTACTTATTGCTTTTGTTACTGTGTCTGGCTTTTTACAGGGGATGTTATTACCTCTATTAGCCATTATCTTAGAGCAAAGTGGGGTTTCTTCTTCTGTCAATGGGCTTCATGCAACTGGTCTGTACCTTGGTATATTAATTGCCTCACCCTTTATGGAAAAGCCCTTACAAAAGTTAGGTTACAAACCAATGATTCTTATCGGCGGTATGTTAATGTTTATTGCCATAGCCTTGTTTCCAATTTGGCAAACTATTTGGTTATGGTTTGTTCTTCGACTTTTAGTCGGTATCGGTGATCAAATGGTTAGCTTCTCAGCCCAAACATGGATTACCTCTACAACACCAGTTAATAAACGGGGGAAAATAATTGCCATATACGGACTATTCTTCAGTTTAGGCTTTGCTTTCGGCCCCCTGATGACGCGTTTAGTCCAAATTCACGAAAGTTTGCCTTTCATAATTGCTGCTCTACTCTGTTTATCTGTTTGGGTACTTGTTTGCTTTCTTAAGAATGAATATGTAGCAGAAGATGATGATATCGAGATGGTTCAAATCACATCAACCGTACAACGTTTTTTTATGACAACGAAGTTAGCTTGGATTGCCTTGCTTGGTCCTTTAACATATGGGATCTTAGAAGCATTATTACATGGAATCTTCCCAATATACGGCTTAAGGATTGGTCATGACATTAAAACGATCTCATTAATCATTCCATTCTTTTCAATCTCCACTTTAATAACACAAATACCACTTGGAGTCTTAGGTGATAAAATTGGGCGACAGAAGGTTCTGTCAATTGTCACAAGTCTTGGTGCAATTGTTTTTCTAATTGGTGCTCAATTCGAACAGTCAATTGTTATTTTAATACTTACCTTTGCCCTATCCGGAATGTTACTTGGCTCCCTATTTTCGCTTGGTTTGTCTTATATGGCAGATATATTACCAAGACAATTACTTCCAGCAGGTAATATTATGTGTGGTGTCACTTTTAGCATTGGGAGCATTATTGGTCCCTATTTGGGTGGTTTATTCATTGATTTATTCCCAAACCTATCCTTATTCTATATAATTGTTGCTCTTTTATTTATTATAACTGTTTTATTTTCAATAAAAAAGAAGTAACACTTAAATAATTAATTAATTATCATTTTAAAAATTAAAAACTGGAATATGCACTGATTTTAATCTTTATTACAGTCATCGACTAAAAATATCAACGACTAGTTAAATCAGATATATTGCATATTCCAGTATTTTCATTCTCGTCTTAGCTGACAAAACGATTAAAGTGATCTTCTAATTTTTCTTGAACAAGTGCAATAAGTGCACAAAGTGGCCAATAAATTAAGGCAACTGTTATGTACATTGTTAATGTATCGAAGGTGCGTCCACCTGCAATTTGCGTTTTTTGAAAAAGTTCTGGTACGGTAATTACAGCCGCCAGTGAAGTAGCCTTAACCAAATCTAGAAAAATATTTGTTAACGGTGGAATAGCAATTCGACTAGCTTGCGGTAATATAATTCCAACCAAGGTCTTACGGTACCCTAAACCTAGCGATTGCGCGGCCTCCCACTGACCATAATCAACACTATTCAGTGCCGAACGATTCACTTCAGCTATATAAGCCCCACTATTTAAACCGAATCCAATAATAGCAGCCTGAAATGCAGTAAACTCGATGTTAATTGATGGTAAACCAAAATAGATAATAAAGAGGAAAACTAGTATTGGGGTCCCCCGCATAAAAGAAATATATATTTTAGCTGACCAGCGTAAAAGTTTGAAGTCAGAGAGACGGGCTAAAGCAATCATTAATCCAAGGATCATTCCAATTGCCATACTAACAAATGAAACATAAATGGTCATTGGTAACCCCGTCAAAATAAAGGGTAAATTCTCAATCGCAAGTTTTAAATCAAAAAAAGCCACTACATCCATTGTATAACTCCTTCCATTAACAACAGATTATGATAAGTTCGCATCAAAAAAGAGGCGTATGAGTTTAGTTGGAAATTGCCCAGCTACAGATAAAGGTTATTAACAAGGAGTGTTGAGTTTTGGACGATCAATAAACTTTTTTACCCAAGCAATTAACTATACTTAGGCACACTATAGGGCATTCAAATCGCACGAACCCATAAAACAATTCTGGGCCCCAACTCATTATCATGGGACCCAGTCGAAAGTCACCTATTTATCACGCGTTATTTACTAACTATTCAGAGAACTTTATAAGTCAAGTTCTTCTAAAATCTCACTATCGATTTCCTCAATTTCTTGATCTACAGGCACAGATGCGTCTGCTTCATAAAATTGAATTGCAAGTTCAGATAATGTACCATCAGCACGCATTGTCTCAAGAACCTCATTAATTTTTTCCGTTAGCTGATCTTCATCTTTCTTCATCACAATTGCTTGCTCTGTTGGGTGGAAGGCAATATCCGGATGAACAGTTAGATCGAAGTCAGGGAAAGCCGCTACTCCAAATGTTGTTAAGTAGTAGTCGTTGACAACAACATCAGTTCTACCAGTCGATACATCTCTTAAATACGCTTCATTGTTTGCATTGCCATAAGTAACGATTTCAGCACCATAATATTCAGCGATTTGACTATAAATTGTTGTCGCACCGCCACCTGCCTTTTTGCCTTCTAAGTCTTCAAGACTATTAATTCCTGAATGGTCACTCTCTCTTACTGCCATTACAGAGTGCGAATATTTATACGGTTCTGAAAAATTAAATTGTTCTTTTCGGCTATCTGTTGCCTCGATATCATTAATCGCTAAATCAATTCGACCACTATCAATTGCTGGGAGCATACTATCAATACTCATGATTTCAAAGTTAATTTCCAGACCTAAGCGTTTGGCAATTTCCTTTGCCACTTCAACATCATAACCTGTCAGTTCATCCTGTTCATCATAATATGATGCCGCGATCAACGTTCCAGAGGTAGCTACTGTAATTTCACCAGCATCCTCAATCTCTCCCCATAGACCCGCTTCTTCCATATCAATATCATCATTAGCTGATGCCTCTGGAGTTGTTTCTTGATCTGCTTCTCCGCCACCACATGCTGCTAAAAACAAAAGAACAAACAATAGCATCAAACCAAATTTTTTCTTGAACATATTAAATCCCCCTAATTAACATTTATTCTATCTGTTTACTACAATAACAAGTCTTTTCCATGAAATCAAGTTTTTTTATTTATCTGTATTATATTTTTTATATTGTATGTTATATAACAGAGCCGGTTATTTATCCTGTTTATCTAACATCGTTTTTTAAAGGCACATTCATCCAAAAAAATAAGCAAGGGATTTTAATTGATATTGTCTTTTTACATAGCCATGATATAATTAAATTATAATAATTTTAATATAACTTATTTAATAAACCTTATAAAACAAGCTATTATACAATTATTAATGATTATTATTATCAATTAGGAGAGGACGTGTTTATAATGAGTTCCTTAATTAGAGTTATTATAAATAAGGGGGTGCCTCATTATCAATTAGATAGAAGGTTATTTAGCTTTATAAAAAGGCATATTCAACTATTTGCCGCTTTATTGAGTGGGATTATTATTTTAATTGCCTGGATCTTTCGTAACCATTTTTCTAGTTCAGCTTGGATTTTGCTTCATTCGATCGCTTTTATCATAGGCGGGTTTGCTAAAGCAAAAGAAGGCATAACAGATACAGTTAAAAATAAAAAACTAAATGTAGAATTATTAATGATTCTGGCTGCGATTGGATCAGCGATCATTGGTTATTGGACTGAGGGAGCCGTGCTAATCTTCATTTTTTCCTTATCAGGAGCAATGGAAACCTACACACTTCAGAAAAGTGAACGGGATCTATCGAAGCTAATGGAATTACAACCTGATACAACCACAAGGGTGACTCATGGTATTGAAGAAGTTGTTACGATCGACGAATTAGTTATTGATGACCTTATCTTGATTAAACCAGGTGAAAGGGTTGCTGCAGATGGAACTATTCTACAGGGGCAGTCATCAATTGATGAAAGTGCAATCACTGGTGAATCAATTCCAGTCACAAAATCGATTAGTGATAATGTATTTTCAGGAACAATGAATACCAGTGGTAGCTTAACGATTAAAGTGACTAAGGAAGCAAGCCAATCCTTTCTTCAGAAGATTATGGATTTAGTTGAAGTCGCACAGAATGAAACATCTCCAGCTCAACTTTTTATTGAGAAATTTGAAAATATATATGTTAAAACTGTGCTTGTTATCGTTGGATTAATGATGTTTCTACCTCATTATTTGTTTAATTGGAGTTGGGTTGACACCATCTATCGCGCTATGATCTTACTTGTAGTTGCCTCACCTTGTGCCCTAGTCGCATCCATTACACCTGCCATGCTATCTGCAATTTCGAATGGCGCTCGACATGGTGTTCTTTTTAAGGGAGGCGTTCACTTAGAAAACTTAGCACAAGTCAATGCGATTGCCTTTGATAAAACAGGCACTTTAACAGAGGGGAAACCCAAAGTAACTGATTTTCTAGTGAAAGATGGCGAAGACAAAGATCAAATTATCCATATCGTCGCTACTATCGAAAAAGGCTCATCTCACCCCTTGGCAGAAGCAATAGTATCTTACTCTAAACAATTCGATAAACCTGATCAAGTTTTATCATTGGAAAAGATGACTGAGGAGACAGGAAAAGGAGTATATGCGTTTATAAACGATCAGAAGTGGACGATTGGGAATCAGAAGTTATTTACCGAGGATAATAAGGAGCAATGGTTTGATGATGCTACTGAAAAGTTGACAGCTCAAGCAAAAACATTAGTTTACATTTCCTGTAACAATGAAATTGTCGCAATAATTGCTTTAAAAGATAAGATACGGTCAAATACTAAAGAAGCGATAAACTATTTTCAGCAAAATAAGATTCATACGGTCATGCTAACGGGGGATAATCAGAGAACAGCTGAAGCAATAGCAGAAGAAATCGGAATAAATCACTATCTAGCAAGTTGCATGCCAGATGACAAAGTCAGTCATTTAAAACAATTAAATAAAGAATACGAGACAACGATGATGGTTGGAGATGGCATTAATGATGCACCAGCACTTGCAACAGCAGATATTGGCATTGCAATGGGGGCCGGTACTGACGTTGCATTAGAAACAGCAGATATCGTTTTAATAAAAAATCAATTAACAGAACTAATTTATGCACTAAAATTATCAAAACGAATGAATCAAATCATTAAACAAAATATCTGTTTCTCTATTATTGTAATTATCTTACTCATCATTTCAAACTTTCTTCAAATAATCAATTTACCTCTCGGCGTTATAGGTCATGAAGGGAGTACAATCCTCGTCATCCTCAATGGTTTACGTCTATTAAAACAGTCGAAGTAATTAAAAAGAGGCTGGGACAAAACTAGTCTCACTAGGTAAAAAATGGTTCTATTTGCGGTTTCTTCGTAAATAGAACCATTTTCATTTTTATAGTGTTTTGAATGCTTTGGATTTACCTCTTAAAGATAAACGAGTGAAATCAAAATTAGCCTTCAAAAACCCAAAGAACGGCTCAACATCAATTTTACCTTGACCGTAAGTTTCGCCAGTCTTTTCTTCTAAAAGCTTTCTTCTCATCTCTTCTTTTTGCGTTTCTTCTTATGATCCATTATTAGGAGCACCCAGCCAGTGATTGGAAAGGCGGGTGGCGACTCCAGCGGGAACAGCGAACGATCTTCGATGGGACGAGTAACCGCAAGTCTCTTTGGTGGGGCGAGTAACCGCAAGTCTCTTTGGTGGGGCGAGTAACCGCAGTCCCAGCCCCAGCCCCAGTCCCAGTCCCACGAGTTCGAAAATCCTTATTGCAACACGGTAGTGGAGCAATAAGGAATGTTAGACTAAAATCGCCACGTCCTGTGGCAACGTCTAACTGACCCACATCCTGTGGCCCGTGGAAAGCGTCCACCCAGAGTGTAAATCACGGAGTGACACCTCAAAAATATTTAAGAGGTGATGAGTCTATTTAAATGATGATCATAAGAAAAAGGAATCCAGCATCAACTGAATTCCTTTTTCATTTTAGCTGAGTTTTGTCCCAGCCTCTTTTCCTATCTCCCTTTATATTCTGCTACGAGTGCATTAATTTCTCCACCTGTTATAATAATAATCCCTGAAATATAGAACCAGATCATTAGGACGATTACAGCCCCTAAACTGCCATAGGTTGCAGAATAATTGCCCATCGTATTAACATAATAAGAAAAACCTAGTGAGGAGATTTGCCAGCCAATTGTCGCAAATAATGCACCCCAAATTGCATCACGCAAGTATACTCTTACGTTAGGAGCCATTTTGTATAAATAAAGAAAGACAATAAAGAAAATTGAAGACGAAATAATCCATCGTAATGCATTCCAAACCGCAATAAATTGCTCACTAGCTCCAAAAAAGGAAAAAACGTAAATGCCAATCATTCGTCCAAAAATAGGTAATAACAGTGCGACAACAATAAGCAATAGAACAGAAATTAGTAGAGTAATAGCAAGTATTCGACCTAACAAAAAAGAACGATTTTCATCAACACCATAAGCCTTATTTAATGAACGCATGATTGCTTTAAGGCCATTTGAGGCAGACCATAATGTCCCTAGTATACCGAATGACAGTAATCCACCACCGCTAGCCATTAAAATCTGATTTAAATTCCCTTCAATCATAGCAGTTACTTCTTCTGGCATATAAGTACCCACAACATCGATTATTTCTTGATAGTCAATTGGCAAATAGGTGGCTAAAGCAACGACAAATATTAAAAGTGGAAATAATGAAAGTAAGAAAAAATAAGATAGTTGAGCAGATAAAGCTGGTATTTCATCATCTGAAAACCGTTTGATTAACGCAAGTAAAAACCTTTTACACGAATCAAAATTGAAATTAAGCTTAGCCATTGTAATTGTTGGCCTCCATTCTTTTGACCTTACTTAATCATTATTGTCGATCTATTTATTCAAATAATGCCCCGTCCTGACTAGTTATCATATGAATGGACACAAAAACTTGAAAAATATGCCCTATCACCTCAGTAAGCTTGTACTTAAATGAGTAAAAAAAACTTCAAGTCAGTATTTAATCGTTTTTTTACATAAGCTTTAATTCAATCAAATGATTATTTATTCCCGGTTGGTCCCCATATATCATCCAATGGTCTCAGTTGTATGATTCATGTGGGATCTTGCAGTCAGTTAGTCCACGATAAAGTAAACTTCAATTTATCACAGGGACATCTCCTATATTCATACGATTAGATATGATATTTTATTCTAAGCGACTCCAATAATGCTTGGCAGCCTGACTCAATCAAGTGATAGGTCTGATTAAAATCGCCAGTATAGTATGGGTCTGGTACATTCTTAATCAATTGGTCCTCAACAAAGTCTAGCAATTTAACGACTTTAACATCTGTTTTATTATTGCTGAGCTTCTTCAAATCAATCAAATTTTCTTCATCCATTGCAACAATGTAGTCAAACTTGTTGAAGTCATCGAGAGTTATTTGTCTTGCTCTTATCCCCTCAAATGATATGTTATTTTCTCGTAATTTCTCCTGTGTACCTTGATGAGGGGGCTTCCCTTCATGCCAGGAACCTATGCCCGCAGAATCTATAAAGAATTGATTAGTAAGTCCTTTTTTATCAATTAAATCTTTAAAATAGGCCTCAGCCATTGGAGATCGACATATATTCCCTAAACAAATAAACAAAACCTTTATCATCTCTATCCCACCATTTCCTCGCTTGTAAACTTTCTAAGCATAATATCCTAAAAGAAGAGATCCATTGATCACCTCGGTTAAATCTGTTATTAACGCTAGGGCAATACTGAATAAAAGCAAAATCCTCCTTACAAAAGCACCCCATCTTCTCTAATTAATCAAGGTTAGCTTGATCGACTAGGCCCTGTCACCTGTATTACTCATCTAGAAAGACTGGCTACTTCTTCATGAGTTTGTAACTGTGAAAACATGTATCATAATCTAACTTCACTCAGTGGTGTGTCCTGCCCTACTAAGTGTTAGGTGAAGGAATCGAGCTTTTACTGACTCTTGACCATCTCTTAAGATCTGTTGATTTCCTTTAAAAATTGATCTGAAGGGTTAACAATCAGTTAATCTGTAATAAGGTGAATAGTATAGGTTATTTATCTTTAGAATCCAACAAATGAGTAATGGTTTGTTGAAGTTGGTCTGCAATTTGATTATGTTTCAAATTTCGATACTGCTCAGGATAAATAGGATCACCAACGGTTAGGGTAACTTCTGATGGTTGTACTCTATTGTTGTTTTCTTCATACATATGATAAGTTCCATCAATAGCTAGGGGCACAATCGGTACACCCACTCGTGTTGCTAAGCGTAAACTTCCTGATTTAAATGGTTCTAGTGATCGACCTTGTCCTCTTGTACCTTCTGGAAATACTACCATCGATTGGCCGGCTTTTAAACTAGCCATTCCATTATCAATAACTTTAATAGCCGATCTTCGGTTAGAGCGATCAATAAAGACACATTTTAGTTCTGTCATCCACTTATTGATAATAGGAATCTTCTTAATCTCTTCCTTAGCAATGAAACCAACGGGTTTTTCCAAATAACCTAATAGTAATAAAATATCAAATAAACCTTGGTGGTTTGCAACGAAAAGGACTGGTTCATCTGGAATTCGCTCCAATCCCGTTACTGTTACGGTAGATTTCGTTTTTTTAATAACTTTCTTTGAAACCCGTGCAGGGGTCTTAAAGATTTGCTTAGCTTTTTCAGAATAAGGATCATCTGGTAACTTTTTCGCCTGACCTAATTTGGGTAAACTCCCGAGTACTAAAAAGAAAGCATATAGATAAATAAAAAATGTTTTCATAAAAAATCACCTCTTGGTTCAAACTAACAAATCTATTATATATGATTTTAACACTAGATGCGAGGTGTTAAAATCAAGATCATTTTTGATGGTACATTTTACTTTTGCTCTTAAGTAAATAATCATGTTATAATATTTGTCATCACAAAACAATTATCATTCTTGATATTTGTTAACTACTTATAATGAAATTCCCATTACCTATAATCATCAGATCAAGTGACACTTCATTTAGTTATAAACAAAGTTCAACTGGCTACTAGATGAATGAATTAGACCTCCGCTAACACTGTCGTCCACTTTATTGTATCGCTTTTATCCACGAAACAAATGGTTTAAGGCGCTTAGGATATGTGGTCATGGCAACAATGGAGTAAATAACCGTATTAAAAAAGAACAGAGTAAGAATATGTGACCGGTTATTTTACAATCTCCACCTACTTCGGTGGGACAGATAATCTCAGGTCCTAATTACGGTCTTAAAGGTCACGGCCCAAGTTGATCGAGAAAAATAGGTGGGATAAATAGTTATAACAACTTAGACTTTATACTGGAGGAAAACATAATGTTTAACCACACTGCAATTGGTATTGATCTAGGAACAGCAAATATTTTAGTTTATTCTAAACAAAAAGGTGTTGTTTTTAACGAACCATCAGTAGTCGCTATCGATACACGTACAAATGCATTAGTTGCTATTGGGCATGAAGCAAAAGATATGATTGGCAAAACACCAAAGAATATTACCTCTGTTCGTCCGCTTCGTGAAGGAGTAATTGCCGATTACGATATTGCTGCACAAATGCTTAAAGCTATTTTGCGAAAAGCAAGTAAAAAAATGGGTCGCTCTATAAAAAAACCAGTCGTCATTGTTTGTGCACCTTCTGGAAGTACTGCTGTTGAAAGACGAGCAATCGAGAATGCTGTAAAAAGCTTTGGTGTAAAAGAAGTGCACTTAATTGATGAACCAGTTGCCGCTGCTATTGGTGCTGGTTTACCAATCAGTGAACCTATTAGTAATGTGATCGTTGATATTGGTGGAGGAACGAGTGAAGTTGCAATTATTTCTTACGGTGGTATCGTAACTTCTCGCTCTGTTCGTATCGCTGGTGATAAAATGGATGAAGAAATCGTTCACTATATTCGCCAGAAAAGTAACGTTTTAATTGGTTATCAAACTGCCGAACGAATTAAACAGGAGATCGGTTATGCTTTGATTGATCACGAGCCATTATCTATTAAAGTCAGTGGTCGTGACTTAGTGACTGGATTACCAAAAGAAATTACAGTTACATCATTAGAGGTCCAAGATGCGATTAGGGAATCGCTTGAGAGTATTGCTAGTACAATTCATGAAACATTGGAGAACTCACCCCCAGAATTAAGTGGGGACATCGTTGATCAAGGTATTATTTTAGCTGGTGGAGGGGCACTACTTCGTGGAATGGAGGAGTGGTTAAGAGAAGAACTATCCGTTCCTGTTCGTGTTGCTAACGATCCATTAAATGCAATTGCAATTGGAACAGCTGAATCCATTAAACAGTTGAGTAAATTTAAAAAGCTAGGCTAACAATTTAAAGTAAGTCCTCACTGGGTGTTAGATGAACGAATCGGCTTTTCACAGCCTCTTGTTCGACCCCTCACTTATCATTACTTGGATAATTGAGTGGGGGCTTACGGTTACCTAATCTGCAATCAAAGTCGTTAGGGTAAAATAAATCGAGTCATCAAAATAGCAATTGGATGAAAATCCAGCTAAATATTAAAAAGGATTTCAGTAAAGGTTACTGGAATCCTTTTTCTTATCTCGACTCTTTTTCCGCAGTGCAACTGTCAGTAAGACCCCACTTCGAGAATTTGAAGGAAAGTAAGAATTGTAAACGGGAGTTCAACTGACAGTAGCGGCCCGATTGGTTCAAGGGCCTTTAGGGCATCCACTTGTTGGACTACCAATAATGCTACAAAAATATTTGGTGAAAAAACAGGGTTCTGTTGGCAAAAATCTCGTCAACAAAACCCTGTATGATTATGACACAAGCCTTCTTTAGCTAAAAAAGCTCTTATAAATGAACTGTTAGGATTTGTGTTTCTCCCTTGACTACAGGCTTATTCAGCTCTTTATCTAGTGAGGCAATTTCACTTGTAATCACAAGCGGTGTAATCGTCTCTACCTTTTCTCCAACAAAATCAAGATCAACCGTTACAAGCGGATCACCGACACTCACTTTATCCCCTTGCTTAACGTGGGCAGTAAATCCTTCTCCCTCTAAGGTTACAGTATCTAGTCCGATGTGGATTAGATATTCTACTCCAGCTTTTGATTTGATGCCAATTGCGTGCTTTGTTGGGAATAAGTTAACAACCTCACCACTTACAGGGGCTACAAAATGACCATCAGATGGTTTAAAGGCAACACCATCCCCCATCATTTTTTCTGAAAAAGTCGGATCGGGCACTTCTGTTACATCAACAATCTCACCAGTCACTGGTGAAACCACTATTTCTTCATTACTTTTTTCTTCTTTTTTAAACAATTTTTTAAACATTTCTATCTCCTCCTCGTATTTTTCTTTATGATCTTTTTATACCCCTTATTTTGGAATCATAAGCATTTATCAAAAGTGAAGATCTAGCTCCGTCAAACATTTCTTTAGTGCAAATACTTCTTCTTCTGAAAGTGTAATGCCTTTTCCCATCTTTTCATGATTTGGTGCCCAATCTCTTATATCATATTTTGCCCCACGCTCATTCCATGATACAAGATTTAATTCTTTTGTCCACCCCGATTTTGACTCCGATAATACAGCAATCTGTTTGATAATTTCATAATTAATCTTCGCCATTATTATTCCCCCAGTTTTACCAATTAAATTGACCAATTTTTAAGTGAATCAATTGTATATGTTGGCTGTTCTACAATACTTTTTAAATCCTCTTTCTTTGTAACACCCGTGAATACAAGCAACGAATCAATTCCTGCATGAATTCCTGCTAAAATATCAGTCGCATAATTATCACCGACCATTAATGTAGCTTCCTTGCTTGTCCCAATGACTTCTAGCGCTTGCTCAACAATGATCGACTCGGGTTTCCCAATAAATACTGGATTTACACCCGTTGTAACTGAAAGAACAGATATCAATGATCCTGCTCCCGGCAATAGTCCGCGTTCAGTTGGCAAAGCAACATCACCATTTGTCGCTACAAACTTTGCTCCATTTCGAATCGCTAAAGCTCCGATAGTTAACTTTTCATAAGTTATATTGCGATCAAGCCCCATGACGACGTAGTCTATATTTTTATCCGTAACAGTTAAATTTGCCTCTTCTAAAGCATAAGTTAATCCTTCCTCACCAATCGGATAGACCCGTGCATTAGGTTTTTGTTCAGATATGTATGTTGCAGTAGCCATGCTGGTCGTAAAAATATGTTCTTCTTCAGCAGGCACACCCATTCCTCGTAGTTTATCAGCAACATCACGTGGATGTTTTGTGGAATTATTCGTTAAAAAAAGGTAGGGAAGGCCTTTTCTTTTTAAGCTATTAACAAAAGCTACCGCTTCTTCAATCTTCTCAGTCCCATGATACATAGTACCATCTAAATCGATTAGATAACTCTTATATTTCTTCATAATTTAGCCCCCAAATTGAATTTTAAAACTATTTGTTATTTTCTGAATACGTGGTAAGATAGTACATACTAACCTAGAATGATTATAACCTTTTTCTTTGAATAGTGTAAATTGATTTATTAAAAACGATTAAAGTGATATGTTATCTATAGGAATTTTAACATATTCTTTTTAAATTTAATATTAAAGAGAGGTAATTAAAGTAAATGACACGTCAAACACCTAAAGCAGTATTTGTTATTTTCGGAGCAACGGGGGATTTAGCTAACCGAAAGCTCTATCCTTCACTATACCGTTTATATCGAAATAAAAAATTATCAAAACATTTCGCAGTAGTTGGAGTTGCAAGACGTCCTTTGACAAATGAAGACTTTCATAACAATGTTAAAAAATCAATTGAAAACTTCAAAGAGGACCCGATTGATCATGACGAATTTGCCTCCCATTTTTACTATAATCCTTTTGATGCCCAACATATGTCTGAATACCATAAGCTTGATGACTTCATCAACCAGCTTGATCAAAAATACGGGGCAGGTGGAAATCGAATTTTCTACATGGCCATGGCTCCAAACTTTTTTGGGCAAATCGCATCTAATTTAAAATCGCAAGGATTAACTGATAATAGTGGTTTTTCAAGACTTGTTATTGAAAAGCCATTTGGTCATAATGCAGAATCGGCACAAAAGCTCAATGATCAAATTGGTCAGACCTTTTCAGAGGATCAAATCTATCGAATTGATCATTATCTAGGTAAAGAGATGGTGCAAAATATTGAAATTGTCCGGTTCGCGAATGCTTTATTTGAACCATTATGGAATAACCAATATATTGCCAATGTACAAATTACATCTAGTGAGGTGCTCGGTGTAGAAGAACGCGGTCGATATTATGATGCATCAGGTGCCCTTCGTGACATGGTGCAAAACCATATGCTCCAAATGGTATCATTAGTTGCGATGGAACCACCAGCAAAATTGCACCCAGATGAGGTGCGGTATGAGAAAGTAAAAGTTCTACGTAGTCTACGACAGTTAACACCAGAAAGTGTAAATGATTACTTTGTTCGTGGTCAGTATGATAAAGGGGAAATCGATGGTCTAGCCGTCAATCGCTATCGTGATAGTAATGGTGTTGAGCAAGACTCTAATACTGAGACCTTTGTCGCTGGTAAATTTATGATTGATAATTTCCGTTGGGCAGGTGTTCCATTTTACATTCGAACAGGTAAGCGAATGGCAAAGAAATCAACTGAAATTGTCATTCAATTTAAGGATTTGCCAATTAATTTATACAAAGATAAAGGTGACACGATTGATCCTAATTTGTTAGTTATTCGTGTCCAACCCGATGAAGGAATCACACTACATTTAAATGCGAAAAAGACAGACTATGATATATCGAGTACACCTATTTCTATGCATTATAATAAAGCAGATGAGGGCGTGGAAAGTCCAGAGGCATATGAAGCTTTGCTAAACGACTGTCTAAATGGTGACTCGACTCGCTTTGTTCACTCAGATGAGGTTGCATTATCGTGGAAGTTCATCGATACAATCACTGAAGTTTGGTCAAAGGAAACAGCTGATTTTCCAAACTATGTTTCTGGAACAAATGGGCCAAAGGCCGCTGATGAACTATTAATAAAAGATGGTTTTCATTGGTGGGACGTTAATTAATGATAGAGCTTCAGTTTACTCAAAAGCTGAAGCCCTCTTTTTTATCATTTGAACACTTATGACAGTCAGATGCATTTTGAGATAAGTTACCTACTTTCTCAATAGAAACATCTTTTTTCCAAATATAAAAGTATTCCATTAAAAAACTCAATCAAAACAAAAAACACGATCCCTTTTTGAATCGTGTTTTTTCGTTATTTTATTATTCCATCCATTCAGTATGGAATATACCTTCTTTATCAATTCTCTGATAGGTATGTGCGCCGAAGTAATCGCGTTGTGCTTGAAGTAAATTAGCTGGTAAGGTTGCCGTACGATAGCTATCGAAGTAAGCTAATGCACTTGCAAATCCAGGTACTGGAATCCCCCGTTCCATAGCAATTGACAATACTTTACGTAATGAGCTTTGATATGTTTCAACAATTTCTTTAAAGTATTCATCAAGCATCAAGTTAGCTAGGTCCGGATCGCGATCATAAGCATCTTTAATTTTTTGTAAAAACTGAGCTCTAATAATACAACCACCACGGAAAATCATTGCAATCTCACCATAGTCTAGATTCCACTTATTTTCTATTGAAGCTGCACGCATTTGAGCAAATCCTTGGGCATAAGAAGTGATTTTACTCATATAGAGTGCTTGACGAATCGCTTCAATTAGCTCTTCTTTATCGCCTTCATAAGGAGTTTCCTGTGCAGATGGTCCTCGCAGAACCTGGCTTGCTTTAACCCGCTCATCTTTCATTGCTGAAATAAAGCGAGCAAAGACAGATTCTGTGACAACAGGTAGTGGCACACCAAGATCTAATGCACTTTGGCTTGTCCATTTTCCTGTTCCCTTTTGTCCAGCAGTATCAAGAATAACATCAACTAATGGCTGACCTGTTTCATCATCTATTTTGGTGAAAATATCAGCGGTAATTTCAATTAAATAGCTATCTAATTCACCTTTGTTCCACTCGGCAAATACATGATGAAGTTCATCGGCAGACAAGCCAAGAATATGTTTTAACATAAAATAAGCTTCGCTAATTAATTGCATATCACCATATTCAATTCCATTATGAACCATTTTCACATAATGACCTGCACCATTTGGTCCAATATAGGTGACACATGGATCACCATCCACTTTCGCTGAAATTGCTTCAAAAATAGGTGCAACCTGTTGATAGGCCTCTTCTTGTCCACCTGGCATAATCGAAGGCCCCCTCAATGCACCTTCTTCACCACCAGAGACACCTGTTCCAATAAAGTGGATACCTGATTGATCCAATTCTTTATTACGTCGAATCGTATCTTGATAAAAAGTGTTTCCACCATCAATTAAGATATCACCATCATCTAGAAGTGGTTTTAATGATTCAATAGTCGCATCTGTAGCTGGACCAGCCTTGACCATTAACATGATTTTACGTGGCTTTTCTAAGGAATCAACAAATTCCTCAATTGTTTTAGCTCCAAAAAAGTTTTTTCCTTTTGCCTCATTTTTGATAAAATCCTCAGTTTTTTGATAAGTCCGGTTAAAAACAGAGACAGAATAACCTCTACTTTCAACATTTAAAGCTAAGTTTTTCCCCATTACTGCCAAGCCAATAACACCAAACTCTTGTTTCGTCATACGATTTATCTCCTTTCACTATGTAATCATTATTTTACCATACGTAGAGAAACCTTGATAAGCAACTTCCCCCGCGATTATTCCACTCTCTCTATATATAAACTATAACAGATTAGCCGACGATGCAATTGATTTTTTAATCATTTCATTTATCTTCAAGTAAAAAACTTTACCTAGATAAAATAAATCTTCAGTCAGTAGGGACTTACAGTCAGTTAATCTATAATAAATTTCTTAATTGCGACTGCTACTCCATGGGCATCATTAGATGTTGTTACCCAATCAGCTATATTTTTGACACGATCTTGAGCATTTCCCATCGCAATACCTAAGCCCGCAGCTTGAATCATTTTAAAATCATTCATACTATCTCCGATTGCCATCACTTGGTCGAAACTAAACCCTAACCTATCTAATAAAAACTGGATAGCATTTGCTTTGTGTACACCTTTTGGGTTTAGCTCCATATTTGTTAAGCTTGAGTTACTTAGCTCAACCCTATCCATTAGAGCAAATTCTTGCTTCATTTTTTCTCTATCAGCATCATCGATTACGTTAAAGCCAATTTTCAACCATTCTTGTTCTAAAACATGGTCTGGATATTCATTTCGGAAAATATGGTCATGTGAAACCAACCACATATTAGATTGATATTGTTGATAAACAGTCATGATCTTTTCCACTGTCTCTCGATCGAGGGCCTGGCTTTTTAATAGTTCTCCTGATCTTGTCCATATTTCCCCACCATTTAGCGTAACCATGTATTCTACTCCCAATTTTTCGGCAATCTCTATACTGGTTCTGCGACTACGTCCAGTTGCAATGATAACCTCTACCCCTTTTTCTTGAGCCTGTTTCACCGCTTCAATCGTTTCTTCAGCAATCGAATCACCATTAAACTCAACAACTGTACCATCCAAGTCCAAAGCAAGCAGTTTAATCTCTTTCACCATGTTATTCCCCTCCTCACTACTTAAATGATAGCATGACTAAGGGGGAAGGTGAAATGAAAGAGTTTTTTATTTTTTTAACATTGCTTGTAACTCTCTAACTTTACGAGAAGATACAGGACAGACATGTCCGTTTGTTAAAATTACTATTCTATTTTTTAAATTTACCTCTTTTATATAATCAAGATTAATTAGAAAACTTTTATGGCAGCGGTAGAAACGTCGATCAATCTGTTCATAAGTACTTAGACTCCCATAAAACTCATAAACTCCATTCCGCTCATGTAAAATAATCTTGTGATCTTGGGAAGCTGTTTCAAAGGAGTAAATATCATCGTAAAGGATATTTTTAATCCGTTCACCAATCTTCACTTGTACATATGATAAATGAGTATTAATCCCAATTTTTTGATAGGTTTCAAAAGCTACTTTTAGTGTATCTTGAATTTCTAAAGCAAGCTTATCATAGCCTGCATCTTTAACAATAAAATCAAGTGCCGCTAATTTATATTTAAAAGTAAGCTTTAGTTTATCAGCATGCATGGATATAAAGATGATCTGGGCCAATGGATCATGTCGCCTAATTATACGTGCTAACTCCATACCATTCAGTGTTGAACTTAGTTCAATGTCAAGAAAGTAACAATCGGCGCGTTGGTCTTTTAAATAATCTAGGACAGTATCAGGATCGGAAGTACTTAGAACAATTTCAATACTTGGTTCATGAAACATTGCATATTCAGTAATCGTAGCTTGTAAAAATTCCCGGTGCTCTGTTTCATCTTCACAAATAATTATATTCATGAAAAAGCTCCTTTCCGTTCCTCTTATTATAATTCACTTAGGGGGATATATTTATTTTCTTTAAATTGTGGGCTGGTCGATTTATTTGGATAAATATCAATTTCTTGAATAAAAAAATCCCTCTCGATTCGAGTATTCATCGTTACATTTGGATAATTTGTCAAGGTCTGCCGTACCGTTTTCAAGCCAAGCCCTTGATGGTTATCCTTTGTTGTATAATGCAATTCAAAAATCCGATTAATATCAAATGATTCTGGCTCCACCCGATTTTCTATTACGATAAGAACAGAACTAGCCTGTTTCTTAATAATCGCTATGTTAAGTTCACCTTTATCTAATCTAGCACTTGCCTCAATCGCATTATCAACTAATATACCAATTATCCGAGTGAGATCAATAATATCCATAGCAATGGTTTCAATTGGATCAGGAACCTCCATGTTTATCATGATACCTAATTCCTCGGCCAAGAGAATTTTATTGGCAAATAATCCTTTCAATTCAATGAGTTCAAGTTTTTCTAATTGTGTGAATTGGTAATTACTCTTTAATGCTCGCTCTTCAACCTTGACAATCCGCTCACTAAAATATGATTTTAAGCCTTGAAAGTCATTATGATCAATGTAACCTTGCATCGTTAACAAAATATTTTGATAATCATGACGAAACTTTTGCATATCCTTATTGACGCGTTCTAAAGACTCCATGTATTCATGTAATTGTTTATGTTCGGTAGCCTTTTGCCTTAATCTATTTTCTCGCTTTACATTTCTCAACAGCACCATCGACAAAATGAACATTAAGACAAAATAAACAGCTTCTATAATTAAATTAAACATAGCTAATGTGTATAAATTTTGGCTGACTGAAATAAAAAGGTTGATATACAAAACCCCAACAGTTAAACAGGCGGTTGTTATGATAATCAATTGGCTAACAAGCGGAATAAAAAATGTATGCCATACCTTTTCTATAAAAAGTTGATAGAGGCAAATGAAAATGGCAAAAAACAATAGAAAAAGGATCATATTAATTGATAGAGTCAATTTATCCAGTTTAACAAAAAATGAAAATAAAAGAACCTGCGATAAATTATCGGCAATAATCCCAGCAATTGCAACCATAGGAACATCTAAAAAGATACGGCTACTTCTCGTAAAAAGATAAAACACAAAAAGTGTCGAAGTGAAGAAATATAATAGACCAAGCCAAACTGTTGTAAAAAATATATAACAAGAGATGGCCGGAAGAATAATGCCAAGAAAATTAAGTATTACTATCTTCGTTGTGGGTCGGATATTAAGAATCAAAAAAAGAGCAAAATAAAATGCCAACAGTTGGAGAATAAAGATAGAAAGTGAATAAATCATGTTATTAACCTACCTTGATGTTGATATTTATTATACTATAACGACGGAAAGCATTCGAGGAAAAAAAAGAATTGTAAGTGGGAGATCAACTGACAGTAGCAGCCCTATAGGTTCAAGTGCCTTTAGGTCATCCCCTTATGGTAGTAACAAATGTCTTCGATGGGACGAGTAAACGCAGTCCCATCTGGATAGGAGAAAGCAGACTAAACCCACCAGGTCCCGTAGTAATGTCTGCATGACTTAGGTCCTATAGCCCCAACTCCCACTGATTAAAGTTTCATTTTATTAGTCTAATTTTCCGCATACAGGAATAATCAAGTGAAATAAAAATTACAACTAAGTTTAGTAATTTCGCAGAATCGTTTTATGAATTATTCAATTAAAATTCGGTTAACGACCGGATGCATTGAAACAACAAGATACACTTGATCCCGCTCAATTGCTTTCGTTTGAATTGGCTGTACAATATCTGATGGACTATAAAAATAAGGTAAATTAAAATCCATCTCAGAATTCGGGCTTAACCGAAATCCATCCGTCACCCCATACTCCAATTCAGGATTGGCAACAAAGTAAAGCAAATCATTAATCTGCAGGACAAGATCAGTCCCGTATAAATTATAATGTAAAAAGTTAATCCCGCTATGCTCCATCGGATCCTCTGTTTTATTCGTGTTTTTAACTGTAATATTCAAATCATAAACCATTTCTGGATAAAGGGGATCACCCTTTTCAAATAACGGAGCATCTTCATCATCGATATAATTGTACTTTTTTAGAAAATCTTCATAAGGTAAAATTTCCGCTTGATTAACAGTTACACTATATCCATTCATATTTTCAAAATTATCGAGAAAAACGTTATCTCCTATTGCTACCTCTTCTCCGATCGTATAATTATTAACTGGTGGTAAGTCAACCGCTTGATTTACATGCCAAATTCGCAATCCAAGACAGATAAGTAAAACAATACTTAAAGTTGAAAATATGATCTTTTTCATGCCCGATTGACCTCCTTCGTTGTTTTAACAAGAGCACCTTCTTCTAAATAATAAATCTCATCCGCTAATTCATCGAGAATATCTGCATCGTGACAAGTGATAATCACAACTGCTCCACGTTCTTTCTCATGACGAACAATTTCTTTAACCAACTCTACACCACTCGTATCCAACGAGTTTGTCGGTTCATCTAAAATAACAATGTCTGGCTGTTCCATGATCGCCCCAGCAATACCAAGACGCTGCTTCATACCCAGTGAATATTTTTTATACTTTTTCTTAGCACTTTCCTCGTTTAATCCAACAAATTTTAATGTTTGGTTAATTTGTTCATCATCAATTTGATCACGAATAGACGCAAGCATTTTCAAATTTTGAAAACCTGAATAACTATTGAGGAAAGCTGGATTTTCTAGTAGAATACCAACGCTCTCCGGGAAAGTAATCTCTTTTCCTAGCAATTTATCATCAATTTTTATCGTTCCGTTGGTTGGTAATATTAAACCTGTAATCAATCGCATTAACATCGTCTTCCCTGAACCATTGATCCCACGCAATCCTGTCACCCGACCAGATGAAAGCGTCATTGAAATATCATCAATTACGGTGATTCCTCTAATCTTTTTCGAAACATTTTTAAGTTCAATTATCGTCATATCGGTCCCTCGTTTCCAGATTATTCTTTATTCTTCATCTAAAATATCATAACGTTTAAAGTAAAAGCTCCCGATCAGAAAAGCTAAGGTGATAATAAGCGCACTTAGCATCACTCCAGTAGTCGCTTGAAGTCCATTTTCAATGACATACTCACTTCTTATGGGCATAGCATAGTTTCCTATTAAAAAAGGATTTAGAAAATAAGCAGAAGTAAGCAAAATAACAGTCATCATTCCAAAGCTATACAGTGGCTTAATAAATAGCCCTAGCGTCATTTGTACTAGATTAAGTACAATTGAAATAAATATTGGCATCAAAAGAATGACAGATGCGAGATAAGATGGAAATGTATCAAACGGGCTCCCTGCATCTAGTAAATCATTAACAAACATCGGCGTAATCTCTAATGATATTGGTTCATTTACAGCTAGACAAAAAATGATGATCGTTAAGAAGATAAAGATATGACAGACAAGCACATAAGAGATATTCCAAATACTTTTAGATAACCACCATGCCAGCCGACCTTTTGTTCGAACGAGTACATTTAATCCTAAAGATGACAGATCACGATAAGGATAGTAGAGCGTACTGTACAAAATAAACAAATGAATCAATAGCCACTTGATTGGAAATATAAATTCTTCTGTAATCGATGGCGTATACTCCTTAATACCAGCAAAAACAGAAAACAAATAATCTATCCAAGTCCCAGATGGTGTCACAGAATCAACCATATACACAATATTTTTTCGTAAATAGAAGTCAAGACAGAAAGCAAGGGTCATTAAAATAATGATAATCAGTTTTAGTCCACCGACTTGAAAACCATTTTTAAAATCATACTTTAATAGTTTAAAAAATTTCACGTTTACCACCTAACCCCATCGTTAATCCAAATGTTAAGATAAAGAACAATAATCCTTGCCCAAGTACGATCCAGACATTAACAGGATTCTCGATAATTGTTGAATGTAAATAGTTAAGCGGTGAGATTTCATAGTAATACTTATAAGCTAAAAATGTTCGACTGTAATGCAATACCAAAATCAGAAAAAAGGGAACCAAAATAACAGCAATTCGATTTTTTACAAAAAGAGAAATTGTTAAACTCATCGTTGCAAATAACCCTGCAAAAATAAAATCAAGTACAAAATATAGAATGACAAACCAAACTGGATTGGTATAGTAATACTGTGACCAAAGTGAACCATGATAGACACTATGATACATTGGGTACATTATTGATGGTGTAACAGCAGGTATGAAACATGCTACCACGACAAAATTAATCAAGAGTGGGATTAGAATAACAAGCCCACCTGCGATGAAAGTTGCAATATACTTGGCTAAAAAATATTCTGTTTTACTGCTTCGCGTGACTACCGTCTTCACGTATCCTGATTTATTTTCAATAAAATAAGACCAACCATAAGGAAGTGCAGCGATAAGTGGCATTAAAGTAAAAAATAAGGTGAAACCGAGAGTGGTGGCCTCTCCACCTATCCAATGGTTAAATAACGATAAAGCCTGTATCATTTGATTGCCACCCATTCTGCTAAGACCCTTCACAGAGTAAAAATATAAATCAATCATATACCAAGCACTGAATAAGGCAAAAAGTAAAGCAATAATCAACGTTGTTATAAAAAACTTGTTTTTAATTGCTTTTGTTAATTCAACTTTTAACAACTGCTTAAATGTACTAGTCACCCATAATCACTTCCCCATTCTCTGTTAATTGAAAATACAATTGGTTTTCTATGTGGCCGCTATAACCAATGATGTAATAGAGTGGCTCTACGTTCAATTGATCTGCTGGAACCAGCCAACCAACTGTCACCTCAACTTCTTCACCTTGAGCTAATAAAAATTGATAATAACCTTTGGGATCATCTTCTATTGGTGTATGACCACCAAAGTAACTCGCTTCAATAGTAAACGGACCATTTGGATCTTCAATACCCTCTTTAAATCCTATTAAGTATTCAAAAAAATAGCAATGGTGTATCGCGGTCAGAATCCGCTTCTGTGTTATACTCAAAATCTGTTTTCAAGGCATAATCTGTATAATCAATATTTTTTATCGTGACATCAACAGTTACGAGCTTATAGTGTTCATCAATAGAACCATCCTCACCTATGTAATGATAGCCAAGTAAATCAAAGTCTATCTTCTTCAAATCTACTTCATTACTATTCTCTGATATCTGAACAGCGTTGAGTGTATAGTCAAAACCGTCCCAAGATCATTTGTAAAAGAAATCGTTTCGCCAATAAAATACAGCACATCTTCAGCGTTCTCCGCTTCATGGTCTTCTACTGGTTATTCAGGAATCTTCGCTTCATTCGGATACATTTATCCATCCTCATTATTCAACTGATTTCTAATCGAATCTTCAAACTCTCGATATGAACAAGCTGTTAACAGACTGAATATTAAACACAGAAAAGGTACACCTTTTATTCGTTTTAAATTCACAGAAATAGCCCCTTTCTCAATCAATCACGATACACAATTTCTCCTTCATACATAATGTGGAAATATTGTTGATCTTCAGCACGACCTTCAGATCCATTTAAATAATACAATGGCTCCTCATTTAATTGATCTATCGGGACAATCCATCCAACTATAGCATCGACCTCTTCACCATGATCTAATAAAAACTGCCGATAATCTTTCCCTAGGTTTTGATCAAATGGAGCATGATGACTAAAGTAAGCTAACTCTATAGTAAAAGGACCATTTGGATCTTCAAGGTCATTTTTAAAACCGATTAAACCTTCGATAAATAAATTCGGTTTATCACGTTCAAGATCAGGATTAGTCCTCAATTCATAGTCGGTATAGTTTACATTTTTAATTGTAACATCAACAGTTACTAGCTGATGATTACCATTAATAGAGCCATCGTCGTTTACTAAAGGATAACCAAGTGAATTAAATTCCGCTTTATCCAAGCCTACTTCATTGATATTTTTTGAAATGTGAACATCATTAAGCGTATACTCAACCCCGCCTCTTGCGATTGTATCGCCAATGAAAAACAGACCATCATCTTCTTCGTCTTCAGCAGGTTGTTCAGGTACAACGGCTTCATTCACATGCGTATCTTCATCATTATTCAGCTCCTGTTTAAGTGAGTCTTCAAATTCTCGATATGAACAGGCTGTAAACAGACTGAATATTAAACACAGAAAAGGTACACCTTTTATTCGTTTTAAATTCACAGAAATAGCCCCTTTCTCAATCAATCACGATACACAATTTCTCCTTCAGATATAATGTAGAAATATTGTTGATCTTCAGCACGACCTTCAGATCCATTTAAATAATACAATGACTCCTCATTTAATTGATCTATCGGGACAATCCATCCAACTATAGCATCGACCTCTTCACCATGATCTAATAAAAACTGATAATAATCGTTCCACTGATCCTGTTCAATTGGGGGATGCTCACTAAAATAGGAAGTTTCAATTATAAAGGGACCATTTGGATCTTCAAGATCGTCTTTAAAACCTATATATGATTCTATAAATAAATTCGGTTTATCACGTTCAAGATCGGGATTAGTCCTCAATTCATAGTCAGTATAGTTTATATTTTTGACTGTAACATCAACTGTGACTAATTTATAACCACTCTCTATATCACCATTATCTTCAATTTGATCTTGCCAAAAAAAGTCTACTTTATCTAAGCCTACTTCATTGATATTTTTTGAAATGCGAACATCATTAAGCGTATACTCAACCCCGCCTCTTGCGATTGTATCACCAATGAAAAACAGACCATCATCTTCTTCGTCTTCAGCTGGTTGTTCAGGTACAATGGCTTCATTCACATGCACATCTTCATCATTATTCAGCTCCTGTTTAAGTGAGTCTTCAAACTCTCGATATGAACAAGCTGTTAACAGACTGAATATTAAACACAGGTAAATGACTATACTTTTTTTATTTAAATTCATTATTCACTTCTCCCGTCGCTTTTTTTATATGTATAGAAAGAAGCAGAGTGAAGTAAACTCTACTTCTTTCTTAAAAACAGATAAGAAATTAGTTTAATCTTGGATATGTGCCAACACTGTCAGGACTCCATTTTCCTTTAACTGTTCCTGTCCCCCCATGGCGGTCAAATCTTAGTCTTGCACTACGTCCACCATTTTCATAGACTAATTGTCTAACTAGCCATTGACCGCGACCAGCTGTTTGGCGTCCACCGATCGTTTCATTCTTCCAAACATTTGTACCTGAACCTGAAGTCGGGCGAAAGCCTTGAACTTGTAAATTAATATAAGCTGAAGGAAGCTGTTCAATATTCACATACGTTGATGTTGTATTTTTCTTTGCGCGGCCTTTTGTCGTTCCACGATTGTTTGATGCTTCGATATAGAATTGAAAAGGTTCGTCCCCATGATTTGACGCGAACACTTCATTTGGTACGATTGTGAGAATCATGATGCCTAAAAAGAAAAGTGTTGTAATTTTCTTCAACATTTTAAATTCTCCTCACTTTAATTTTTTACTCATGAGTAATTGGCGGTTAACCTGCCTATACTCTACCATAAATTCCAATAAAAAGGGCAAAATTATCGCAAACGCTTGCATTTTGATCGTGAACGTATTTTTTAACCAATTCAGCTATTTTCTTAAACTTAAATATATAGTAAAGTACAATATATTCATTAAATTTAGCCCTTAAATAGATCAAAGAGTTTATTGATTGACCTTGTATTCCTTTGGCGCAATTTAATCACTTGTAAGATCCCACTTCAATCATACAAAGGAAATGCTTAGGTGATAGATAGGAATGGCCCTGATTATTAAGAAGGCATCACTTTATGAAGGACTACTTTATTAAACTAAAATAATATGTCCCTATTGTCGCTTGGGCTAAATTTTTAAGCTTTATCTTAAGAGAAATAGGCGATTAAATGTTGGGTAAATATCTATCACCACTCACTAAATGAAACTGTGGCCTTAAATAAGATAAACCCTTTATTTTTAAAGTCTGTTACACTATAATCGCCTGTCATTCTATAATCACTTATCATAATTCAGGCTAATTATCTTATTGACCTTTACGAAAATTACTGTTAGGATTTTTATAATAACTAAATAGTCGCAATGATTATTATGGATAACACTATAATAGGAGCAACTTCTGGAGAGCTCGCTTAGGCGACACCGAAGGATTCATAATCTCAGGTAACAGGACAGAAGACAACAAAATGATGATAGCCATCATTGTTGTCACTGAGATTGGGGATAAGCTCCAATCTTTTTTTAGTTTTTAAAATATTTATTCAATGGGGTGACGAAGATGCAAAAACGTGCAGTTGTAACGGTAGTTGGGAAAGATAAAGTTGGCATTATAGCTCGTGTAACAAGTGTATTAGCTGAATTTAATATGAACATCCATGATATTAGTCAAACGATTTTACAGGATTACTTTACAATGATGATGATTGTTGATATTGCTGAACAAAATCATTTGGAACAATTATTAAAAGCATTTGAAACGATTGAAGATGAAATGAATTTGAGCATCAGTATTCAGCTTGAGGATGTTTTTCAAGCGATGCACCGAATTTAAGGGGGAATTAAGATGGCAATCGCTCACAGTGAAATTCAAGAGACGATTCGAATGGTGGAGTTAGAAAGTCTCGATATTCGAACGGTTACGATGGGAATTAGCTTACGTAATTGTGCGGACAGTGACTTTGAAATAGTAAAAAAGAAAGTTTATCAAAAGATAACTGACTACGCTGGTAAACTTAAACCAGTTGCTGAGCAGGTTGAAAAGGAATACGGGATTCCAATTATTAACAAGCGGATTTCTATTACACCAATCGCAGAAATATTAGGCGATGCCACCGTTGAACAAGCCATTGAATTGGCCCATGTTCTTGACAAGGCGGCTCACCAGACAGGTGTTGACTTTATCGGTGGTTATTCAGCACTGGTTCACAAAGGGATGACTAATAGTGACCTAACCCTGTTAAATGCAATTCCACAAGCATTGGCAACGACAGAGCGTGTTTGCAGTTCCGTTTCAATCGGCTCAACCCGGGCGGGAATCAACATGGACGCAGTAAGAAAACTAGGTGAAGTCATCAAAGAAACCGCTGAATTAACAAAGGATAATCAAAGTATTGGTTGTGCAAAATTTGTTGCTTTCTGTAATCCAGTTGAGGACAATCCTTTTATGGCCGGTGCATTCCATGGAAGTGGTGAAGGCGAAGCAGTTTTAAGTGTTGGTGTTAGCGGACCGGGTGTCGTTCTCAATGCTTTAAAACGATACCCTAATGCGGATTTAGGTGAAGTAGCTGATGTCATTAAAAAGACTGCTTTTAAAATTACTAGAGCTGGTGAATTATTAGGACGTGTCGTGGCAGAACGCCTTAATGTTCCTTTTGGGATCATGGATTTATCTTTAGCACCAACGAATGCAATGAATGATAGTGTCGCAGAAATTCTTGAAGAGATTGGTCTTGAAAGCGTTGGGACGCATGGTACGATTGCTGCCCTCGCTCTAATGAATGACGCAGTAAAAAAAGGTGGCGCAATGGCAAGTTCTTATGTTGGGGGCTTGAGTGGTGCATTCATTCCTGTTAGTGAAGACAATGGAATGATCCGTGGAATTGAAGATGGTTCATTAACATTGGACAAACTTGAGGCGATGACTTGTGTTTGCTCCGTCGGCCTCGATATGATCGCTTTATCAGGAGATGCGGAGCCTGAAACACTAGCGGGGATCATCGCTGATGAGGCCGCGATCGGTATGATTAACAAAAAAACAACAGCTGTTCGAATCATTCCAGTGATCGGAAAGGAAGAAGGGGAAATTGTTGAGTTCGGTGGGCTACTCGGTCGAGCACCCATCATTGGGGTCAAACCATTTAGTTCAGAGAAAATGATTAAACGAGGTGGTCGTATTCCTGCTCCTCTCCAATCGTTAATTAACTAAATTTGAAAATCAAAGTTTCAATCAAAGTATCTGTTAATTGAGTGAATCAGGACATTTCCAATCGTTATTTGACATCTAAACCAAATAAGTTCCTTTTGGCTTTGACCTGGAAGTTTTGCGGATGGTTATCTATGATGAAACCTAAAGATCATTACAAATCAATGGATAAACTGGACTAACCTGATGTTTTTTTATAATCCTAACCTTTAAAAAATAAGAAAGTCCAAGCAAAAAAAGTACCCTGTCATTAAAACAATACAACAGGGTGCTTTTCTTTCTAAATTTCAGATCTTTCATAGCTTCCTTCATCAGTAAAATCGGATTTGTTTATTATTTGAGGTAGAAGTTTCACTTGCATACATGAGGCAAGCGGTTGCAGTCAGTTAATCTTAATCATCTTTCCACTAAGCTTAATTAAAAAATGAAATATTAAAGAAATGCCATATCTAAGTTCATCTTTTCTCATTTTGCTTGTCAATGTTTGTAACTTTTTTATTATAAGTTCGTCTACTATTTAAAGATTAACGAAAGGTGAACTCTATGAAACGACTTATTCAGCTTATCTACATAATTTCATTGACAATCAGTTTAATTAGCTGCAGTAACCAAGCGGATAGAGCACCAGACATTACCGGATATGTTGTCGAAAAATCAGAACAGAATATACTGGTTTCAAGCGTAATACCTGAAGATTTAAGTGGAAACGGTGGTGTGTCTGAGTTCTATCAAATGATTTGGTTCTCCAATGCTCCAAAGGAATTAAACTATGGTGATAAAGTTGATATTTGGCATAAGGAACTGCATGAATCCTACCCAGCAAGATCAACAATTGAACATTACACTATTTGTGAATCAGATTCACCTGAAGGTGCTAAAATGACCGAATCTGAAGTATTAGAACAGGTTCTATCACAAAAAGATATCCAACCAAGCGAGCTATACGCTGTTCGATCAACATACTTCAATAAAAATAAACAGACATGGATAATTACCTTAGTTGAAATATGGACGGAAGAAGTTGTGACGATTGAGTATTCTGAAACCGATCACCTTCAAAGTAATTCCTCAAATTATATGAATCTTACATCCAGTTAATAGGGTGAATAACAATTTAACGGATTTTATTCTATATATTTGGATAAATTGAAGATTGTTCATAAATTGTTCACTACTTCACTTGCAGAAGTCTGCTATAGTGAATACAGAGCTGTGGGTATATACTCGGAGGTAATAATGAAAAAAAATCGTTGGCTTATAGCATTGTCCGCTATTGCCATCCACCTTTCAATTGGATCTGTCTATGCATATAGCGTATTGAAAAATCCAATCGCAGATTTAATTGGATGGAGCGACAAAACAGTTACAGTAGCATTTACTCTTGCAATCGCTTTATTAGGTACGTCTGCTGCCCTATTCGGAAGTTCGGTAGAGAAATGGGGACCAAGAAAATCCGCAACAATTGCGGCTATTCTGTTCGGCTCTGGGCAACTGATCACTGGGCTATCTTTAGCAACAGAATCATTAATATTATTTTATTTGGGTTATGGAATTATTGGTGGAATGGGACTTGGACTTGGCTATATTTCACCAGTATCAACACTTGTAAAATGGTTTCCAGATCGCCGTGGACTCGCTACAGGAATGGCAGTCATGGGATTTGGGGCTGGGTCCTTAATTGCAGCACCTGTCATAACTCGATTAATTGAGGCGGTTGGATTATCCAATACGTTTTTTATTTTGGCAGCAATTTATTTTACTCTCATGTTGAGTGGTGCTCTTTATATTGTAAGACCACCTGAAAATTGGGTACCATCTACAAAGTCAACAAAGAATACAACAACTAAAACAGAAAAAATCCAAACAAGCTTACAGCAATTAACCGCCAAAGAGGCAATTCGTACGAATCGTTTTTGGTTACTATGGATTATGATGTTTATTAACATTTCCAACGGAATTATGTTAATTTCAGCCGCTTCTCCATTTGCCCAATCTAAAGTTGGAATGAGTGTTACTGCTGCAGCAACAATGGTTGGAATAATGGGATTATTTAATGGCGGTGGCCGAATTGGCTGGTCAGCTTTTTCTGATTATTTAGGACGTAGTAACGTATTCCTGATGTTTTTTGGTGTTCAATTTGTCCTAATGTTAACACTTCCTAATGTGACGAATGCGTTGTTACTAGAAATATTTATTTTTATTATTATTTCTATGTATGGAGGAAGTTTCGCCCTACTCCCTGCCTTTATAAGTGATTTATTTGGAACACTTCAACTCGGTGCTATTCATGGATTACTGTTAACATCGTGGTCATGCGCCGGAATCTTCGGACCTTTGCTCGTTGCTTTTATTAACGATACCACAGGAAGCTATAATGCTGCTTTTTACATCTTTGCTGGGTTACTAGCGTTTGCATTTATCGTTTCCATCTTAATGAAACTAAGCATCCGGTCCTTTACTAGAACGACACAGAAAAAAGCTAGTTAATTAAATATTATTTATTATAACTCCACAGCAAAATCACCCAAGTACAAATTGTACTTGGGTGATTTATTCTAAAATGAACCTCCACTAAGTGGGAGGATTTCTTCCCTCACAACTGGATGATAGATGAACGAACAGGGTTTCTCCCTGACTGCTAATCCCCGTTTGTCATCCATAGGTCCCCCATGTATGATTAAAGGATTTGCTTAATCCTCTAATTAATCAAAACAGTTAGGTTAAGTTAATTCAAATAATCCAGCCGATAGTTCATAATAACGTCCTTTTTGTTCGATTAATTGATCATGATCACCACGTTCAATAATTTCACCATGTTCAAGAACCATAATAGCTTTAGCTGATCGGACTGTAGATAAACGGTGGGCGATAATAAATGATGTTTTCCCTTCCATCAGACGATCCATACCTTTTTGAATTAACTTCTCAGTTCGTGTATCAATTGATGATGTTGCCTCATCTAAAATAAGAATTGGTGTTTCCGCAATTGCAGCCCTTGCTATAGCTAAAAGCTGACGCTGACCTTGCGAAAGATTTGAAGCATCTGAGGTTAAGACTGTTTGATAGCCATTTTCTAAATGTCTAATAAACTTATCGGCATTTGCTAATTTTGCAGCAGCAATAACCTCTTCATCCGTTGCATCCAGCCGACCATAACGAATATTCTCCATCACCGTTCCGGTAAATAAATGTGTATCTTGTAATACCATCGCTAATGATCGACGTAAATCAGGTTTCTTAATTTTATTAATTTCAATTCCATCTATACTAATTTTACCCGAAGGGACATCATAAAATCGATTGATTAAATTAGTAATCGTCGTTTTTCCTGCACCTGTCGAACCTACAAATGCTATTTTTTGACCTGGTTTTGCATACAACGATACCCCTTTGAGGACTGTCTTATTCTTTTCATAACCGAAAGTTACATCGCTGAATACAACATTCCCTCTAACACGGGTATATTTAATAGAGCCATCTGCATTTTCTTCTTTCCACGCAAACTCGCCAGTCCGATAATCAACTTCAGTCATTTGGTTATCCTGGTCAAGTTCAACAGGAACCATCGTCACCTGTCCTTCATCTAATTCAGGTTTTTCATCAATTACATTAAAAATACGTTCAGCACCTGCAAGCGAGGTTAAAACAGCATTCATTTGTTGTGAAATTTGATTAATCGGTTGCGACAATGTTCTTGTAAACTGTAAGAATGCGATAACTGTTCCGATTGATAGAGTACCATTGATTGCAAATAATCCGCCAACCATTGCTGTAATCGCGTACAGCACATAGGATAAGTTAACCATGATTGGCATTAGGATGTTAGCAAATATATTAGCACTTGTCGCACTATTACGTAATGCTTCATTTAACACTTCAAATTCTTCAATGACTCTTTCTTGACGGGAAAAGACTTTAATAACCTTTTGTCCTTCGATCATCTCTTCAATAAAACCATTAACCCGACCAATTTCTTGTTGTTGTCTCATAAAGAAGTTGGCACTTTTCCCACCAATCACACGAATTGATAGTAACATTAACGACATCATAAGCACGACAATAATCGTTAATTGCCAACTGTAAATAATCATCATCGTGAATACACCAACAACTGTAATCAACGAGTTAATGAAACCTGTAATACTGTTTGATAAAACCTGTCTTAACGTATCAATATCATTCGTATACAAGCTCATTAAATTACCGTGGGTATTTGTATCATAATATTTGATTGGTAGTGATTCCATCTTCGTAAATAAGTCAACCCGAATTTTATATAAGGTTCGGGTTGATACTCCAACCATTAAGCGATTAAACAGATAAGTAGAGCCAACCCCTACCAAATATACAATTGAAATTCCACCAATGACGAGAATAAATTCTCTCATTAATTCACTATTATTATTTTGAGTCAAAGGTTGTAGATAGTTATCAATAATGATTTGCAATGCAGATATTCCAACAATATTAGCTACTGCACTAACAATAATCGAAATAAAGACAATCAATAAAATCCACTTATCTTCTCTCATGTAATAAGCAATTCTCTTCATCGTCTGACCAATATTAGTCGGTTTCCCCATTCCTTTTGGGCCACCACGCATTGGTCCACCTTCAGCTTTAGGTTGTCTACTCATCTTCATTCACTCCCTTGCTTTGTGAATCATAAATTTCTCGGTAAATATCATTTGTTTTCAGTAAATTATCATGTGTATCGAAGCCATTAATTGTCCCATTGTCAATGACGATAATCTTATCTGCATCTGATACTGAGCTAACCCGTTGGGCAATAATTAATGTAGTAACAGCTTTAAATTGTTCTTTAAATTCTGTTCGAATAGCTGCATCAGTTGCTGTATCAACTGCACTTGTTGAATCATCCAAAATAACAATTTTCGGTTTTTTAAGCAATGCTCTAGCAATTGTTAAACGTTGCTTTTGTCCACCAGAAACATTGACACCACCTTGACCTAAATCCGTATCGTAACCATTTGGGAATGAGCTAATAAAGTCATGTGCTTGAGCAGACTTTGCTGCGGCAATTACCTCTTCATCACTTGCGTTTTCATTCCCCCACTTCAAGTTCTCTTTTATCGTGCCACTAAACAAAACATTGTTTTGTAAGACCATTGCCACTTGATCACGTAAAGTTTTTAATGGATAATCCTTGACATTATGACCACCAACAATAACTTCACCATCTAAGACATCATATAATCTTGGAATTAATTGAACAAATGTTGATTTAGAAGAACCCGTCCCCCCTATAATCCCAATCGTTTGTCCAGATTCAATCCTTAAATCAATGTCTCTGAGCACCAAGTTGTTCGGATCACGATTATAACTAAAGTTTACTTGTTTGAATTCGATACTACCGTCTTTTAAGTCTAGATTTGGCTGTGCATCTTGATCATCTAACATGGGAACTTCTTCTAAGCCTTCAATGATACGTGAAAAAGATGCTCGAGAAATAATTAGCATAATGAAAATCATCGACAACATCATTAAAGATATAAGTACTTGCATCATATACATAATAAAACTTGATAGTTCACCAATATTAAATTGACCACCAATCACCATGTTGCCACCAAACCACAAGATCGCAACAATACTTGTGTAGACAACAAACTGCATAATTGGCATATTTAGAATAACTAGTTTCTCTGCTCTCAGTTGTGCATCACTCACACTTTTAGCACTATTAATAAATTTTTCTTCTTCATAGTCCTCTCTAACAAAAGCTTTTACCACACGAATATTGACAATAAAATCTTGAATTTTTTCATTTAACAAATCATATTTCTCCAACATATCAAGAAATCTCGGGTGGGCTCGGCTTCCAATTAAATAAAGCGAAAGGGCTAATATTGGCATCGTAATTAAAAAGATCATTGATAATCGTGGATTAATTGATATTGCCATGATTGAGGCTCCGATTAACATAATTGGTGCCCTAACAGCCATTCGAAGAAGCATCATCAAAGCATTCTGTGTATTTGTAATATCAGTTGTTAAACGTGTAACTAAAGAGGCTGTTGTAAATTTATCTACATTGGCAAAGGAATAGGTCTGAATTTTACTAAATAATCCAGCTCGTAAATTTTTCGCGAAACCCATCCCTGCAATCGCAGAATATTTCCCACTTAATCCGCCAAAAATAAGTGCTAAAACAGCTAATCCGATCATTAGCAATCCTATTTTAATTGTATAAGGCATTCCACCTTCACCTTGAATCCCATAGTCAACAATGCGTGCCATTAGTAATGGTATCATTAGTTCCAGGATTACTTCTAACATCACCATAACTGGTGTTAAAATTGCTTCTTTTTTGTATTCACCTAAAAATGGCATGAGTTTTTTTACCATCTTCTCTACCTCCTGTCTCCTATTACATAACTTATTTCATCGGGGTTCATTGTTCAAATTAGCTAATAATTTCTTCAAATATTCTAACATCATTTTTTGTTCGCTTTTATCTATATTATAAAAAAGCTTTTGATCAATAACATGATTATGATCTTTAAACTGATCCAGAATAGACAAACTGTGATCGGTCAAGTAAATATTCTTATTGCGTCCGTCTACCTGACTTTTCTTTCGTTCGACAAATCCCTTTTCCTCCAAACGATTAAGTAAACCCGTAACTGTTGGATTCGACAATCTAAAATGTTGTTCAATATCTTTTTGGTTAACTTCTTTATTATGCCATCTTGCTCCACCTAGAAAAAGTAAAATATCACCTTGTGACGAGGTTAAATTTTGACTTTCAAAGTAGATATTTTTTTCCCGTTCTAGTGCAAAATGGACAAGTCTAATATAAAAGATAATATCCTTTGACACCAATTTCCCCTCCGATACATAGCATGCTATCTATTATCACTATTATTATATTGAATGTCAACAAATTTAACTCGCTAGAAATAAATCAAAACCACCAGTGTGAACTGGTGGTTTGCTCTGCGGCTGAAAGCCTATGTTACCGGCCTCGGCCTAAAAGGCCCACTGAATGGGTTTCCCTTTTGCACCACACTTACTCACTGAT
>NZ_JAHLQM010000019.1 GCF_018919165.1 Amphibacillus sp. MSJ-3 | reverse complement strand
TATTTCATTATCAAATACTTGTCTGCGATATTTTACAACCAGCACAAGATGATAGTGCAATAAGAACACTGAATGATTATTGTTATCTAATTTCATTGGTATATCAGTCCTTTATCCAGATAAGACTGATTATATCACAAGCTTTGGCTAAAGCCAACCGAAATTCATCTCCCATCTACTCATTGGGCTATCGCCCTTCTCATTCCTTGTGGATGGGAGACTTCTTTCGGAAATCCGTTAAAATAATTCTCTAAAGTAATCTAATAATTCACTTTCATGTCGCTCGTCTTGCTCATTTGATTGACGAATCTTACATTCTACGATTCCATCACTGGCTTTTTTACCAACCGTAATTCGATAAGGTATTCCAATCAAATCACTATCAGCAAATTTAACCCCTGCACGTTCATCGCGGTCATCATATAAGACTTCAAAACCAGCTTCTGTGAGTTGTTGATAAATTTGATCAGCGAGTTCACGTTGCTCAGCCTTTTTATGATTCAACACGAGTAAGTGAATTTGATATGGTGCAAGATGTGTAGGCCAGGTAATCCCTTTATCATCATGGTATTGCTCTACAATTGCTGCCATAACACGTGAAATACCGATGCCATAACAACCCATCGTAACTGTCTCAGCTTTTCCTTGCTGATTCAAATAATTCGCACCTAACTTTTCCGCATAAAATTTTCCTAGTTTAAAGACTTGGCCAATTTCAATCCCTTCGGTGAATTTTATGATCCCTTTACCATCTGGAGATCGGTCACCTTCTTTAATAAAGCGTAAATCCGCGTATTCTACGTCTGGTAAATCGCGAGATGGGTTTACGTTAATATAATGTACACCATCCTCGTTAGCACCACAAGATGCATTAGCTAATGAGCGAACAGCTAAATCACAGATGACTTTTATTTCATCCGACACACCAATTGGTCCTAAAGAACCAAAACCGGTTTTCATTAATTCTAAAGATTTCTCCTCATCTACCAAAGTTACCTCTTTGGCATGGAGGTGATTCTTGAGTTTTATTTCATTAACTTCATGGTCTCCCCTTGTGACCACCAGTACATAGTCTTCATCTACTTTAAATAATAAAGATTTCATTCCTTGATCCAAACTATGATTTAAGAAATCCGCTACTTCTTGCATTGTCTTTTGGTTTGGTGTCTCAACTTTTGCTAATGGTTTTTGTTCTTCGGTTGATACTTCATAAATATCAAGAACCTCTGCTGTTTCGATATTGGCGGCATAGTCCGATTCAGTTGAAAAAGCAATTGTGTCTTCACCAACCTCGGCTAAAGCCATAAATTCGTGAGTGTCCTTACCCCCCATTGCTCCTGAATCAGCAATTACAGCACGGAAATTTAGTCCTAATCGTTCAAATATCCGGCAATATGCTTGGTACATTTCCTGATAACCTTGATCTAGTCCCTCATCGGTATCGTGGAAGGAATAACCATCTTTCATAATAAATTCACGTCCACGCAATAAACCAAATCGTGGCCGGCGTTCATCACGGAACTTCGTTTGAATTTGATAAAGTGTTAAAGGAAGTTTCTTATAGCTTTTAACTTCATCACGAATTAAACTCGTTACAATCTCTTCATGAGTCGGGCCAAGAACAAACTCACGACCATGACGGTCATGTAGGCGAATTAGTTCTTCTCCCATCTTGTCCCATCTCTCTGTCTCTTTCCATAAATCAGCGGACTGTAGAGCGGGCATTAGCACTTCATTAGCACCGATATTATCCATTTCTTCACGTACAATTGCTTCTATTTTATCAAGGACACGCTTTCCTAAAGGAAGAAAGCTATAGACCCCAGAAAAGTTCTGTCTAATATAACCAGCACGTAAAAGCCATTTGTGACTACTTGTATCGGCATCAGCTGGTGTTTCTTTTAGTGTTGGAATTAATGTTTTACTTTGTTTCATCTTATATCCACCTTTTTAATCTATTTATTATATCTAAGTCATTTTAATAAGTGTATTGGCTATTGCCAACCGACTTTCATCTCCCGCCTTTCACTGGCTCTGGTCCTTTACATGCCTTGAATGGGAGTCTTCTATCTGAAATCAAATGAACCGTTAATATCCGATTCCTTTGTCTTAAATACTTACATAAATAAACGTTGTATATCATTCCACGTCACGATAATCATCAAAAGCATTAATAAAGCAAAACCGATAAAATGAACTAATCCTTCTTTTTCACTTGATATCGGTTTACCTCGAACAGCTTCAATACCAATAAACAGCAGTCTTCCACCATCAAGAGCAGGTAATGGTAATAGATTAATAATCCCTAAGTTAACACTTAAAGCAGCTGTCCAATTCATAAAATTCCAAAAACCCGTTTGAACAATTTGATCTGTTGCATCATAAATAGCAACTGGTCCACCTAACATATCAACAGAGAATTGACCGGTAATTAACATCAAAACACTCTCAAAAATAAGCCTAGACCATTCATATGTCTCAGTTAAACTATAAGGTATCGCCTTCATTAGAGATTGTTCTACATATGGCATCACACCAATTTGACCAATCGTTAAATCTTCAATTTGTTCCATACGCGGAACCACATCGATCTCAAGTTTTTCACTATTTCGATCAACAATCATTGTTAATTCCTGTTCTGGATTTTCACGAACGATAGACTGAAACTCAGTCCATCGCGAAATAGACTGATCATTAATAGAAACAATTTCATCCCCCGGTTGAAAACCGGCTAAATCGGCGGGACTATTAGGTTGAATTTCCCCTAGTTTTGCATCTTCACTAGGAACACCTTGAGCCGCACCAATAATTAAAAACAAAATAACAGTTAAGACAAAGTTCATCAATGGACCAGCAAATAATTGCAGGGCACGTTGCCGTTTGTTCTTTGAGCCAAATTGTCGATTATATGGAGCAATTTGAGTTGCTACTTCATCCATTATATAATCAGCATTCTCTGCTACCTGGTAACTCATTGATTGCTCTTCGCCGACTAAACTCCCTTTAATAATTAGATCATGAGTAAGGTCTGCGCTCTCCACCTCAATCACATGTGCGTTTGGATACATGGCTTTATTGTTAATAATTATTTGTTGAACTTTTTCCTGGTCATTAAATAGTAAACCGATATGTTGCCCGGGTTTTAAATCAACGATTTCAGGATCTTCACCTGCTACACGTACGTATCCGCCCATCGGAAGTATTCGAATTGTATAAAGCGTTTCCGACTTTTTAATTGAGAATATTTTCGGGCCAAAGCCAATCGCAAACTCTCTAACGAGCATACCTGTTTTTTTGGCAACAATAAAATGACCAAATTCATGCACAAAAACTAATAATCCAAACATGAGTATAAACGCAATAATTGTGTTCACTGAAACCTCACTCCTCCATACCATCTTATATTTGTGTCAATCTCTCTTATAATAAGCAACTCTTGCAAGCCATTGATCAAGAATTCACTTAGCTAAAACAGATGAGTTCAAACCCCGTACATTAGACTATTCTATCATTTTAATTGTAGATAAGATCAATGTTTCCATCTAAATATATGCCTAACCATAGCTTTATTATAATATAAATTTTTATTTAGAGACTGACAGCCGGATAAACTGCTATTAAATACTAGATCTTTATCAATATAATATTAGTTACTCACTGTAATCTTTTTCGCACTACCTAACATAGCATCATTAACGGATAGATAGACAATTATACGTAACCAGACGAAGTTTTTGGCCAGAAAAATATGCCTGAAAACGCACCTTCTTTTTTCATGCGACAAAATAGATGAAATGTAAAAATGGAAAAACAAATAACCAACTATCAAAACGGTCTAATATACCTCCATGTCCCGGTAATATTCGACCAGAATCTTTAATATCATAATGTCGTTTAAAAGCTGATTCAACAAGATCCCCCATCTGACCAACAATACTTGCAGTAAATGAAACAACTACAACAATTAAAGCTGAATCATGAACAGGTATAATGAATTGATAGACTAGTCCAGCAATGGTTGCTAAAACAATGCCACCAAGTGCTCCTTCAACTGTCTTTTTAGGACTAATTTCCGGCCATAGTTTATTTTTTCCAAATAAACTACCCGAGAAATATGCCCCCGTATCTGTTGCTAAAATAACAACAATTCCATAAAAAATATATTGCAGGCCAACTTCCTGAATTACGATAAAGTAGTGAAAACCTAATCCGATATATACTGCTCCTAGTAGCATGAAACTAGCATCTTCAAAAGTAAATTTATTTTTAACTAAGACTGTATATATTAATAACAATAAAGCTGTAATAAGTAACAAATCCATCCGATCGATCATGGGAAGAGTAAATCCATCTATCTTTAGATTTTGCAATAATAGAGCCCATAGCAAAAGCATGGTTATCATCATAGGAAATTTATAAGTCGTCATCTTACGCATTCTTAGTAATTCAAATAAACCAATTGAACTAATGAGTAACATAACTAAATAAAATGGCCATCCCCCAATAATAACAAATGGAAAAAAAAGCAGAATAGCAACAATCGCAGTGATTGTCCTCTTTAACATAAATAAACACCTTCCTCTAAATATTATAAACCACCAAATCTTCTTTTTCGTTGTTGATAAGCCTGTAATGCTTCTTCAAACTCATGACGGGAAAATGATGGCCAATAAGTATCAGTAAACCAAAACTCTGTATAAGCAAGTTGCCATAAAAGAAAATTACTTAATCTAATTTCTCCACTTGTTCGAATTAATAAATCTGGATCAGGCAAGTGCCCAGTAAATAATCGATCATTTATTAATTTTTCATCAATTTGATCTATCTTAACCTTATTATTTTGCACATCCCCCGCGATTGATTTCGCGACCTCTACTAGCTCAGATCGACCGCCATAGTTCATTGCAATGTTAAGAATCAAACCGGTATTATTCTTGGTTTGATCAATGGCATGTTGAATAGACTTTTTAGTATGTGATGGTAGTTGTTCAAAGTGACCAATCATTTCTACTTTAACATTTTCCTTGATTAAATCTGGTAAATATACTTTGAGAAAATCATGGGGTAATTTCATCAAATAATTCACTTCTTTTTCTGGCCTTTTCCAGTTCTCTGTTGAAAATGCATACAATGTCAAAATTTTTATTTGATACGCATTTGCAACTTCAACAATTCGTTTTACGTTATCCATCCCTTGCTTATGTCCAGCGATACGAGGTAATCCTTGTTGCCGGGCCCAACGACCATTTCCATCCATTATAATCGCTACATGTTCTGGTATAATTGTAATCTGGTTATTTTTTTCATGATTAGTTTTAATTTTTTTTAAAAAAGGCCATTTACTAAATGCCATCATTTTTCCTCCATAACTAAACAGTGATCTAATGTATCATTCACTTTACAGATCTTTTTTCTTTGAATATCTTTTTACAGTTTACCATGTAATAGCTTAAGATTCACTAATAAACTTTAATTATAGTTTGCGTTTTTAAAAAAGAGGATCCAAAATTTAACGACAGTTTAGTCAACACAGGCCGCAATTACTCATCTTACTAAATTCATTTGTAACTAATTGGCTTTCGAATTAAAAAGTTGCTCGCGATCTACAGATACCTTTATATGTACTTTTGAGTGGTATGTGGGGTGAAATGACAAGCCAAGCAAAGGAGCTCTAGTAAGTGTCAGCAATCTTCTTCTACAAGTATTAAAAGAAAAAGGTGCAACAAAAGAGCTATCTTTTGTAACACCTCATCTTCTACATAAATCACACTTCCATAATTTCTGCTTCTTTTTCTTTTACTAAAGAATCAATTTCATTAATAAACTTATCAGTTTCAGCTTGAACATCGTCTTGTGCATGACGTAAATCATCTTCAGTTAAATCGCCGTCTTTTTCTGCCTTTTTCAATTGATCGTTTGCATCTCGTCTTATATTTCGCACTTGAATTTTAGCTTCTTCTGCAAATTTACCTACCACCTTAACGAGTTCCTTACGACGCTCCTCAGTTAATGGTGGAATTGAAATCCTTACGACATTTCCATCACTAGATGGAGCTAATCCTAAATCAGCCTTTTGTATTCCTTTTTCAATATCACCGATTGATGATTTATCAAATGGGGTAACCATCAATAGCCGGGCTTCAGGTACTGTAATCGTTGCTAATTGATTTAAAGGTGTTTGTGCACCATAATAATCAACGAATACACTATTGAGGAGAGCTGGATTGGCCCGTCCTGCCCGAACAGTAGCTAAATTTTTAGAAAAAGACTGAATTGCTTGTTGCATTTTTTGTCGAATATCTTTAATAACTGTTTCTGACATTTTCATTTCCCCTTTACAATTGTACCGATTTTTTCACCTAAAACGGCCTTTTTAATATTACCTTCTTTGGAAATTGAAAAAACTAATAGTGGTAAATCATTATCCATACATAAGGATGATGCCGTTGAATCCATTACGCCTAGTTCTTCATTAAGTACTTGCATATAAGTGAGTTGCTCATATTTCTCTGCATGAGGGTCTACTTTAGGATCAGCAGTGTAAACGCCATCAACATTATTCTTAGCCATTAAGATCACTTCGGCATCAATTTCAGCAGCTCGTAATGCAGCGGTTGTATCTGTAGAAAAATAAGGATTGCCCGTTCCGGCGGCAAATATGACGACGCGTCCCTTTTCTAAATGGCGAATTGCTTTTCTCCTAATATAGGGTTCTGCAACTTGTCGCATTTCAATTGATGTCTGAACACGCGTTTCAATACCGAGGTTTTCCAAACTATCTTGTAGCGCCAGTGAATTCATAATTGTTGCTAGCATGCCCATATAGTCAGCATTTGCGCGATCCATTCCCATCTCACTACCTACCTTACCACGCCAAATATTCCCGCCGCCAACGACAATAGCAACTTCAACACCTAGATCGGCAACTTCTTTAACTTGCTTGGCAATCGATTGGATAATTTTTGGTTCAAGACCGTAACCAAGTTCACCACTTAATGCTTCTCCGCTTAATTTTAGTACAATTCTTTTATAGTGCGCTTTCGTCATGTTAACCTCCATTATGTAGAATTTACTTATATCTTACACTAACTTTTAATAGGAAACAATTCTTTGCAATATAGTGAATCTTCACTCAGTAGGAGATAATTGTAGATATATCTTTTGTCTCCTAAATTTAAGTCTGTTCCTTTCTTAAAAGTGATTAATGCTATACATTAGATCGTGTAAGAAAAGGGAACACGATGTGCTCCCTTTCCACACTACCGCTACATTTAGTAGTTTAGTTTTTCATTTGGTTGCGTACTTCTTCAGCAAAGTTTTCTTCGCGTTTTTCAATACCTTCTCCTACTTGGTAACGTGTAAATGTTTGAATTGTTGCCCCTTTATCGGCAATAAGTTTTTTCACTTTAACATCTGGATCTTTGACAAAATTTTGTTCTAGTAAACAAATCTCTTCAAAGAATTTACCCAGGCGACCTTCAACCATTTTTTCAACAATTTTTTCCGGTTTACCTTCGTTTAGTGCTTGTTGTTTTAATACTTCTCTTTCTTTTTCAACTATTTCTGCATCAACAGCATCACGTGACACAAAACGAGGATTTACCGCAGCGATATGCATAGCAATGTCTTTTGCAAAGGCATCATCTGTTGTACCCTCTACTACTGTTAAGGCACCAATTGTACCTCCCATGTGAATATAGGCTCCAAAAGCATCAGCATCTGTTTTTTCCGCGATAACAAAACGACGCAAAGTGATTTTTTCACCAATTGTCGCAACATTTTTATTAATAAATGTTTCAACTGTATCGCCGTCACCATTAAGTGGTTGACTTAATGCTTCTTCTACATTTGATGGTTTATTTGAGAGTAAATGTTTTGCTAGCTCATGTAAAAGATCTTTAAATTGATCGTTCTTCGTCACAAAGTCTGTCTCACAGTTCACTTCTAGTAAGACAGCTGTATTACCTTCAATTAATGTATAAGCAGCACCTTCAGCAGCAATACGGTTTGCTTTCTTGGCTGCATTTGAAATTCCCTTTTCACGTAAATAATCACTTGCTTTATCCATGTCACCATTTGTTTCTTGTAAAGCTTTCTTACAATCCATCATTCCTGCACCAGTTTTTTCACGCAATTCTTTTACCATACTTGCTGTTACTGTCATTTAAATTTCCTCCTTATTATGATTAAGTAAACAAATGCTTTTTCAAGCTTAGTCTTTAACATATTTAATAAGATTTATATCACTAATATCGTAGAAAAGGTGATAAAAGGTTCCCCTCTTATCACCTCTGTAACCTTTGTTATTCTTGTTCAACTGCAATATCTTCAGTTGACGCTTCTTCTGTTGCTTCTACTTCTTCTACTTCTTCAGTCTCTTCACCCTGTTTAACTTCTAAAATAGCATCAGCCATTTTTGCAGTTAATAATTTAACTGCGCGAATTGCATCATCGTTTGCAGGGATAACATAATCAATTTCATCAGGATCACAGTTTGTATCTACAATTCCGACGATAGGAATATTTAATTTATTTGCTTCTGCTACAGCAATACGTTCTTTACGTGGATCGACAATGAATAACGCATCTGGGATGGTTTTCATGTCTTTAATACCACCTAAAAACTTAACTAAACGATCTTTTTCCTTTAATAATTCAACTGTTTCTTTTTTAGGTAATACATCAAATGTACCATCCTCTTCCATACGTTCGATATCTTTCAATCGGTCAATACGTTTACGGATTGTACCAAAGTTAGTAAGTGTACCACCTAGCCAGCGTTGGTTAATGTAATATTGTCCAGAACGGATCGCTTCTTCTTTGATCGATTCTTGGGCTTGTTTTTTGGTACCCACAAATAATACAGTACCACCGTTTTCTGCAACTTCTCTGATGAAGTTATACGCTTCATCAACCTTTTTCACAGTTTTTTGTAAGTCAATAATATAAATGCCGTTTCTTTCCGTAAAAATGTATTTCTTCATTTTTGGATTCCAACGACGTGTTTGATGTCCGAAATGTACACCAGCTTCAAGCAATTGTTTCATTGAAATAACAGCCATCTTAACTTTCCTCCTAATTTGGTTTTTTTCCTCCGCTTATTTCATATTGATAGAAAAACTAACAAATCTTGTTCATTAGCACCCTTTCTATTATCCATAAGCGTGTGTAATTAACACCACAAGTAACTATACCACAATGAAGTGTGACAGGCAAGGAATTATTTTAGCTAGATTTATTTCTTTTTACTTTGATGAAATTTGATCAATAGTTCAATTTCCGTTTTGCCTCGATTTAATTTTTTTGCGATTACCTCAGGTGTATCACCTTTTTCATATAAAGAAAGCACCTGGGCCACAAATGATTGCTCAATAATATCTTCTCGATCGTCTGGTACAATCGGTTGATAATCTTGATACTTATCGGCTGTTAAATCTAATTCAGCTTCGATTGGTCTATCTTCCGTTTCAAGATGTGATGATGTTTCTTGATGGCTTCGGTTAATTATATCGATTAATTTTTCATTTTCTTCTCTTATTTCAAGCAAATATACGGCTAAAAGATCCTCGATTTGCTTTTGCTGCTGAGCTAGCACTTCTTTATCTTCACGTGGTTGATTAAGTTTTTCTTTTAACTGTTTAATCATCACCAATGTTATGACATGGATCAGAAAACTGATCAATATTAAATAAATCATCTCTTAATCCCTCTTAACTGTTGATATCAATTCTTTTTCCCAGATACGGATGATCTACCTTCATCTGATACTCTGTTTGCTTATCTTTCTTCGAAATCGGTTTACCATCGTGCTTGGATTTTTCCTTATTAGCTTTATCATTTTTTAATTGATAGCTTCGTTCTAAATCTGAGATTGTTCTACGTTTTGTTTCTTCTGATTGCAATTGGGCCTGCGAAATAATATCTTGCATAAATTGCCCGCGTTGTTGAATTTGTTCTTGTATTCGGCCTGCATCTTGAGTTCGTGGCAAAGCAACTTGCATCTCAACGGCTTTCCAACTCACAATGAACACATCCTTCCAACTTTAAAGAGAATTTATTTTAATTTCTCCATCATCGATATAAACCTGAGTATACTTGTAAGTCCGATCCGTTGTTATCTGATATTTACCAAATCGAAGATCTACATTTGGATAAATGATCTTTTTGACAATTAATCGTGCTTTGTCTTCATCACCAATCTGTACCTTAAGCGATTCTATTTGTTCTTCAATTTTATCGAGTTTACTTTTTGTAACCTTCATCGTGTTTCTTTGCTTTAAAAGTAAAATCCGTTCTTTTGATGATAAACCATGCTCTGATTTTGATTTTCTCGCAAGATTATCACCTAATCTTTTTAGTTTATCTAATTCATTAATTAGTGTTTTTCTTGCTGCATTATAATAGTTTTCTTGTTGAAACTGTTCTTGATCAACACTAATTGATATTTCAGTTTTCGTATCCATTTTATTACCGACTTCATTTGCTTGGATTGTCTTTCCGGCAGAGCAAACCCCTCCAATGATACTACCCGAATGACAATAGATATGCTCTTTAGCAACACAATTGCTATGCATAATTGAATTTTGGACGATAATATTATTCTCCGCTTCTACCTTAGCCTGATTAATATAACCAATTTTGACATCTCCACCAGCATAAATCCTTCCTTTTTTTAGTCCTGCAATTCCCTCAGTTATTGTGACATTTCCAGATGCCTTAATCAGACTTGCCTCAACTAAACCAAAAATGTGAATGTCTCCTTCAGCCTCAACTCGATAGCCCGCAGGAACATTTCCCCGAATAATAACAGAACCAATAAAATTAATGTTTCCTGTTTTCATTGAAAGGTCTTCATTGATCTCGTATGTATTATGCACATGAATTTGACTACCTGTTACACTTAATTTTCCAGCTACTGTTGAATAAAAAGTATTTTCCTCTTTATTAAAAAGGACATTCTTTCCTGCCTTCATTTTTACTGGTCGTGCCCTTTTAGCTGGTAGTTTTTTACCGAAGATATTATATCCTACCTTGCCATCAATTGGATCTGTAACGATTGCAATTTTTTCATCTATCTCCAATGAGGGAATCCTCTTAATATCACGAAAATCTCTTTTTTCATCTATTTTAAAATAATCATCACGATCACAAACAAAATCAATTGTACCATCAACGCCGTGCCTCGGTTCTTTCCCTTCTGCAATATTCATCGGAAACATTGATGAATCAGATTGACTAATAACTTTTTTTATTGTCTCTTCATTTAACCCATAAGTCACCTTCATACTTTTCAACCAATTAATAAGGTCTTGTTCGGTAAAATCCCCCACACTATATTCATCAAGTATTTGAATGGATGCGATCATTTGATCCTCGGATACAAGCAATGTAAAATAATCATTTAAATCTAACATCAATCATTCTCCTTTTTTTGGTGAAGTCTCATTGAAATCAATAATGATTAATTTTTTTTGAAGCTCATACATAATATTAGTAATCGCTTCCTTCCTTAACGGATTAACTATTCCCTTTTGTTAGGACGATCTCGATGAATCATCGGGCTTTTCTAACCTTTATCTTCTACTTATCCATTCAGCACTTTCTCAGAAGTTCTTTAAAGGATGTCTATAGCCAGTTAAGGTGGGGTAATTCTATTCATTGATATGTGACTTCTAATTTATGATAGTGCTTCTTTCAACTTGAAGATTGCCTGTTTATGAATTTGAGAAATTCGTGATGTCGTTAAAGAAAGGACCTGTCCAATCTCAGTAAATGTTAATTCTTCTTGATAAAATAAACTAATAACCAATTGTTCATTTCTATTTAACTTTTTTATAGACTCTGCTAATTCTGAATAATCTTCTTCCTGTAAGAGTTGTTCTTCTGGCGATAGTTGTTTATTATCAATAATTTTATATCCAATACCTTCTCTATGATCGTCTGAATCATCACCAGATTTTTGTTCAATTGATAATAAGTTAGCGAAAAGGACATCTTTATAGCTTGTTTCTACTTCGTCAGTTGAGATCTTTAAAAAATTGGCAATCTCCTCCGAACTTGGCTTTCTTTGCAGCTGTTGAGTTAATTCATTAGATGCTTGCTCTATCTTTTTGGCCCTCTCTCTTGTTGATCTAGGAAGCCAGTCTTCTTTTCTTAATCCATCCATAATTGCTCCACGAATTCTGAAAGAGGCATAAGTATCAAACTTCAATTCTCGCTCATAGTCAAACTTCTGCAAAGCATCATATAATCCAAATAACCCCAAACTTCTTATTTCGTCACGCTGAATATTACTAGGTAGATGACTAGAAATACGTTGAGTGTGATAATCAACTAGGTATAAATAATGTTCAACGAGTTGATTGGTTATTTCTGCATCTTTCTGTTCTGTCCATTTTTCCCAAAGTTGATCGATTGCCTTCTCTTTAACTACCATCCAATCACCCCGCTTTCATTATTATTTGATAACTAACTCATTTATTTAGCAATAAAATATAGACTATACTACCTTTGTGGCTTGACTGACTGTTCGGATATGAAGCTCAGATGTTTCTGGAGAGAACTCGATTGTTCGCCCACTACTCCCATACACATCTTCGGCAATAATAGGGATACGATATTCTTCAAGAATTCTCTTTACCGCTTCAACATTTCGTTCACCAACTCGGAGCATGTCATTTTTCGAACTAAAAGAAAACATTTGTGCCCCACCAGCAATTTTTGCTTTTAGGGCAAACTTTCTTGCACCATCATTTATTAAGGTTTCAATTAATATTGGAAGAACTGTATCGGCATATTTGTATTGGTTAAAATTCAACTTCTTAGCTGATTTAGAATCTGGTAACATGACATGCGCCATACCGGCAATTCCCATTGCAGTATCGTAGACAACCACACCTACACATGATCCCAATCCTGATGTTCTAATTGTATTTGGTGCTTTGACAAATTTTAAATCGGCAATCCCTACCTTAATTACTTTACATTCTAAGACTTTCACTGATCTGCCACACCTAATTTATTAAAAATTTTTGAGAAAGAATCTGGATCTGGCAACAAAAAGAAGTGTCCTTTGATTTGTTGTTTATTCTCACCATGATAATCAATAATTGTTTCGATTATAATGGCATAATCACTCACTTGAGAAAGTTCCATTAAACCCTCAGCTAATATCGCACCAGCCATATCGATCGTCAAAATGGGGACGGATGGCTGTATTGAAAGTTCAATAAAATCTGATAAGGCCGATAAATAAGAACCGGCTAAGATATTCCCTGCCTCTTGTAAAGCTGAAAATGCCATCTCATCACATGGTGTTTCTAGAACTGAAAAATTAGGTCGATCGGTCATCTGTTTGACAAAATGACTTGCTTCTTCGGGAGTTAAAACAAAAAACATATTGCCTGGTGTATCTCCTTCGATGCGCAAGAATACAGAGACAATAATTGTCTCGGCACCGCCAACTAAATCCATCATCTCATTATAATCAACAATACGTATAGCCGGTATTTTCATATCAATTTTGCAACCTAACAGCATTGATAGTGATGTTGCCGCATTTCCCGACCCAATATTCCCCACTTCTTTTAAGGCATCTAATTGATCATCTGATAATGAATCAATAAATGACATACTCACACCAGCTTCTCTTTATTATCAAAGTGAACTTCTAAAGCACTCTTAGTTAGAATTTCATCGATGTTTAATAAAATAAGTAACCGATCTCCGAATTTAGCCACACCATCGATATAATCAATCTGCACAGTGCCCACCACTTCTGGTGCCGGTTCAATAGAATCGATCGGAATATCAACAACATCATAGGCTGCATCAACAATTAAACCAACATCCATATTCTGATGATGAATAATAATTGTTCGGGTACTATCGGTATATTCTTGTTCTTCGAAACCAAAACGCAATCTTAAATCAATCAAAGGTGTCACAACACCACGTAGATTAAAAACACCTTTGACAAAATCAGGTGTCCCTGGTATCCGCGTGATATGCATCATCCGTTCAATTGCCCCAACTAGCTCAACAGGCATAGCATATTCTTCATCATTTAATTGAAATACAATAGACTTAACACTTTCTCTTGTAGTCTCAACCATTGAGATGACCTCCCCTACTATTTAATTAATGCATTCGTATCAACAATCAAGGCAACTTGTCCATCACCCAGTATTGTAGCTCCTGAAATGGCGAAAATATCCGTTAAATAATTTCCAAGTGATTTTAGTACAACTTCTTGTTGCCCAATAAATGAATCAACGATCAAGCCGGTCATTTTATCACCTTGTCGAATAATAACAACCGAATAATAATCTCCCGTTTCTCCTTCACCAGGAACGTCAAATACTTTCTGCAATGAAACAAGTGGGACAACCTTTCCTCTAAAATCTATCACTTGTTTATTATGAGCTGACATAACCTCGTCTTTATGTACAATGGCAGTTTCAATAATTGAGGATAGTGGAATCCCATATTTTTCATCCTGTACTTCTGTTAACATTACCGAAATAATAGATAAAGTTAAAGGTAGTTTAATTAAGAATGTTGAACCATTTCCAAAGTCAGAATCAATTGAAATTGATCCACCTAGTGATTCAATCGTATTCTTAACTACATCCAGACCGACACCTCGCCCAGAAATATCAGATATCTGATCAGCTGTTGAAAAACCACTTTCCATAATTAAATGGTAGACTTGCTGGTCTGTGAAATGAGCGGCTTGTTCTTTTGTTGCTAAACCATTAGCTATTGCTTTAGCTAAGACTTTATCGCGGTTAATTCCAGCACCATCATCTGATATTTCAATAAACACATGGTTCCCACTATGATAAGCACTTAATTTTAATATCCCTTTTTCAGATTTACCATTTGCCTTACGCACCTCTGGCGTCTCAATTCCATGATCTAATGCATTACGAATAAGATGAACAAGAGGATCTCCTATTTCGTCAATTACGGTACGATCAAGTTCAGTTTCAGCTCCAATTATTTGTAGCTCAACATCTTTATTTAAATCTCTTGTTAGCTGACGGACCATTCTTGGGAAACGATTGAATACTTGATCAATTGGAACCATTCGCATATTTAAAATAATATTTTGTAAATCACCTGAAATTCGTGTTATTCGTTCAACTGTTTCTTGAAGCTCACTATTTCGTAAGGTATTTGCAATTTGTTCAAGTCTTCCTCTATCTGTCACTAATTCTTCAAATAAATTCATCAGTGTATCCAGTCGATCAATATTAACCCGGATCGTTTTACTTGTTAGGTGCTGATGTGATTTTGCCTTTTCCTTTTTAACTGCACCTTCTTCAGCCTCATCTGTTTGGGATTCAATGCCACCATTATTTTGACTGATTTCTAGTTCACTCACTGTTACTTTTTCAATTTCTGAGACTTTCATAATTTTTTGCTCGACAGCATCAGCCATATCTTTTGTGACAAGAATAACTGTAAATTTATATCCGAAATTCTCATTCTCCAATTCAGTTACGGATGGTGTTGATTTAATGACTTCACCAATTTGTTCAAAAATTTCAAAAACCATATAAACGCGGGCCGCCTTTAAGAGACAGCTTTCTTGTAATTGCACAGTGACTTGATAATTATTGAAGCCTCTTTCTTTAGATTGTTGTAGAACAGTTAATTCAAATTGATCTAATCCTTCTTGAATATTGCTAACTTCACTAACAGATGCTTTTGTCTCACTTGATGAATTCGAGACATTCAGCTCTCCATTTTCAATAGCATCTAGTTTCCTAACTAGATTGGTAACATCCTTTTTTCCTTCACCACCATCAATAATATCAAATACCATTGATTCTAAAGCATCAACAGCATTAAAAATAACATCAATCGTATCAACATTTAGTGTCAATTTTCTATTTCGCACGGCATCAAGAACATTCTCCATATTATGTGTTAAATTAGCTAAGTCCTGATACCCCATAGTTGCGGACATCCCTTTTAAGGTATGAGCAGATCTAAATATTTCATTGATGATTTCGATGTTCTCGGGGCTTTTCTCTAATTCTAATAAATGGTCATTTAAAGATTGGATATGTTCTTTACTTTCCTCAATAAAAACATCAAGGTATTCATTTACTTCCATCCTATTCACCTCTTATTTTCAATTGATTTACAATCGTATCTGCAATATCTGGTAGTTCAACGACAAAGTCAACTAGATTTGTTCTCTCCGCTACCTTTGGCATACCGTAGACAACGCATGTTTTCTCCGCCTCAGATAATATGATTGTATTTTTCTTTCTTCTTTTCATTTCAATTAAACCGTTTACCCCATCTGCACCCATTCCAGTCATGATGACAGCTAATAATTGATGTTTTGGTAAGGCAGCTAAAGATTCAAATAATACATCAACAGAGGGTTGATGACCATTTCTACTCTCTTCTTTTGTTACTTTCGCTCGTAATCCACTTGGTGTATCAATCACTCTAAATTGATAGCCACCTGGTGCGATATAAGCTTTTCCATTTTCTAACCTCTCACCATCTTTTACTTCACAAACATTTACATGTGACAGTTGATCCAAGCGTTTGGCTAAAGATTCAGTAAAACCAGCAGGCATATGTTGAACAATGGCAATAGGGGCTGGTATATTCTCAGGTAATCTTGTGATGACTTGTTGTAATGCACGTGGACCACCAGTTGACGTTCCAATACCTATGATACATTTTTTATCATTCTTTAGTCCTGATTCTATTTTATCATAAAACTGCTTGTTATGTTCAAAATTTTTTGCGGAATCTCTAAATATATCAATTTTTGCTTTAGTTGCCTGTAAGACCTTACTTATAATCTCGGTTTCCTTTTCCTTAATGTTTAGTGATATAGAGCCTGAAGGTTTGGCAATAAAATCAACAGCTCCTAGTTCCATTGACTCAAATGTTTTATCTGCACCATCTTTTGTCAAGCTAGAAAGCATGATCACTGGGCGGGGCTTTTCTCTCATGATCTTCGCTAGAAGTGTTAATCCGTCCATTTCTGGCATTTCTATATCTAGTGTGATAACATCAGGATCTAAATCATCTATTTTTTTAAGCGCATCAATACCATTTCTAGCCGTCCCAACAACTATAATTTGAAAATGCGATTCTAAAATACTCGAAATCATCTTCCTCATAAATGCAGAATCATCGACCACTAGTACTTTTATTTTCTCCACATTCATCTACCTTTCTACGAAAAAGTGAATCTTCACTCAGTAGGATATTTTCCCCCTACCACTGACTAGGACTGGAACCAAGACTCAGAACAAGAAAAATAGTTACGCTTATGATATAAACATTTCCTGGCATAGCTTATACGGTTACTCGTCCTTACTAAGATATTTATTAAATGAGCTATTCAAGTTTCTACCGAATGTAGATTTCTACCTGTCATACCCAGTTCCTTTATTCTTCTTGTGGAAAGGATTGAGAATCAGTTAAACTGCGATAATCTTTTCAATTTACTAATAAATGATGATGGTGCCTTTTTATCAATGTTAATTGTATTTGTTAAGTATTGATTAACCAGTTGAGCAATCGTTCTAGAAGCTAGGGCTTGTGGATCATATAAGGTAAATGGTACTTGAGCAATCACAGCCTTTGCTACTTTTTTATCATATGGTAAAACACCCAATGCAGTAATTGATTTCGCTAAAAAATGTTCCGATACTTTTTGCAATTTCTGAATGACCCGCTTCCCCTCTTCGATTGAACTCGCCCGATTGATTAACAAATAAAAGGGGAGATTGGGATTCTTTTGATGAATATGTTTGATCATGGCGTACGCATCCATCATTGCCGTTGGTTCTGGTGTTGTCACAACAATACATTCGTCGGTTGCAAGTATAAACGAAAGACTGTCATCACTTGCTCCGGCCCCCATATCAAAAAATATATAATCGAAATCACTTGTAATCGTGCTAAATTCGTCTAGAAAATAATTAAGCATTGCTTCATTCATGGTAAAAATTTTAGAAAGCCCCGATCCGGCAGCTATGTATGAGATAGAATTAGGCCCTTCTTCAATGATATCCTGAATGGATAGGCTATTCTCGTACATTTGCACAATGGAATATTTAGCTTGTAGACCTAATAATATATCAATGTTTCCCATTCCTATATCTAAATCAATGATTAGAACTGATTTCTTCTGTTCACTTAGTTTTAAAGCAAAATTAAGTGTGAAATTTGATTTTCCTACACCACCTTTGCCACTAACTACAGAAATTGTTTTAGCATGTTTTTTGCTATTATTAATTTGCTCCATTTTCCGTCGCAGACTAGATGCTTGGTCATTAATCATGATCATCATCTAATTTCATTAATAAATTAGCCAATAGAGTCGGGGTTGCTTTATTAATGTCATCAGGGACATTTTGGCCATTTGTTAGATAAGCGATGCCTATTTGACGTTCATAGACAAGATTTAAAATGGCTCCATAAGAACTTGTTTCATCAGTCTTAGTGAAAATTAGCCTTTTAATTGGAATGTTTTTAAACTGATTAAATAAAGTCGTTAAATCGCGTGCTTTCGTCGTTAAAGATAGTACCAAATATGTTTCAATATCATGTTCAAGGTCTACAACTTTCCCTAACTCTGCAATATATTTAGGATCACGGAAATTACGACCAGCAGTATCAACAAAAACAAGATCATATTCTTGAAATTTCAATCTCGCTTTTTGATAATCTTCCATTGTGTATGCAATTTCTAAAGGAATATCTAAAATATTTGAATATGTTTTTAATTGCTCAATTGCAGCAATTCGATAAGTATCTGTTGTGATTAAGGCAACTTTCTTCCCATCTTTAATCATGCTATTTGCTGCTAGTTTAGCAATAGTCGTTGTCTTCCCCACACCTGTCGGACCAACAAGATGAATAAATTTTTTCTGATAATCAAACGCTCCACAATTAAATTGAGTAAATAACTCTACCAAATATTGCTTTACCACTTGTTTCGCCTCTTGAAAGGTAAGGTCTGTTTGCTTTACTTGTTGAAGAACATTAGCTATCACCTGATCAGCTAAATGATTTTCAACTTCATGATGAATAAGTAGCTCTTTTACAGATTGAAAGGCAACTGGAAAACTTTTTTCTGAATGATCTGTCGTTTTTTCCATCCACTTTCGTAATGATCTTAGCTCTTCAAGTACGATTTGCTGTTGTTTGTCTATTCCTAACTCAGGAAACTTATTTTTATATTGTATGTTTGTTTGTTGTTTTTCAATTGAAGACGGCTTAATCGTACGAGGTTCATATGCCGCAACAACTTCAATATTTCGTTTTTTAAATAAACCTAAAAAGCCTCCTGTATAAATCACCTTTGAACTTAGAATAACTGCATCTTCACCAAATTCATTCCTCACTTTTTCAAGTGCTTCTGGCATACTAGGTGCAATGTATTTTCTTACCTTCATCCAGCTTTCACCACCCCAATACTTTGAACATCAAGATCTGGCTCTAATTCATTATAGGATAATACGACCACCTCTGGTAAAAAGCGATCTAAAAGTTGTTTCAGATACATTCTAATCGTTGGTGAACATAAAATAATTGGTGTCTCTTCTTGCAATGAAACCTTTTCTACTTTTTCAGTTACTGAACTGATAATTTTCTGCTGACTTTCTGGATCTATCGCTAGGTAATTGCCATGTTCAGTCTGCTGAACATGATCTGCTATCATTTGTTCAACTTCACCTGATACAGTAATCACACGTAATGATCTTGAATCAGTAATGTATTGCTTAGTAATTTGTGATGCCAAGGATTGTCTAGCATATTCTCCTAATAGCTCTGGATCATTTGTCATTTTCCCGAAATCAGCCAATGATTCAAAGATAACAGGAAGGTTACGAATAGACACTTGCTCACGGAGTAGTTTGGATAAGACTTTTTGGATCTCTCCTATACTCAATGGCTCTGGTGTAACTTCTTCAACTAAAATAGGATATGATTCTTTTAAGTGATCAATTAATTGTTTCGTTTCCTGTCGACCTAATAATAAGTGAGAATGTTTCTTTATAACCTCTGTTATATGGGTAGAGACAACTGACGGTGGATCAACAACTGTATATCCGGACAATTCTGCTTCATCCTTCACATCTTCACTGATCCATTTAGCAGGCAAACCAAAAGCTGGTTCGGTCGTTTCAATCCCTTCAAAATCATCTCCTTCTATACCTGGTGTCATGGCTAGGTAATGATCAAGCATTAATTCACCACTTGCCACTTCGTTACCCTTTATTTTCAATTGATAGGCATTTGGCGGTAATTGAATATTATCCCGAATTCGAACAACAGGAATAACAATCCCTAATTCGATAGCCAACTGTCTACGAATCATTACAATCCGATCCATTAGATCGCCACCTTGACTCGCATCAACAAGTGGAATTAATGAATAACCAAATTCAAATTCAATGGGATCCATACTAATCAGATCAACAACATGTTCTTGTGATTCCATCTGTCTGGTTGCTTCTTCATCTTCAACCGTTGCTTGATCAATCGCTATTTCTTCCTTAGGACGATCAAGTAGGTAAGCACCTGTGAATAAAATAGCTGAAATTCCAGTCGTTAACCAAAAGTTAATTGGTGTTAAACCTAACAAGAATATCGTCCCGCCAGCTATGTATAATAATTTAGGAAACTGTAGTAATTGTGTGGTAACATCACTACTTAAATTATCTTCTGAAGCTGCTCGAGTGACAATAATACCAGTTGCAGTAGAGATTAATAAGGCCGGTATTTGAGTTACCAGACCATCACCAACAGTCAAGTTCATATAGGTTGAAATTGCCTCATTAAAGTCCATCCCCATTTGAAGCATGCCTATAATAATTCCAAAAACAATATTAATAATAACGATTATGATACTAGCAATCGCATCTCCCTTAATAAACTTACTGGCCCCATCCATAGCACCATAAAAGTCGGCTTCTCTTTCAATTTTACTTCTCCGCTCTTTTGCTTGTTGTTCATTAATTAATCCAGCATTTAAATCGGCATCAATACTCATTTGTTTACCTGGCATAGCATCCAAAGTAAATCGGGCACCAACCTCAGATACCCGTTCGCTCCCTTTAGTAATGACTAAAAATTGAACAATGACTAATATGATAAAGACAACGAACCCTACTAACGGATTACTCCCAATAACAAATGTCCCGAATGTATCGATAACATTACCTGCATCTGCTTCAGCTAAAATCGAGCGTGTTGTTGATACATTTAATCCTAAGCGTAGTAAGGTTATAACTAACAATAATGATGGCAAAACTGAAAACTGTAGGGGTTCAGTTGCATTCATTGCAACTAATATAACAATCAATGATATGGAAATATTCATTAAAATAAGAATACTTAATAACCATCCTGGTAATGGCACAATTAGCATAACAATAATAACAATCACAAATAATAAGACTGAAATATCTTTTACTTTCATTTTTTTCTCTCCTTACAAGCTGTACTATGCCCTTTGATCAACCTGATAAACATAAGCTAAAACCTCTGCTACAGCTTGATAAAACGATTCATCTATAACTTGTCCAATTTCAATATTAGCATATAATGCTCTTGCTAAAGGGCGATTTTCAACTATACTGACTTTGTTTTTTTGAGCAATTTCGCGGATTTTAAAAGCGACATAATCTGCACCTTTAGCAACAACATAGGGAGCATCAGCCTCTGATTCATCATATTTTATTGCAACAGCATAGTGCGTTGGGTTGGTTATGACGACATCTGCATGGGGTATTTCACTCATCATCCGTCGCATCGCCATCTGGCGTTGGTTTTCCTTCATTTTTGATTTAATTAAAGGATTACCTTCAATATTTTTGTACTCTTCTTTAATATCATGCTTTGACATTCGAATATTCTTCTCGTAATCAAAACGTTGATAAGCATAATCTAAAACTCCTAATACTAATAAAGCGATCGATGCAGAAAGACCCATTCGTGTAGTTGTTGAACCAAAAAAACTAAGTGCGCCATTTAAATCAGTTTGTGCTTGCATTAAAATTTCATCTTTGCTGTCCCATAATACAGAAAAAGTAACAGCACCAACAACAGTAATTTTTAATAAAGATTTAATTAGTTCAACAATTGCACGGATAGAAAAGATTCGTTTTGCACCCGCGATTGGATTAAGCTTTTCCAACTTTATTTGTAAGGGTTCGGTTGTATATAAGAAGCCAAATTGCATAAGGTTTGATGCAATCCCAACGACAATGGCTACCCCCATAATCGGAGCAATTGTTACACCAATATAAATTAACGTATCGATAAAAATTAAATGAATTTGATCAAGTGTTAAAGGTCGTGTTAAATATTCAGTGAAAACATGTATATAAAGGTTAGTGAATCTCCCCTTCCAATAAGGTCCAATTGCTGTGAAAGTAATAAACATAAAAAAAAGTAGCATTGCTGTATTGATATCTTGACTTTTAGCCACTTGTCCCTTTTTACGGGTATCTTCACGTTTTTTTGGTGTAGCCTTCTCAGTTTTTTCACCAGAAAAAAACTGGATGTCTAGCCTTAACCACTCCATATTTACACTCCCCCTAGAATACGCATAAAGGTATCCATAACATCCAATGTATAGCCAAACAACCGTCTAACTAAACTAATATAAAACACTATAAATATACTAATTGAAAAAAAGGAAACTGTTATTTTTAAAGGGATTCCTACAACAAACACATTAAGTTGTGGAACTGTTCTAGCGATAATCCCTAAGGCAACATCAACTAAAAATAGACTACCGACAATTGGAATAGCCATTTGAAAAGCAATTAGGAAAATTTGATTAAACATTGTGACAACAGCTATTATATAATTAGGGTTCGAAAAATCGATAAACTGATCAAGTTTAATAAGTTCAAAGCTGTAAAATGCACCGTTAATAAGTAAATGGTGTCCATCGATAGCTAATAAAAACATTAAGGCGAAAGTATAAAAGTATTGGCCGATAATTGGACCTTGGGCACCAGTCTGTGGATCCATCACGTTTGCAATTGCAAATCCCATTTGAAAATCAATAAAGCCACCAGCAATTTGAACAGCAGTTAAAATTAAAGTTGCTACTAAGCCAATGATTAAACCAACAAGTACCTCTTTAAGAATTAAGACAATAAACATGAGATCTATCTCTAAAACTGGAAGATCCATGGTAATCACTATTATCCAACTCATAAATAAAGCAAATCCAATTTTAAACGGATTTGGTATATTTCGATACGAAAAAATCGGAACTGTTGCAACAAATGCAAGAAGCCGAATGAAGATGAGCAAAAATGCAGGTAAATAATTCAAATCAACTAAAGTTAACATATTCTAACCAACATACTGATTTAAATTTTGCAATATATTTGCTGCAAATTGAGTAAGTTGTGTTAGCATCCATGGACCAAAGAAAACAATTCCTATTAATACAGCGACAATTTTCGGAATGAATGCTAATGTTTGTTCTTGAATTTGTGTTGTTGCCTGAAAAATACTGACTAATAGACCTACTGCTAAAGCAAGGATCAATAACGGACCTGCAACCATTAATATTGTAAAAATTCCTTGTTCGGCAAGTGTAATAACTAATTCTGTACTCATTCTTCAAAACCCCTTTTAACTTGCTAATTAAATCCCGATAATAAAGACTCTATTATTAAATGCCATCCATCAACTAATACAAACAACAGTACTTTGAACGGTAAGGAAATCATCACTGGCGGTAACATCATCATTCCCATTGACATCAGAATACTAGCAACAGTCATATCAATGACTAGAAAAGGAATGAATATTAAGAAGCCCATTGTGAAAGCTGTTTTAAGTTCGCTGATTGCAAAGGCAGGAACAAGGGCAGTTAATGGGATATCTTCAATTGTTTCAATAGGCCCCGGATCTGAATAATTTAAAAATAATTGCAAATCATTTTGCCTTGTATGGTCTGCCATGAAATGTTTAATTGGTGCACTTGCACGATTATAAGCCTCTTCTAAACCAATTTCCTCATCCATTAAAGGTGACAAGGCTTCTTGATTAATTTCTTGAAAAGTTGGCGCCATAATGAAAAAGGTAATAAATAAGGCAATTCCAATAAGCACTTGATTTGGTGGCATTTGCTGTGTTGCCAAAGATGTTCTAGTAAATGATAAGACAATAATAATTCTAGTAAAACTAGTTAATAGAATTAATATACTTGGTGCCAAAGAGAAAATGGTTAATAGGATCAATAATTGGACAGCTGTTGAAACTGTACCTGGATCAGTACTAGAAAAAATATCAATAAATTCATTCATAGTTATTCTTCTTCCTTAAATTTGGCTCTAATTTCTTTTCTCTTCTCTTTCATTGTATCGAGTTCTCCTTTAAATAAAGCAGCAAAGTTATCATTCACATCAATTTCAGCTTGTTGATGATTTGGTTTATTTGTTCTCTTTTTAATGTTAAATTGATTAACTAGGGCGTTAATCGGTAAAGATGGTGCTTCACGTTTCTCAAGAACTTGCTGTTTAAAATCCTCATCCGTTATTTCCGTTAAAATAGAAACATTATCGCCAACACCAATAAGATAAACTTGTTCACCAACTTTTATCATCTGAACAGATTTATTCGATCCCAATGACAGGCCACCTAAATTTATTAGCGACTCTCCCTGCTTATTAAATCGACTCGTCTGATTAAATATTTTTAATAAAATATAAATTAAGCCAATAATTAAAGCTAAGACAAGAACAACTTTGACGATTAATCCAAATAAATTGGGAGTTTGATTATTCAGCAACGGGGGTTGATCCTCTCCCCCGTCTTCCTGATCAAGAATCTGATCCTCACTACCTGGCTCTATTGAGTCCGTTTGATCCTGATTAAAAAAGTCAGTAACGGAATCATCCTTAGTTTCAGCTGATAGCACCAGTACATTTATTGTAAAGAAAAACAGTATTATTAAAGATAATAGCTTTTTCATCATATCAATCCAATGCTTTAGTAATAGCCTCAATCACTCGATCAGCCTGAAATGGTTTTACGACAAAATCCTTCGCACCTGCCTGAATGGCATCGATAACCATTGTTTGTTGACCCATCGCTGAGCACATAATTACCGTGGCATTCGGATTAATTTGTTTTATTTCCTTTAATGCTGCAATACCATCCTTTTCAGGCATCGTAATATCCATCGTGACAAGGTCTGGTTTTAATTCTTCATATTTATCAACAGCTTGCTGACCATCTTGCGCTTCTCCAACTACTTCAAAGCCATTTTTTAATAAAATATCCTTAATCATCATCCGCATAAATGCGGCATCATCAACAATTAATACCGTATGTGCCATCAATCTTCCTCCTAGACATTTTATTTAAGGTTTTTTAAGCGATCAGATTGGCTAATAATATCTGTCACTCGAACCCCAAAATTCTCATCAATAACGACAACTTCACCTTGAGCAATTAATTTATTATTTACATGAATGTCTACAGGCTCACCTGCTAATTTATCAAGTTCGATAATTGAACCAGATGATAATTCTAATATATCTTTAACTGCTCTTCTCGTACGACCTAATTCCACAGTTACTTGAAGTGGAATGTCTAATAACATATCTAAATTACGCTGCTCAGCTTCTGGTAAATCTAATGGTTCAAAACTTGAAAATTGAGCATCTTGAACACTTGCATTCGCTTGTGTTGGCTCACCAATATGACGTGGGCCTCCCCGGTTTTCTTGTACTGTTTGACTATAAGTTCTTGTATGCTGATTCATCTGTACAGCCTCATTTTTTAATTTTTCTTCTTGTATAATCTCTGATTTTGGTTCTGAAATTGGTGCATTAAGTAATCCATCTACCATTTCTTTTGCGAAAGAAGGAGGTAAAAGTTGCATGATATTCGAATCAACCAATTCCCCAATTTTCAATTGAAATGACACTTTAATTAAAATATCATCATTCGGAATATATTTTTCACTAGATTTTTCAGTTACATCTAACATTACAGTCGAAGGCGGCGATATATCTACACGCTTTGAAAAGATCGTTGACATACTTGTTGCAGCGGTACCCATCATTTGATTCATTGCCTCTTGAATCGCACTCATATAGATATCATTCAAACTCGTTTCTTCTGTCTTGCCATCCCCGCCGAGCATTAAGTCTGCAATAACCAGTGCGTCATCTGTTTTCAAGACAAATAGATTGTCACCTTGAAAACCGTCTGTATACTTCACTTCTACTCCAACATGAGGTTTGGGAAACTCTTTATCTAATTCATTTCGGCTAACAAATGAAACTGTTGGTGTTGTGATATCAACTTTTTGGTTTAAAAGTGTAGCTAATGTTGTTGCTGAACTACCAAATGAAATATTACCAATTTCACCTAAGGTATCTTGTTCTAATTCTGATAAGACTTGGGAGACTTCTGAAGGATCCTCATTAATATCCTCTACTTCTTCATCCTCAACAGTATTTAATAGTGCATTAATTTCATCTTGTGAAAGCATACCATCATTCATGATCTGGTGCCCCCTTCTTAATTTCTTCTAATATTTGAACGGCAACCTTGTTTTTGTTATGACCTGGTTGTACAGTGTACAGACGCTCATCATCAGATTGCAATGCCAACGGTTCATGGATGGATTGATCTAAATGAAGGATATCTCCTTTTTGAATCTGTAGAAAATCACTGACTGTTATCTTTGTTTGTCCAAGTAAAACTTTTAAATCAAGGAAGGTTGATTGAATATTTTCAGTTAAATTTTCATATTCTTCTGGCTTACGTTCTTTTTGTGTTTCAGTTTGCATCCAGTAGTGAACAGATAGTCTTGGCATAATCGGTTCCAATACAACATGTGGAATACAAATATTAATCATACCTGTAGTTTCGCCTATTGTTGTATTTAAGGAGACAACAACCACTGTTTCATTTGGCGATACAAGCTGTAAAAATTGAGGATTAACTTCAAACTCTTCTAATACCGGGTCAATATTGGCTACTGAAGACCAAGCCTCTTGTAAATTATCCAACGACTTTTCAAATAAATTCGTCATAATCGTCGATTCAATTTCAGTTAAATTATCAATTTTGTTTAAACTACTCCCTCTTCCGCCTAATATACGATCGAGCATCGCATAAGCGATATTTGGGTTAATTTCAAAGATTATTCTCCCATCTAACGGTGCCATACTAAAAATATTAAGTACCGTCATTGTTGGAATCGAACGAATAAACTCTTCATACGGGATTTGGTCAACAGAAGCAACAGAAATATGTACATAGGTACGCAACTGTGCAGAAAAATATGTTGTTAAAAGTCTCGCATAATTTTCATTAATTCTTGAAATACTTCGAATCTGATCTTTTGAAAAACGAAGTGCCCTTTTAAAATCATAAACTCGAACTTTTCGATCTTGTTCTTCCTGTTTCAATTGATTAGCATCCATTTCTCCTGAAGATAGCGCTGATAATAGCGCATCTATTTCATTTTGAGATAGAATCTCATCTGCCATCGCTCTCACCTCCTACAAAGGAGCTATACTACTGTACAATTTTACCCACAATGAAAATGTCGGTAATTTCCCCTTCTTCCATTAAATTGTTCATTTCTGTTTTTAAAGTATCTTCAAACTCGTCTAAATCCGCTTGGAGTTGTTCAGATGTCATATCAATCGTCTCTTTAATTAAGAGATTTTTAAATTGAAATTCTCTTAATTCTACTTCATCACGCGCATCACTATTATTTGTTAATATATTAAACTGTAATTGCACATATCGATCATCTTCCAAGTCTAAGTTAATTTCCTCCGTTGTATAAGCATATTCAACTTGTTCATTTATTGTTAGTTCACGATTTGGATCATCATTATTCGTTAAGAGATAGACGATACCACCTATACCAGAGATTGCAATAATCGCTAAAATAGTTAAAATAATTTTAAACGATTTGTTCGTCATCTTTTTCACCTACTTTTAATTGAAAACCTACCAAACCAATTTTCTCAAAAAATTGAGTAGATAGTGCTCTCACTTCTAATTCAGATTCTTTCACAACTAGTTTCTTGCCGTTAAATAGAGTAATTGTCGTGTCTGGGAATGACTGGATACGTTCTATATAGACAGCATTTAATGTAAATGTTTCGCCGTTAAAGTTCGTCAATTGAATCATTTTTATCTTAGGAGCAAGTCAATTAACCTGCTCCCTCCTCCTATCTATCGCTTAAGGTTAACTAATTCTTGTAAGATTTCATCAGATATAGTAATAATTCTTGTGTTAGCCTGGAAACCACGTTGAGCAACAATCATATCAGTGAATTCTTCTGCTAAATCAACGTTAGACATCTCAAGTGCACCAGAGACGATTCCTGCAGTCCCTTGTTCTTCCGGTGCAATCAGCTCAGGAATTCCATCAACACCAATCATTCCATCATTAACTGTAGAGCGATACATATTGGACCCAACTTGCTCCAAACCACCAGGGTTGGCAAACTTAGCCAACATAATTTGACCGGCAACTTGCGTTTCATTATTCTCATCAACATAATTAACGACTCCATTACCTTGGATACTAAAGCTACCCGCATCTTCGGGGATCTGGATTCTAATTTTTTCACCACTCTCAGGATCAATACCAACAAGGTATTCTCCATTAGCGTTGACAATATAATTATTATCATCTAAATACATGTTACCAGCCCGTGAATACAATAAATTGACGTCTTCTAGCTCATAGCTCTCAGCATCAGCATCAACACCGGACGCAAAAATAAACATCCCATCCCCTTCTAGAGCAAGGTCTAATGTCCGGTTAGTTGTTTGTCGGTTACCTTGTGTGTGGATCACATCAATTGCACCAATTTGAGAACCCAGACCAACTTGCTGTGCATTAATCCCACCACGAATATCAGTTGGAGCTGAAGCACCAGCAACGGTTTGGCTCATCATATCTTGAAAAGCAACCCGAGATTTTTTATAACCTGATGTATTGACGTTAGCGATATTATTACCAACTACATCTAATTGTGTTTGAAAACCTTTCATTCCAGAAATACCAGAATACATTGATCTTAACATTGATTTATTCCTCCTATTATATGAAGTTCTAAAAAGTTTGGTAAAAGGACCGAGAAGTTCAAAACAGTGTAACCTCGTGAGGTGGAGCGTGTATGATTACATCCATGACTCTCCCTCAAAAAACAAGACCAGGCAATCATTCGATCAGTCCTTCTGTTTAACTTTTCAACCTCCATGATTAGACTACTGTATCATTCAATCAACAGTGTCAATGGCCTCCTGTTAAGGTCCAGCCTTAATCTAATAAAATGGTTCCATTAATATTAGTGAAAATCCGACTTTCTGCCTCATCACGATCCAACGCCGTTACAACCGTATGGTTTTTTGCACTGACTAATAGCGTTGCTTCATTTGTTATCACTAATGAATTTGTAATCCCCTTTTTCTTTGCTTCCTTTACCTGATCAGCTATTTCATTCCATTTATCACTAGAAATATTGATATTCCGCTCATTAAGTCGATCTTGTGCATGCTTACTTATCTTTAATTGTGTTTGTGTTTGACCTAAAACAGTTTGAAACGATGAAGCTTGTGAATTTGTTTTAACTATTTTTGGCTGTTTATTTTGAAGTAAAGCATGACTTGGTACTTGTTGAATGCGATGGTCCATTTAATCTCCTCCTCTAATCATTTGAAGGTTGATTAATTCTTAATATTTCATCTGTGTATATTTTCACGCCATTTTCTAATTCAATAACTGCATAACCATTGCTTTCACTAATTGCGACAACTTCACTTGTTTCAATTTCCTTCGGTTCTTTAACTTGGCCAGTTTCCTCATCAATTGCATAATAATTAACTTCTGCACCAATTAAATGACTGTATTGAATAACTGGTGACATCAACTGATTATTAACAAGTAAACTGATGGACTCATTCATATTGATCATTTGCTCTAATGAAGAAAATGTCGTCATTTGAGAGATGAATTCTCGATCATCCATCGGGTTTAAAGGATCTTGGTTTTGAATTTGGGTCATCAGTATTTTCAAAAATTCATCTTTTCCAAGTTCAGAACTTGGTGCACTTTTAGTTATATTCTTTAAGTAATAAGATGGATCAATTTTCGTCATATTTTACACCCTTTCCTGGAATAAGACATCTTCAAAACGAATCGAATCTTCATCATGATGGTCTTGTTCGTTTGGTGTCTGTTGCTGTTCTTGTTCATTTAACTCTTGTTCGTCTTGTGGCTGCTCAAATGGTGATTGCTGTTCAACAAAAATCGGTTGACTTTCCTGTTTCTCAATCACTACATTCTGTGGGGCAAACATATGACGTAACTCCTTAATATTTGCTTCTAAAGCTTCCTTGGCCATTTGTGAACTTGCTGTTAACTTAACGAGCATTTCACCATCAATTTCTGTAAGTTCAACCAAGATTGTACCTAATGAGTCAGGAGCCAATTTCAATAGTAATTGCTGACTACCATCTTTACCTTGTAAGAAGGTGCTTTGACTAATTGCTTTTTCAAACTTGCTAATCAGTTCTTCACTCATTTGTTCTGGCGTTTGAACCTGATTAGCTAATTGGATTTGAAGTTGTTCAATGGCTGTATCTGTTCTTTGTTGACTAAAGAGTTGGCCAAAGGTATTCCCTTCCTGTTCGCCTTGTCCCTTTATTTGTTCAATTGCCCCTTCAACCCACTTAATAACATCTTTAGAGGTCACCGTTGTATCCGATTGATAGCTAGTCTTCTGAGCTAGTGCGAATTTATTTTGAAAATTATCATGAACCTTTATTAAAATATCCAGATCCGTTTTACTGCTATCCCCTCCTTCCAATTGGTCAAGGATAGTCGTTAATGTTTGATTAGGTTCTTGCATTTGTTTCAATAAATTTAATAATTGTTTCGCATCCTCTTGTGTAAATGCATCGAAAGTATTGATTAATTGATTAAGGGCATCCACGAGAGAGCCGTTATTGATCTGGCTATCATTTACCATCGATGATAAATTGGTAACTGGATTTAGATTTGGTGTTACGTACTGGAAATGATCTATTCGCTCAGCCTGGATGTCTAATAATTGAATAAGTCCAAATAAAACTTGGATTTCTTGGCTTTCTTGATCGATATCAATCTCCTCAAATTCTTTCAACTTAGCAATCACTTGCCCCTTATCATCAAATTCAAGGTCAAATTCATCTGCAAACCAGCCGACTAAAAAATTCAATTCTTCATCGGACAAATCTTCTAGCCATCCCGCTAACTTATCTTCCTCAGATTGGATCATTTCTGGATCATCAATTTTCCTTTCAGTGATATGATCAATCACATCTTCAAAAGAAGTTTGATGACTCGAACTAACTATGGAACGTGTTGATTGACCTAGTTTCGATTGACTAGTAAAAAGTAGCGCATCGATATTCATCCTTTCACCTCCCTTCAAAAAACTTTTAGCCTATGATGAATTAATCAAGCAACTGTTCAGTTAACTTTGCGGCATGCTCAGGATCCATCGCACTTAAGATAGCTGCTCGCTGTTCCTCGTCAATTCCCTGTAAAATGCTAAGGGCAACAGAATTACTCATATTTGTTAATATTGGCGCTGCCTTTTTTGCAGCCATTTCTTGATAAGTATCGATTAATGCAGTTATTTGATTATCTTCATCCCCTTCGTCTTCTATAGGGGACTCGTCTTTGAAGTTCTCAACTTGCTTATTTAATCGAGCCATCTCCTGAGTTAATTGATCAACTTCTGTTGAACTAATGATTAAATCTGACTCTAATATTTCTATTTCGCTCTCAAGCTCATTAATTCGCTTTTGATATTGCTTCTCTTTTCGTTCAAATTCACCCTCTGCTTCTGTCGTAACAAAATGATTAATAACCGGGATTTTATTTGCAAATTCCTTAGTTTTATCAATTGGATTTAAATCCAATAGTGATAGGACAATAAACACTATTGAGATGGCTAAAATTAATGGAATAATAATTAGAAATATCCATTGTAAAAAAGTTATTTTCTTAGTTTCATTTGATTGATTTGAGATTTGTGCCATCTTTATCACCTGTTTTCATGATTAAAATACTGTCTGGTCGAAATTTCATCCATTGTTTGGTTTTCTAGATACTTTTCTTTTTCTTGAACTTTTTGATGCTTTTTCTCAATAATTTTTTCGAATTTCTTCACTTCAATATGTGCTTCAGTAAGCAGGTCGCGTTTTTTCTCCATCACTGCCCGCTTTTGATTCACTTCGATTTGCACATAATGAATTCTTTCTTTGATCTGTTCAATAAAAGCATAATGAGTTGCTAAGGTTGTTACTGTCCCAGAAGATGACAAGTAATAATAGTATTCTTTTTCGACCTGTTCTTTTTTTTGTAATAGTAGAAGGAGCTTTTCAGCACTTTTTTCAAAATCATTAAGTGCCTGTCTATAAGCGAGTTGAGCCTGGTCCTTTAACTGCTCTTGATGATTTAAGATTTTATTGAAAGCTTCTACTGTGGCCATCTTGCTTATCCTCCATTTAACACTGACTTCATTAAGTCTACTGCTTCTGATCTTGTACATTTTTCATCAATATTTTGTTTTAAAAATGAAATGATCTTTGGTTGTAATTGAATTGCCCGATCAACTTGAGGACTGGTTCCTTTTTTATATGCACCGATTTGAATAAGTTCATAATTTTCCTCGTATGTTGATAAGAGCAGCCGCATTTCATTTGCTAATTTCTGTTCATCTGCTGTTGTAATTTGGGGCATTACCCGACTAATTGATTTCAAGACATTTATCGCAGGGAATTGCGCTTGTTCCGCTAACTTTCGATCTAAAACAAAGTGACCATCAAGAATACCACGTGTTGTATCGGCGATTGGATCATTTAAGTCGTCCCCGTCAACTAAAACCGTATAAAAAGCCGTAATAGTCCCTTTATCACTTGTACCTGTTCGTTCTAAGAGCTTTGGTAATAAAGCAAAAACAGAAGGTGGATACCCTTTTGTTGTTGGAGGCTCTCCAGTTGCTAAACCTACTTCACGTTGAGCCATTGCTACACGTGTAACTGAATCCATCATCAGATTTACGTTATAACCTAAATCTCTAAAATACTCACTAATCGCAGTTGCGGTATATGCACCTTTTATCCGCATTAATGCCGGTTGATCAGAGGTTGCAACAACGACAATTGACCTTTTCAAACCCTCTGTTCCTAAATCCTTCTCGATAAACTCTTTTACTTCCCGACCTCGTTCACCAACTAAGGCAATGACATTGACATCTGCTTCGCTGTTTCGCGCAATCATTCCGAGTAAAGTACTCTTTCCAACACCACTTCCAGCAAAAATACCAACCCGCTGTCCCTTTCCTACAGTCAACATCGTATCGAGAGTTTTTACTCCTAATTCAATAGGTTCCAATATTCGTGGTCGTTGCAGTGGATTTGGTGGTGTTTGTTCTGTTCTAACACTCTTTAGGCCCAATGGTAGTGCTGATTGATCTAAGGGTTGACCTAGTGCATCGATCACTTGACCAATAAGTCCCTTTCCTACTTTAACCATTAAAGATTGATCAGTCGCTTCTACTAAGCTTCCTGGACCAATATCAGTAATCTGTGAATATGGCATCAATAATACATTCTCATCTGTAAACCCAACGACTTCTGCCATAATTTTCTCACCCCTATCTGGATGAATATAACAGACATTACCGATATTTACTGCAGGTCCAACCGATTCAATCATCAAGCCAACGACACGTTTTATTTTTCCAAATCTTGTGTATGAATCGATTCGATCAATCGCTTCTATGTAGCTATTGATGTTCACGTTTGATTTCCTCCATAACTTCGGTCAATCGTGTTTTTATCTTTGCTAATTGGTGATCGACTGACACGTCTAACTTTGAATAAGGTGTTTTTATCACACAATCACCTTGTTTCATCTCATCTACTGGATGGATCGAGAGGACGATCTCGGGATCGATTAAAGTCATTAATTGATCCCGATGATCTGTTAATAAATGATAATCATCGATACTTGTATAGATTTTAATTGATGGTTGGCTATGAACCTCCCCAATTGCTTGTCTAACCATTGTAAAAAACGCATCATTTTCATTGATTTCTACAGCAACAATTTTTTCTGCTATTTTTATTGCAAGTTCTAAAATGATAGCTTCACTTTGTTCAATGATTTTTTCTTCTTCGCTTCTTGCTATTTCTACGATTTGATCTGCTTGAGAAATTTTATCTCGAACCGACTCTAGTCCTTGGTTAAGGCCATCTTGATAACCCTGTTCAAAAGCTGATGTCTTCGTTTCTTCAATTAAAATTTCTCTTTCTCGTTGCCATTCTTCCCTTGCCTCTGTCAATTCACGATCAATTGCATTACGTTTGGTCACTATTTCTTGATTAATCTGTTTTAATTGATCCTCTGCATGGTTAATTTGATTCAATAGTATTTTCAGCTGATCGTCTTTTTGTTGGGGTACAAGATCATTCGACTCCTCCGTGTGAGAAGTAGAGATAGGTCTTAGCTTAATTTGCTTCATTTGTTTTTTATGATGAAGATCAGACAATCACATCATCTCCTCCACCACGAGCAATGACTATCTCTCCCACTTCTTCCAATCGGCGAATGGTTGCAACAATACGTTGTTGTGCTTCTTCTACATCGCGAAGTCGAACGGGTCCCATATATTCCATTTCTTCTTTAAAGGTTTCAGCCATTCTTGTTGACATGTTACTGAAGATAATCTCTTGAACTTCCTCACTAGCAACCTTAAGTGATAAACGTAAGTCATCGTTTTCGACATCACGAATAACACGTTGAATCGCTCGATTATCCAACGTAACAATATCTTCGAAGATGAACATTCGTTTCTTGATCTCCTCAGCTAATTCAGGATCCTGAACTTCAAGCGCATCTAGAATCGTTCGTTCTGTACTTCTGTCTACACCATTCAACACTTCTACAACTGCTTGAATACCACCTGTTTGTGTATAGTCTTGCGTAACCGTAGAAGATAACTTTTGTTCCAAGATTTGCTCTACCTCATAAATAATCTCTGGAGAAGTAGAATCCATTAAAGCGATCCGTTTTGCTACGTCCGCTTGCATTTCTTGTGGTAATTCAGATAAAATTTGACCCGCTTGCTCATTATCTAAATATGAAAGGACTAAAGCGATTGTTTGCGGATGCTCATTTTGGATAAAGTTTAAGATTTGAGCCGGATCTGACTTCCGTGCAAAATCAAACGGCTTGACTTGTAATGAAGATGTTAAGCGTGCAATAATCTTTTGTGCTTCATCACTGCCGACTGCTTTTTCCAACACAGTTTTAGCATAGCTAATCCCACCTTGGGAAATATAATCTTGCGCTAACGCTATTTGATGGAATTGTTCCATAACCACTTCTTTTTGCTCTGACTCTACCTTTTTTACTGAAGATATCTCTAAAGTTAACTTTTCAATTTCTTCTTCTGTTAAATGTTTGTATATTTGTGCTGATACATCGGGACCAAGTGAAATAAGCAGAATCGCTGCTTTTTGGCGACCGGTAAGTACATTTTTTTGTCTAGCCATTCAGCTCTCCCCCTAATCCTCTGAAATCCATGTACGTAATAATTTAGCAAATTCATCCGGCTTATCTTTTGCCATTTTTTCAAGCTGTTTTCTTTTGATTGTACTATCTGTATCTTCAGGTTCATCCATCTCTGGAATTTCCGTTTCAATTTCCTCAAGCTCTGTTGTATAGGCAAATTCATCCTCAACTTGTTGTCGTCCACGGACTAATAAGATGATAAGAATAATAATTAAGAGTAATAAAACTCCACCAAGGATTATCGCCCACAAAGGAAGTCCTACTGTAGTTGGCTGTTCTGGTGTATCGATTCCACTGAACTCTTGAAATACTATTGAAGTATTTGGGCTAGCATCAAGATCACCCTCACTAAGATAGGAATCATCGACTGTCGTTTCGATAATTGAATCCAAAATGGAGGCAATTCCTAATTCCACATTTGCTTGTTCAGCAGGTGTTAACAATTCAAGTTCACCATTTTCCCCTACCGAATCCTTTCGATTATCTACAGCTACTTGAATCCCTAGGTCTCTAATTTTATATGGACTTTCATTAATTTCACGTTGGATACGATTAAATTCATAATTAATTGAGTCTTGAATTAATTCATATTCACCATCACCACCATCACCAGCTGGATAATTAGCGATATCTTCCTCACCAACACCAACCTGTGCTTCTAGGGCTCCCTCCCCAGAATAACTTTCATGAATATTTTCAATACTAACAGGCAAACCCTCAATTTCTTCGCTAACAGGTTCAACTAGCTGTTCAACACGGTTCTCTTGAGTGAAATCAATATCCGCTGTTACTGAAGTCACAACTTTATCTGATCCAATCATTGTAGCTAACATTTGTTGAACGCGACGTTGAATGTCACGCTCGATATCTTGTTTAATCGCTTGTTGTGACGCATAAACATCTCCGTTTGTATAGGTATTGCTATTTTCCATATCGTAGTAATTAAAATTCTGATCTAAAATACCGATATTCTCTACAGGGAGATTGGGAACTGATTTAGAAACAAGATGATAAAGTGCATTAATTTGTTCTGATTCAAAATGATGTCCAGGGGCAACACTTATGACGATGGATGCCGTTCCTTCTTCTGCCTCATCACTCACAAAAATTTGCTGTTGTGGCATACTAATCATGACATTAGCCTGCTCAATTCCCTCTATACTAGTAATAAGGTCCGCTAATTCTGTCTGCATAGCATCTAATTTGATAATATCAAATTCGTTATCTGTCACACCCCAAGAGCTGTTTTCACTGAAAAAGGAATAGTCAATGCCGCCACTTTGCGGGATACCCTGTGCTGCTAATTCAACTAGCAAACTATCTGCCATATTTTCTGGCACATGAATAGTCGTTCCAGAATCACTAACTTCATTTTGTACACCTCTTAAATCGAGTTCCTCTTTAATTTGACCCGCTTCTTGCAATGACAAATTACTATATAACGGAACCATTGTTGTTCTAGTAGCAAACAGACTACCTCCAACAACAATGATTAAAAAAATTAAAATAGAAGAAAGTATAAGTCCTTTTTCCTTTTTAGTTCTTGCATTCCAAGTTTCAATAAATTTATCTTTATACTGATTCAGTTTTTCTTTCATTATGTGCCTCCATACCAAACAACTTTCAATTGAAGTGCTTTGATTTATCGCAGTGTAACTGTCAATAAGACTCCCACTCTAGCATTCGAAGGAAACTAAGTATTGTAAGTGGTAGATCAACTGACAGTAACGGCCCGATTGGTTCAACTAACGATCAGTGGGGATATAGGAAGACAGACTATACTTACCAGGTCCTATAGGTCCTCCCCACTGATTGAAGTTTCACTTTATCGCAGTGTAACTATCAGTAAGACTCCCACTCTAGCATTCGAAGGAAACTAAGTATTGTAGGTGGTAGATCAACTGGCAGTAACAGCTTGATTGGTTCAATGGCCTTTAGGTCATCCCCTTGTGATAGTAACAAATGTTTCCGGTGTAACGAGTAACCGCAAATTACTTCGATGGGACGAGTAACCACAGTCCCAGTCCCAATCAATGGGGATATAGGAAGGCAAACTAAACCCACAAGGTCCTGTAGTAATGTCTACATGACCTAGTTCCTATAGGTCCAACTTTCACTGATTAAAGTTTCATTTTATACTTGCATTCTCATCATTTCATTGTAAGCATCGATTACTTTACTTTGCACTTCAACGGCCAAACTCATCGATAATGATGATTTCTGAGCTGCAATCATCACGTCATGTAGTTGGTCGATTTGACCATTAACTAACATTTCTGTTTTCATTTCCGTCTCAAGCTGAGCATTATTTAACTGTTCAAGCGCTTGTTTAAGCTGATTTGAAAATTGATTGTCAGTAGAGCTATTTTCAGTTTTATTCAATCTATTTATGTAAGATGTTGGCTGGATTGATTGTAAGGCTTGAAGATCTATGCTCACTATGTTCACCCTTTCTGTATTATCTGCCTATTTCCAGAGTTTTTGTTAACATACTTTGTGAGGCATTTAGTGCTGTTATATTTGCCTCATATGATCTAGTTGCACTCATCAAATCTACCATTTCTTGCAATGGATCAACATTAGGCATTTGGACATACCCATCATCACCAGCGTCTGGATGCGACGGATTATACACTAGTGTAAAAGGCTCATCATCCTCAACAATCGCTGTTACCTTTACACCTTTACTCATATTAGCCTGGTTACTTTTTACTCGGCTTAATTGAGTGGAAAATGACTGGCCATTTTCCTGAAAACGAACAGTCTTCCGTCGATACGGTTCAAATTCGTCGTTTTCATTAAGTCTAGCTCGAGTTGTTTCTGCATTCGCAATATTTGATGAGATAACATCCATTCTCAACCTTTGAGCAGTTAAAGCTGATCCACTACTATTAATACTATTAAATATACTCATTTCTAACTTCCTCCACGTATAAGATTTTGTAATGTGCTAAAACTACCATTTAACCTTTCAACCAATGCCTGTTGATAAATCTGGTTGTTACCAAGTTCAACCATTTCCTTATCTATATCAACATTGTTACCGTTATGGTTATATTGCGTGTTATTATTCACATGAATCTTAAAGCCTTTTGTCGCTTGACTAAAGTCTATATGGCGTGGATTTGTCAATTTAGCCTGAAATTGTCCACCTTTTTCTTGTTCTAATAGACTTTTAAACTCAACAGATTTTGCTTTATAGTTAGTTGTGCTTATATTAGCTAAATTGTTGGAGATTGCTTCGTTTTTCACAAAAGCATAATCCAAACCATGGTGTAGATTGTCAATTGAACTTCCGAATATCGACACTTTTCTACCTCCTTTGTGTATATTTGACTATTTCCGCTAAGAAGATCCGACTATCTTTCTGAAATAAATCCTAGTCTTTTCTATCATAATTCAAACTAATTGTATTAGAAATAAGGGTAGTTGTCACTAGAATATATAAAATTCCGACAAAAGTTATTAATAAAAGGTTAAATTGTCATACTATTTGCCCAATTAAATATTTGGTCATAAAGAAATTTGGTAAGATCCTCATGTTTTATTATACACAAACAATTTAAAAAGCCAACAAAAATCGATTTTTTATGTCAAAATTAATCAATCCTTTACAAAAACATAGTACTATGAGACTATATTAATTCCACTAAAAGTTTTTTAGTATGTGAGTTAGGTCTAACGTCTCTTAATAGGGATACTAAATTCCTATCACATTAGTCTATAAAGTGAGACTTCAATCAGGGGGCCTAGAAGACCTAAATCACGCAGACCCTATCACAGGACCTGGCTTCTTTAGACTATGTAAAATACTTTCCCGGGCATTAAAATCAAGATTTGTCATGAGGCGTCACAGCTCCTGTTTTTTTATTATGAAATCAAAAATGACGTTAGTGAATTTCCATCACATTCCCCATCCCATGAGAAATCTGATTTTTCTTCACTAACGTCATATATTTTACAGTCAAAAAAGCCTTGCATGAAAAATTCATGCAAGGCTTTTTTAATTTCCTTCTGCTTTCAGCTTTTCAAGTTCATAAAGGAACTTATCATTCAAAACTTTGATATAAGTACCTTTCATTCCTAACGAACGTGATTCAATTACTCCTGCACTTTCTAATTTACGTAAAGCATTAACAATTACAGATCTTGTAATACCCACTCGATCGGCAATTTTACTCGCAACCAACAAACCTTCCTTACCATCTAGTTCATCGAATATGTGTTCAATTGCTTCTAATTCACTATAGGACAATGAGCTAATCGCCATTTGAACAACTGCTTTAGATCGTGCTTCTTTTTCAATTTCTTCTGACTTTTGATGAAGGATTTCCATACCTACAACAGTAGCACCATATTCAGCTAATAATAGATCATCATTATTAAAAACTGTATCTAATCGGCTTAAGATTAATGTCCCTAATCGTTCACCACTACCTATGATTGGTACGATCGTAGTTAACCCTTCTTTAAATAAATCTTTATTTTCAACAGGAAAAGCCGTATAAGGACTGTCTATACCGATATTCGCAGTTGTCGTATGAATATTAAATAGACTTTCCGTGTATACTTCAGGAAATTGTCTTTCCTCAAGCATTGCCTTCATTCGTGGATTTTCAATCTTTTGGTTAATCGAAAACCCTATTAACTTACCCTTTCTACTCACGACAAAAATATTTGCCCCAATAATCTCCTGTAATGTAACCGCCATCTGGTTAAAGTTCACTGTTTTAGTTGTTGCACCCTGTAATATTGAGTTTATTTTTCTTACCCGCTCTAACAGTTCCATGTTACTCCTCCGTTTCCTTTACTACCGCTTTTACAAAATATATTGACTTAAATCACGGTTTTTTACAATTGCCTTTAATTTTTCATCTACATACTGTGGGGTTATATTGATTGTTGGCATGGTTATATCATTAGCCTCAAACAATAAATCTTCCAATAATTTTTCTAAAATGGTATGCAAACGTCTAGCACCAATATTATCTGTTTCCTGATTTACTTCATAGGCGATCTCGGCAATTCGAGTAATCGCATCATCCGTAAAAACAACATCTATATCCTCTGTTTTTAATAAGGCTTGGTACTGTTTTAGCAAAGCATTCGATGGTTCCGATAAAATCCGCTTAAAATCATCTACTGAAAGCTTCTCTAATTCAACCCTGATCGGAAAGCGACCTTGAAGCTCTGGAATTAAATCAGATGGCTTGGTCATGTGGAAGGCTCCCGCAGCAATAAACAGAATATGGTCAGTCTTAACCGGACCATACTTAGTCACAACCGTTGAACCTTCAATAATTGGTAGGATATCGCGTTGAACACCTTCACGCGAAACATCAACTTGGCCTTCACTTTTACCGGCTACTTTATCAATTTCGTCAATAAAAACCATACCTGTTTGCTCAACTCGATCGAGGGCAATTTGTGTTACCTCTTCCATATCAATTAACTTTTGAGCTTCCTGTTGAGTAAGTAGTTTACGTGCTTCGCTCACTGGAAGTCTTCGCTTTTTCATCTTTTTAGGCATGAACTGACCAAACATGTCCTGCATGTTAATTCCCATTTGTTCCATTCCGGTTCCTTGGATCATATCGAACATTGAATGTTGGTATTCTTCAACTTCTACAGTGACTATTGTATCTTCTAGTTCTCCAAGTGCCAACTGGTGTTCAACTTGTTTTCGTTTTTTTAATTTATCTTCGTTTATATTTGCGTCATCCTCTAAATCCTTCTCTTCTTCAGTTTGTTGAAAGAAAACTTCAAATGGATTTTTTAGATGATTTGATTGTTTCTTTGTTAATGGAACGAGTAACTTTACTAGTTCCTGATTGGCAATTTGTTCTGCTTTTGATTGGACTTCTGCCATCTTTTCTTGTTTAACCATGCGAATGGACATCTCTACTAAATCTCGGATCATTGATTCTACATCCCGACCAACATAACCTACTTCTGTGAACTTGGTTGCTTCTACTTTAACAAAGGGAGCCCCTACCAATTTAGCTAATCTTCTAGCAATTTCTGTTTTCCCAACACCGGTCGGTCCAATCATTAAAATATTTTTTGGGACAACCTCTTCTCTGAATTGATCATCAATTTTCATACGACGCATTCGATTTCTTAATGCTATAGCAACAGATTTCTTTGCTTGATTTTGACCAACAATATATTGATCAAGCTCCTTGACAATTTCCTTGGGTGAAAGATCTACTCTCAACTCACCACCTCCCAACTTACTGTTAGTCAAGTTTTTCTAAAATAATTTGGTCATTTGTGTAAACACAAATCTCACTAGCAATCTCTAAAGCTGACCGAGCTATTTCACTTGCTGTTTTCTCAGGGCTATAACGCTTCAACGCTCGCCCAGCTGCAAGTGCATAGTTACCACCAGAGCCGATGGCAAGTACACCGTCATCTGGCTCAATTACCTCTCCAGTTCCTGAAACTAGGAAAAGCTTTTCTTTATCCATAACAATTAACATTGCTTCTAATTTACGAAGCATCTTATCACTCCGCCATTCTTTAGCTAATTCAACTGCAGAGCGTTCTAAATTCCCATTATAAGTTTCGAGCTTGACTTCAAACTTCTCAAATAAAGTAAAGGCATCTGCTACTGAGCCTGCAAATCCAGCTAGCACCTGCCCCTTAAAAAGTCGGCGGACCTTTCTTGCCTTATGTTTCATAACAACAGAATTTCCCATTGTCACTTGACCATCACCACTCATTGCACACTGATTATTGTGATGGATGGCAAATATCGTTGTTGCATGAAATTGTGATTCCATTTGCTCACCTCATTACTATTTCTTCGCTCTTGGATGCGTTTTCATATATACACCCTTCAAACGATCCTTTGTTACGTGAGTATAGACCTGCGTTGAAGAAAGATGATCATGACCTAACAATTCCTGAACACTTCGTAAATCAGCGCCTTCATTTAGCATATGTGTTGCAAATGTATGGCGCAAGGTATGAGGATGAAGGTTGATCGTCATAGCAGCTTCATCAACTATTTTATTTAGTACAAACCGAATACCACGCGCCGTAATTGGCTTTCCTCTTGCATTTAGGAAAAGGATATTCGTCCCTTCTTTACTTTTCTTTAATAGTTGTTCTCTTCCGTCATTAATATATTGATGTAATGCCCTTTCAGCAAAAGAACCAAAAGGTATGTAACGTTCTTTCCTACCTTTTCCCATGACCAATATCGTTTGCAGAGAAAAATCAATAGCATCCAAAGTTAAGTTAACACATTCACTTACTCGGATACCAGTTGCATACAGAAGTTCTAGCAAAGCTTGATTTCTTTGTCCAATTGGCGTAGTCAGATCATTTACTGTAAATAATTCTGCTAACTCTTCTTCATATAAGAAATCTGGTAGTACTTGTTCAGATTTGGGTAATGAAATTGACAAAAAAGGGTTATGTGTCGTTATATTTTCCCGTTCTAAAAAACGATAAAAGGTTCTCAAACTAGAAATTTTCCTTGAGACACTTTTTCTACTTAACTTCTGTTGATAGAGATAAGTAAGAAAATACCGGACAACTCTATCATCAACCTCATCAAAACTCCCTACATTTTCTAGATTTAAAAAGTTTACAAAAACAGTAATGTCCTGGTTGTAATACTCCAAAGTATAAGCTGAAACATTTTTCTCAACTTCTAAATATAGACTAAACTGTTTCTGAATCTCACTGTCATCCATCATTACACCTCATTAATGCAGGCGATTAAACCGTACCATATTGTTATTAATTACGCAACTTATTTACCGAATAATAATAAAGTTCAGAATCATTTACATATTTATATCATATCACAACAAATATTCGTCAAGCAAATTTACTTACCGTCCAAAAATTATAGACTTAGCTTTAATAAAAGTCAATTATTTTATTACAGTAAATTATTTCAGTGGGACGAGTAACCGTAAGTCCCAGTCCCAATCAGTGGAGGTAGGAGGTGGCAAACTAAACCCACCAGGTCCGGTGGTAAAGTCTACAAGATCTAGATCTTGTAGACTCAATCCCTACTGATTGAAGTTTCACTTTATTTAAAAAACTGTACACTTGACAAAAAGCAAGTGTACAGTTTAGTTATTGTTGTGTTTCTTCTTTATAGTCACAGGCAATACATTGAATACTTACACCTTTTTTGACTTTCTTCTCAACTAATTGTTCATTACATTTTGGACACTTACGGGGAACAGGTTTATCCCATGATACGAAGTCGCATTTTGGATATTGATCACAGCCATAAAAAGTTCGCCGTTTTTTTGATTTCCGTTCAACGATTTGACCTTTTTTACATTTTGGACATACAACACCTATTTCTTTCAAGATAGCTTTAGTATTTCGACATTCCGGGAAATTAGAACAGGCCATAAATTTACCGTATCTCCCCATTTTATAAACCATCTCATGCCCACACTTCTCACACTTTTCTCCAGCTGGCTCATCTTTAATTTCGATTTTTTCCATTTCATCTTCTGCAATTTTCAGGCTTTTTTCAAAGTCTTGATAAAAGCTATCGATAATCTCAACCCAATCATGCGTTCCTGCCTCAATAGCATCAAGATCATTCTCCATTTTAGCAGTAAAGTCAATATCAATGACTTTAGGGAAAAATTCTACCACAAGATCAATAACAATCTCACCTAACTCTGTCGGAACAAACCTTTTATTATCAAGTGTGACATAACCACGCCGTTGAATAGTATCTAAAGTAGGAGCATATGTTGATGGACGACCAATCCCCTTTTCCTCCATTGTTTTTACTAAACGTGCCTCTGTATATCTTGGTGGTGGTTGAGTAAAATGCTGATTAGGTACGATTTTATCAGCCTTGACAATCATTCCTTCTTCTAGCGAAGGTAATAACTTGTGCTCTTCTTTTTCATTATCATCATTTCCCTCAATATATATCTTCATAAAACCCTTAAATTTTATCTTAGAACCTGTCGAACGAAACCCTACACCATTTTGTTCTAATTGCACTGTCATTGTATCCATTACAGCTGGAGCCATTAAACTTGCAATAAATCGATCCCAGATTAGTTTATAAAGGCGATATTGATCCCGGGATAAAACAGATTTTAATGTGCTGGGCTCTCGAAATGCTGATGTTGGTCGAATCGCTTCATGGGCATCTTGAGCATTTTCTTGGTTCTTTGTTTTTCTTGTTACACCTAAAAACTCCTTACCAAATTGTTCCGTAATATATTGTCGTCCCTCTGTACGAGCGATATCTGAGATCCGTGTTGAATCAGTACGCATGTAAGTGATGAGTCCAGTAATTCCACCATCTTTTTTTCCTAAGTCAATACCTTCATATAATTGCTGGGCCAACATCATTGTTTTACGTGCTCGAAAATTCAATTTCCGGGCTGCCTCCTGTTGTAATGAAGAGGTTGTAAATGGTAGTGCTGGATTGCGTTTACGCTCCGTCTTTGTCACTTTGCTAACTTTAAAGTTTTTCTCCGGGATCCGTTGTAAGATTTCATCAACAGCTTCCTTATTTATTAACTTAGTCTTTTTTCCATCTAAACTATAAAAGTAACCCTCAAATGGTTCTTTATTTGCTAAAAACTGACCATCAATCGACCAATATTCTTCCGGTTTAAAATTTTTAATTTCATTTTCCCGATCAATTATCATTTTAACCGCAACAGATTGTACCCGGCCAGCACTCAATCCTTTTTTTACTTTCTTCCATAATAATGGGCTAATATTGTACCCTACAAGTCGATCTAAAATGCGACGTCCCTGTTGAGCATCAACAAGATCCATATTTATTTGACGCGGGTGTTTAAATGATTCCTTAACAGCTTCCTTTGTAATTTCATTAAAAACAACTCGACAATCAGAGTTTGGATCAACATTTAAACTATGAGCCAAATGCCACGCAATAGCCTCTCCTTCGCGATCAGGGTCAGCTGCAAGATAAACTTTCTTCGCTTTTTTAGCTGCCGTTTTTAATTCCTTTAAAACAGGGCCTTTTCCTCGAATCGTTATATAATGAGGATTGTAGTTATTATCAAAATCTATTCCCATTTTACTTTTTGGTAAATCACGAACATGCCCCATTGACGCTTTGACTGTATACTTTTTCCCAAGATAGCGTTCAATTGTTTTGGCTTTTGCCGGTGATTCAACAATTACTAAATAATCTGACATTACTTTCCCTCCAAGAGGTCTGTTTTTTATTTGTTAATTTCATATTAGAAAAACCTGTATTTATCTACTTGCTAGGATAAATACCTTGTTTCTCTGACTATTGATATATTATCATAGCTTTATTTCTTTAGAACTAGGGCTCAACATAAGAAAGAAACTTAATTTAGTATCATAAATCCTTCATATTTATTTAATAAGTGATTTTCGCCCCCACGAATAGATATTAAACTTTATCCTTCGTTAGCTTAAAAATTAAACTTTCATTATTATTAAATACTTTCTACTCATTTGTCAAATTTATCGAAATTTAATTGGTCCTTTAATTAACGAAAAGGGTTGGATTCCATTAATATTTGTTGCCAAATGTGTCTAGTTCTTTCCCATTCCTCAATAATATCATAGGTATTTTGTATTAATTTTGCTCCATTTTGAATGAGCCTGTGACAGCCTTTTACTTGTTGAAAATTGATATCACCTGGTACTGCCATTACTTCTCTTCCCTGTTCTAATGCTTGATCAGCCGTTATTAATGACCCGCTTCTTTCTTGTGCTTCAACAACAAGTGTTGCAAATGATAATCCACTAATTAAACGATTACGCTCTGGAAAATGATAGCGTTCTGGTCTTACTTGAGGTGGATATTCTGAAATAACGAGGTGATTCTTAGCTAAACGATTAAATAATTCAAGATGTTGTGCTGGGTAAGGATGATCTAATCCGCCAGCCAAAACTGCGATTGTCCTTCCATTATAGTAATCTGCAATGCGATGCGCATAACCATCAATCCCTTTCGCCATTCCACTCACGAATAGCCACTCTTGATCAATTAATGGTTTCAACAATTGATACATATGTTGTTTAGCATATTGGCTCGGATGTCTTGTTCCAACTACAGCTAGTGACGGCAAATGTTTGAAATAATCAGGATTACCTAAACCATATATTATAACTGGTGGATCAGGAATTATCTTTAATAAGATCGGATAATCATGATCTAAGATGGTCCATATTTTAAATTCAGCTAATTTCTTTAGTATTGAATGATTGTCCTGATATAATTGAATATATGAATGGAATTGTTCTGCTTTTTCTTGAGGAAGATGGTAAATACTTATCAGATCCTTAGTGGAGTTATCAAAGATTTGTGAGCATGTTGGATCTATTCTGATTATTTTATGTAATAGGGTTCTTGTTGCTAATGGACTTTGTGCAAGATAGATGAGGCGATTTCGTGGGGAAGTCAATACATACACTCCTTTTTTAATCATTTTGATTTTAACTTATCTTACTTGATCAATCTCGAACTACTCACCACTTAATTAATCACAAAATTTAAAATGGGAGGCTTCTGTCGGGGTCAAATAATTTCTACTATAAATTCTACAACTCAGCTGGATAATCCTGCTGAGTTGTCTTTATTTCTTTTTACTTTGATCAACCTTATATATATAAGCAAAGACTTCTGCTACAGCTTGATAAAGTTCTTCTGGAATCCGTTCATTAATATTCAATTGGCTTAAAACTTCAACTAAACTTTTATCTTCTTGAATAGGGATACCTGATTCTTTCGCACGTTTTAATATTTCTTCAGCAAGGTAGCCTTGTCCTTTAGCTTTAACTATAGGTGATGGTGCTTTTTCCTGATCATATTGTAAGGCAACTGCCTTTTTATATTGAAATTCATTATTCATACTCTCACATCCAAACTACTGTGCTTAAAACCTTTTTGGCTTCGTTCTGGTTGAATCATGAAATCTCCTCGATCATTTGGAAGAGCTTTATAACTAATGGTTGATAGCTGGTAGTTCAATCTAGCTAAACCTTCTTTGACCAAACCTTTATGTTGATCGAGTGATTCGGAAATATCTTCTCCATTATAAACTGTTAAATGAACAACTCGATCTTGAACATTCATATCAATAATTGTCGAACCCAGTTGAGCTAGTTCAAGATAAAAGGCAATCCGACAATAATTGGTATCTATTTTCTCTTCGCTATCTTTCCGACTGTAAAATTCAATCTCTATATCTTCTTCCATCCCGAATAAGCCTGGTATATGTGTTGATAAATGTAGAAAACTAGCATCCTCTTTCACCAGTGTTAACTGCTGTCCTGTTAGCAAGTTTAATAAATTCTCCGTTTCTCTCATCGAAGTTGATTGTTCAGAAAGGACCTGCAACAATAACTGTTTGATCGTCATTGGTTGTTCATTTAATTGCTGACTATGCTCATATATATTATATTCAAGGTCGAGGCCGCTATTTAACATGTAATTTTTCATATGGATAAAAAATTGATCTTTAACGGGAAACAAATTTGGCTCTACTTGATTGATTTGACTTAAAAGTTCAAAAATTTGTGGACTGTTTTCCTTTGGAATTTGGAGTTGAATAAGTTCTGTTAATGGGCGAATAAATTCCAATAATTTATCTGGGGTAGCTTGATCCATATACTCATATAAGGATGCAGCCACCTGATTTGGTAACTGTTGGGCTATTTTAGTCACAACATGATTGTTTTTCAGCAAAGTTTGAAGCTGTGCTAAATCTTTATCCGTTGGCTCGATTTGTTGATTATTTAGATTAGCAAGTACTTTGTTAAATTGAAAGACCTGTTTGTCTGATAGTGCCAATTGTTTATTCAATTGATTAAGTAAAGAGTCACTTGCTATTGTTAATTTTGAATTTAAACTTGATACATTTTGATTCTGTAATTGGACCCGGTCAGCTAGCTCTTGAATAGGCCCTTTTGCTTCTTGACCTAGCTCCGAATTTATTATTTGTTCACGATTCACTATATAATTAGCTTCAATAGTAGGTTGTTTGTTTATGATTGTTGCTAATTTAGCTTGTAATTGCTGTGCCGATTGGCTGAGAATAGAACTGTTTTCCATTGAATTAAATAGATTTTTTATTTGTGAATTTAATCCCAAACTTGAATTAACAGCTTTGATTGATTGGAGTGTTGTTTCGGTAATAGGTAGTTCTTCATTAAGCATATTAAGTAATAATGTTTTCATTTCCTGGCTCTGATCGTTTTTAAACAATAACATAGCTTGTTCTAAATCGGTTTGCCGAATTGGAATTTGCCTAGTGATCATTTCCAGAACCATCTGTTGATTTTCCTTAGTCGGATTCAACTCTAAATCAGCTAGAATGGATAAAATCTGATCAGTTAATGATAGATTAGCTCCAAGTGATGACATAACTTTTAGTTGGGGCAAATCGCCAACGGAGGTCACCTTAAATAAATAACTTTGCTCAACAGATAATGGAATTTCTAATTTAGCGACCATATTACTTTTACCAAACTGGATAGATGCAATGTGATCTGGGAAAATGTCTGTTATTTTCCCAAGTATAACCTGACCTTGTCTTAAAGCTAATGGTCTACTTGTTTGATCTCTTAGCATCATTTGAAGAGGTGATGAAATATTACGAAGTTGGAATTCCATCATCTTTTCCTCCTTCTAAATAATCTTTGATTGGTGCAAATGTTTTGCGATGAATGGGCGTTACACCATATTCTTTTATACCTTGTAGATGTCCAGCAGTCCCATAACCTTGGTTTTGATCAAACTGGTAATCAGGATATTTCTGATGATATTCAGCCATCACTTGATCACGATATACCTTAGCAACTACACTAGCAGCTGCAATTGAAATGCTCTTTTGATCCCCTTTAATAATGACCTCGCTTGAACATGATATTTTTTGAAGTGGTACTGCATCTATTAACAAGTGGTCTGGTCTTACATCTAACTCATTTATAGCCCGTTCCATTGCCAAAATTGATGCTTGATAAATATTCATTTGGTCAATATCTTCACTATCAACCAAACCAATCCCTATTGCGACTGCCTGTTTCTTTATTTCTTGAGCAAAAATAGCCCGCTGTTTAGCACTTAACTTCTTTGAATCTGTCAAGCCTAATAGTGAAAAACTCTTAGGAAGAATAACAGCAGCTGCCACCACTGGTCCAGCTAATGGCCCCCTACCAACCTCATCAACTCCTGCAATATATCTTTTTCCTTGACTTTGATAATAAAGCTCATACTTTTTCATGGTAAGGAACTGTTCTTGCAAAATGCGATCTTTTGCTTGTTTCTTTAAATAGACTTGAACTGCTTGTTGAACGCCTTTTCTCGGATCTTGTGCTAATTCCTTCAGTATCTTTTCATCCACTTCTTCTTCATGTAAGTATTGTTTGATTTCAACTATTGAACGATCTCTCATAAGACAAACTCCTTTGATCGATTAATCTTAATATCGGCATGTTTATATAAGTTTTAAGAATAAATATCTTTCATCATCATGAATGATTTACATAATTCCTTAGTTTAAATGGACCAATCTTGACCTTGTTTAAAACATTAAAAAGCGCAAAGATATGATTTGCGCTTTTCTTTCATTAATCATTAGGTTGCTCTAAAGTTATGCGACCAATCTTTCCATTTCGAAAATCCCGAATAAATAATTCTGCTGTTTTATTTAAATCTACACTACCACCCGGGGCTAGAGCTCCTCTTTGTTGACCGATCTCTTCCAGTATTGTTTCGAAATTTGCGTCAAAGTTTTTGAGCTGGTATCTGTCCATTAATAAATCTGGATACGATTTCTTAATATGATTTAAGGTGAATCGAGCAATATCCTCTATTGAAAGTAATTGATCCTTTATGGTACCAATAGCTGCTAATTGATAGCCTACTATTTTATCTTCAAACTTCGGCCATAAAATACCCGGCGTATCTAACAGCTCAAAATCTTTCTTCACTTTAATCCATTGTTGTTGTGTTGTTACTCCTGGTCGATCACCTGTTTTAGCAATTTTTTTATTTGCTAAGCGATTGATCAAGGTCGATTTACCAACATTAGGAATACCAATAATCATCGCCCGTCCCGGTCTTGGGCGTACTCCCTTACTTGCTAATCGTGCCATTTTTTCTGCTGTCATACTCTTTGCTGTTTTAATCACATTTTGAATATCTTGCTGATTCTGAACATCTACTGCAATTGCCTTAACACCTGACTTATTAAGGTGTTGCAACCATCTTACCGTGAGATCCGGATCAGCTAAATCTTCTTTCATTAATACTTGCATCCTTGGTTTTTGTTGAAGTATTTCTTGTAACATTGGATTTTGTGATGCTTCCGGAGCTCTAGCGTCAACAAGCTCTATCACAAAATCGACTAACTTTAGTTTTTCTTGTACTTCCCGTCTAGCTTTTGCCATATGGCCCGGAAACCATTGAATTGTCATTTTTCCACCCCTAGTTTACTGAACTGATTCGATTGAATGGCCAATAAATAAATCTTGCTTTGCCCATAATATTCTCTTTAGGAATTAGCCCAATCATCCGACTATCTTTTGAATCTTGTCGATTATCGCCAAGTACTAAATAATAACCCTCTGGTATCGTTTGGTGTTGGCCAGGAATATCCTCAGTTAAGGTAAAGTTGTTCGTATAAGGAGAGGAAAAGTTATTTTCACTTAAATAGTCTGAAAGAAAGGGTTCTTCTACTAATTGATCATTAATATACAATTGATCATTCTTATATTCGACCGTTTCTCCTGGTAAACCAATAATTCTTTTAATATAATCTTTGTCTTCCGTTACGTGAAAAACAATGATATCGAAACGTTTTGGATTTGAAAATTGATAAGATATTTTTTCAACTATTAGATAATCTTGATCAATTAGAGTTGGGGACATCGATGGACCGTCAACTTCTATGGGAATAATTATAAATGTTCGAACAATCCATACTAATAAAAGAGCGACAATAAACGCTTTAAACCATCCTACCCATTCACTTTGTTCTTTTTCTTTCGTCATCTTCATCTCACCACCGTCATCCAAACCAATTAAAGTTATTTTATTTTTTTATGTATCATTAAACACTCTTACCCTTTTAATAAAATCATAAAACGTACTTGAACTATTTTAAACTTATCTAGGGAAAAGAGCAAGTGTCCCCAGATTGGGGGAGGTTAGATAATTCCTAATATGTATAAAGTGAAACTCCAATCAAGGGGAGGTGGGCCTATAGGACCTAGGTCATGCAGAATTTACCACATGATCTGGTGAGTTTAGTCTGAGTCCTCCTATCTCCACTGATTGGGACTAGGACTGTGACTGGGACTGGGACTGTGGTTACTCGTCCCAGCGAAACATCTGTTAGCACCACAAGGGGATGACCTAAAGTCCCTTAAACAAATCGGGCCCTTCCTATCAGTTGATCTCCCACTTACAATCTTTAGTTTCCTTAAAAATATTGAAGTGGAAGTCTTACTGACAGTTGAATTGCGATAAAAATACTCGATAAAAGCCATGCTTACCAAGGACAATTTGATGATGAGGAATGACATCCATTTATTAAAAAATGTCTGATCGTATGAATCATCAATACCATTACAGGTCGAAATGAATACTGGTTCTAAATTTTAAAAAAGAAGGTTCTATAATTTATGGTGTTGGTGAGTTCTTTGAACTTACTAACACCTTTTTTGCATTTATATAGAAAAAGGTCAGTAGATTCCTTTATAATTAAGTCGACGAAAACCAATTAAAAGG
>NZ_JAHLQM010000018.1 GCF_018919165.1 Amphibacillus sp. MSJ-3 | reverse complement strand
CAGGGAAATTCACTTGTTTTCTATATAAAAATGAAAATGACGCTAGTGAATTTCCACCCCATTTCATCTCCAAAGAGAAATGGGATTTTTCTTCACCAACGTCATATATTATAGAACCTGATTTCTAAAAAAACAAAAACACCTGATTCCTAATAAGGCAATCAAGTGCTTATAGTTAATTCTGTGACATACTCCCGAATATTACTGAACTGGTCCCATAAATTCAGTAATAATAAGAATATGTTCCTTCAGTTTGACTTTTTTTAGATTCTCTACTTTTTCTGCTCCACCTAAACCTAATAGCGGTGTATAGCCGAAGCACTCACCATAATCCAACTCACTATATCGTCTAAGGGCTTCAGGATACGGTTGCCAAGACAAATCCTCATCTTTAAATTCCAAATCATTAATATTTTGAAAGAAAAATTCAAATGTAAACATAATTGTCTTTACCACACCATACCTGTAATTAAGTAGTCTAACATATCCATCTGACCAAATAACTAGGTCACCCATACCTGTAGCAAACAACACAACTGAATCCTTGTATCTTTGACTACTCTCTCCCAAAATCTCTTTAAATTCCTCTGGATTTACACTTTTAAAATATCCTTGCATAAATGTACCAAATCCATAATTACTCCATAAATCTATAATTTCATTTGGTACCAGTTGCATATATTTTTCAATGATTTCACTCGGAACTTTATTATGCAATTTAAAATCTTTTAAGTATTCTTCCATTTATACTCCTCCCACTAATGTGTTAATTTCACATTCAAATAAGTATTTTTTAGTTGTTCTGGTGTCATACTTTTTGCTAATTCCTTGATTTGTTCATCAACAATATCTATCCTATACCGCCATTGACTACCTATTGATGAATTTATTCTCTTATCTCCCAAACCTCCTATTAATTCTGCCTTTCCTCCCGCTATCTGGTCTGGGTTGTGAAGTGCAGCTTGAGTATCTAACCACTCCTTAGCTTGTTTCTTAGCTTTCGATAACGTTAATCCTTCTCTTTGTAGGTCATTTATCTTTTGTACATAAGCTTCTTCCCTAGCAGCTTGTTGTGCAGCGTTACCTTCAATTGCACGCCCTTGTTCAATATATTTCTCACGATTTTTTAAATACTCATTAACTGTTAGTTCATTCATACCTTTTTCTTGGTCTTTCAATTGTCTTGCAAACTCTTCGGAGTCATGTTTATCATTTCTTTTAAAATTAACTTCAACTTCTTTTATTCTTGGTACATCATCCAAATGCTTTACATTACCCGTACCCTTACTTCCCCCACCAACACCTTTAAAATAGGTATGATCCACCATCTTATTCACATGTTTCGTATCCATCACACGAATGGGGACTTCAGGGACACTCCCGGCAAAGGCTGGTTGAATGTGTTTGTTTCCTAACCAGCGCTGGAGCCCACCTTGGTTTTGGCCAAATATCCGGAATCCATTTGAGCCTTGGGTTAAGTTCATGTTGCTGATGGTCTCCAGGGCTTGATTGGTCATGTATTTTCCTTGTTTAACAGCACTAGGCACAAAAGGAATGCTCGCACCGATTCCCTGCATTAAGCTAGCACTACGTTGTTCGGCATTGAGTGCATTACCAAAGATATCTCTACCTGTAATGGCATCTGAAAAACCATTGGCCGCAGCTAAACCATAAAGACCCATTTCAACTTGCTTAATCATTGAAAAAGCATTGGCTGCTTTATAAATATCCAGGCTCGTATCAAGTGCCTTTACACCTTTAACCGTGGCGTAGATGCCCTTGCTACCTCTAAGCGCACGCCCTGCCCAACCTACAAAAGGAATAAAGCCAGCAGCGGCTAGACCGGCATAAGCGATACGTTGTCCGGCTGTGTACTCAACACCCGTGACGGGGTCAACTCCTGTTGTGGCTCGGATTGTATCATAATAACCTGTCACTTCTCCAACAAATGTTTTGGCCCCATCCCAAACCACTTCATACCAAGCACGTTCTCTGAGTTGACGAGCATGATCTTGTTCTTCCCGATGCGCAAAATAGGTTGCTGTATACGCTTGTGCACTTTCAATATTTTGATAAACATCGCTCTTGTGATAAGCATCAGCATTAAAGTGAATAACTCAGATATCCCCACCTTTTCTTGTCGCCGTGAGTAAAGTATCGAATAATGCGATGAGAAAATCTTGTTCATATAAAGATGAGCTATATTCAGTGGTCAACTGTTGATCAAGCTCATCAACGGTATCGATCCGTTTTTTTTCGAAGATCACTCGTCCGAGAGATCTCCACGGGTAAGCACTATAACCTTTCTTCCATGTAACAGTGTATTTACTGTATGGAACCCGTGCAGTAGTGGACTTTCACCCCGAGTTATAGCCTATGCCGGGCGCACCAAATAAGGAAAACTTAAAGTCTAATGATTTTTAGGTTCTTCCCACACCCTTTTCTCTATTTCCAACCATAATGTTCTAAAAACTTATCAGGTATTCTTAATTCTAATTGCTCTTGAAGTTCTTTACAAAAAACATCCATATCCGCTTTATCATACCATTCTTGGCTGTTTACCAATTCAATATCATATTTACCATAGGATAAACCACAACCTATACTTCCCCTATTATAACTGAAATTCACAATGTGATAATGATAAGCAACAAATGTAATATTAAACATTTCATACGGTTCTTCTGTTATATTATAAATTGTAAAATCATCAATTTTATTATCAAAATACTTTTTAAGCTTTTTGATAATTTCTTTTGCCTTTTTCTTAGTATTTGAATCATTCCGCATACCAAACTCCACCTTCCTCAATTAAAATGCTAAAATTGTGTTTATCTTTTAAATATTCCCACTCTTTTCTCAAGTAACTATCTTTATAGCTAGATAAGCGCGGGTCATGTGAAAATCGTATTTCTTTCCCACTTTTCACCGCATCATCTAGGGCTGGTATATTAAAATACTCAAACATCTCATCATTAGTTAAATTATATTTCTTTTGTATTTGTCCCCATTCGCTTCCTAAATCAAAATACATTGAATCTTTCCCAGCACGACCAATATAAGAATCAGGTCCTGCTTTACCCCAGTTGGCTGTTCCATTTTCCATGGATGGAGTATACTTCCCTAGAGTCATTGAATCACCTTCTATATTATGCAATGATTTTTTGCGTATCATTTGGAAATCTTCCATTGGAATTTTATCGCCAACTTTTCCTTTGCTCACATTTAATCCATCTACTTTATCAGCTACTTTACTGACTTTTTCACCAATATTCCCACTACCCACACGCTTCGAATACACCATATCAAGTTTTTTGTTGATATGCCTCTGATCCATCACACGAATGGGGACTTCAGGGACACTCCCGGCAAAGGCTGGTTGAATGTGTTTGTTTCCTAACCAGCGCTGGAGCCCACCTTGGTTTTGGCCAAATATCCGGAATCCATTTGAGCCTTGGGTTAAGTTCATGTTGCTGATGGTCTCCAGGGCTTGATTGGTCATGTATTTTCCTTGTTTAACAGCACTAGGCACAAAAGGAATGCTCGCACCGATTCCCTGCATTAAGCTAGCACTACGTTGTTCGGCATTGAGTGCATTACCAAAGATATCTCTACCTGTAATGGCATCTGAAAAACCATTGGCCGCAGCTAAACCATAAAGACCCATTTCAACTTGCTTAATCATTGAAAAAGCATTGGCTGCTTTATAAATATCCAGGCTCGTATCAAGTGCCTTTACACCTTTAACCGTGGCGTAGATGCCCTTGCTACCTCTAAGCGCACGCCCTGCCCAACCTACAAAAGGAATAAAGCCAGCAGCGGCTAGACCGGCATAAGCGATGCGTTGTCCGGCTGTGTACTCAACACCCGTGACGGGGTCAACTCCTGTTGTGGCTCGGATTGTATCATAATAACCTGTCACTTCTCCAACAAATGTTTTGGCCCCATCCCAAACCACTTCATACCAAGCACGTTCTCTGAGTTGACGGGCATGATCTTGTTCTTCCCGATGCGCAAAATAGGTTGCTGTATACGCTTGTGCACTTTCAATATTTTGATAAATATCGCTCTTGTGATAAGCATCAGCATTAAAGTGAATAACTGAGATATCCCCACCTTTTCTTGTCGCCGTGAGTAAAGTATCGAATAATGCGATGAGAAAATCTTGTTCATATAAAGATGAGCTATATTCAGTGGTCAACTGTTGATCAAGCTCATCAACGGTATCGATCGTTTCAATCCGTTTTTTTCGAAGATCGCTCATTTGTTGATCAAATTGGTCACGGGAAAAAGGGCTTAGTGTCATGAGATCATCAATATCAGTAAAAATTTGTCTCAGCGTTTGTCTCTGATCACTAACCATTTGATCAGCTTGAATTTCTCGCTGAGCAAGGTCCACATTAAGAAACTCTGTATCGACTATTGTTTGTCCACCAAGTTTAAAATCAGATAAGTTTTCAGGGACCCCTTCAAAAAAGGAAATTTGACGATCAATCAATCGAAACCAGGCATCGATAACATCCATTTGGCCTTGATAGAAGCCTTTAATTGCTGTAGCCCCTCGTCCTGAAAAACCTTCTAAACCAACGATTTCTTCAAAGATTTGACGAAGCGCAGACAATTGTTCACGGTAGCTTTGATAATGCTTAATTCGCACTTCCATTGTATCACGTAACCGCTCTGCGTTTAACTGTTTCATTTTTTTAACCTCACTTGGTCAGAAAATTAGCGAATGATCGCATGATCTTGTTGTTGAATTAGATTAACATTAGCTTTAGTGTCCTCTAGGTTTTTCATAACAACTTCTAAATAAGTATTAACTAATTGATTAATCTCCACTTCCCTATCTCTAAAATCATTAACAAAATTTAAATGATTATCAGATTGTTTTACTTGAGGCGGTATTTTAATCTTAAATGAATCGATCTGACTTTTTGCTTGTTCAATTTTAGCAATAACATGCTGGTGATTTAATTGAATAGTAACCATTAACCGAATAGCTCCCTTCTTATATAATTAATTTTATTTGATACCTCATCATAAACTTCTTCACCAAAATTCAGGAGTTGATTTGTCTCGGAAACAAGACTTCTTAATCCAACTAATCCTGAACGCTGGAGATTAAAAGAATTGATTTTTAACTCAATCGTTGATTGATAAAGATCATAGGAATCATATGCAAGGGATCGCATCCCTAAATATACATCGTCTCGTTTATTTTCATAATCGTTGGCAAATTTCCCAGTCCAGTTTTGATCAATATCGGGTTTCTTTAACTGTTCTATTTCTTCTAAAACAACCTTTTGCTCTTGTTCGATCTTACGCTTTGCTTGTTCTAAGCGTTCAATCTTTCGATCTATTTCAGCTACCCTATTATTGATTTCGCTTTGGTAACCACTTATTGTAGACCAAAAGTTCATTTCCACCACTCCTTAGTCACTTTTCAATCTCCCTTGAGAAACCGATTTAAAATAGAAATATAAAATGACACATAAGCCAATCATAAATAGAATTGTTGCTGTCATTAAAAAGATAAGAAATGGAGGTATTCTATCATTTACTTCAATATTCCGATATTGTGAAACCACTTCACTAGAGTCTTTAAACAAGTCTAACTTGATAGCTTGATAAGTAATTGTGCTAGTTGATCCACTTGACGATTGAAAAAGCTGTTCAACAAAGATCTCTTTCTCAAATCGTTTATTCCCTTCAAAAGTAAGTTGTTTTTGCTCTTCTGAAATTTCTTTAATCGGTTGATTTGAATGCCTCCTAATAAACTCCGTTGTACGTTCACTGCGGTTTTCATATTTATTTGGTACTAATTGCTCAAAGTTAATATTTTCATAGGCTATTAAGTCACTTGGATCAATAAATAGAAAGACTATAATCAATAATATTAGACATTTACTTTTATGCGACTTGTTCATTTGCCAATCCTTCTTTTAGACTTTTTGATCTGTGATATTCAATGGATATTTGTAATGCAATTAAAATACCTAACATTATTGTTAAAATAATTACTGTCATTGGAAATGCTGAACGTCCACTATACTGAATTGACATATACACACGTGACATCGGATCAATGAAGTTAAAGTTTGGTGTTGTTAATGCTATTAATGGTGTTACAAAAAAAACAATCATACCAACAGTAATCAACCAGCCAAACAAACGATGTAATGTGTAGGAAACCGTAACTATTCCTGAACAGACAAACAATAATAAAATTGTATAAATAGTCCACTGAGCCATGTTTGATTCTACTAATTGGTAAATGTTTAACCCAAATATACTTATCGCAAAACCAACAATAATATTTAAGAAAATAAATAGAACTGTTCTAAGCCAAATTGGAATTGATGTGAAATAATAACTTAAATAACCGATTAATAAACTTCCCAATAAGACACCAAATAAGATTACCACCGGTGGCACTTGGATTACATGGTTTTGTGTCATTGTTGAATTTTTCAATTCAAGTGGATTGGTAAGGAAATCATAAACATCATCATTAGATTGACCATCGATAAATGTATTTCCTAAAACAGAGAAGACGTCATCTCTTACTAATCTTGTTGTTTCAACGTTAGATGACCATCTTTCGTTTAAGATGTCAGCATTACTTTGAACAGATGCCACCTCACGCTGTAAATCATCTGTATAATCTACAATTATCGATTGACTTTCTTCAGTTCGACCCAACCAATCACGAATAGAGCCAAACTGGTCATTAAGTTGAATTTGATTTTGCATAATACGATCATGTGATACCCCAGTCTCTGCTTTTGGAATATTACCCAACTGTAAATCTGGTTGCTGTATTTGTTGTAAGACTTTGACTGCATCTGTTTTTACTTCAACTAAACTTTCCAACAGATCGTCATGACTGTCTTGAATCGTCTTTTGATAATCTGTCATAAAAAGGGTGAATTTATCTTCTAAAGCTAACAAACCATCTTTTGTTGTTGGTAAATCATCTGAGAGCGTATTCCAATAAGCTTCTTCTCTATTCGTCACTCGCAATATATGATTAATCTGATCAGTAAAACATTCATCATTCATCACAAGTTGTTTTACTTGATTTTCCCTACCCATTCGAATTAAAACAGATTCATATTGATCTAAATAAGCATAGTAATTCAATAAATCAATGATCTGACCTGTATATAAAGGGGTTTCAAACGAAGTTGTCAACACTTTACGTCTGCGATTAGATAATTGTTCTGAATCTAAAATTGCCTTTTCCTTTGCTTCAACCTCTTCGATGATTTTTGTTAGCCCACTTACATAGTGATCAAGCTGATCACGTAACTGTTCATTTACATCGAGTAAATTTTCCGCGTATTCTTTGAAACGTAAATTTTCCTCACGTAAAACCTCTTCTAATTCACTTACTGCTGAAAGCTCAGTCATTAAGTCTTGGTTGTTCATTGTCAACTCTTCAATTTGTTGTATAATAAGCCAACGGGATCTTTCTTGTTGTTCATCCTTATCTTCAAGTGTCGTTTGAATGTTTTGTACATCAGCGAATAAAGCCACTAGATGATCTTGTAATTCAAGTAGAAATGCGGATAACGGTTCGGATTCATTTTCAAGTGCAGCAAGCATTTCCCTTATTTGTCCCTCAAGTTCTTCTAGCATAGTTAATTCTGCTTCAAAGCTTGGCAATTGAGCACTCTCATCACTCTGATCATCGTGAGCACGCTCAATATTTCCCTCTAGCAACATCTCCTGCTCGCTCTCTCTTTCTTTATCTTCATCTATTCCAAAAATCGGATTTTGATCAGGAGGATTAAGGATTAATAATTGCTCATCAGCTCCTAGCACTGTACGTAACTCAATGATTTCATCTTGATAACGATTTAGAACCGTCGTATCAACAAGCTGTTGGTAATAATCTAATAAGCGATTTTGATAGATCAAATAATCTTCTGCTTGATTACTTAGCCGTCGATAGCGATATGTTTTTAAATTCGTAAATACTTCCTTGCTTTTCTCGATATTCTCAGCTAGGGTTCCCATATCACCAATTGTTTTTGATTGGTGATCGCTTAACAAATGTTGCTCTTGTTGGGATCTTTGCAATTGATTGTCCGTTGCTCGATCAATTTGCACAATAGCATCTGATTGAACATCACTAAGTAATTTTTGTTGTTGCTCTTGATAGTCTTCAAATTTATTGACAAAATCAATGAATGCAGTGAGTTGCCCAGTCACTTGATCAATCAAATTTTCATAATCTGTTTGTTTCTCGTTCGTTTCTTCAATTGAACTTTGTAATTGATGAATCATTGATTGTTGTTTAATAATCTGCGTTGTTAAATCTTCAGAGCTTGGTTGATAGAATGCTAACATTGCCTCTTGGAATTCTAATTCAGTTGCTAAGATTCGATCAAACTGTTTTCGAACAACTTCCATATCAGTTGACACATAATACCAATACAACTCAGTAATGCTATTGTTTGTTCGATTAACTACTCGCTCAACTTCACCTTGTACACGTTGAGAGTTACTGGTATTCAATTGTTCTTGGATCCGATAATCAAAAATTACCTTAGTTGGATTGGATTCATCATAAGCCATCACATTTTGAGAGAAATCCGACGGAATATAAATAATCGCATCAAAATTTTGCGATTGCAATCCACTTTCAGCTGCACTTCTTGAAACAACAAGCCAGTCAAATGAAGATTCGTCCTCAAATAAATTGATGACCTGTTCTCCTAAACGAATTTCATTGTCTTCTGTCGCAATGCCATTATCTTCATTAACAACAGCAATTGACTGTGTCAAATTTTCTTTCTCCTGAAAAGGGTTATCCCCAATAATTAGGAAATAACTTAACGGTATAAATAATACAATGAGGACCGCAACAATGATTTTAATCATTTCTCTTAACATTAGCTTATACCCACCTTCTCTTTCTCAGTCGAAATATATGGAATTTGGATACGTACTTCTTTCTCATTTTGAACAAAGTAACCATAACCTAGATGAAAATCTACTTCTTTTCGTTCATATGTTAAATTAAATAATGTCTGATCAGACTTCTTCATCAACAAAATAGCTTGTCGTATTTGTTTCATCTCAACAGTTAGTGGATCAAATCCCTTCGCTAATTCATTGCTATTTCCCGAAACAATTAACTGAAGGCCTAAATGACTATAGGACTTAATCATATGTACAATTCTTTCTTGTATTTGATTGTCTATAATCCGCAAAAACCTAGCATATCCATCAATAATAAGGGGGGCCACTTCTAATTGTGGTAAAGGTTTCCCAGAACTTACCGCTGATAGATAGTCTTGTTCGCGTTGTAGAAAGAGCATTTCTGTTTTGTCTAACCAATCTTCAATATCTTCTTCTGTTTCTACATAATTAATTCTTTCATTTTGAACAAGATAAGAAAAACCTCTATCAATTGAATCGAACAATGTTAGTTGGTCTATATGACTATCTAGTAGCTGATGGATAATATAGCGTAAGACATTTGTCTTTCCACTTTGACTTCCTCCCATTACCAAACAATGATTGATTTTCTTAAAATCAATCCATATTGGTTTAACTAACTCTTCATGTAACCCGATTGGGATGGTACCGGATCGATACTCTTGCTTGATAAAGTCCTTAAAATTATCTACTGTTAAATTCTTTGGAAGCATTGGAATGGACTCAGGTTTATCTTTGTCAGCATTAAGTTTATTCAACTGTTTAATCTCCTGTTTTAATGCCTCTAATTGCTGATAGTCATTCTCTCCATCAACAGGTAAAATAACTTGAGCTAAATGGATATCTGACATTTTAACAATTGCTCTTCCAGGAACATTTTCTAAGGAAAACGGTACTCTTCCAAGCGTGGCATAGGCTTCCCCTGAATCAAGTAGGTAATGAACAATTTTTGTTTTTAAATTGTTCATTAGGGCTTGCCGAACAGCATTCACACGCGTTGATGTGATTATAAAGTATAAGCCTAATGATTGTCCGTCCCTTGAAAATTGAGTGATTATAGTTTCTAAATCATGCCGTTCCTCTTTAATTACATCAAAATTATCAATTGTAATAAACCATAATGGGAGTGGGTGATCCGATAAATGATTAAACATCTTAATTGAACTGACTTCAAGTTCTTGAAATAGAACCTTTCTCCTGTTCATCTCATTTTGAATGAGACGAACTAGCTTATTTAGCTTTTTATCTTCATCAATTAAAAAGTAATCTGCCGTATGAAATAGTTGCCTGAATGGTAAAAGTCCACCATTGCCAAAATCTAATAAATAAAAATGGACTTGACTAGGTTCATAATGACGGGCTAGTTGCAATAATAAAGTATAAATTGTATATGTCTTACCATATCCAGAAGAACCAAATATACCAATATTACCATCTGTTATTGGCTCATACCCTATTGGGTTTTGGCTTTGTTTTTCAGGCTCGTCAATCTTAGCAAAGATCAAGTTATCATCTGTCGACGCTTGATCAATTTCATTAAAATATAGTCGTTCAGATAAAGGAGGTAACCATGGACTCGCAAGTCGATTTATATTCATCTCTTGAAAAACAGTCTCTATTTTATCCACAACCACATCTATTTCTGCTCCAACTTCAATATTAGGGTGATGTGCGGTTGATAGTTCCGATAGGAGGGTAAGACCTAGATCGGTTACAAGTGCAACTTCATCTTCATTTGCTGACGTTTCAGATTGGTAAGGTGCACCACTCCAAGCTGATTGAAATAATTGATAGACTTCATTACTACCAACTTGTAAATATCCTCTCCCGGTTTCTGTCAGCGAAGCAGCATCTGCATTTTTAAGTATTTCCCGACTATCCTCTGCATTTTGTACCTTTAGCGCAATACGGAAACGAGCATTGCTCCAAATTTGATCATCGATAATACCACCAGGTTTTTGTGTAGCCAGAATAAGATGAACACCAAGACTTCGACCGATTCGAGCTGCGCTGACTAACTCTCGAATAAAGTCCGGTTCTTCTGTTTTTAATTCAGCAAATTCATCTGAAATCAGGAACAAATGTGGTAATGGTTCATTCGTTTTCCCCAGTTTAAATAGATTTGTATAATCATTGATATGATTAACTTGAAATTGATCAAATAATCGTTGTCGTCTTTTAAGTTCACTTTTAATTGATGCCAATGCTCGAGCACTGAAGTTTTCACTTCCTTCAATATTTGTTATTGTCCCCAATAAGTGTGGTATGTGGCGAAATGGTTGTGCCATCCCACCACCTTTATAATCAATAAGGAGAAATGCCACTTCATAAGGATGATAATGGACAGCTAATGATAAAATATAAGTCTGCAGCAATTCACTTTTCCCCGAACCTGTTGTCCCAGCTAATAAACCATGTGGACCATGAGCTTTTTCATGTAAGTTTAAAAATACAATATCTTGTTTTCCTTTTAACCCAATCGGTGCAGCTAGAGACTTAGCCGATTCATTCGACAGCCAGTTTTCCTTAATCGGTAATTCATCAATAGTCTGGACATCGAGCATTTCTAAAAAGGAAACCCGATCTGGGATGGAATTAGTCATGCCAACTTGATGTTGAAGTGTTCTCAAGGTTCGAGCGTACGTTTCATTACTCCATAATTGATGTTGATCTAATTGAAAGGGGATTTGAACCGCACGTTTATTTTCAATCAAAATATCTCCTTGCACTGCATTGATATAACGAATTAATGTATCAATATGGTTAGAAAAACTTTCTTTAGCTTCAGCTGCGAAAATAACCGATAATCCTAAATTTTTATGCTCGGCTTCTAAGTATTCTAAAATAACATGTTCATTAATTAACTCTTGATTAATAACAATGAATAAATAGTGTGGTGTAAATTTTTTCTTTTCCTTATCTTCCTCTAAATCTCGTTCACGAATCACTTCATAAATAGATGATAGCAATTGATCACGCGTACGCTCATTATAAATAAAACCTTTTGCATAAGACTGTGGGAGTTGAAAATGTGGCAATTGTCTTAGCCATTGCCATTCACTATATTCTTTCTCATCAAAGATCAATACAAAACGCAAATCATGATAGCTATGAAAGAAAGCAAGCTGACCAATAATTTGGTGAAGTTCTCGTTTCCATACCGTTTCCTTCCCAATCAAACCAATTGCTCCAGTTGCTAAATTAGCGGTAATCGGTAAATGATTAAGTTCCCGATAGGTTCTCTCCAATAATTGCGATTCCTCTAACAGTTCATCCATTTCTCGATTAGACATATCAGAGGCATTAACTGTTATATTAAAACTTGACTTCACTGTACCCGTTCCTATGCGAAATTGAAGAAAATCTTTGCTATCAAGTGTACGCTCCCAGATTCGTTCAGATATCTGAGTGGTTAGATATTTCATTCGCTCAAAGGTAGGAAAATGAAATTGCATCACAAATCGTTGTTTACTTGATAGTATTTCTAGCTCTGTCCGCTTATCTTCCATATAATTCATATAAACACATTTTCTTTTCTCTTCTCTTATTACTCTAAGCTTCTTATCTTTAAAGTATTGTATCGTCGATGTAACTAGAGTAGTAGCAAACATAACGATTGAGACTAGCATAAAGATCCCTCTCGGAATCAAAATGGCTATTAATGACATAATGATCAGCATCATCAATGGAGGGAGGATAATCATCCATAAGCTTTTACTTGCATAGTCTGGTTCTTGCCCTGGTAACGAGAATTGCACCTTTTTATCTGGTAATTCATAAATCATTCTTGGTGTACGCCGATAAGAAGGATAGCGGTTTTTCATTTCGGACTGTGGTAAAGCAATTTCTTGTAAATCAATCTCGATTGATTTAGGATGTCTAATTTGAATCACGTCCTCTTCCACAAATGAAAAGGCAAATTGCTTATAAATGATAAGATCTCCAATTTTAAAACAAGTAGAATGAGTTTGCCTTTTTCCATTTAAGTAAAGACATACCGAATCATTGTTAAATTGAATAAATCTCTGTTTAGGATAGAGGGTAATCGAATCAGAAGAAGAAAGGCCATTTTGAATGGTTAAATTACTAACATTCACGACACTATCCTCCATAAGTAGAATTTCCTTTTGAACATCGGTATAGTATATAGCGTCTGTTTTCCATTTTTTAATCCAATAAATATGGATATATCCATTCATAGTTGAGATTGATTTTCCTTCACCATGTTTTATTTGGACAGATTCAATATTGGTTGTAGACTTTATCATTAATATATCTTGATCTGTTCTCTTTAAAGTGATAGATTCGTCATCATTTAATTCAGGTAAAGTAATCGTATGTTCCAAGTTTCCTCCAACAGTTACCTTTTGATTTCGTTTTATATGATAGTAGTTAAAGTTGTCCTGAAAATATACCCATACCATTCCCATATCACTCATCCTAATTTGACCCCTCTTCGCTCATTTCTTGCTCTGCATCTAATGACATACCATCTTCTGTTAATTCGATTTCACTACTATATGTTTTAATTTCTGCTTCGATTTCATTAATCTTCTGTTGACGTTCTTCACTAGCTAATGATTGATCAGCTCTTATGAATTCGCGTTGTTTAATCAAGGAATATAATATTAAATCTCGATCTTCAAGAAATCGGGCTGTTTCTAGTGCTTCTTCTGACCCACCACGACCGATATTGATCCAGTACTCGTAATAAAGAGGATCGGATTGGAGCGTAATTGTATTGCGTATATTTTGCCGTTGTTCCTCCGTCAATGCCTCTGTCATTACATAAGCATAAGCTAACTCATATTGCGCAATTCTGGGTAACTGATCGATAGGATAAGGCTGTAAAAGAGAAATCACTTCACTGTAGGATTGATTTAAATAACCTGCATGTGCCTGAGTAATGTTAGCTTGTCTTGGTTCGTTAATAAAAATAATATTAAATAAGTAAATTAAGACTGGAATAAGTATAATTATTGCTGACCACATACCATAACGGTAGCTATTCCACTTTTTTAGTGGAATTTGTTTAACTTTCAGCATTTGTTCATTTTCTTCATTGATAACTCGTTCAAGTATTTCCTCTAATTCAAATAAGCTGACTGCAGCAAAGATATCTTTAATTAATTTGGGTAACTTTAATGTTTGGTAATACTTTAAATAATGTTTAAATTCATAGGTGGGATCAATAAGATAAGCAAGCATCGCCTTGGTTTCTAATAATAACTCTTCTTGGTTTTTCTCATATGGTGGTAAGCTTTCTTTCACACCGTAATAAAGAAAAGAAGGTGACAGACCCTTACTTACCACTATATTTTCTGGACTAACAACTAGATGGAGTCTAGTTAATGAGTGGTTTTTAACTTTATTTATTAGTTGATGTCCAACTAAACTTCGCTCCTTTCTTGTCAATTGTTCTAGTTTATCATTATAGTAACTTGTTTTTTCCAATTGGTAGATGAGTTTTAACTCATCTTGTTCCATCTCTATCTTTCTCTCTATCGAATCATCCAAAGTTTTTAATAAATTTATTTCAATAACTTGATCAAGCCTAACCGTCTCACTTTGAAATGTGAAAATCACTTGATTCTTCTCTTTTGAAATTTCCACTGTTAATTTCTCTTCAAGATAACTCTTATTTTTATCACACATCATACTACTCCCTCGCATAGTTCATATGCTTACTAATGTCCTACGGATCACAATTAAGAATATTAATTTTATCACCTGTCATAATACCCGCATCTATTAATTTTATATCACTTGATACAACTCGACTTTTATTCACTATCCTTACCCAAGATAAAGGATTAGCTTTCTGAAAAACATCCGACGTTTGTTTTACAATTTCAATAAGTCCCTTAACTGTATGATGATTTGATAAACGAATATCAAGTTCAGTTTGATTAATTTCTTTGATACTGACTGTTATTTCAATATACATTTATGCACCTCAATGTGGGAAAGAGCACTTATCATCGATACATTTATTAAAATGAAAAGCAATATATAAGAATTAATAAAAGCGTGATAAATCAGTGTTTGATGAGTGTTTGATGAGTGTTGACCGAAATTAAAAAACGCAATAAAACGCAATAGAAAGAAATGATCTGGGGCTGTTTTTGGGGCTACAAAAATAAAATATGCTGGGTAGACGTTTTGGAAAAGGACGTTAAGAGCTAAGGATTTTACTCCCTAGCTCCTTTTGATTTATTTCACTCTTATCTTTTGCCCTGGTCTAATCAAATTATAATTTTTAATGCTAGGGTTAAGCTTTTTAATCTTGTCCAAACTGATCCCATGCTTTTTAGCAATCTTACTTAAATTATCGCCACTTTTTACTGTATAGTATTTAACTGCAGATCCACTAACCTTTAACTTTTGGCCAACCCTAATCAGATTAGGATTTTTGATGTTGTTATCCTTAACCAATTTATCGACTGTTGTGCCATATTTTTTAGCGATGGCTGATAGGGTATCACCACGTTTGACTGTGTATGTCGAGCCACTGGCTACCGTTTTAACTGGTGTATTTTTCTTAAGCCCAAACACTCTTACTAAACCATTAACATGACCTTGTGCAATCTGATCTATCACACTAGATTGTTTTAATCGATTAGCATCAGCTTTATTATCAATAAAACCACTCTCGCTTAAAAACCCAGGCATCTTTGATTCTCTTAAGACGTGGAAATTGGCTCGCTTTTTACCGCGATTTTTAAAGTATGGTGTTGCTTTTCGTATTTCACCATGCATAACATTCTGGTAAGAGATTGTAGCACTTGAAACATTACCATTATAAATAAAGTCCTCGTAACCTGATCCACCACCTGCGTTGATATGGATAGATACAAAATAATCAGCGCCCCAATTATTAGCGTCAATCGTACGTTTAACTAACTCAATTGTTGTATCGGTTGTTCGACTCATCTTAACAGACACGTCTTTATAATCTTTTAGATAGTCTTGTACCTTTTTAGCAATTTTTAAAGTTAGGTCCTTTTCCTTTAGCCCATTTGCTGTTGCACCTGGGTCTGTTCCGCCATGCCCTGGATCTAAATAAATTTTAACCATTATTATCCTCTCCTTTAAAATAATAAAAGGACACCGCTTAAGCGACATCCTTATTTTTTGCTTGCTTATATAATTGGTTACTAAAAACTGCTGCGCCACTGACTAAAACTCCTTGTATGATTGCATCTACATTAAAGCCCATCAGTGCCACCGTAAACAACACCCCTAATACTAATAAGATATAAGGGATGGTCCAATCTTTAATCTTTGGTGTCGATTTAATAAATGTACCCAAAACTAAAAGCACTGGAATGACAATCAGTGCTTGTTCTACGATGTATTCATTTAGCATTTCCTGCATTACTTTTCACCTCCCCTTAAGTTATCAATTCGCTTATGAGCCTGTTTGGTTGATTCTTCAACTCTTATAATTCTTCCGTTTAATTCGCCAATTTGGCGCTCATTAGCTCTTAAATCAATCCTAATGCTATCTACACCATTGCTGATGTTATCTAGCTTAGTTTCGATCACCGCTTCACGTGTCGCATCGTTTTTAACTGCTTTATGGCTTTCGGCTTGTTGTTTTTGTTTATTAAGCTGATAACCAAGTATTCCAATAACAACTGATGCAATCGATAATAAAATTCCCACTTCTAGCGACATATGCAACCTCCCACTTTTAACATAAAAAAAGAACCCTTATAAAGGATTCCTTTTAACTTAACTCGGTACTTGAATTAAACCATATTTTGTTTTTATTTTTTGTACTGAAAAATCATTCGGCTTAAAATCTCTTTTTCTTTGTTTTTCCTCATTGATCCAAGCCCCAATTGCTACTATTTGATTTTCAGCCTCTACTAAATGCTTGTCACCATTATGCTCTATTAAATACAATATCATTATACCCACTCCTTTCTCACTATTTAATTCGATTAGGGTAGGTATAAATCCTGCAAATAAAAAAAAGACACTCGATTATGAGTATCTTAAAAAGGTTATTCTAATTGATAAACAAGCTGATGATCTGGAGGAACGTTCCAAGCGCAATAAAAGCCAGTCCAATAAGCGTAAATTTTCTACTTTTATACTCTTTACGATTTATATCATTCAAATCATTCCATGTAGCACCCCCTGTTTTGGGCTTTGAAAAAATAATATCCGCAAAAGTTATGAACGTTCCTATAAAAGCAATAAGGATTCCAATACTAGCGACCATATGCTCACCTCCCATCTAATTACTTATTACGACAGGAGGTGACAATTATCCTTCTTTAAACTGCTAAGGAATTTTTATACGCTTCCAAATCCTCAACATATTGATTAGCTTCAATTATCTTCTGATCCACAATTAAACTTCTCAACCCGTCTGTGTTGCCTTTATTGGCTTCGTATTGTTCTTTCGTAATTTCGACAGGGTCATTGTTAATAAACTTAAAACCACTTGTGATATACTGCAATTCTACCCCTGTATAGTCCTCTTGATAGCCGTTACCATATTTAAAGTTAATTCCCGTTATTGTCACTCTCATGTCCATCCTCTCCCTCATCTAATTTAAATTGGTCACACAGATAATCATAAATTTCTGATTCTTCCCCGCCGTATTCCTCATCTTCAAACTTTCTTAAAATGGGTTTCATGGTACGAATCATTTCACGATTATCACCACCTTCGATAACCACGACTTCTTTATTTAGCTCCGTTATATCCTCAAGTAGTGCTGTTTGATTTTTGACATCATAATGATCATTTTTAATAATCGGATTGCCCTCATCATCTTTGTTGGCATGTTCCTTTAAAATTTCTTCTCGATCTTCTAGATATGCTTGATATTTATCTTTTAAAGTACTGATAAATTGACGTCTGATACGTGATTGTTTACGGACTAACGTCAATTTCTGCATAAAATTAATACTTCCCGCTAATTTTCCTTTTTCAATTTCAACTTTCATTATGCTACCTCCAGTTTTTGTACTCTTTGTTCCAGTTGAGCAATTTTTAATGCTGTTGATTCTATATGATGATTGACCTTTAAATCTAACTCTTGGATCGCCTTGGTATTAAGTGACCTGTGCGAATAGTTAGATATACCACTACCACTTTCAGAAATGACTTCCTCAGGTGTTCTGTACCCATCGCCAATAACAAAACCATACTCTTTTTTGTCACTACCACGTGTCCACTCATACAGATCAGCTTGATTGATAATATCTAATGCGCTACAATTCCAAGGAGTGATATTATCCTTAGTTTCAGCTAATGAGCTGTCCACAAACTTTTTACCCTCAATATCACCGTTATACTTAATGATTAAGTCATCCCTATAATCCGCTCTGCCGTTATGCGATCTAACACTAAAAATTGGTTGATTAGTGTATCTCTGAGGATAAACCATCATATTATTATTGTCAGTATGGCGTGTGATGACGTGCACTTGATTGCTAGTAGCTATACTGCTACTGCCAAGCCTTACCCCTTGCGTAAAACCACTAGCCTCTCTTATATCCATTTTATATCGTGAAGTTACCCCGCTGCTTTCGGCTAAAAGGATACTTCGCCAACTCTCCGCTTCATAATTATGGCGTACTTCCCAAATCGCATTCGCTCGCCTGTTTAAACCGCCAAAATATTGATATATGTCATTCGTTGTACTCGATTGGTCTAGGATAATTGTCGGTTGATCTCTAGATACAAACTCATCTTCTGACACTGCTCTACGGTTGCCAAAGAGTTGTAATCTTGCACCACTAACCAACCCGTTGTATGGACCAGATAAATACGTCCGATTCAGGCTTGCTGATGTTGTCAAAACGGGTCTTACTAACCCGCCGATATTCATTCCTAGCGTAAAAAAGTCTCGGTCAACAGTTAACGCTATCCCGCGACCAGATACACCCGATACTGGACTAAAGCTACCGATCAACTGACTTTTTGTGTTGTAAAATTCTATTCCATACTGACCAAATGTCATTGTTAAGTTGCCATCTTGATAACTTTCAATTAGCCCGTCATACATTTCTAATCTTCTTTTTCCAGATTCTTGCACGATCCTTACACCCGTCAATGTCCCACTTTTTATATTACTCGCATTAAGATTAATAATATTAACCTGTGCAGCATCTAAAGTGCCAGTTGTCATCTTACCCGCATCAACTGATGTGATATTGGCATTTGAAACTCTAAACGTACCCGTCACCGTTGTGTCACCGTCTAAGATAAGCTTTTTACCACTAATTAAAATATCCTCATCAGATATATTAATCTGATTAATGACATCGCTTTTTTCGACACGTAAGTTAATATTATTGGACAACTGTGTGATTTGGGATTGGGTTTCTTCTTCCAAATCGTTGATCACACTTTGCAAACTTTCAGCGGTTAGCGTGAGTTGTGCAATATCACCTTGTGCATTGCGTAAATCGGCTTGCATAGTCGTTGACAGTTGGGTTAGGGTTGTGATGTTTTCTTCTGCATCAGATACCTTGCTTTGTAATCCTTGTGCCGTGATGGTAAGTGAGGTTATATCCTCTGTATTCGTATCAACAACCTTACTTAGTGCTTCTGTTTCGTCAAAAGCAGTCTGTGCTTTGTTTATGGCTTCATTAGCGTTACTTGTGGCTAGTTCGGCTTTTTCTTTTGCTTCTAGGGCGTTGTTTTTTGCTGTATTAGCCGTTTCACGTATATCGGATATATCCTTACTCGTGATCAGTTGCCACTGAATGCCATCATAACGGTAAGTAGCCTCATGCACCCCATCAATACCCTTAAACCATAGATCGCCTTCTACAAAGTCTCCCACCGGCTCATCTGGACTCCAATAAATATCGTTTTTTTCGTCAACGGTACGGATAACTTGATAGATACCTTTCTCGACTTCATCAATTTTTTTAGCGATGTTTTCAACGTCATTAACTTTATGAGTCAATCGGCTCTTGATGTCACCTATTTCAACGGATAGGTTTTTCTCGTCAATCACGTCGTACTCAATCAAATTGACGATTGCTGTGCCATCAACATTTAGCTTGCTATGTCTAACTGTGATCGTATCGCCCATACCCACCAATTCAAGACTAGCGACATCCTTATATTCTTCGGTTTCCCATAAGTGTTCAAATTGGACTTCCATTTCTACTTTGGGATTGTCTCTGCCTGTTTCTTTAAACCAGTCTTTAGCAATATTTAATAAGTCTTGACCGGTCTCTACACCTTCCTCGTTACTGTAATCGACAGGTAAGATATAAGGCATCTCATAGTTGTCAATGTATGGACTATCAATGTATTTGCCTGGTACGGTAATTAGCTGTTCAGGCTCATCATCTGTTGCCTCTTTATAAATAAAAGGATAGATGCGAGTAACTAGACTAGATATATCAAATTTAGCAGTCAGACCTGTTAAATTCTTTTTATAGGTGACAAGCACGCCATCATCATGACCTCGTCTATCGTGCATAACTAAATTAAAGTTATCCCGCTCGATCTGTCCGCCCCATATCTGCAAAACAGACCCTTCCACTCCGCCAACCATTGCTAGTGGGCTCTCTCTGTAAATCTTGGTGCTAGATCTTGTCGTGACGTTAGGGCTAGTTAGCGTAAATGGGTGCTCATAGGCTGTACTAGAGCCGATCAGCTCCATGACTTGCCTTTTTGACATGTTGTTAGCGACTAACCGCTCAACAAAATTCTTCGACAAGTCATAGGTGATATGTTGGGCATAGATAAGCAAATTATCATTTTCGTGATCTTTCTCTATCAGATAAATCCTAAAGAGCTGATCAGACTGTCTGTCATTGGCTTTGGCTTTGATAATCATTTCTTTTTCAATCACATCAGCTAAAAAACCGTCATTGTCATATTCGATTTTTAATTCAAACAGACCGTTTAGTTCTTCAGTTGCTACTGCTTTAATCGATCCTGACAGCAATCCTAATCCGTTGTGATTAAAGTTTGTTTCATTGCTTTTGTAGAGTCTAGGATACAATCAGTTTCCTCCTTTCTTACGGGATAAAGGGAGGCGGGTTTTACACCCACCTCCATCTTGGATTAATTTCTAATTTAGTTATATCCCCATCAAAATCAATAACATTGTCCCCATGCTTAAATACAGGAAAATCACCAACCATATGACTGTTTAGATTGGTGATAATCCCGCCTGCGTTTCGATAAGCATTCATTAGCTCACTATCGATGATAATCGTTCCATTGACATCCTTGATTCCGATTTCTTGATCATTGATATAGATTTTCCCCGTTCCCTCTGCGTGTGCCGTTATAACAGGTTGTGACTCATAGCCGTTATTAGTTAAAGTTGTCTCTTCGGTTATTGTTTGGCTAGAATCAGCTAGTTCATATTGAAAAGGGTCAAGGGTGAAGTTGACGGTGAACTTTCCAAAACGATACACAACATTCTCCGCTGTCTCTATTTGTACACTTTTGACCTTATAAAAAACTTCGTCATCATCCATAAAGCTTAAAGTTTTAGCCTCGAATAGGTGAGGTTTAGCTAGCCTAAAAGACTTTTTAAAAGGTTTGTCCTCGTGAAAATAAAACTCGATGGGATAAGCAATATCCTTAAAGCCGTATTTTTTAGTCAAGCTCCCATGCCGTCCTCGAACCTCTACATGCTCAACATCTTGTTCAGGTGTGGGGACAGACGGTAATGCGGCATAATATAAATCATGATTAGATACCTCTACATCATCAATTAAAAGTGTTCTATCAAGCAAAGGCCGCCCTCCTTCTTTCACCTAAATGGCTTAATTTCTCATCTAGGGTATTTGCAAGCTTATCAATATCTTTGTCATTCCGAATCACTGCGTGGACAGTCACATTGTTTTCATTGCTTACAGTCGATACCCCACCCGCTCCAACATAAGAGGACTGTCTACCTGCCTCTCTTGCATATCGCATAGAAACATCATGGGGGATGACTTGAGTTCCACCTGGCAACATGGCAAGTTCACCACGTCCACCCTCATTCATGTATGCAAAACCACCCGCCCAATTATTAGTACCGTGATAAAGCTGAGGAATTTTTGAAATACTAACTCCAGGTATCTTATTGATTATGCCGATTGCTGCGTTAATACCCCCAGTAACTCCATTAACAAACCCCTTTACCTGTCCAACTAAGATTTCTACACTGTTTCCAATCCCGCTAAAAACACCTGAAACAAAAGACTTTAAACCATTCCAAGCATTTGTGATCGCATTAAAAACATTCTGAATCTTAGTAGATACCCTGGTCATCACCTTAGTTACGGTATTCCAAATACTGTTAAACACCTTTGAAACCGTACCACTCAACCGAGCGATCACACTAGAAACCGTCGACATAACCCCGCTAATAAACGAGCTGACACTCCGAAATACTCCAGAGATAACTGTAAACACTGTGTTAAATACCCCTGTCACAAAGACAATGATCGGACGAATCGCATTAAAAATAGAGGCCATGATGCCCGCTATAAAGACTATGATCGGTGATACAATGCTCATAATCGTTGTGATAACCATAGCGATAAAAGCAATGATGGGTGTGATAGCTGATATAACATTAGCCATAACATTAATCACCACCGTAAGCACAGACATGACCACAGGGATAATCGCCTGGAACACAGCTATCACTGCACCAAGTATTGCGATTAAAGCCGGTGCAACTGCCGTTACGATATTTAAAAAGGCATCAATTAAAACCATAATGACAGGTACAAGTGCATCAACCAATATGGCCACTAAAGGCAAGAATTGAGAAACTAAACCTAGCACCGTTGTCACCAATGACATGACGATAGGTACCAGTTGGCTGAATAAATCAACTACAATAGGTAATACGGCTGATATAATCTGCATAAATACAGTACCTAGTTGTGCAACGATAGGAATTAAAGTAGCAATTGTATTCATTACAACAGGAATAATCGCTGCTGCTAATTCGCCCAATGTCTGACCTAAAAGCGTAAGCATTGGCATTGCCATTGAAGCAATTTGGCTAAAAGATTCAGCAATTTGTGGACCGAAGTTTTTTAAGATCATCATGACGATTTTTAAGACAGGATTAAAGCCTATGAATAACATAGATAAGTTACTTACTTCACCGCCTGCATCCTTAAAACCGACCACTAAACTGGATACAAATTGACCAATCACATCAACAACCGTCATAACAACACCCGTAATCGTGTCAAAAGCACTTAATAGTTTACCTCCAAGACCGTCCGCAAAAGAAGATACACCGTCCTTTGCTCCGTCCCACATCGTTGATAAGATGGGCGATAGGAAGGATACAACATTGGATATTATATCGCTAACAATTCCAAAGGCATTTGACACTTTATTTCTAAACTCTTCACTTTTTAACCAAGCAACTGCAAAGGCCGCGCCTAATGCAATAACAGCACCAACAACAAGACCAATCGGGCTAAAGAGTAGACTGACTACTTGTGCCACACCCCCAAAGCCTGTTGTTAAAGTCCCAATCACTTTTAAAGCGGGACCGATACCCACAGCAACCGCCGCGCCAATACCGACCGCTTTCAATAAAAAGCTTTGAACAGATGGATCAAGATTATCAAAACTTGCCTTCATGTCTCTGACTCGATCAATGAAACCCGTAAAGGCTTCACCGAACTTGACACCCATATCCGCCGCTTTATCTGCTAAACCGTCAATATACCCGATTACCTCTGGTATCATAGGTTTAATTGTTGAGAAAAAGCCTCCAGCTTGACCACCTGCATCTAAAAAGTTAGCGCCTAAACGTCCAACTGCTGCGCCGATGTTTGCGATTCCTGCAGTAAAGGATTCAGCCCCCATAGTTTGAGCCGCACCACCGATATTCTTTTCAACCGCATTTAAAAACATTTCAGAGGAAATCTCACCATTTGAGGCCATGTCAAAAACAGCGTCCTCTGTCACTCCTGCCTCATCAGCGAGCCATTGGTAGATCGGTAACCCTCTTTCAGATAATTGCTGTAAACTGTCGTTGTATGCTTTATTTGAGGTCTGAACCTTATTAAATATCGGACCCATACCACTTAGACTGTCACCCGCAATAGCGGCCGCATCACCTGTTAAACTTAAGTATCGAGTGAGTTCCTTACCTGGTTTAATTCCTGCAGCAACTGCACTTGCTGCGGTAGTTGCCGCTTCATCCATCCCAAATGATGTACCCTTAACGGATTCAAGCGCTGAGGTCATAATAGTTTCAACGCTCTTCCCATCATGCCCAAGCCCTTTTAGCTTAGCTTGGGCAGTGTCAATACCCGTTAAACGATTAAAACCTTTAACGAGCGTAATTCCTGTTAGGGCACCTGTTGCAGCTAAAGCGGGAGCCGTTATCTTACGTGTAAGAGATGACCCAACTTTACTTATGCCTTTCCCGATCTTTTGCATATTTTTTCCCATAGTAGACGTTTTAGTCTGCATAGTGGCCAGAGAGGACTGAGCCATCTGAAAACCCTTTTGCAGGCCTTTGGCATCTGCCGTTAGCTTTGCCGTCAATGTATAATCTGCCATTCAATCACCCCGCTTCTCGTTGTGGCTTTTTGAGTCCAGAAGCTTGATAAATCTTATCAACCCAAGACTTACCATCCCGTTCCTCAATCTCAGTAATGACATCAACTGCTTTTAAGTTGTACTCCAGGTCAACCTTTTCATTTTTCTTCTTAAAGAGCTCAATAAATTTCTTATTTTTCTTACGTAAAGCATTATTAACTGCGTTCAGTACAGCATTTCTGATATGAGTCATATCGTTGACCAACTTCGATTCATACTCTTTTCTGATAAACATTTTTTCTAATTCAGTTAATTCGTTATAATCCTGCTTATTGAAGCCAAAATTGACAACAAAAAAAGCAAGATCCCGCTCTGTGGCATAAGATCCTGCTATTTTTGCTAACTCCTTTTGTTTATCCGTAATCGGCTCACTAGATCCTGCGTCAAAATACTTGTACTCTACAAGCTCTAGCGGAACAAAAAACCCAAATCTTCTTGAAGTTTTGTAACAACCGCCGCACAAATATTTTCGTAACCTTCTGATCTTAAAAGGCTCTCAAAGATGTCTTGTGCTTTCTTGCCGTTAACCGCCTTTTCTTCAGTAGCATCAAACAATCCAATAACAAACAAGCCTTCTAAAACGTGAAAGGATAACAGACCTTGAGTGTTTCTCAGCTCATTCATAACTGATATTTTAAGTAAAGCCTCAACATTTTTAATTTTTTGTGTATTAAATCGTAAATCGAGTGTATTTCCATCAACTTCAAACATTTAAATTCCCCTCTCTTTTAGCCTTCTACTTCCCCGCCCTTGTCATCTTCACCGGGCATAAGGTCAGCATTTTCTGTGGTTAGATCAACTAGTGCACCATTACCCTCTAAACTAACAGAGTAAGTGACTGCATCATCAAATGGGGCTTCAATTGGATAATCTGTAACGATTGCTAGCCCACCAAACATAGCCTCTTTTGTCTTTTGGTTAATGACCTTCAGGCAAACAAATTCGTCATCATCAAAGGACTTGGTCAGTGTTCTATGTGATTCATCATCACCTACATAAAGCCCATCATTGTCAATTGACCATTCTTTCATTCCACCAATTTTAGCCTTCCAACCACCTTTAGTGTCCTTGGAAGTTACCTCAATTGAATCTTTAGATCGGTTAATCGTTAAACCTTGTTGTCCCGCTACGGCAAGGAGTTTATCCCCTGTTGCATTAAAAACAGCAAGTAGGATATCCTTACCCGCTACCGCTTTTGTTGCTGTGCCACTAAAATCACAATATAAATTATCTTCAAAAGCCATTGCTATCTTCCTCCTTTAAATTTTAACTTTAAAGCCATATGAGACTTTAAAAACAAAAGCCAATACAGCATGTCTTTCTTTCGTTTCAGGCTCTTCGTAATTCGAGATCAGCCCGCTTTCCGTTTGTCCCCACAACTCATAGCCCTCAGGTAACTTGATGTACTCTGTCAAAGCCTCATCAACTGATTGGATGTTTTTATAGTGGGGTACACTTGATCCTGGTTCAGATAAAATGTGGACGTGCACTAAGTATTCATGCACGAACATGGTCTTTGTATTTCTTGGTGTTGAGCCAACAAACTCTAAATAACAAAAAGGGGCGGGCTCATCTTTCGGAATGTCGTCTAAACATTGCAAATGTGTCCCCTCGTGGATCCTATTTTGAATGGGTGCATGCAAATCGAGTAAGGATAACTTTTTTAGCATATCATTTCCTCATTTCTGTTATTAAATCTTGTTTAAAAATAGGCTGTTGGATATTTACGTTAGACCTCAAGTAATATTGACCCCCAACATACCCACCACCAACAAGCCTGTGGCCGAATTCCACGTGAGGGGCATAGTCTTTCGTGTAACCAAACACATCGCCACCAACAGATGCGCTTAGTCTTAATTCAGACGTATCGACTGGCGTTCCCCCACTGGATGGATTAGACGAACTTACTGCCCTGTTTCTCATCTCTAGGATGTTTTTGCGTTCGACTTTACGGTAATCAGTCTCACTCTTTTTTCGTAAAGCATTAGCTAAATCTTCAACACCTAGCCATTCATATCTAATCATGGTCTAAACTCTTTTACGTGGACTAATCGCCAACGCTTGAAGTCGCTTTTGGTGTCGATAAGGGTATAAGTCATCTCTTCCACTTCAACCCTCTCAGCATGTTTTATGACGTTTTTAGGGGCATCCGTTAATAGTTTTCTTTGGGATTGGGTTATTTCTCGATCTAAAAGGGCGATTTCCTCAGTTGTCCACTGGGTAATCGCACCTTTGTATAAACCGATTAAAACGGGTTCTTTTATTGGGTTGTTTAACTCATCTCGACCTATTTCCTCAAGTGAAAAGAGTTTAATGGGTTCCAATCTCATAAAAACCTCACAACCCCTCTTTTTTCGTCTTCCTCATCATCTATCATGCCTTTATAAGACTGCAATTCTTGATCGTACTCATCTAGCAAACTATTAATAAATTTAACAGAAAAGACGTCAACAGATTCACTGTCAACGCCCTCGTGATTCATCTCATGTCGATTGATCATAGCTGTTACAACTTCTACACAGATCGATTCTAATTCGCTTGGAAACTCGTCTTTTTTAAGTCCCGCACGTAGCAAAATTCGGTCTTTAGCTGTTCTGATAAATTCATCTGCTAGTAAGTCATCAACATCAGGCTTACGAATTTTTATACGGTCTAACATTTAATCACCGCTTTTCTATGCTTCAAGTAAAGCAAGTAGAGCAGTCACTTGCTCAGCTGTGAATTGTGGTTCTGCATCTTTACCATTTGTGCCATCCTTACCATCAGCACCAGGATCTCCTTTGTCCCCTTTAGGTCCTTTTTCTCCAGGTTCTCCTTTATCGCCTTTTGGACCTTGAGGACCACGTTCACCTGCTCCACCGCTTGCTTTTCTCACCAGTTTAGCAAGCCCACCTTCTTCAACGGCTTCAGCTACATATCCAATTCCGGTAGATTCAGATGCAACGAGTACACCACCTTCACCAACTTCCACATACGTTCCGGCTGATAAATCTTCCCCCGCTTCAACTTGCCACACTGGATTATTTTTTAACGTAACAGTTACTTCACTGTCCGCACTTAAGGCTCCAGTGGATCTGAAATCAGGTGTACCACCTGCAGGAGTAATAGAGATTTTTGGCACTCCATTACCCCCTGCAAGTGATAGCAATCGATTAGGTGCAACGTCTTCTGTGACTAGAGCTTTAAATGTACTCATTATCCTTCTACACCTCCGTTAGCGATCGTACCAACTACCACACCATCAATGCGTTCTGCAAATAATACAATCCCGTAAGCTGTAACTGTTTCAGCGGTTAAGCGTTGTTTATTTATGTCATGCGTAACACCAATCAACCCTGTTGGATCAGTCGTAAAGTCAAAGGCTTTATTGACCTCACCGCCATTCATCGTTGCATAAGCAATAACCAAGTTATCTACTGCAGTAGAGTAAATCGTACCTTTTGGGATATCCCCATGCATAAATACCACACGGTTATTTAAAAAGTCTTGGATATAAGTCATGCCAAAAGCGCTCTGAGTAGTGATATTCGCTTTCCCTAGATAATCGGCCGCATCAAATGGGTTGATGAATGAGATGACTTGAACATCATCTTCATCAAATTTAGCTGTAACCGCCGCCCAAGCGTTAGCCATAACCTCTTGTAGGCCTTCGCCTGTTGCTTCACCCGTACCTGTGGCCAATTGATCTAACAGCTTAGTACGAATCCCTTTTTGGATCTCATTGATAAACTTAGTATCGGTCAAAGTAATCGCACGGCTAAAACCAAACTTCTGAATATCTTCCATTGGCACTGCTTTACGTTTTTTATTCCAAGTTAACTCTTGAGTAGGGCCATCTTCTAATACGACTTCTGATAGCGGGATAACCGCACCCGGTTCAACTTCTGTGCCATCTAAAGTGACAGATGAGGTGTACGTCTTGATAATCGTTCCTGCTGGCATTGGTAGACGTCGTTCAATTCCTAAAAGCTCATACAACGTTTTAAATCGTTGTCCAAATCTTTCTGTAAAATCAATGGATAACGCTGTTCCTAAATCTCTTGTTAAATTTTCTTCTGGCATTTAAATTCCTCCTAATTTTATTGGAATAGATGCGAATTTTCTTGAATAGCCTTAATACGCTCTGCTCCATCCCTAATGTTTAAAATATCTTCTTTTGACATAGCTCCGACTCTACCTGTCTGTTTTTTAGGTGGCTTCCCTTTTAGCTTTTCTTTCATTTTTCCATCTGAGACTTTGTTTACAAGATCAGTAAAAGCCTTGACAGCATCATTTGTTTTCTCAGCATCTTCTCTGACCACGAAATCAAGAATTTCATCATTAGCGACAATGCCTGATTCAGCTAAAATAGCAGTTGCTGTTTTACCTAGTTCAAAACGATTTTGAGAGGCTTTTAACTCTTCATTCTCACGTTTTAACTTTTCAAGCTCGTACTCCCGCTTTTGTTCAGTATTCATTTTGGCTAATTTCTCAGCTTCCTGAACAGCTTTCTCTTTATCCTTCAAAGCTCGTTTCTCTCTATCGGCTAACATTTTATCGAGCTGAGCTTGAGTTAAAGTAACGGTTTCCTCACCCTTTTCCTCTTTTTCTTCACTTTCTGTATCCTCTGGTTTATCTTTTGGATCATCTTCTAGAATTTCTTCATCCTCTGGATCAGAAAAGAATTGTAGGTCAAGCGGTAAGCCCTGTTCTGCTCTAAAATTTAGACTTGAAGCTATATCCCCGACAGAATAAGGCGTGCTTTCTGCTATTTTTTTAATCTCATCAATTGTCATTTCTAAAAGCTCCTTTTTTAACGTCTTTGTTGACGATTATTCCTTGCACAGTTTTACGACTTGGGCATGTTCGGGTCAAGCCTTGCACCTTTTAAAGCCTTGAGCATGTTTTGGGCATAAAAAATACAGCTAACGTAAGCTGTCACCGAGATAGTGGATCACACTCCTTCCTAAGCAGATCCTTCAGGTCTGTATGGAATTTCAGCATTCCCAAAGTAGAGTTTATTGCTTTTAAGCACTTGATAAAGGACAATTCCAAGGCGATTAACCATATCCTCGTCCTGTTTGTCATAGCCAGCCTCAGTAAAAATCGCATGAAGTAGCTCATGGACAAATACTTGTTCTTTTTTGTCTTGACATATGTCCGCATCAATTTTGATAATTCCCTTTTCGTAAATAACCTGACCTATTAAATTATGGTCTTCCGCTAATCCATTAACTAAAATAACGTCATAATTAATCCCTGCTACATCTACTTTGTTTGGTGTCACTCAACCACCCCCATCCTTAAAATTAGATATAAAAATAGCACTCAGCGCATTTTTGCGCCCAGTGCTTAATTCACTATTATCGTCCCATCTTCAAGTTTCTCTATAATGATCGTTTCGCCAATTTCCGTTAATTCCTTTTTAGCTTTATCTGCGTTGTCTTGATTGCCCTCATACATTAAATCCGTGTGATAATACTTAGCCAAAATTTCATAAATATTTTCTTTATTTTCTTGATTAATGACCCATTCATCCGGAATATAAATCGGCATCATTTCACCCCTTTTCTATTCATAGCGATAGCTAAGACATTCTCGAATATCATTTTTTCACTACCCGAGAACGCCCAACCCCATTCGATGCTTTTTATTGCTGACGCTACATCATCGATAATTCTATCTTTATAGGGTTTGTTTTGTGGCATGTTCTCTAACAATTTATCGACTATGTCTTCTTTATTTTTCTGAATATATTCAATATAGTTCTTGCTGAATTCTGTAAAATCGTATTGGGTTTCTTCTAGTCTATCATACAATGTACCCCATTCGGCATTAGGTGAATCAGAATATCTGAACTTCATTGCTACTTTTCCAAAATCAGCTATAGAATTACAGTCCTTGAATTCGGGCAACTGTTTTAATCTTGGTAGGGTTTCTATTAAATGCCCTGCGTAACTTGGAGAAATTTCCCTTTCTACTCCAATCGCTTTTGTAATATAATGGGCTGTAGATTCAGCAAAAACATCATCCATGTAAGCCCATTTATCAAAAGTTATGCGGTTTATATCTTGATTAACCCCATTCGATTTAGCGTGGAACAACTCATGAAAAACTGTTTTTATTTGATATTCGACTTCTCGAACATCTCCACTATTAATCTCAAAAGACAACACTTCCATCTCTTTATTGCTAGGATTTAGCCTACATTGTCCATGATTATTAATTTTATGCCTATTAACTTTTAAAGGTAAGCCTTCAGATTCCACAATTTTAGAAGCTAAAGTTTTAACGTTTTTCCCATCCCAGTTATCATAAATACTCTTAAACATTTCTGTAGTTTCTTGCCCATGTTCTTTATCTTCTATGATTCCAATAAAAGTAGTCCTGCAATACGGATGAAAAGGCGGGAAATTCAATCCCACTTCCATTTCATCAAATCTAAACCTTTCCCCGTCCATCTCACGACAAATAGGGCTAGTTTTATGATCTCGAATGGCTGAAATCTCGTATTCTTCTACACCTGCATTTTGATAGGCTTGTGTGTGAGCTTGGTTTAATATAAAAGAGGATTCAGTCCATACAAGCCTTTTTGCATCAGATGCACCTACCTCAAACCGCTCTCGAATGGCTTTTGTCATCTTGGCATAATTATCGCCTCGTGCTAAACCGTCACGGTAAACCGTCTGCATATGCTCCAACATTCGTTCTTTATTTGACCAGATACGATTGGAAAAGTTTTGCCCATTTACCCAACCGCTAAAAAGTGTATTTCTCATTGTCTGATCGTCAATTGCTAAAAACTGATTGCCAATACCAAGCTCCTTTAGCATGTTTTTATAATGTTTACCGTAGGTTTTCTCTAAATGCTTTTCTAGCTCCTGTTGCTCGATAGCGCCCAATTCTAGCAATTTTAATTGAGTTGAGTAGTGTAAGCCTTCTAACCTGTTCAACTGGTAAATAGACTCACGTACGGGCATTAAATCGGAATATTGTGGATACTTCTCTGCAAACCGATCCATATCTTGAAAGAGTAGATTTCTATCAGCGTCTGACAAATCTTGAAGCATTGTTCTAAACTCAATCACGTTATCGTGACCATATTGATTAAAATAGTTTCCTATATCCTTCTCAAGCTCTTTAGCTGTACGCTGATATTCTTTTTCAAGCTTTTTAGATAGGCGGGCATCCTCTTTATCTTGGTTGGTGAGCCATTGATCTTGTCTGTTTAGCCAATAGCTTTTATTCTTCTTGGCCATCCTCATCCACTCCCTCACTCGAAACAAACGGAGTCATCATATCACGATTAAAGCTATTTTTAGCCTGTTCCTCGCTTTCTTTGTCGATCTGGTCTAATTCATCCTGAACATTATCAACAGCTGATAGTACGGCTAATTGCGTTCGTTTAGATGTGATTCCTGCCAACTTACCCGCAGTCTCCGCTTCTTCTGCAATGTTATTCGGAATATTTCGGGTAAAAATGTAATCAATGTCTAAATAAGACTCTTTATCGACTCCAAAGTTGGTAGGTATAGCAAACATCATCTTGAAACGTCTGATCATGCCATTATTAAACTTGCGCTCTTTCATCAATGCGACGTTTTCCATCGACTGTAGCTTGAATTTCAGACTTATTCCGGACGAGGTACCAAAGTTCTCATCTGATATATTTGATACCATTGAAATTTGGAAAATAAGCTTTTCAAGCCGATCAATTAAATTTTCTTGTGTAGTATCAGCATTTGGCTTATCCAGGAACTCAACAACGATCTTACTCATATCCCCATCTTTTAAGTTAATGATACGGTTATCCCGTATGCTTTTTAGCGTATCCTCGTCTAGGTCTACTCCTAAAATAGCTAGATAGGCATCTGCAAAGTAATCCACATCATTTGCCTTTTCAGATAGAGCCTTGTTATAGGCATTGATCAATGATTCAACGTTTTCAAAAGCCGATTGCCTTTCTTCGTTCTCAATATACTCAACCAATGGCACATCCCCGAAATAATGTTCAGTTGATTCTGCACCAATCACAATTTCGCCTTTGTCATTTTCGGAAAAGTCCCTCTCATCTGTAGTGGAATAAATCGTCCCGTAAAGCCTGCCCTCGTCATCTTGTAAGATGTGGACCCCATATAATGGCTCTTGGGCAATCGAATCATCATAGATGATAAAGGCTTCGTGTGGATCCATATATGTCACTCGATTATTTACCTCGTCATCAATCCATAAAAATTCATAGGCATGCCCATAGATACTGCACATTTTAGCTAATTCAGCGTTATTGTCATTTTGACTGTTCCGCTTTGCGATCGTTCGCATCTTATCTGCCACAGTAGGCACTGGATGGTCTGTTTTAACGGGATTGCCCATAAAATAACCGTTCAGCGTGTCAACAATATATTTTGCAAAGTTGACCATAATGCGGTTATCAGGTTTATGCAATTCCTTATTCTCCTGTTTTAGAATTGGATGTTTGCCCTGGTACATATCCATCAAACGATTGTATCTAGGTAGTCTTGCTTTATGCTGATTAATAAAGTCTCTTAAAATGTCACTCGTTAATTCCTCGTCCTTACCCATTGTAAATAACTCCAATTTCTACAAACCTCCCTTAAACAGATTGACGACCGTCTTAGTATGCAGTCCTTCAACCGCATACCTACTCGCATCAATCACATGATTATAGCTGTCTACCGGTGTATTCGTGTACTCATTTGTGTTCTTATCCTTTTTCCAGGTGTAATTTTCAAGCTCTTCAATCAGCTTTACACAACGTTCATCCACAATAAAATCAAATTGGGACAAGAACTGTATGCCCTGGATGATTGAGTCCGGGGCTTTCTTTGCTGCCCTTATTCGATCGACACCCAATCGTCTAATTTCTTCAATTGATTTTTTCTCAGCTGAATCTGCTGTAATAACCTCTTTTTTATAGCCTAAATCAATGATGGCTTTAGCTAACTGGTCATTAAGCAATCCCTTTCTAACGTACTCCTCGACAAAATATATTCGCTTGTTTTTCTCGTCTACTTTCAAGTGGATAAAGGCAGACGGGTCATTGACGTACCCAAAATCAAGCCCAAAGTAAGAAGGGAGGTGCTTTATCTCTTCCGCATTAATGATCCGCTTTTCAAACTTAGGAAAAACAAGCTTATCCAAAGTAGCGAACTCACCCAGTGCATAAATTTTATAATAGGCCGGGTTGCGGTTTGCTAAGTCCTCAATATTTTCTTTTGTTGATGCATCTAAAAAACGGTTATCTTTATAAGTGCTTTGGATGACTTTTGTATTTTTATGCTTATTGATAAAAAAATATTTAAAAACCCAGTTCACTTTAGATACTGGGTTAAACATTAAATAGATTTGCTTTTTGTCATGACCTTTATCCCTCAACCGTAAAGTTAGCTGAGTATAATCATCAAGGGTAAATTCTGTGGCCTCTTCCATGACGATATCTGATAAGCCCTTGATTGACTTAATTTTTTCCGGGTTATCCATCCCCTTGAAAATAAAGACTGCTTTATTGGGGAGTATGATGCGATAATCACTCATATTGATCTTGCACTGATCGAGTATGCCAAAACTTGATAAACAGGCTAGGACATCTTCGAAGATCGAATCCTTGACGGTTGCTGCAACTTTACGTAAAAATAATATACGTCTAGGCTTGCTCCAGGGCTTTAAAGCTTTTAGTACAACCTTTTGTACAACCCCGTGTGATTTACCGCTTGAAGCACCCCCATAATGCACTTCTGTGAACGTGTCATAATCATTGAGTAGCTTGAATATCTTTTTATTAAACACCTTGCTGGGTTTATTAAAATTGAGTTTAATCGTCATCCCATTCACCAACATTGATCTCTATATTCGTGTTGGTCTGATCGACTTTCTCAGTCCACATAGCATAACGTTTACCTAAGAGTTCCGCCGCCTTTGTTTTATCTGCAACTGTTGGCGGAAGCTGTTCGGGTGACTGTGCACCCTTACCCATTCCCACAAGCTCCGTCCCTTCTGCTTCACCTCTGAGGACATTTGTTAGGAATTCAAGAATTTCTTTTTGATCTGCTATTTTCTCAGATTCAATCTCAGCCAAGCGATTGTCTATATAGGATTTTATGCCAACATTCGCCAATAATTTATGCGATTGTGCCCTGGCATAGCTTTTACTATAACCCGCTTTTAGCGCTGATTGTTCAATGTTTCCAGTGATGATATACTCATCAGCGAATTTCTGTTGTTTCAAGCTTAACTTTTTTGTTTTACTCATGGCATATCACCACCTCAAAGTTTTTGACAAACAAAAAAGCACCCGTTAGGATGCTTATAGTTCATATCTGTATTTAACGCCCATTTTTTCTTTTGCTTTTTTAGCAGCGTCTCTTATCTGCTCTCTGACCTCATGCGGGTCTTTTACCTTTTTAAGGATTAACTTGGGATCAGATTCATCTGCACTAAGAATTTCAATATCCCCAACCCCGCGAACTTTATCTGTTAGCTTTTGCTTAACGGTGATATCGTTAATTTTAAAAACCTCGATGTCACTCAAAGTTTTTGTCATAACCCCTTGCTTACGTACTTTTAAACGTTCGGTTGTCAAAGTGTAATATTCTTTTGGGATTTTTAAAGGCCCTTCTGAATTATCTTTAATGCCAAATAAGTCCGATTCAAATTCTAAAATTATTTCTTCACTCATTTTTCCCAACTCCTGACTATGTTATAAGACCATTATCCTAGAATTGGTTAACTATTGCAACGGTAATTTTAAAAACGTTCTCACGCACATTATAAACCATTACTTACGATTTCACCAAATTTGTGGCGTTTGTGGCGTTGTCCTGTGGATAACTTTTTATTTTTTTTGCTATTTTTCTTAAATTTCTATAGACATTCGTGCGATCCATACTCATAATGTGGCTGATTTCAGCAATCGAAATACCATTCAATCTTAGATTTAAAATCATAGCCTCCTTCTCGTCTGTGATCCGGTGCCAGCGATCCTGGATGTATTTCATATCGGTTATCGTCTCAGCCCAATAACGGCTACTGTCAACTTGTCTAATGGCCTCATTCTCCACAACCTTAGAAATAGCATTGCCTTTCGGTAATGTCGCTTCGATGCCATACTGGGCGACTCCAACGCTTGGATTAAGCCCTTGTTCTAGCTCTTTTATGTTTTTCATGTTGATGTGATACATGTTTATAACCATAAGTATTCGGTTGATTGAGTAGCCATCCTCATTCTTTTTCTGCATTAAGCTTCAACCCCCTTATATCGATCAAGTCTTGCTTTAACGGCTTGCATTAGATTATCTTGAGTAACAGTTTTATTTTTAATCGCCTTCATCACTTTTTCGTCAATTGAATCGGTCACGATTAAGTGATAGATGTTAACAATGTTCTTCTGCCCTTGTCGATGCAGTCGGGCATTGGCTTGTTGGTAGAGTTCGAGACTCCAATTTAAGCCGAACCAGATAATTGTATTTCCACCATCTTGCATATTCAATCCATGACCAGCTGAAGCAGGATGTGTTAAAAGAATTGGAATCTCACCTTTATTCCATGCTTTGAAATCTGCATCTGTTTCAAGCTTAACGGCTTCTTTAAATCGTGCCTGTATTCTGGCCAGGTCATGCTTGAAATTATAAAAGACAAGAACTGGCTTGCCATTCGCCTGTTCGATTAATTCTTCCAGGGCATCTAGTTTCTCGTCATGGATATGTTGGACGTCTTTATTCTCGTCATAAATAGCCCCATTTGACAATTGCAAAAGCTTATTTGATAAAACTGCTGCAGTATCAGCCACAACATCGCTATCTTCAAACGACAAAAGGAAATCTTTCTCTAGCTGTTCGTACTTGCGCCTAGTCCTTGGGCCTAAGTTGACTTCAACAACGTGATCAACTCTTTCAGGTATTTTTAAATGATCGACAGATTTCATACTGACACAAATATCACCAATTTTTTTATAAATATTTTCTTCCGCTTCTGGCTTTGGTACCCATTCATAGACGACATGCTTGCTTGGGTCTCCAGCTCCAGGGACAAAATACCGATTGCGAAAGCCTGTGATTGTCGTTCCTAATCGTTCGCCCTGATCAAGTAAGTAGAGTTGTGGCCATAAGTCGATCAGCCCATTAGGTGCTGGTGTACCCGTAAGCCCTACAATACGTTTAATTAAAGGCCTAACTTTCCTTAAAGCTCTGAAACGTTTAGCTTTTGTTGATTTAAAGCTGGATAGCTCGTCAATCACTACCATGTCAAATGGCCAATCACTTTTTAAATGGTCCACTAGCCAAACAACATTCTCACGATTGATCAGATAGATGTCAGCTTGTTTATCAAGTGCTGCAAGTCGCTGTTTTTTAGTTCCTAGGATTTGGGATGTCCTCAAGTGGTTCAAGTGCTCCCACTTCTCGATTTCGTCCGTCCATGTATATTTGGCTACCCGTAATGGTGCAATCACTAAAACTCTATTAACCTCAAAGTAGTCATACATGAGATCCGCTACTGCTGTTAAAGTAGATACCGTTTTCCCCATACCCATATCCAGGAACAATCCAGCCGCTGGGTTTTCTATTATTTTTTTAATCGAATAATCTTGATAATCGTGTGGGATAAAATCAGTCACTACCTCACCTCATTTATAAAATCATCGACTTTACTTTTTGAATCGATCACGATTGCGTGAAAGCCTAGTTCATTTAAATCCCTTAGCCTTTTTTCTTGTAAGGGTCTGGGTTTTTTACCCGGTGCCTTCAGCTCGACAAAAATAACCTTGCCTCCTGGAAGTAAAACAATTCGATCAGGTACGCCCCTTACCCCTGAATTAAATTTCAAAGCATGCCCACCTAAATGTTCAATTTTATCTTTTAGGTACTTCTCAATTTTTTGTTCTTTCACAAACTCACCTTCAAAGAATTAATTTTAGGTGACAACAACGACAACAGAATTTCCCTATATATGCGTATATACGTATATAGATATTTTTATATATATATTATCTATATATCTCTTTTTATCTTTCTTCTATTATTTCTGTTGTCATTGTTGTCAGTAGATAGTAAAACCATGATGTATAAGGGTTTGAGGTGACAACAGAACTTGCTTTTCTTTGTTGTCATGCGTTGTCATTGTTGTCACTGGAAAATATTAGTGACAACAGACTTTATTGGCTCTTGTTGTCACCTTTTCACATATTTTCGTCCCTGACAAAAGCCCTTTGTTGCCCATAGAGTTTTCCGAATCTTAAAGTCGATCTGTGCTGAATCCAACCCGGCATTTCTCGTAAAATATCATTTATGTTTCTTGCATCAACGGGTCTAAAATTCTTTGGATCGCCCCCTAAGACTTCAACCCATATTTCCAAAGCACACACTCGATCACGCTGAACTGTGCCCTCAACTTGTCCAAAATCGCTATCCAAAAACATTCGTCTCTGGGATAAATCCCGATCGTCCCAGTCAGCCGGTAATTTCATTTCTAGGAACTTCTGCACCAACCCAAACGTTGGGTTTTCTTCCCTATGGAGTTCCTGACGTCTAAATGCCTCCTGTTGCATATCTTCCTCTTCCAAATAGAGTTTTTCGCCCCGCTTGTAATTTGCGACGGCTTCCGCCCATATTTGGTCGACAGTCTCCTTGCTTAAATCCTTTATCATGCCTTCATTCCTTCTTGACTCATCAACCACAACAGGCCAAAATCGTCTGTTTCCTGTTCTATCCCTCAAGAAATCATGATCGTTCGTGGTTCCGATGAAAATACACTGCCTTGGAAATACGGATATTTGTCTGTCATATGCGACTCTGAATATATCTTCTCGTTTCGATAAAAACTGTTTAATTGCTTCATTATCTGCTTTTCTTGTTGCTGATAGCTCAGACATTTCAATCAGCCATACACCTTGCAATTGTTCATACGCTTCTTTTCCTTGAACCGTTGTCAAACTGTCTGAAAACCAGTCGCCACCCAATTTATCAAGCAGTAAACTCTTACCCGCTCCTTGTGGTCCTGTAATGGTAAGCATGTAATCAAATTTAACCCCTGGACGGAAGATTCTTGCGACTGCTGCGGTCAATGCCTTTCGCGTAACCGTTCGATCGAACTTCGTATCGCTAACGCCTAGATAGTCTATCAGAACAGTCTCTAAACGTTTTTCACCATCCCACTCTAATTCTTTTAAATAGTCTTTGACTGGATGTACTCTATGGCGCTTCATCAACACACCTAAGGCATCCCTCACCTTTCCAGGGCTGTCGATGTCATAAACCGATTCAAGATAATAGAATAGAGCTGACTCATCATCATCACTCCATAACCCGCCCTTTTCGGCATTCTCCCAAGGCAGATCGCCCAACATCACTGGCCGGTGGGAAAACTCATCATAAGCAAGCTTATTCTTTAGATTACCATCATTTTCTAACACCAATAGAGCATTATGTCTCGTGGATAAAATGGCTCCCGTCTTAGGATGCCGTTCTAACTTTTTAAGCCATTCGTTGTTATCTTCTGTTGCTACTTCAACGACATCAAACTCTTGACTAGCCTGTTCTAATCGCTCTAAACCTAACTTGTGTTTCACCTTTTCATCTCGACCAGAAAAGTCTGTCATCATCGAGTATGACGGCATGCGCACAATAGGCGTACCTTCTTTTGCATCTTCATCACGCACACCAAACTTGTGGATCCTCACTAAGTCAAAACTGTTGACCAGCTGACCACCAACCGGATCCGTTCCGTGGTGGGAATAGGCAAACTTGCCACCCTCGTATAACACCAATCCGCCACTAGTTGAGCCCTTGATGTAGCTGTACCTACCATCATCTTCTTGCTTGTAGATGTCACCTAAGAAGGCCTCAATTGCCTCAGGAATCGAATATGCTCTACAGAAAGCCCCTATAAGCCCCGGCTTTTCAAATGGGTCTCCCTGTCTGTCAGCCATCTTTTGCCTTGACTGGTGTACTCGACTGGACTCTGGCCAATACGACGGATCCGTCCAATCAGGATAACGGTCAAGCACATCATCAGGGTTAAGCCAAGGCTCATCTTGGAGTTTAAAGAAAAATTCCGCATCCTGCGATGTACTTGGCCAATACATTAAACGGTGCGCTTGATAGGTGGTATCGTCAAAGAAATCTATCCCGACATCTGCAGCAAGTCTTCTGCTGACCGCTTGATACTCATCTGGGGTAATCGGTCTTGTGAGTGGAATAACTAAGCGTATGCGCTGATTATTTGAGCTATGGGAGTGGGTTGAGTAAGCCAAACAAGCAAAGTCATACATCAACTCAACGCTTGTCCAGAAATCACCCTTGATAAAGTCAGCGTCTAAGGTAATTAACTGGCGCCACACAACGGCATCCGCTTTCCGACGTCCGCCTTTTAAAGTTCCACCCACAAAGCCCCCAACGTCCTTAATATCAACCTGTACGCCCTTAGCGCTCTTCCGATATTCCTCTTGGGTCTCACCCGTTCGCGTGGTGTTTGAGAGACGCTTGGCCAAGTCTGACCAAAGCATCTCCCTGTTCTTCCACTGCATCTCTTTCCGATTTCGACCCGTGGCAATTGTCAGTGACCCGTCATATTCAATTTTTAGTTGTTTACTACTCTGTGTTGCATTCAAGCTGACCACCTCAGTCCTCTTCGTCAATCAGGTCAATGAGTAAACCTAAGTACCGTTTAGCTTTTTCTAAATCTTCCCTACCGTTTTTAAAAGGCCAACGATTTAGATATTTAATGATATTTCCGACCAGGAAGCCCTCTCGTCCTGGAATATGCTGTACCGTATCTAAAATAACGTCTATCGTTTCGTATTTGCCTTGGTTGTAATGCGATGGATGGTTTACTCGATCAGACACGATCCATCACCAACTTTGGTATATCAGGATACCCCTCGAAGTAAGAAGACATATCATATAAAACAAGTTTACCCGTCCACTCCCTGCGGGTTTTTCCGTAATTTACGGTTAAACAATCACCTTCAACAATGATTTCATAGCGAAAACCTTTTAACTTTTTAATAAAACGGGTTAAAGCTAATCCGTTGACTATGATCCCATCTATCTCAGCTGGAAGCGTTGCAGAAACGGAGTAGATGGCTATTAGCCTTTTTAAAGATTTAGCTTTCACTACACCCTTTTTTTCTGCCTGATTTAGTTCCTTCCTAAGCTCTTCCCTTTTCTTTTTCATCATTTCCTTGCCCTCTGTAAAATTTCCTACAATTCTAGGTTCCATGTTAAAGCCTCCTAATCGGTAGTATGATAACCTCTAGCTTTCGGTCTAGACTTCCCAGTAGAAAAGGTCTGACACGCCCAAAGGTCTTTAGACACACCTGGTCATAGCCTAAAGCCTTGAATAAATTTAGAGCATCTACCCAATACTGCGCATTGGAATAGAATTCATCACCCTCAAAAGTCTTGGATAGCTCATGCTTAAACGTTATTTGATCTGATACAAAACTCAGGTGATTGCCTTTAAAGGTCATGGACGGCGTAACTCCCGCCACTTTACCTGCTAGCGCTGAGCCATCAGCCCCAATAAACAGCTCCTTGACTGCTAAGTACATTTCTTGATCAGGTGTACTGTCGGGCATTAATCGCATAACATCCGGATAACCCTTCTTTTTAATCAGTCGACCGCTTGGAGTGATTAAATTATCCCCTTTGCCGTGATCAACATCCTTAAGATGGTAGAGTCGGTGCCCGTCCGTTACGGCTAAACGCCCATCATCAAAATGCTTGACACCCTCTAGTACATCTCTTCTATGGTGATCCTTAACTACTCGACTGTTCGTTAACTTTTTAGCATGTCGCATAAAAACCCCATACTTTTCAGATGGCCTCATAAGTCCCCCTCCTTAACAAAAACCCCGTTGACCATTCTTCCTTTACGATCAGCAATTTCCTCGTAGGCTAACCGAACACAATCTTCAATCTCTAAACCTAACTGCATTGATAGAATCGTGAGCACGACGTACATATCGCCTATCGAATCAACGACTTGATCGATATTATCTTTGACCATACCCTCGCATAACTCGCCAAACTCTTCCCCGAGTTTAATCGTCTGCTTACTTGGATCAGCCGTATCTAGCCTTCTATCAAAAGCCCACTGCTGAATCACCATTGTCAAATCATCCATTGTCTACAACATCCCCCTTAATTGTCCCCCTGCCCCCACAAGTCGGGCAAGGTGTCATATAGTCAATATAATCAAGGTATCTATCAAGCCCGTCCCCTTTACAATCTGGACAGGTTACCCTTTCAGGTAGTTCACTCATCTTCTATCAGCCCTTTCCACTGAATCCACGTTTGGATTCAGCTAATCTTTTTTATAGTATTCAGCCTTCATACTCTGGTAAAATCGGATCTTCTGGTAGAGGTTGCCAGTGAGTTATTAAATCTGCATGTTTTCTCCATTTACTGTTTTCGTAAATGTAAAAGCCGTCACTATCTGCAATTACTTTAGTGCCTTTCCCAGTAAGAACAACCTCAACAGCAGGGTCCTCTATGACTGTACCTTTTTCAAAATAAGTTAGGATGTGAATTTGTTCGGTTTCGTAATCTTCCTCATACCAGTAAACTAGTACTTCCTGGCCGTTCTTTGGTTTATCATATTTAAAATAATTCCAACCTTTTCTTAAATACTTTGAAGCTAACTTCATAATTAAGTCATCAAAGGGACTTCCATATCCATTGAAATAGTTAATTAAAGCGCAAATATCTTTTCTTGTAATCTCTGACATGTTAATCTCTCCTAATCTTTTTTATAGTATTCTGTTTCAAAACCATCTGCTGATAAGGGTAAGCCCGGAGCCCATTCGATCGGTTCTGACATGAGCTGTTCGACTTCTTCTAAACTTCCCTGCCCATAAGGCATCTCACAAACCACCTCATCATGCACATGGAACACTGTTTTATAGCCCATACCATCTAGCTTTAAGAGATTATCAGCTAATAAGTCCCTAGCTGTTGCTTGAACAATGTTCTCTACTAATTTACCCCCGTAGGTACTTTCTTCACTTCTTGCCCCATCAAAAAATATAGCGTCTCTACCAAACTTGTTTTCTTTAATTCTTGGTCTGACATAAGCTAACCGTCTCCCGCTGGGTAATCTAATAAATAAAAAGCCGGATTCGTATGAGAATTGAAGCCCATACTGCAATTTAATGACTGCTTTGTCCTTGACAGCTTTTAATGCAGCGTTACCCACGTCATACCAGAATTGAACAATATTTGGGCTTGCTAATCGCCAAGATTGAACGATTTCTTCCATCTCTTCCTCACTCAAGCCCATTGCTTCACCGCCCATCTGCTTTAAAGCCCCTAGTGATCCCTGATAGCCTAGAGCAAGCTCGGCAACCTTACCCTTAGCCCGCAGACCATTTTCCCTCGTTACATTTTCAATGGGCACGTTAAACATCTGTGAAGCCGAAGCTTCATAAATCTTCCCATGACCTTTAAATACATCAATCCGCCATTTCTCGTTAGCTAACCAAGCGATGACTCTTGCTTCAATAGCGCTAAAGTCTGAAACAATAAAGCGACTGCCCTCTTCTGCAACTAAAGCCGTCCGAATTAATTGACTGAGCGTGTCCGCTACAGGATAAAGTAAACCAAACATCTCACCTTCATCCTTAACCACTAGTGACCTCGCGCTATCAAGGTCAGAGGCTCCCATACTGATGCCGGGTAAGTTCTGAACTTGAACCAGCCTACCCGCCCATCTGCCTGTCCTGTTAGCCCCGTAGTGTTGCATTAATCCACGAACTCGGCCATCATCACAACGGGTTGCCTGTAAGGCATAGTATTTTTTAACACTCGTTTTCGAGAGCTGCTGTCTAATCTCAAGCGCACGTTTCACCGCTTCGTTTTCTGTTTCATTTGCTAATTTTTCAACCGTAGCTTTCTGAACATTCGGCATGGATTCGCCTTGATCTTCAACCCATTTTTTCAACTGAGCTGTACTATTAGGGTTGTCGAGCCCTGTTAGCTTTTTTGCTTCAACCAACAAACGATCTGAATCCGTCTCATCAATTTTTATTGCATTTAAGACCATTTGCAGATCCGTTTTAACCCCACCCCCATTGATGCGCTGATCCAGTTCCCAAAGAGTCTGTTCTCTTTCACTGATTGGGAAACGAGATAATTTATTTTTAATTGCCTTCTCAACAACTACGTCTTGACGATTATACTTAATGTAATTCGCCCATTTTTCGGGATCATGTTCGGGTAGATTTCTCGTCCGTTTGCCATTCGCTTTCGTAGGTCTACAAGGCTTAGAAAAATAATTGATTAAAGCCGTTCCGGCTGTGTCCTTTCGTTCCTCAATGCCCAAGGCCTTTGCTACATTGGCTAAGCTACCAGGCAGGCCTAAAGTCAAAGCGTGCACCATGGTACACTGCCACTGACGGATATCCATATCTAAATTAAAATGTTTGTTGATACAGACGAACTCAAACTGGGCATTAAAAGCTGTTTTGAGCGTGTTCTTGTCAGTCAAGGCTTTTAATACTCGATCGGGAAGATCGTCCCAAGTTAGATCAATTACCTCTACTGGATCATCATTAAAGCTGTAAGCAAAGAGTAGAATTTCAAAGTCCGGTGCCTCCGCATAACGGTAAACCCCCGTATCTAGCAAGTTGTAGCTTGAATACGTCTCAATATCAATCGCTAAAGTATCAATTGTTATCACCCCTATTGATTTATTAAAATTGAAGGGGGTAGACGCAAACGACACCCCCTCAAGGCCTAACTAAAGGTTTAGTTCAGAAAATCATCCATACCTTCATCTTCGCCTTCTACTTCTACCGCATCAAAGTCATCTTCAGCTCTTGAGCGACCGCCTAAAGTGTCCCCATCTCGAAGCTTTTGGATGTTGTTTAAGCCGCAAGCAATCCCCTTATTTCCTGAAACGCTGTAAGCATAAAAGTTAACTGAAGCTCGACCGTAGCAACCACTATACAATTCGGTTGAATCCAAAATTGGATCGACGTTCGCGTCAACGATTCCCGGTTTATTAGTCGAATTAGCGTTGATAAAATAATGTCCTGCATACTCCTCTTGATCCGGCCGATCGACATCTCCATCACGTAAAGGCATTTTTAGATTGGCTGGAATCTTACCGCCGAATTTAGTAGACTTGCCTGCCTCTTTTGCTGCTTCAATCGCCTTCTTAATTTTATTTAAAGTCGCTTTATCCTTTTTAGGGATTAGCAGTGAGACTGAGTATTTCTCTTGCTGGCCCTCTTCAATAGCATGTGGCTCGAATACGTGTAAATAGCTGAAACGAACTTCCCCTGTAACGACTTTAGTTGCTTGATTTTTGTTAGTGTTTGACATTTTTCATTTCCCCTTTAAAATTAAGTTTTTTATTTAAAATCAGCTTGTGCTGAAGCTGTTGAATTTAACTCTGGACGTTTATCACCTTCCGGGACAAGCGTTGGCTTGCCTGCCGGCTTAATCACTAAATCACTTAGTTTTTCAGCAAAAACTTTCTTGCCGATTGCCTTTTCCATAGCCGTAATGCCTAGAATCTTTCTTGGGGCGATACTATCTAACTCATAATCTACCTTTAACGTACTTAAAACCTTTGCCTCATCTGCGTACTTACGGTTAGAGCGACCCTCTACCAGCTTCCAACCTGGAACCTTCTTGCCGTGCTTCTCGGCTTGATCAAAGGCATACTTTTCAATATCCTTTGCCCACTTTTGGAGTTCACCAGCCTTAAATAGAATCTGCCCGATCTCGTCTAAACTCAACTCAGCGGGTTTATCGAATTCATACTGAGCCATCTTGAGATTTTCCTCTGCCCTAGCTCGGCATGTCGCTTTTAGCTTGCAAAATCTGCAGTGGTCACCTGCGACAAACTCACCTTCGCCACTCCAGGCTAAATCTGCCTTAGGCTTAACCTCTGTTTTAGCCCATTCAACTAGTGTCTCCGCTTCTAGCGTTTCTGTGGATAGGTTGTCTAGTCTAGGTTGGACAATCGTCATGGAGACCGTCTCAATGTCATAGAGCATGTCAAATTGATTAAAAGCCCCAAGCCCGTATAGTCTGAGCTGTTCGTTCTCAACTGCTGAAACTTCAACGCCCTTACCATACTTGAGGTCAACAACTTCTAAGTGCCCATCTGAGATGATAACAACGTCCCCAGTCCCATAACCCCTAGGCACCCATTCACTAAAATCTAAGCGTTGTTCAAGCAGGATAACCGCATCATCTGATCTAGCTTTTGCCTCATTGATCTTCTCTACAACGATATCTACATACTTCTCAACGTAATCAATCATCTCTTGAGAGTAGTAGGCATTTTCTTTTTTAAACCTATTGATCCGTCTCGTACGTGTACTCTTGTTGATCTCACCTATTTCATGACTAAGGTAAATCTCGCTTAATTCGTGGGCGGTGGTACCCTCTTTGGCAAACTCGCTTGTCGTATCAGGCAAGTCTTTTTCCAACATGGCGGAAGGTGTGCAAGCCATCCACCTATGGGCACCTGAAGCCGATAAAGTGGCATGAGCCCTTTCCGCATGATTAATTTCAGCCATTAAATTTCACCCGCTTTTTTAAGCAACTCCGCATAATCTTCCACTTTAATATCTGATAACTTTTTAGCTTCAAATGATGTGATCAGCTCCTTAACTTCCGCTTGCTTACCCGCTTGAGCCAATTCAGCCAACTTAGTACGAACGACTTCAAGAGTGACTGTCGGCTTGCCCTCTTTCTTCGGCTTGTCCACCTTCTTAGGTTGGTCTTCCTTTGGCTCAACTTCTTTAGGCCCATCTTCAGCTGGCGATATTTCGGAGGCAGTTAAAGGTGCGCCCCCAGATAAAGCTTTAGTTAATTTAAGAATTGCTCCTTCAAGCCCCTCTGCATCAATTTTGATATTTATATTCACGATAAAAACTCCTTCCAATTTGTGATATACTAAACCTGTAAATGTTTTTTCAAAGCTCACTGATTGCCGTCAGTGGGTTTTTCTTTTGCGTATACTGCATCTAGAATGCTCTCTATGTTTTTTATAGTTGTATGCAAATGGTGAATTGCTGTCTTGTCTTCCGACAATCGGATTGTTAGTTTTATATCTTTCCGCACCTCCTCAAGTGTGTATGTTAGGGCTTTTATTGCGTAATCTTTCATTTCTTCAATTTCTCCCAAACGAATCACCTTCCTTCAAAACGAATCACCTTCCTTCAATTTCAAAGCCCATAACAAGCTTTTATTCTTTTAGCCCCAAAATGCTCTAGCACCTCAATTGCATCTTGTGATAGTTCGTCTGCTAACCAAAACTCTTCATCGTAAATGTAGATCTCATCGCCAACATAAACTTCATTACCTCTTGCATCTGTTCCATAAATGTTAGGCTCTTTCCCTGGATAGCCAGTTTGTCTAGTGCGATAAACTGCTGGATGTTCCATTTAATTCACCCCCTTTCAATAAACTTCAATAAACTTCAATAAATTTTAGGCTCTCAATTTCCTTTTCCGATAAGTCATTTTGCTTTAAAAATTGAACGGCTTCATCTTCATTGTTGAATCTTTTAACTTCCCCAAAATCATCAAGGATGTACTCTAAGCCATTAATGGTTATTCCATTTATAGGTCTTGCGATAATACATTCGGACATCTCTTCACCCCCTTTCAAAAATAATTTCTCCGAATCATTTCGCCTAGGTCAGATAACTCCCGTTGCTTGATCTGCTTCAGCAACTCACTAGCTTCATCACAAGTTACCTTTTGGTCATGTAGTTTTTTCAGCTCACTAATAAAATTAGTAGCATAGCGCATATACTTCTCAGCGTTGTCGTAGTTACCTTTTGACAATTCGAAGTTAGCTAAAGCAGAATAATATTCAAAATAGTCATTTAATCGGACCACTCTATTATGGTCAGTGCTTAAATAATGTTTAAGATTGATCATCTGAAGTACCCCCAATCACAAGAGCAATACAGATATTGATCGCCATGCAGATCATGCTGATGATTAAAAAGATTAAATAAATGTGTCTGATCAGTTCCATCTCAAATTCCACCTTTCGAGTTCATGGCTTGTCTTAACAATGCACGCTTTAAGCTACCAGGTAACAACAACCAATCTTTAGCTTTGATTTTCATTTGGTTCAGCTCCTTTCAATTCAAGGCTTCACGTGCTTTGTCTCCTGTGTCTGCTATAATTCTTGACGGCGAGTGATTTATTCTTTCTGTGTCTGTTTTTCTCCAATTCCTTAAATCTGCATAAAACTCAAGTGCCTGTTTGTAGCGTTTGTTTTGTTGTTCGAGTAGCGTGTACCAAACCTCAAAAGATACTATCTTATCTTTCAGTTCCTCAACACGTTCTTTAAGTTTCTTGTTTTCTTCTATCGTTTCTTCAGTTATTTTAGATGCTGATTCTAATTCCAATTCGTTGTAAAGTATAAGTTTGTTTAATTCCTCGTAAAACTTATCTCTCTGCTCTTTATTCATCTGATTCACATCCTCTCAACGCTTGATATGCTATTTCTTTGGCGTTAAAAGCTATTACTCCCCCTGAAATCGCACTGGTTGAAGTGATCCAATTATCATATATTTTTTCCAAAGCGTATTTGTAACGCTTGTTTTCCTTTCTTAGTTGCCTTTGAATATGAGTACTTGCTTCAACATATCTTTCCAATTCCTCAACTCGTTTAGCTTGTGCATTAAGCCATTCAAAATCTTCTCTGTTAACAACCGTCATAGTGTTTAAATCTAAATCTTCTACTGCAAATCCATTTCCTATTTCTTGGTCTATATCCTCTATCCGTTCCAACCGTTCTTTATCACCCACCCTCAAAAACTCCTTTCTGCCGACACCATTTTGTAAAAACTAAGAGCGATAGGATCCACTCCACTGTCTTCAACGTTACTTGCTAAAAGTGGGATGTCATAAACACACTCTAAGTCACTCATTAAATGAGCCAACCTGCGATCTTTAAGATCCTGGTCTTTTATTTTTGTGATGGCGATAAATCGTCCGGCATAAGTGTTCATTTCGCCGATTGTCATTGTTTTCATTTGGGTTCGCTCCTTTTAAAACACGTCTACCCACGTATTTTTTATTTTTATTACCATTCATCTGTAATATCAACAATTGCCTTTATGGTTGGCTCATAAAGCCACCAACGCTTGCGACTCTTTCTGCGCTCATGAATCCTTACTCTTGGATCACATAAAATTTCATCTTCTAAGTACCGAATGGACATGCATGTGATCTCTGACAACTTATTGATATCAACAAATAATAAATTTTGATGGATTTGTTTCTGTAATTCTTGTTCAATAATTTGTTTAACTTGTTTCTGATCAATTTCAACATTGACTTGAGCGGGTATCATTTAATCACCTCAAATCACTAATATTTTTCGAATACGTTCAACATGTTCCTGTGCTCTATCCCCATCGCGCTTCCCTGATAAAATATCTGACAAATATGGTCTAGAAATACCCAACTCGTTCGCCAACCAAGTTTGGGTTCTACCTCTTCTATAAAGCTCATTTCTAACTTTAAGACTCAAATCTTCTGACATGTTGTTCTACTCCTTTCTCAAATAACTGTTTGCTGATCGCCAAGATCAACACCGTGTTTTATTGCAAAATCTTTAACGACAGCGATATAAATCTCAACTAAACGTTTATCATCTGCAATGACGTCAACCTTGTTTATTCGATCTATTTTTGATTTACTATCGCCATTTAGTGCCATGCGTTGCTTTTTATTCGTTAAACGTCTAGTAAGATCAAACTTTCCTCTACGTTCGACTTCTTGATAGATTTCAACCGTTACATCTTTATATGCTCCATAGCCTCCACGTGATTGAGCTATCTTATTGATTAGGTGTCGTGCATCCTTGCGCCAGTCGATTGTGTTTAAAGCAACGACCTCACGAATACCGTCTACTTTGTTTTCTAGTTGCTTGGTTGCTAATTCTTGTTTAGCTAATGATTGAAATAGACCATTGAACATTTGTAATTCTGGACTGAGTTGTGAAGTATCAAGTTGTTGTTCCATTTCCTCAAATTTAGTAACATAATAAGCCGTAAATAAAACACCTTTTTCGCCAGTCATTTTATTGGCTACCATGTCGCATCCTTTTCTAGTTAAATAGAAGTGTGGTCTTGTTTTCCCTTGCGAATCGTTGTAGTAGCTTTCAATAAAAAAATTACTCAGTCCAAAATTGGACTTACCTAGAACCTCCAAATAATTTCTTATATCCCTTAATAGGTGTTTGTGCTCTTTGTCGATCATCTGAGCTACCTCTCTGCTGTCTGTTACAAGTTGACCGTTGTGATTAATAATTGTTAAATCTGGCATACTATCAATCCTTTCTCAATTCGTCTAATGTAATTTCTAATGCATCTGCGATTTTGCACATTACCTTAAAAGTAGGGTTAGGGTCATTACTGTTCTCGATATTTTGTAAAGTAGATTCTCTTATCCCTGCCATTTTGGATAGTCGATAGCGAGATATTTTTTTTGATTCTCTAATTTCCCTCAAAATCAACATATAGATTAAACCTCCTTAACAATGATTGAAACCACTATATATTGTGGTATAATAGATTTATAGTCTTAACCTAATGTAGAAAGGAGGATTCTTATGGCTGATCTAATAAAACCTGGTTCTGATAACCGGCCCCCAGGTAAGTATCAAGAAGTTGGACCACGTGGCGGCAATGTACCAAAACCGAGAATTGTTAACATCGATCCAGGCGATCGATTACCACCTACTCAAGAAAAAGGACGTAAGTGGAAAAAGATGTAGACTTTTTCTGTAGAAGCCATTATTTTCGCAATGGCTTCTATAACTTAATTTTCTTTCTAGAAAAGCACCAACTTTTATTGAAGAAGTTTAATTGAAGCCATGCTTCAACGTATCTAAGTCCATTCTCTTCATACTTAGTAATATAGTGATGTAGCATTATCCTCACCTCCTTCTCCCAACTCACACCCAAGAACCAATATTCGATGTCATGGCGTTGGTCTATGTGACTGTCGCTCTCTACTGTAATTAGTAGGTCTTGGCGTACTCCGCTCAATCGATTACTGATGCTTGGATGTGAGTGATTTAATTTATAAGCTAAAAAATTAGCGAAAGTCGTTGACAAATATTAAAACTAGATTTAATATATAACCATAGCTAAATAAGACTTTAAAAGCCTGTAAATACTGTAGTTATCCGTTCCCCAACGAAAAAACTGTATTTTGATAGGTCGTATTTTTTATTGTCTTTTTCGCTAATTAATTAGCTTACCTAGAGTATATTAAATCTAGTTTTAAAAGTCAACGCTTTTTATAAAAATATTTAAAACTAGTTTTAAAATCTCGGTACAAAAACAAGGAGCATTATTGATATGACTGCTTTTGATCGATTAAAAATACTTTGTGATGAACAAGGAATTTCTGTGAATACTTTAGAAGAAAGGCTCGATATAGGTAGAAATTCACTGTATTCTTGGAAGAAAAATATTCCAAAAGGGACTAATCTTCTAAAAGTCGCCGACTTTTTCGACGTCTCTACAGACTACCTATTAGGACGCACCGATAAAAAACGTTACTATGATTTAACTGAAAAAGATGAGTGTGATATTGAAAAACAATTAGAGGATATGATCAATAACGTAAGTGATTCAGGTTTTGCAGCGTTTGATGGTAACACACTAGATGAATTAGATGAGGAAAATAGAGAAATCATGATTGACTCATTGAAAAACGCATTGAGAATGCATAAGCGCCTAGCTAAAAAGAAATTCACACCTAAAAAATATCGTTAGGAATGATTCTGTGACAATAAAAAAGAGGGTTATTCAATTAATTAAAAAGCACGACACAAGCAATCCTTTTGAAATATCGAAATGTTTGGGCATTGAAGTTGTGTATGAATTTTTAGGTGATTCGCTAGGTTACTTTAGTAGGTTCAATCGAACGACAATTATTCATATTAATGAATCATTATCCTATGAAGAACAACTTTCCACATGTGCCCATGAACTTGGACATGCTATTTTACACCCAGAGATCAACACTGCTTTTCTCAAATCAAAAACGCATTACCCAACAAGTAGAATTGAGAAGGAAGCGAATCTATTTGCTATTGAACTCTTATCACATCAAGAAAGAGATCAACCAATTACGATTAATGAAGCTGTAGCGACTTATAGAATCCCCAAACAGCTTCTCATTAAAAATTTTTACATAAATAAAGAACAAACGTTCCATTAACTGAAAGGTGGTGATAAAAATAAACATCCTTAAAACGTCTACCCACGTAAGAAAAGGATGAACTAAATTGAAATTAAACAAAACAAAGATTGATGACGAGATTTATTATTATTTTTTGAAAAGTGGCGAAAAGCGGTGGATGTATCGCCATAAGTACTATGACACTCTTGGAAAGAGAAGAGAGAAGAAAAAGAGTGGTTTTAAGTCTGAAAAGCAAGCGTTAAAGGCTCTGTTGAAGCTCAAAGCTGATCTGCTGGATGGTAATGTAAAAAAAGTAGAGCATGATCAAATGACCGTATCGCAGTGGTTTGATATCTGGTTTGACGCTTATAAAAGTAATTGGGGAGTAAAGACAGTTGCTAGAAGAAAAGAGATCGTCGAAAATCAAATTAAACCTTTAATCGGTAAACGCAAGATAGCAAAACTTGATAGGTCAACATATATTCGAGAATTTATCAACCCGCTATTAGAAAAGTATAGTCCCGGGTCAGTGTACATGTACCATCGAATCTTTAGTATTGGAATTAACGCTGCGGTCAATGATGAGAGGATACCACGTAACCGTTTCAAAAACATTAAAATAAAAAAAGACGAGAAGTTAAAAAACTTTTTAACGCCCGATGAACTCAACATTTTACTAGTCACCGCTGACAAGTTTAGTCCTAATAGATCTATATTCATATGGATATTAGCATATACGGGTATGCGTAAAGGTGAATCTCTCGGGCTTAAATGGGATGATATTGATTTCAATAAAAAAACAATATCTATTAAAAGAACCCGCGATGAGTATGGAGTAAGATTACCGAAAACAAGAAATAGTTATAGAGTTATTAAGGTTGATGATATATTACTAAATAGGTTAAGAAGTTATCGAACGTGGTGTAAAGAAATAAAACTAAAAAACGGGAAGAAATTACATGAAAACGATTATGTCATTATTTCAATTCAATCTGGGGAACCAATTGGAGATAGATTCACATACAAGTTTTTTAATCTTATGTATGATGATTTAAAAAAACAAGGTATCAATTTGAAAAGAATAACTCCTCACGGTTTGCGACATACTCACGCAACTATTTTAATCAATAACGGAGTTCCCGCTAAAACTGTTGCGGACAAGCTAGGTAACACCGTTGAAATGGTCTATAAAGTTTATGTTCACTCGTTCGATGAAATGGAAGAGAAGGCACTCGATATCTTTAACAATGCATTAGGTGGGGCTAAATCTGGGGCTAAATGATTTCAATTAGCCCCTAACCCTTGATATAGCACAGCGCAACTGGAACGAGTAACCGTATCATCGATAAGCACTCCCTCACAGTCTCCTTTTCTTTTTACCCACGAATTTGACTAGCAACTTGTTGATCTGCTTCCTCTAATGCTCTAGCAGAGCTGTTCAATTGGATTGAAATGTCTTCTAACAGCTGTTGCATTTCCGTAAAAGAAGGTCTAAGCGTTTCATACTGTTCACTGAAAGCTCTACTAGCCTGTCCTTCCCATATGGATTCTAATTCTTGTATCATATTATCCAATCGAGTAATTTGTTCACCTACTTGACTACTTTCATTGCTATAACGATTAGACATATTAACCAATTCTTCTGGTGTAACTCGAATCATACCTGACATACAATCAATCCCTTTCCTAATTTATTATATAAAATACCTATATATAGATATTATACATAAATAATATCCAAAAAAATATTTTTATTGAAAATAAGTAATTTTGATTCATTCTATTACTTATTATAGGTATTTAGAATTATCATGATTTTATCAGATAAGATAACATCATTAACCTGCATAAATAAAGGTTTTCACTAGATATTCCCCTTAATATTCACAAGAATATATAGTGAATAATTACTACATATTCCATATGCTTACAATGACCATTTTACTTTTAGGATTTTAGACATAAATAAACGATTTAATCTTTCCATAATAAATGACGGTTAAGGGCTTTTCATCATTTGATTAGACCGGGAATGGATCCGAGACTGTAGCTATCTATCAAAAGGATAAAATCTTAACAAGCTGATTTTAATAAGATAGTGAGGAACTAATGGATAGAAGTCAAAAGATAATATAAGTGTTTTTATTTTTGTAGAGGATAGATTGGGACGAGGTTTAAATCTTAATTAATAATCGAGTAGGAGGAGGCGGTTAGCCTCCGTCCTCTCACACCACCGTACGTACGGTTCCGTATACGGCGGTTCAATTAAGATTTATAACGCAAAAATTCATAACGGTCATGTAGACTTCG
>NZ_JAHLQM010000017.1 GCF_018919165.1 Amphibacillus sp. MSJ-3 | reverse complement strand
TTTGTGTGTGTGGTTACCTCACTAATACCCTAAATCTAAGGGGGTGGCAAGTTTTTTAATGTTTAATGGCATGAAATCAACCAAAAATCAAGGTTTACTAAGAAACTTTTGACAATACGAATTTTTGTGATTTCCCGGGAAATATTATCGTTTGATGTAGAATTTCCTGATAAAGTGATACTTCAATCATCCAAGGAAAAACATCGGATGATCAGTAAAGGATGGCCAGCCAACAGAAGCTTGATCTGTTCATATGATACTCGGTGAAAGCTTGGAAAAACCCAACCCGAGTGAAAATTCACCTTATCCTACTTTAGTAAATTAGTTGACTGTGTTTATGGCTGCTTTACGGAAACAGATCATATGTATTGAATACAACCACTTGTTGGAAATAAATTTTATTTATAAAAAAACTTTAACATAGCTAAAAGCTTTGTTAAAGTATTTTTATCTTAATCGCGTCCACTCGCAACATTTAAACGATTGATTGCTCGTTTTAATGCTAATTCGGCACGTTGAAAATCAATTTGATCTCTTTTTTGCTTAATTCGGCGTTGAGCACGTTCTTTAGCCTTTTGTGCGCGCTGAACATCAATTGCAGCTGGTGTCTCTGCAGATTGAGCAAGTAGGGTAACATGATCTTGATCAACTTCTACAAAACCACCACCGATAGCCACCCTCATTGATTCTTTATCCTTTTTTAATCGAGCAGAACTAATGATTAATGGTGCTATTAAAGATGCGTGGCCTGGTAGAATACCTAACTCGCCTTGTAACGAGTGCACAACGACCATATCACATTCGTCTTTAACGATTAAACCATCAGGTGTAACGACTTCTACTGTAAGTTTTTTGGTCATTTAACCCTTCCTCCTTACTAGCGCCAATCTAATCAGCCATTTTCATCGCTTTCTCAACGACTTCATCAATCGTACCCACTAAGCGGAAAGCATCTTCTGGTAAATCATCATATTTACCCTCTAGAATTTCTTTAAAGCCACGAATTGTTTCTTTTACGGGTACATAAGAACCAGGTTGCCCTGTGAATTGCTCAGCAACATGGAAGTTTTGCGATAAGAAAAACTGAATCCGACGTGCACGTGCTACAGTTACTTTATCTTGGTCTGATAATTCATCCATACCTAAAATAGCGATAATATCCTGTAGCTCTCGATAGCGTTGTAAAACTTGTTGAACATCTCGAGCAACTTTATAATGTTCTTCGCCGACGACGTTTGGATCAAGTGCCCGTGAACTTGAGTTCAATGGGTCAACAGCTGGATAAATACCTTGTTCAGATAAACGTCGGTCAAGGCTTGTTGTCGCATCCAAATGGGTAAAGGTTGTTGCTGGTGCCGGGTCTGTATAGTCATCCGCTGGCACATAAATTGCCTGTATAGATGTAACTGAACCTTGAGTTGTCGATGTAATTCGTTCTTGTAGACGTCCCATTTCTGATGCTAGAGTTGGCTGATATCCAACAGCTGAAGGCATACGGCCTAATAATGCTGAAACCTCAGAACCTGCTTGTGTAAAACGAAAGATATTATCGATAAATAATAAAACATCTTGTCGTTCTTTATCACGGAAATATTCGGCCATTGTTAATCCAGTCAGAGCAACGCGCATTCTAGCTCCTGGCGGCTCATTCATTTGACCAAACACCATCGCTGTTTTCTTAATTACACCTGATTCTTCCATTTCAAAATAAAGATCGTTACCTTCCCGTGTACGTTCACCTACGCCGGCGAATACCGAGATTCCCCCATGTTCAGAGGCAATATTATTGATCAATTCCTGAATTAAAACAGTTTTACCAACACCCGCTCCTCCAAACAAACCAATTTTTCCACCTTTAATATAAGGAGCTAATAAATCAACAACTTTAATACCTGTCTCCAGGATCTCTGTTTCTGTTGATAGTTTACGGAAATCTGGTGCTGGGCGGTGAATTGGTAACCGTTTTGTTTCTTCTGCAACTGGTGGTCGACCATCAATTTCTTGGCCAAGCACGTTAAATATACGTCCAAGCGTTGCTTCACCAACTGGGACTTTGATCGGGGAACCTGTATTGGTAACTTCATCTCCCCGTTTTATTCCTTCGGTTGCGGACATCGCAATTGTTCTAACTTTATGATCCCCTAAGTGTAACACAACTTCAAGAGTGATCTCATTATCTTCTGTTGTCACCATTAGAGCATCGTTGATCTTCGGTAATTCATCGATCTTAAATTTGACATCGATGACAGGACCGACAACTTGTGTGACATATCCTTTCTTCATCGAAAATTCCTCCTATACCGATTAATGTGTATCCTCGTACTCCTATTTCAAATTCACCAAATTCTAACTACTCAATGGTTGATCGTTTCCTAAGCTTCACTTGCACTTGATCCACTAATAATCTCAGTTAGTTCTTGGGTTATTTTTGCCTGACGAGCTCGATTATATTGTAATCTCAAATCGGATATCATTTCATCGGCATTGTCTGTTGCACTTCTCATTGCATTCATCCGCGATGCATTTTCGCTCGCTTTACTTTCAAGAAATGCATCATAAATTAAACTTTCTGCATACTGTGGTAATAATGCATTCAAAATTTGTTCTTCATTAGGTTCAAAAATAAACTCACTGTGCTTTGGTTTTTGAATATCTGCCACTTCTTCTTCAGTAATTAAGGGTAAGACTTTCTTTACCTTTACTTCTTGACTCATTGCAGTGACAAAATAATTATAAATTAGCTCTAATTGATCGAATTCCCCATCAATAAAATGTTGAACCGTTTCAAAAGTTAAGTCTTCTAGGTCACTAAAATATGGGCGATCTGGTAAATCTGTTACCGCTCGTAAAACAGGCATTTGACGATTTTTAAAATAATCTCGCCCTATTTTCCCAATTACAATAATGGTGTACTCTTCCTTTGATTGATGGCGCTCGACAATTAGTTCTTCTAAACGACGTAACACATGGCTATTGAAAGGACCCGCTAAACCCCGATCGGAAGTAATGACGAAATACGCAGTTTTCTTTACTTTGCGCGGGATTAAAATCGGGTGCTTGTGATCATCATAACTGTCAACGATATGATGAACAATTTGGTCAATCTTTTCAGCATATTGAATAAAAGCATCGTTTGCTGTTTCCGATTTTCCTAATTTAGAAGAAGCAACCATGTGCATCGCATTAGTAATTTGCTTCGTTTTTTCAGTCGATTGAATTTGTTGTTGTATGTCTCTCAATGAACGACTCATCATTCATCCTCCTTTTTGAGGTTGTTCAATTTTATCCTGCCTTGACAGGTAGGTCGACTCAGGCATAATGCCTTAAACCGAACGCTGAATCGAAATCATATCCTACTTTTCTAATGTCAATTCTTCATAGTGTTCTTATTGTCGACCCTACTATGTCTTATCTGTTGTAAAAGATCTACGATAAACTTTTAGGAAAGATCGAATATTTACTAATCTGGGAAGCTTACTAATAAAGAATCCGTATTATTCAGCTCCTATTCAATCCGCACACGAGAAAAATCTACTGAATGACGATTATTTGCTTTCTCTTTCCGTAAAATGCTTAGATCATATCTCTTCTCTTAGGCAGAAACAATAAACTGTTTTGAGAATGATTTAATCGCTTCTTCCATTTTTTCAGGTTCAGCCAAATCTTTTGTTTCACTAATCTGTGCGAGTAACTCTGAATAAGCACCATCCAAGTAATTGAAAAACTCAGCTTCAAAACGCATAATATCTTCAACAGGGATCTCGTCTAAGAAGCCATTGATTAATGCGTAAATGATCATTACTTGTTTCTCCATTGGAATCGGGCGATGCAAGCCTTGTTTTAAAACTTCAATCGTCCGTTCACCACGATTTAATTTCGTAAGTGTTGCGCGATCTAGATCTGATCCGAATTGTGCAAAGGACTCTAGTTCGCGATAAGAAGCTAAATCTAGTCGTAACGTTCCTGCTACTTTCTTCATTGCTTTAGTTTGTGCTGACCCACCAACACGTGATACTGACAATCCTGGGTTAATTGCAGGTCGCACCCCAGCATAAAATAGATCTGACTGTAGGAAAATTTGCCCATCAGTGATCGAAATAACGTTTGTTGGGATGTAGGCAGAAATATCACCTGCTTGTGTTTCAACAAAAGGTAAAGCTGTTAATGATCCGCCACCAAGTTCATCATTTAATTTAGCTGCTCTCTCTAATAGACGAGAATGTAAATAAAATACATCCCCTGGGAAAGCCTCCCGTCCTGGTGGGCGTTTTAATAATAGAGAAAGTTCACGGTAAGCCGCCGCTTGCTTAGATAGGTCATCATAGATTACTAAGACATGCTTGCCGTTATACATGAACTCTTCGCCCATAGCAACTCCGGCATACGGAGCTAGATATTGCATTGGTGAAGGAGATGAGGCTCCAGCATTAACAACGATTGTATAATCGGATGCGCCATAGTTACGAAATGTTTCAACAGTTGATCTAATCGTTGAATCCTTTTGACCAATGGCGACGTAAATACAAATCATATCTTGATCTTTTTGATTCAAAATTGTGTCGACCGCAACGGTTGTTTTCCCTGTTTGACGGTCACCAATAATTAATTCCCGTTGGCCACGACCAATTGGAACAAGTGCATCAATCGCCTTTATTCCTGTTTGAAGTGGTTCATAAATTGATCTTCTATCCATTACACCGGGAGCAGGTGCTTCAATTGGACGTGTTTTGTTAGTTTTAATTGGGCCACGTCCATCAATCGGTTGACCAAGTGGATTAACGACTCGACCGATTAATTCTTCGCCGACAGGGACTTCCATAATCTTACCTGTACGTCGAACTTCATCCCCTTCGACTATAGAAAGTTGCGACCCTAAGATGATGGCACCGACTTGATCTTCTTTCAAGCTTTGAACTAATCCCATCGTTCCATCTGAAAACTCGATAAGTTCTCCCAACATGGCTTGATTTAAACCATAGATTTGGGCAATTCCATCACCCGTTTCAATCACGGTTCCAATATCATGAACTTGATCATCATTTTGATAATATTTAATTTGCTTCTTTATTAGCGCACTTAATTCTTCTGCTTTTATGTCCATGTCATTGTCCCCCCCTATCATCTTTTATTCATTGGAACAAAATCACGTTTCATATGTTGAATACGTCCTTGAACAGATGCATCATATAGTTGTTGGTTCACGATGATTTTAAAACCGCCAAGTACGTTTGGATCAGTTACATTGTTTAATTTTAGGTTTTGGCAACCAAATTTTTCGGCAAACCTGATTTCAATATCTGCTAATTCTTCTTGCGCTAAGGGTTCAACTGTGAAGATTTCCCCAGTCGCTATTTGCCGATCCTGATTGAAAAGAACCTGGTAATGATCAACCATAAGTTCAACATTTTCTTCAGCATGATGTTCTACCATTATGAGTAAGGTTTTAACTACTTCTGTTGAAAAACTCTTAAAAACTGATTCGATGATCTGAGCCCGTTTTAACCAATTTGTTGGGTTCTGTAAAAAGGTAACTAATTCAGAATCCGCAGTGAAAACTTCTTGAATGATTTTTAATTCTTCACCGATGGCTTCTTCCCGTCCGTTTTCCCTAGCAATTTCATAGAGGGCTTCGGCATAACGACGAGCTTGTAACCTGTTTCTCATGACCAATCGTCTCCTATATTATTGAGACGTTCTTTTATCAGACGTTTTTGATCCTCTGGACTCATTTCTTTTTGAATGATATCCATTGCTATTTGGAAGGCGATTTGCGCAACTTCTTCTTGCATTTCTTGAAGGACTTCTTTGCGCTCAATTTCCACCTCTTCTTCCGCATCTTGCTTCATCTTTTTAGCTACTGAACGGGCTTCTCTGATAATTTCTTCTTCTAAGCCTGTTGCTGATTGTTTAGCATTTATTACAATTTCTTTAGCTTCTGCTCGGGCTTTTTCTAATCTTTCATCAGCTTCTTTGACTGATTTTTCAGCACGTTTTCTACTTTCCTCAGCTGAATCAAGTTCTGTGGCAACATGTTGCTCACGTTCTTCCATTATTTTAATTAATGGTCCCCAAGCAAAACGTTTTAAAAGAAATAATAAAATACTAAAGCTTAGTAGTGTAACGATTATATCTCCTACATATAGGCCGCCAACCGCAACACCTAATACAAAGGGATTCACCTTCTCCACTCCTTCCTGTTAAACCACCATTAGAATCCTTGGTTTAATTACAAAATCATAAAGGCAACAACAACAGCTAGGATTGGAATCGCCTCAACTAGGGCAATACCTATAAACATAACTGTTTGGAGTGGACCACGTAATTCAGGCTGACGAGAAATCCCTTCGATAGTAGTCTTTACAATAATACTGTTGGCCAAACTAGCGCCAAGTGCTGAAATACCTACGGCAATAGCTGCTGCTAGTGCTTCCATGTTATCTCCTCCTAAATTTTCTGTTATTCTTCATTTACTTTGTGTGACATATACACCATTGAAAGTGTTGTAAAAATAAAGGCTTGAATGGCTCCGATAAATAAACTAAAACCTTGCCATAATATCATCGGCACTAGTGAAGCAATGAAGACAAATGCTCCCGACATAAGTGCCATTTGGGCAATTAAACCTAACAAAATTTCTCCAGCGAATATATTTCCAAAAAGCCGGAAACCAAGAGTCATCGTATTCGTGAATTCTTCAACCAAGTTAAACGGTAAAATAAACCCCACTGGTTGTGCGAAACTTTTTGCATATTTTTTACTACCCCGTAATTTAGCTCCATAATAATTGGTCATTATAATTACAAATCCCGCTAGCGTTAAGGCAACGCCGGCATCTGCTGTTGGAGATTTCCACCATGTATCTCCTCCATATATCCCAATCATCATAACGCCTAGTGTATTACTAACAAAAATAAAGGTAATTAAAGTTAATGCAAACGGTAGAAATAATTTCCCTGTACGCCAATCCATTGGATCGTTAATAATACCCTTGACAAAGTCCACGAGCCATTCCATGAAGTTTTGCAGACCCGTTGGCTTCATCTTTAGGTTTCTTGTTGCCAAAACAGCAAATACAAAAACAATTACGCAAGAAACAATAACCATTAAGACATTCGAAGCATTAAAACTTAACCATGGGATACCTAGAAACTCCTCGACAATTGGAGCTCCATGTTCCATTTTATTCACCCCTTTTCTTTGATAACTCTCGAACAAAGGGACTTTGGCTTATCCTAACCCTGACAAGCTTAAGCAAGGACTTACCATGCGATAAACTAAATAATCATTTAGCGGTACCTACTTCAATCTCCACTTGGCATTCTTAGTTTTAATTGAATGCTTGAAGTGAGGGTCTTAAGGTTACCTGAATATCGATATCAAGTAATTGCTTAAGATTACAGGAAGCAACATGTTGCTAATTCAACATCTCTTGCTCATTTTTCACAAGCAAGCACAAATCCATACACTAATTCGTTGCTCTATTCTTCATGATTTGAACAAATGCATCAAGCATAATGATGATATCCTTGAGTACAAGGCCAATCACTAGAGAATAGAAATTAACTTCTAGCGGGATGAATTTTGCTAAATAAACAACAAGAAGAGCTGAACCAATTCTAAAAATTGTTCCAGCCATAGCATGCTTTTTTTCTCCTATTGCGACTTGGCCAATTTGGTCTACTTGTCGCTGTAATAGTAATAAATTCGCATAACTTGCTATACTTCCTAGTAATAAACCAAGCCATGTTCGATTTCCTAGTGTAACTAATGTACCACTGATCACGATCAACAAAACATTTAAATGCCATTTCCGTTGACGTTGAACGGCTTTTTGATAATCTTCCATCTTGGTACCTCCACACTATTCGCATTATACTACTTTTTGATCTGATTATCTACTCAATCGTATTTTTTTATAACAAAAGTTGGTACCAAGCGATTTGATCGTGGTCTGTGGCTTTAATATTTACGTTTTTATCTTGTTTTATGGTTTTAATATTTGTTGAAAATAGTCTGTTTGCTGGTCTTTTTCAATACTTACATTGATCAAATAAAAATCTTTCAGTTCAATTTTTGATAAATCTAGGTCGACTTCTAGTAGACCTGCTTCGAGTTGTTCTTGATTAAAAACTTGGCCTAAATAGGTGAAAGTTACCGGATCATATAGATCAATTGTGACGCGTTCGCTTGCTTCTGCTAGTTGAAGGCGAAGATGATATATTTGTTCTTCTTTTAAGCTAGGTTCCATTTCAAATCCGGCTACTTTGGGAAATGATGCTGTTTGATTAACAAATAAATAAGGTAATTGAAAAATTTGTTCATCTATAGTCATTTCCAAATAATTCTGATGGATACCGTCTGTTAGCTGGTCTGGCCTGACTGTTAATGAAAGATCAAGTTCACTTGTTTGATTTGGTGCGATCGTCTTTGTTTTAGGTAATGTCCATCTTATCCCTGTTTCAATCAGTGGTCGTTTGAATTGAATCTTTACAGGCTGATCGGATATGTTTGTTAACTTTAATCGATGTGTTCGATGTTCAATTTTATCTTCCATCCAACCTAAATTTAATAATGAATTTTCTATAATAATTGGTGTATCAAGAGCAGCTTGTACATTCACTTGTCCCATGCCTTGGTCAATGGGTTCCTGATTTGGTAGAAAATCTGTTTGTGTTAGTAAGGCGGCCTTCAATTGTCCAGGTGTCCAATCTGGATGTGCTTGTTTTAAGACAGCAAGCGCACCAGCAACATAGGGTGCAGCCATGCTTGTCCCTTGTAAACTTGCATAACCTTCTGGCACGGTGCTAATAATGTCCACACCTGGCGCAATAATTTCCGGTTTTATTTGCCAATTAGACGTAACAGGGCCTCGTGAACTAAAAGAGGCTACATCGTTATCATGATGCTGATAGGACGTGCTCAACCACAGCTTGGGTTGATGCTGAAGTTGTGCGAGTAACCATTCTCCATCCTCGCGCTTGATAAATGCAGCTGGGATGTCTATTGTGGATTCTATTCCTGCTTCAATTGGAGCATCGCTATCATTATAGATCAGCACTGCTTGGGCATTCGCCTTCTTGGCCTGGGTAATTTTTTCTTGAAAGGGGATTTCACCTCGTTGAAAAAGTACGATTTTCCCTGTTGCATCTGGTAGGGGTTCGGTGCCTAAGACGCCTGATATAATAGGATAGTCTCGATTTAGATTCCATTCCATTGCATTTGTAATTGGATCTAGTGGAATTGTTTTATTTTTAATCGGTTCGATGAGAAATGGTTCTTGATAGGCTTGTGTTGAGGCTCCTACGGATATGGCATCTGTCGCGGTTGCCGGTGAGCCAACTGTCCAATCGTCTGGGCCTGAATTTCCGTTTGCGATAACTACTGAGATGCCATGTTCGATGGCGCGGTTAACTGCGATACTTGTCGGGTAGTCTGGGCCATTGACGTTGTTTCCTAATGAAAGATTAATAATATCCATTCCATCTTCGACTGCTTTTTCTAAGGCAGCGATCACTTGGATCGATGTTCCACTTCCTCCCGGTCCCAGTGCTCGGTAACCGTAAATCTCTGCATCTGGCGCAATTCCTTGATGGGCGCCATTAGCTGCGATAATTCCTGCTACATGGGTACCGTGAATTGTTGGCATGCCTTGCTCGGGGGTTGTTTCCATCGGATCATCGTCAAAATCAACTAAGTCATAGCCTCCTCGATAGTTTTTCTCAAGATCTGGGTGGGTATAATCGATTCCTGTATCAATCACTCCAATTTTAATGCCTTTTCCGGTATAGCTTAATTGCCCGTCATTTTTTTGTAAGGGTAGATCTGATGTCTCGATTAATTTGAGCTTCTCTGGCGTTACGGAATATGTCATAATCGGATAAGCCTGCTTAATGTCCTCATGTTCGGTAATGCGTTCGAGTTGGGTCATTTTTCCTTCAAGTGCAATTCCATTTAATAAAGTATCAAAGCGTTCTAAGACAGTGACATTAGGAAAATCACGAATTACTTCCTGTTCAAATTCTGAAGCTGATGTATGTAATTCAAGCAAGAGGCGATAGGTCTGGTTGTTCGCATGAGCTTTGGTAATTGGAGTAAGTATAGTTATCATAATGAGGATAAAAAGACTGACTGTATAGATTCGCTTCATTGTTTTCAGCTCCTTTTTTAATCGATAGTTTGTGTTGGGGGATATGAGATTATTCATGGTCAGTTAGGTTTTTTGTAAAATAGTGGTGGTTAATGTGGTATAATGCTTATAAGAATTTTTGATTAAGGAGTTGATTTATTGTTAATTTTACCGCCCCGTAAGGATCATGTATTAAAGCAATTAGAAGCCCTCATTCCTAGACTTTCATCTAAGTCCCCAGATTATCACACACTTGAGCAACAATTATGGAAGGAACGATCAGGTTATTCAGGTGAAAAATCATTGTTATATTATTTGGATCTAGTTGATGACCAAGAAGCTAATATCATTTTTAACTGCCGACTTCCTATAGCAAATCATTATTTTCAAATCGATTGTTTGTACTTAACACCTAGGTATGCTGTCATTATTGAGGTCAAAAATCTCCGTGGAATCATTTATTTTAATCAGGCGAATCAAATGATTCAAATATGGGAAAACGTAGAGAAGCCCTATCAAGATCCCATTCGTCAAGTTAATGAACAACGACTAAAGCTTAATAAGGTCCTTGCTCAAATCGGTTATTCTTCCCTACCTATTCACACATTAGTTGCCTTTACAAACCGGAATGTTATTCTCAACTTGTCCAAACCTTGTCCCACTCGAATCACAAGTGAACAACTGGCTACTCGACTTCGCGACTTCCATAAACAACATCAAAAGATGATCTATCCCCAACAACAATTAAATGATCTGGCAATGACATTAAAGCAAATGCACTGTCCAAGGAAAACTTCGATTATTGATAAATATCAAATTGAAAAATCATTAATAAAAACCGGTATTCAATGCTCGAATTGCCAATCATTTGATATGACCCGACAATCCGGAACTTGGCTATGTCCACAATGTCACTTTTCAGACAAAAACGCCCATATTCAAGCACTCACCGACTACGCCCTGATTTACGGACCCACAATTACAAACAAAGAAGCCAGATCACATCTAAACATCACATCACGCCACATCGCTAACCGACTCTTAAAAAGCGAAAACATAAGACAAGTAAATCAAACAAACCACACCACCTATGATTTATCAAACTTAATTGACTAATATTGAATTAGAAGCACAGTGAAATGCGGACGGTGAGCATAGAGCATTGGCTTCCGAGCATAGAGTGGGATTTACGAGCATAGCCCATCGGCTTTCGAGCATAGAATGGGATTTGCGAGCATAGAGCATCAACTTCCGAGCATAAAACGGGATTTCCAAGCATAGAGCAGCGGCTTTCGAGCATAAAATTGGATTTACGAGCATAGAGCCAGCTTCCGAGCATAAAATGGGATTTTCGAGCATAGAGCAGCGGCTTCCGAGCATAAAACGGGATTTTCGAGCATAGAGCATCTGTTTCCGAGCATAAAATGGGATTTTCGAGCATAGACATTGGCTTCCGAGCATAAAATGAGATTTTCGAGCATAAAGCGGCTAAGTCCATATAATTGTGTAAAAAGAAAGAGTCTCATCAACTCCATGATATAATGTTTTTAACCACAAAAACTATCAGTAGGAATTGATGATGACTCCAATTAATTTTACACTAAACTTAAAGAGGAACTTGTTCAATCCGATTTAAATGATTTTGTTAAATCGGCCATGGTGCTTGTTTTAAATGAATACATGGAAAATCAGGCTTACGATCGTTCTGAATACCGTCATGATTACCGTAATAGATACTATCATAGAGACTATGTTTTAAACATTGGACGCGTTGAGTTGAATGTACCGGGAACGAGAAGTGGGAATTTCTCTACAGAAGTTAAGGAAGAATTTATGAATCGTTATGCGGATGAGAAAAAGTATCAAAAAGCACTTGAAACATTAGACGAAAGTTATGAAGACACTGTTCAGTTTTTCTCAGAACCAACTGAGGCACACGTTCATATTCGTACGACAAACGTATTAGAACGCTTAAATGGCGAAGTCAGAAAAAGAGAAAAACGATACGCATATTTCCAAATCAGCAATCTGCATTTCGCTTAATTGGTGCTGTTTTAATGGATTGTGAGGATGCCATGGATCCAGGAAATAAAAAGTACATTTATTTCAAAGAGTAGTTAGAGGCAAAATTAGAAAGCTGAATCGCTTGTACGAAGAGTTTTGAGATTAAACCATAGATGATTTGACATGGATCCCTGCACAAGCATGATTCTATAGCCAGGCCGCCAGTATTCTAAAAAACTGGCTTTACCAAAAAGGCTATCATGCTCGCTCTCCATGTCAAATCGTGGGTTGAAATTTAATAGAATTAAACTTAACACTTTCTAATTTTGATTATAAATTGAATAACAAACAAAAAGGTTAAAAACACGTAAATAGTATTTACACAGGATAAGGGACTTGACTTGAAAATGGTAATTCTATTTCTGAAGTTGAACTAATTGAAATAAAGGAGGGATCTTTTTAATGACAAATAAATATTTTTATTTATTTATCACATTCTTCGTAATTGCATTGATAGGGCTCATCTCTGTAATAGCTAATACTAGAAGTGTAAATTTAGGTGCTTTTATTTTCCCCGCTGTTTTAGCAGTTATTTTCTTTGTGAAAAATAAAAAAAACAAGCTATCATAGATGGCTTGTTTTTTTATTGACTAACTAACTTAGTACCACTAGGTTTTAATGATTCTTTAAATGTTGCTGAATAATTTGAGGTTATCAAATTAAAAGTATAATTAATATTTCCTTTTATGTATATGTCAACTTTCCTACCACTACCATAAATATCTGCCCATGAACGATTATGGTTATATTGTCCCCATGAAACACCTGTCATGTAGCTGCTACCTAACATTTTAATTGATTTGATTTTATTTTACCGCCAGAGATTATAGCTTTAAAGTCTTGTTTTACTGTAGACCAACCAATAGCAGGAACTCCAGCCCATATTTCAGCAGTATATTCTGAACCATTTTTACAATGAATGCGAACTTTAAATCGTGAGGAGATATATTTCAAGATACCAAAATAGCAAACGCCATTTTGGATAGAATACTTCATCATGCGACAGTAATAAATATTGTAGGGGATTCATATCACCTCAAGGATCACATTCAAAAGGAACATAAGTCGTAAGCTCAGGTATTAAAGTTATTGAGTATGGCTTGCACCATACTCAATTGAACAAATTTGTACATCGTTAAATAATCAAAATGGTTGAACATTCTCAACTCGTTTTTTCATATTTTCACACTCTTCATAAATGTATTGTTTTGTATAAATTATACTGCTCTTCAGTAAAAAAAATAATAAATATATCTAATAATATCAACATTTAGAACGTATGGTTATATCTAAAATATTGTATTTTTCATCAAAAAAGCAAGTACTTAATCAGCAAGTACTTGCTTTTTTGATAGAATTTATCATTTATTAAATTAATGTTGTGACTATGATTTATAAAAAAGTTTTTAATAAGGTAACTACTTCTATTTGTCTCTATATATAAATAGAATTATAGATAATACAGCCAAATACAATAATCCAATGTGTATGTTAATTACATTCAAGATGTATTTAATATAATAATCGGCTGTTAACATCACGCCGTCTTCAAAATTCATAAAAAAGGAAACAATTACTGGCGTTAAAAAGGATACTATAGCGATTCCGATTATACAAAAAATGAACTTTTCCTTATTAGACAATTTAACTCCATCCTTTACTTATATACAAAAGTTTTAGTGTAAGAAACCCCTACTGGTTTGTACGCAGTGCCTGTACCGTTTTTTTGATAAGGGTCAGCAAAAAGATTCCAACTAAATTTTGTAGGTTCGTACACATCGAATGTATTTTTTTCTCTTATTGGTTTAGCGTATAATTTCACTTGCTTAACTTTTTTTCCATTGTATGTTTTTGGTGCGGTGTACGACCCTGTATAAGAAATTGTATATGATTTTCCAACAGTAAAATTAAGCCCCAGGTTAACTTTGTTTCTTGTTATGCCTGTATTAGAGCTAAATGTTGCTGTTCTACTCCATGAATTAGTCAATGACGCCTTAATACCTGGATCTGTCCAGACTGTTGCCAATGTAACATTTTGAACATAGTCTCCGACATGTTTTACATTTTTTATATAAGGTAATAATCTCATTGGCTGTATAAGTCCCTCATCAACAAATAATTCAGATTCTAATGAATCTCTTGTATCGATGGCATTTACACTCATTACGTTAGGGTCATTTAATAATTGATTTAGAATCATTTCAAATTCCTCATCTGTAGTATAATCTGCTCTGCCAATAACTTTACTATCCAATTCTACTAAAAGCTGTTCTTCTTGATCTAATCCTGCGTCTGATGCAAACGTAGTAATCGTTAAGAAACTTGAAAATAGAATAATTGATAATAAAAAGTAAGCACTTTTTTAATATCAATTACATTTAACATTTCCTTCCCAACTAAATTATATTTTGGTTGTTTATTACTCTTTCACATTACCATTTTTTGCGTATTACGACAATATATTAATTAATATTTATTTATTAAAATAATAAATATCTTTCACAACTGCTTTTATTGATTTTTAGTATAATGAAATTTTCGAGCATAGAGTAGCTACTTCCGAGCATAAAATGAGATTTCCGAGCATAGAGCATCTGTTTCCGAGCATAAAATGAAATTATCGAGCATAGAACCAACTTCCGAGCATAAACCGCGATTTTCGAGCATAGACCCTCAACTTCCGAGCATAAAATGAAATTTTCGAGCATAGGGCATCAACTTCCGAGCATAAAACGGGATTTCCGAGCATAGACCCTCAACTTCCGAGCATAAAACGGGATTTTCGAGCATAGGGATTATTTCAATTAAAAAAGCTTAGAAATATTTCTATTTCTAAGCTTTTTTATTATCTATTTTGTTCCGAATAATCGGTCACCTGCATCGCCAAGTCCTGGGACGATGTAGCCTTTTTCATCGAGCTTTTCGTCGATACTTGCTAAGTAGATATCGACATCAGGGTGCTCTTTTTTAATATGGTCGACGCCTTCTGGTGCCGCAATTAGGCACATAAGTTTAATTTTATTTGCACCTCGTTTTTTCAGTGACTGGATTGCATCGGCTGCTGATCCACCTGTTGCTAACATTGGGTCAACGACGATTAGATCACGTTCAGAGATATCTTTTGGCATTTTGAAATAATACTCGACTGGCTTTAGAGTTTCAGGATCTCGGTATAAGCCGACATGGCCGACCTTTGCTGCAGGAATATGGCGGAGAACACCGTCAACCATGCCTAATCCGGCTCGTAGGATTGGTACGATCCCTATTTTTTTCCCGCTTAAAACGTTTGATTTTGTTTTAGCTACGGGGGTTTCAATTTCTACTTCAGTTAACGGTAAGTCGCGTGTAATTTCATAAGCCATTAAACCGGCTACCTCATCAACTAAATCACGGAAATCCTTAGTTCCAGTGTCTGTCTTTCGAATATGTGTTATTTTGTGTTGAATTAATGGATGATCCAGTACAAATACATTACCCAAGTTCGACCACTCCTCATAAAAGTATATATCTCTAAAATTGTACAGAAAATTTATGTCGCTTTCAAGCGAATAAACGTTTTTTATTGTTTTTTAGTTTATAATTAAATACTCATGCAGCTGCTGGGCAGATCAATAAAGAAAACTTCCACTCTGTTAGGGTCACTAAAAGAAGCTAATTCAAAAATATATGCAGCTACTTTTGATAGTCAAAGTGAAGATTATATTCTGGAATTAACATTGAAAATATTATTAAGTGACTAGTTCATTTTCTGTTGCTCAATTCACAGTAAACTCCACTCCTTGTACTGATTTCTCTTCATCACTCCAAGTCTTAGGTGAATGAATCAGTCATTTCCCCATCCAACGATCACTGAATGCGTTTACAATCAGTAAATCTGCTAAGAAATATATTGACTTATCGCAAGTAGGAGAAGACAAAGAATAATTGTTTTAGCTTTTCTAGTTTTCGCTGCATACGGTTAATTGTGTCATAGGAAAAAGCCGAAGCATACCTATTGCTTCGGCTTTTCGATTATTGGTAGATTGGGAAGCGGTCGGTGAGTGCTTTAACACGCGCTCTCGCTTCTTGTAATTTAGTTTTATCTTGGTAATTTTTTAAAGTAAAGGCGATAATTGAACCCACTTCTTTTAATTCTGCTTCTTTAAACCCACGGGTTGTAACAGCTGCTGTACCTACTCTGACACCACTTGTTATAAATGGACTTTCTGGGTCAAATGGGATTGTATTCTTATTTGTAGTAATCCCAACATCATCAAGGATTTTCTCAGCATCTTTACCCGTTAAGTTAAGTCCCCGGACATCAAGTAAAAGTAAATGATTGTCAGTACCATTTGAGACGAGACGAATGCCTTCATCTTGTAGTGATTTAGCAAATGCTTGGGCATTTTTTATAATTTGTTTGGCATAGTCTGTAAAGCTAGGATCAAGGGCTTCCTTAAATGCGGTTGCTTTTGCTGCAATAACATGCATTAATGGACCACCTTGCATACCTGGAAAAACAGTCTTATCAATCGCTTTTGCATATTTTTCTTTGGTTAAAATCATTCCACCACGTGGGCCGCGTAGCGTTTTATGTGTGGTTGTCGTGACAAAGTCAGCATAAGGAACTGGATCTGGATGTTGACCGGTTGCTACTAGGCCAGCAATATGTGCCATATCAACCATTAGATAAGCGCCAACTTCATCAGCAATTTCACGAAATTTCTCAAAGTCAATGAGACGCGGATAGGCACTCGCACCGGCAACAATCATCTTCGGTTTAACGGCAAGTGCTTTTTCACGTACCGCTTCATAATCGAGTACTTCCGTTTCTTTATCAACACCATACTCTTCAAAATTATAGAGTTTACCACTAAAGTTAACTGGACTTCCATGTGTTAGGTGTCCACCATGTGAAAGATTCATTCCAAGCACAGTATCCCCAGGCTCGAGAAATGCGGAATAAACAGCCATATTTGCCTGTGCACCTGAATGAGGTTGTACGTTGACATGTTCAGCACCAAAAAGTGCCTTAGCACGATCACGAGCGAGGTTCTCTGCAATATCAACATATTCACAGCCTCCATAGTAACGCTTTTCCGGATAACCTTCCGCGTATTTATTCGTTAGGACGGATCCTTGTGCCTCCATGACCGCTTCTGAAACAAAATTCTCTGAAGCGATCAATTCAATTTTTTCATGTTGTCTACCACGTTCTTGCTCAATTGCTTGATACAATTCTAAATCATTTTCTTGTAAATGCTTCATCCAAATCGTTCCCCCTCAATCCCTTTATAATTAAATATTTATATGAAGAAGAATTTCTTAGCGATTTTCTTCATCTTTATCCCAAAAAAGTATACCCATCATTAATCAACAATTAATTGAGCATCAATCACCGCTTATTTATCTTCATAATCACGAATTTTATTAATTCGTCGTTCGTGGCGGCCACCTTCAAAGTCACTGTTAATCCATGTTTTTACGATTTCCTTAGCTAGGTCGACACCAATTACTCGCGCACCCATTGCCAACATATTTGAATCATTATGTTCACGGGTTACACGCGCTGTATACACATCATGCACGAGTGCACAACGAATCCCTTTTACCTTATTGGCAGAAATCGACATCCCAACGCCTGTCCCACAGATGAGAATCCCACGATCATACTCACCTTTGGCAACTTTTTCAGCAGCTGGAATACCGTAATCAGAATAATCAACAGAATCTGCACAATTACTCCCGATATTCTCAACTGTAACATCTAAGTCTGCTAAAAAGTCTTCGATTTCTTTTGCTAATTGATAGCCACCATGATCTGCTGCAATTACAACTCTCATGAATCTATCCACTCCTCATCATTTATCATTTCTTCTATTGTATCTATTTTACCACTGAATGAACAGTTAATTTCGCATTATTCCGTCAATTTTTTTATTAAAGCATCGATGGCTTGGGAAATTTCCGTAAGTGTTTTTTGGTACGCTTCTTGATCTAGGCCAAATGGGTCGGGGATATCAAGATTGGGTAACTTTCGCTCAAGTCGATGGATTTCATCTAGTTCTTCTTGAAAAAAATCACCTTGTTCTTGCTCTGTTAATTTACCTCCGTGTTTTTCAATCACTCGGCTACGCTTTTCTTCTAAGTTTAAATGAGCTTGTTTGAGGGCATGCCAAGTCTCATCAATATCATCACTAACATATTCCTTTAACGTATATATCTTCCCATGGGCTTGAGTAAATTGAGATACAACTGTGTATTTATGTTGATTTGTCATTGTTAAAATTAAATCTGCCCATTCTACTAAAGTATTTGTTAACGGTTGTGAGCTTCCATTAAAGTGGATATGCTTTGATTTTAGGGCAGCGATAGCTTTTTCATTTGTTGGCGTTCCTGGTTGTGCAAAAATGCCTGCTGACTTAACTTGGTAATCTGATTTGTCTTGAAGTATTGCTTCTGCCATTGGACTTCTGCATGTATTGCCAGTGCAGATAAATAGTACCTTCATTTTTCCTCCCCTTTGAGTGGTTTTTTTATTACGTAAATAATAACACAAGGGAAAAATTGTACCAAATTATCTGACAGACTGATGGGCTAAAAAATAGTCATTAAACCAAGTAGACAAAGTATTGTCCCGCCAATCCAATCGAGCGAACGATCAAAATTGCCTTGCACCTTTTTCCCAATTAACAGACTAACCCATGACATCGCGGTTGAAATACCACCAAATAAGAGGATGGTTATAATCGTTAAAAATCCAGACATACCTAAACTAATCCCGATTGGAAAGCTGTCTAAACTAACGGAAAGGGCAAGCATAATAATTGAAGTGAGGTTGATCATCTTCGGTGGCGTTGAACGGATCACTTCAGAAAAAGTTTGAAAAATCATATGTGCACCCAAACCGAATAAAAGAATACCACTAGCTAATTCGGTTAAATTGGTAATCCAGCCAACTAACAAAGTACCGACTAATAAGCCCAATAATGGCATAAGCATGTGGAAAAAACCGATCCAAAGACCGATTGAAGCAATTTTTTTTAAGCGTAGCGGTTGTAAGCCAATTCCTAAACAAACAGAAAAAGCATCGAGAGCTACTACAAAAGCAAGAATGAGAGGAGTAACGACTGAATCTAGCATAAATATCCCCCTTTGATGGACGAGCTAATTCAGTCTATGCTTCATTAGACAAAAAAATAACAGGGTTAACTCACCTGTCATTTTCTGCTTTCTCAATATGAATGGCTGCTTTTTTTAATCGATTCATTATCGCTTGTCCTATCCCTTCTTCAGGAAAGACTTCTGCTAAAATCAGATCCACTTCTGTCTTCTTAAATGTTCTTAAAGTCTGATATAGTTGACCAGCAATTGTTGATAAATTCGTAATTGTCCCACACACTTGTATTTGATCAGCTGACAAGTGGCTCGCTAGTTCTTCACTTACAAGCAACCCAACAGCTTTACCTTCGGCTTGGTATTGATCAATTTTAGATTGAAAAAATTCTGCATTTCCATCAATTAAAATTAAAGGAACATCTGGTTGATAGTGATTATATTTCATACCAGGTGATTTAGGTTTATCATTTTCAATCATAGATTGCTCGATTGGATAGCCAAGGACTAACTCAATGTCATCCTTTGTTATACCTCCAGGGCGCATTATCCGTGGTACTTCACCTGTACAATCAACAACAGTTGATTCTAAACCTACTCCAGTTGTCCCACCATCCAAAATAGCAGCAATTTTTCCATTTAAATCTTGAAAAACATGAATTGCACTAGTTGGACTAGGTTTACCTGATAGATTAGCACTTGGAGCAGCAATTGGTAAGTTAGCGGTACGAATTAATTCTTGGGCAGCTGGATGATCAGGGATTCGAATGCCAACAGAGTCTAAACCGGCAGTCACATTATTAGCTATTTTACCATTGCTCGGCAAGATAATTGTTAATGGTCCCGGCATAAAAGCTTCAATCAATAGATTGGCGTACTTAGGAATTTCCTTTACATAATGTTTAATTTGATCTTTATCAGCAACATGAACAATTAAAGGATTATCTGAAGGTCGTCCTTTAGCTTCGAAAATTTTAGCGACTGCTTCAGGATTAGAAGCATCAGCGCCTAGACCATATACAGTTTCAGTTGGAAAGGCGACAACTTCCCCTGCCTGAATCTGTTTAGCTAATTGTTCAACAGCTTGCTCATCCCAAATTAAAAATTGCGTTTGTTTTGACATTAGCTAATCCCTCCTCTGCTATTTATTTTGCTAATCACTTGTTTATCCACAATTTATCAACAGGTTAATTTTGTCTCTTGATTATTTTAGCGATTTTTTTTCATTTACACAAGTAAATTATTGGATATCCTCTTTTAAAAGCTGAAGGATTAAGAAAAAGTATTTATTCAAAAAAAGCGAATATATCAATGATTTCAGTCGATTCGTTTTTATATCCAATTCATTCCATATAATAATTGTTTGTCTAAAAAAGCAACATTTGAATTAAGGATAAGGATAGCCATAGGTATGATGTGCTTCTGACCATCGTTTAAATCCTAGCCAATTTAATAATTCAACTAAAGACTCTTGATCTGTTTCAATTAATAAATGGTCAACATCTTCTTTTTCAACTAACTCTAGTATGTGATAAAAGACTTCAATTATTTGCTCAGAGTGGTCAGGTTTACAAATGACGAATTTGTCTAACTTCATTAAATTTTGGCCGACATTTTTTAAATTAATAAAACCTATAATCTCTTGATTATCTTTGATTAAGTAGGTTGAACTATCTGTTTGGTCAGTTTTAATCAGATGATTAAAAGGTAGGTTTGATAGATCCTCTTCTAGCTTTAATTGTGATAGCAACAATCGCATCGCTTCCTCTCATAGATTTTTAATATAGTCTATGAAAGCTAGACACTTGCTATGATAGATTTATCGAAACCATCTGAGAAAAAAGAAGGAAACCTTTGGTGTTTCTTCTTCACTTTCTAATTCCTCATCTTGATTATCGTCTGTCACCGTTGTTCCCGAGGAAAAGTCTAGAAAACACAAAGGTGGGAATAAAACGCACCACCAGTTTGAGCCTTTTCCTTCACCTAAAGTAATTAAAATGGCCTCATATTCCCCCGCTGGGTATACATATCGATCATATAGTTTGGCAGGAAATTGTACCTGCTCATCATATTCAACTTGATATTCTAACTTCTGGTCATGCTCTTCCAAAGTTTGAGCAACAATCGCTTCAATCTCAGGCAGGTTCTTTTGAATTAGCGTTCTTGCTTGTTCAATATCTGTTAGATCTGCTACCCATTCACTTATCTCTTGATTAACCGCATCACGGACAGCGTGTTTAATTGCTTGATCAGCTTGATCGTCACTCTCAGCTAAAATACGTAATCTTATTGCCTCGTCTGGAATCACCTGATAATGTTCTTGCTCAACAGGAACAGACGATTGACTCATTAACAATAACATGGCTATGATTTGGATTAATCGAATCACTGCTAGTTCCCCTCTCATGAACTCTTGATAAATTCAGTATCACCAAGAAGGGAATCTTTTAAACTAGCATTTTGCAAAAACGATCCGATCTTTTTTGTTAATATCTTTAATAATTTCGACTCTACATTGTGGAAAAGCCGTTTGAATAAGTTCGCTGACAGCCAAGCCTTGTTGATAACCTATTTCAAATGCAAGATATCCACCTGTTACTAACAATGATTTCGCTTCTTGGATAATCTGTTGGTATGCGGCTAATCCGTCATTATCAGCAAAGAGCGCAAGTTCCGGGTCAAAGTTTTTCACAGTATCTGATAGTAGGTCTTGTTCTCCCCAGGCAATGTAGGGTGGATTTGAAACGATCAAATCAAAACGCTTATCAGAGCCAAGCCATTTTTGCAAAAAGTCACTTTGATGAAATTCAATGTCAGCCTGCCATTTTTCTGCATTATAGCGGGCGATAGTTAGTGCTTGATCTGATATATCACTTGCCTCTATAGTTAAACTTGGATCCTCTAACTTAAGGGTGATCGGGATCACACCACTCCCTGTCCCGATATCAATTATATTTAGAGGCCGTGGTAAATCTTTTGTCCGCTTTAAAATCAGTTGGACAAGTTCTTCTGTTTCTGGGCGCGGAATAAGCACATCTTTGTTTACAGTAAATTCTCGGCCATAAAAATACTCAACACCGGTTAAATGTTGAACAGGTTTCCCTGTTTCCGCATGTATTTTTAAGTCTGCTTGAAATTTGGCTAATGTTGCTTGATCAATGGGGGTTCGAAGGTTCATCAATAATTCTGTTTTTGAAAAACCAGTATGATGTAGCAAGAGGATCTCGGCTACTTTTTGTTCTCGATTGGATCTTTTTAAAAAAAGAGAAGCCCCATTGAGGACTTCCTGAATCGTTTTATCCATATTAATCACCTATATGTTCCATCTTATGCGCTTGTTCTTCCATAATCAGTGCATCAATAATTTCTTCAAGTTTACCTTCAAGAATTTGATCTAGCTTTTGAATGGTCAAACCAATTCGGTGATCTGTCACTCGGTTTTGGGGAAAATTATAGGTTCTAATTCTTTCTGAGCGATCACCTGTACCGACAGCGGATTTACGGTTTTGATCATATTCAGCTTGTGCTTCCTGTTGATACATATCATAAATTCGAGCACGGAGGATCTTCATCGCTTTTTCTTTATTTTTAATTTGTGATTTTTCATCTTGCATTGAAACTACAATTCCTGTCGGCTCGTGTGTTAGACGGACTGCTGACATAGTCGTGTTTACGCTTTGTCCACCTGGGCCACTTGAAGCAAATGTATCAACTCGAATATCTTTTTCATTGATATCAACTTCTACGTCTTCTGCCTCTGGTAAGGCGACTACTGTTGCAGTTGAAGTATGAATTCGGCCACCTGACTCTGTTTCAGGAACACGTTGGACGCGGTGGGCACCATTTTCATATTTTAACTTTGAGTATGCACCTCGACCATTAATCATAAAAATAATTTCTTTATAGCCACCTACGCCTGTTGAGTTAGCTTCCATGACATCAATTTTCCAACCCTCTGCTTCTGCAAAGCGATGATACATTCGAAATAAATCACCGGCAAATAGTGCAGCTTCATCTCCACCAGCAGCACCGCGAATTTCCATAATAACGTTTTTATCATCATTTGGATCTTTTGGTAGTAGGAGAATTTTTAATCTTTCTTCAAGTTCGGGAATTTGTGGTTCTAGCTCTTCTATCTCCAATTGAACCATTTCCTTCATTTCTGGATCTGATTCTTCTTCAAGCATTTCCTGTGCCTCGTTTAGTTGTTTACTGATCTCTTTATATTGACGATAGACTTGAACAATTTCTGTTAAATCAGATTGTTCTTTTGAATATTCGCGCAGTTTATTTGGATCGCTAATTACTTCTGGATCGCTTAAAAGTTCATTTAACTTTTCATAACGTTCTTCTAATGTAACTAATTTATCAAGCATGAGATTCACCTCTTTTTTATTCAAATCATTACAATTAATTATATAACAGTAGGAATAAGCACGTCAAAGTCGTTTGGTCAATAAGGTTTCTCTATTTTTTAAACTTAAAAAAAGGCAACTGATGACTAGCTATTTTAAATGGACAGCCAAATATCAGTTGCTTGTTATTATTTGGTGATTTTTTTTATCTTGTATTTAGATTCCGGTTGATTGGGTACTTGATGACAATGGCGACAGCGAGGTTCATAAGATTCTGAAGCCCCCACTAGAATGATCGGCTCATCATATGAAGCGGGTTCCCCATTTATCAGACGTTGTGTTCGACTTGCTGGTGAACCACATCTTGGACAGATAGCATTTAATTTTGTCACTGATTCACTAATTGCCATTAGCTGCGGTACAACACCAAATGGTTCGCCTCTAAAGTTTGTATCAAGTCCAGCAACAATCACTCGAAAGCCTTGATCGGCTAATTGACTGATTGTATCAATTATTTCTTCATCAAAAAATTGAACCTCATCAATACCAATTACATCTAAATCTGCATCAATCTTATCAATAATTTCTGACACAGCAGTTACTGGATGTGCTTTAATCGTATTCCCATTATGAGAAACGACTGTCTCCTCTGAATAACGATTATCAATTGCTGGCTTAAATACACAGACTTTCAAGTTTCCATATTGGGCACGCCGAATTCGGCGGATTAATTCCTCAGATTTCCCTGAAAACATACTCCCACAAATGAGTTCAATCCAGCCATTTTGCTTCATTATCTGCACGAAGTCGCCCTCCTTTATTATATTGGTCTTTTTTATCACAGTGCAACTGTCAGCAAGACCCCACCTCAAGCATTCGAAGGAAAGTAAGCATTGCAAGTGGAAGATCAACTGACAGTAAGGGTCTGATTAGTTCAAGGGTTTTTAGATCATCCCCTTGTGGGACTAACAAATGTTTTTGGTGGGATGGGTAACCGTAAATCACTTCGATGGGACGGGTAACAGCAAGTCTCTTTGGTGGGGCGAGTAATCGCAAGTCTCTTTGGTGGGGCGAGTAATCGCAGCCCCAGCCCCAGTCCCAGTTAGCGGTGGATGAGAGAAGGCAGATTAAACCCACCACATCCTGTAGGCCCCCAACTGACTCAAGTTTAACTTTATTTGGTCAGTGAAATTCATACATTTATTTTTCGTTAAAAAAACAGGCTTTATATAATATTTATCGCCTGTTTAACTTCTAATGTTAGTTAAGACAGCCACTCCAAATTTCGGAATGGCTGTCACAAAGTTAACTCGTCATACACACTTAGTTAAGTTTATATTTTTTCTTAAAGCGATCCACACGTCCGCCAGCTTTATCAGCTTTTTGTTTACCAGTGTAGAATGGATGAGACTCTGAACTGATCTCAACACGGATTAATGGATAAGTGTTTCCATCTTCCCATTCAATCGTTTCGTCAGAAGTCTTTGTTGATCCACTTAAGAATTTGTAATCAGAACTAGTATCAAGAAAAACAACTTTTTGATATTGTGGATGAATGTCCTTTTTCATGTCTTTCCAACTCCTTTTGCCCTGAATCTTTGCGAAACAGAGTTAATTTTGGCTAGCTTACAACAGCGGGTTAAACTGCTCCAAACTGCACTTTTACATACTTAAAGATTATAACAATTAAGTAGAAGCAATGCAATAGCTTGTCATAAAATTATTAAGTCATGAGAATAAATGATTTGGGTTGAGAGCATTTTGCTGAAGTTGAGAGCAATTCACCAAACTTGAGAGCATTTCAAGAAAGTTGAGAGCAAATCATCGAACTTGAGAGCATTTCTACAAACTTGAGAGCAATTCACCAAACTTGAGAGCATTTTGCAAAAGTTGAGAGCATTTCACCAAACTTGAGAGCATTTTGCAAAAGTTGAGAGCAATTCTGCAAACTTGAGAGCATTTTGCGAAAGTTGAGAGCAATTCTACAAACTTGAGAGCATTTTGCGAAAGTTGAGAGTAATTCTACAAACTTGAGAGCATTTTGCAAAAGTTGAGAGCAATTCTGCAAACTTGGGAGCATTTTGCGAAAGTTGAGAGCAATTCTACAAACTTGAGAGCATTTTGCGAAAGTTGAGAGCAATTCTACAAACTTGAGAGCATTTTGCGAAAGTTGAGAGCAATTCACCAAACTTGAGAGCATTTCGTGAAAGTTGAGAGCAATTCACCAAACTTGAGAGCATTTCGCAAAAGTTGAGAGCAATTCTGCAAACTTGAGAGCATTTCACAAAAGTTGAGAGCAAATCTCTAAACTTGAGAGCATTTCACAAAACTTGAGGGCACATTATTTTGGGTTGTCTATTAATGAGGATAGATCATAATGAATTGCTTTCTTTCCAACTTGTTTTACAAGCGGGAATTGGGATATCAGTCGATATGATAAATCTTTATTGGTAATGTTCAACCACCATCGGGCTTGAGAGTTGTTTATTGTTGGTTTAAATAAAAGTGCGTATTCTCTCAATGCTTGAATATGAGCTAGTGGATCTGATTTTTGACATATTGGGCAGGTCCATGTAGCAAATTTTCGTTGGGTAAAAGTTTTTTTACATGTTGGGCAAATAACTCCTGGTATGAGGTCAGCTTTATTAATCTGGTATTCCTCAATGATATTCGTTTGAAGGGGTTCATGAAGTTTTGTTAGGAGTTTATTGGATTGGTTTAATTCGTAATTATTGAAGGAGGCTTGATGTTGTGCTGAGAGAGAATCATTGATGTAAAACGGAATATCTTGGGCTATCATAACATCTGGTGATGTGATTGATTGGTCGAGTTGTACGGTGTTATGTGAAAAAGCAACGAGTGGGATGATTGGTATTGTTGGAAAACCGTGTTTTTTTAGAACGTAGCTAAGTTGCCTTTTTTGAATTTCTACTTGGATTCTTGGATTGTCAAATGCCACTGTTGTTTGATTATACTGCTGTAAATATTGGCCATGTTTATTTTGTGATATATAGCCTTTCCGATTTTTCGCTTCAATGATGAATATAGCTGTGAGTGTAGCAATCAAGTGGTCGATTTGTGTATAGAAGGTGCTTCCTTTGAATCGGAGTCCGGTGATGTGGTAGCCTTTCTTCACCTGGATAAATTCGAAGTAGTAACGTACATTTTTTTCACCTAGGTAACCTGATAGGTCTTGCCCTAATTGTTGCTTGAGTTTTTGATAGTGTGGGTGACTTTTCTTAAGACGGGGCACTAATGCTTCGTATTGAAGTAGTTGGTTCGTTTTCTGTACAGACTGATATTTCATTAGCAAACTTCCTTTCTATTTTTTTCTATATTATAGCTTGTCCATCAAACAAAAGACAATAGTCTGCTAAGCATTCAAGAATCACCCATATCATAAAATATTAAAAAACCCTCAACCCAAATCTAGTGGGTCGAGAGCTGATCATGCCTTATTTTTTACGTTTGATTTCCTCGCTAAGTTGTTCGAAAAATTCATCATTTGTTTTAGTCGACCGAATTTTCCTTAAGAAACGCTCGACAAAATCCGGTGAATCCTGGAAACCCTTTCTGATTGACCAAACGATATCTAACTTATCTTTTGGCATTAGAAGTTCTTCTTTTCGAGTACCTGAGCGTTGGAGATCTAGAGCTGGGAAGATGCGGCGTTGGGCGAGTTGGCGATCAAGATGAAGCTCCATATTACCAGTTCCTTTAAATTCTTCATAAATAACATCGTCCATTCTAGAACCTGTTTCAATCAGGGCTGTAGCAAGAATTGTAAAGCTTCCGCCCTCCTCGATATTTCGAGCTGCACCGAAGAAGCGTTTCGGACGGTGAAAGGCTGCCGGATCAATCCCACCGGATAAGGTTCTTCCACTTGGCGGGATCACTAAGTTATAAGCTCTTGCCAATCGGGTAATACTATCCATTAATACAACGACATCTTTCTTTTGTTCAACTAAACGCATTGCTCTTTCTAGGACAAGTTCCGATACTTTAATATGATTCTCTGGAACCTCATCAAAAGTCGAGCTAACAACATCGACGTCTGGATGAACGTGACGCTCAATATCGGTTACTTCTTCTGGCCGTTCATCTACTAATAAAATGATTAATTTTACATCGGGATGATTTTTGGTAATGCTGTTGGCGATCTCAGTTAAGAGCATTGTTTTTCCTGCTTTTGGAGGTGCAACAATTAAACCACGTTGACCGAAACCAACCGGTGTCGCAATATCCATAATTCGCGTTGAAATGTTTGTTGGTTCAGCCTCAAGCTTCATCATTCGATTTGGATAAAGTGGGGTTAAGGCAGGGAAGTGCACTCGCTCTTTAGCTAATTCAGGGTTTTCATTATTCACTGCGTCAACATGAAGCAAGCCATAATAACGTTCGTTTTCCTTAGGTGGGCGTACTTTTCCAGATACCTTGTCCCCATTTCTTAAATCAAAACGCCTAATTTGCGAAGCAGAAATATATATGTCTTCAGCACTAGGGGAATAATTAATTGGTCTAAGGAAGCCAAACCCTTCTGATGGAATAATTTCTAGTACACCATCCATAAATAAATAGCCGCTCTTCTCAGCTTGTGCCTTTAAAATAGAAAAAATAAGTTCGCGCTTCGTTAATTTTGCATAATAAGACACCTTAAATTCTCTCGCTTTGGCATAGAGATCTTTTAGGGTTAATTCCTCTAATTGTGAAATTGTTACTTCGGACACGTAGTCATCACACCTATTCTATTGATTTATTTTATACTTTTGAAAATTGGGATTTAGTTCGTCGGAAGATCGTTTATGAGTGTATTTTCCAGAAGTACGTAGCAGGTAATCTCATCGTACCCCTTTTTTGAAAAAAATTCAACTTATTTGTGGAATTTAATATAAAATTGAGTATTATTTTTCAATAATTATGAGGCTTCTAGTATATTTGCTCCTGATATAAAAAAATCGATGCGGGCACATTTCCTTACTTGTGTCCGCATCAATCAATTAACTTTGGGTTTGAGCTATTTCTTCCTCAGTCATCTCTTCTTTCCATATCTTTGCACCGAGCTGAGCTAATTTCGATGTTATTTGCTCATAACCACGCTCGATATGTTCTATTCCAGTAATTTCTGTAATCCCATCAGCCATCAGACCTGCAATAATTAAAGCTGCACCTGCACGTAAATCTGTTGCACGTACTTTAGCACCTTGAAGCTTGCTCGGTCCATAAATAATTGCACTTGATCCTTCCAATTTAATTTCAGCATTCATTCGTCTAAGCTCATCAATATGTTTGAATCTCGCTGTATAAATGGTATCAGTTACAATGGATGTTCCTTCTGATTGTGTTAATAAGGCAGTAAATGGTTGTTGTAAATCGGTTGGAAAACCTGGATGAACAAGTGTTTTAATATCTACAGCTGTCGTCTTATCTGAACGTCTCACACGTAGATGTTCCTCACCTTCTTCAATGTCAGCTCCCATTTCACGAAGCTTAGCCAATAAAGGTTCCAAATGCTGTGGAATGACGTTATCAATTAAAACATCGTCCCCTTGTGCAGCCGCCATAATCGTATAGGTTCCCGCTTCAATGCGATCAGGGATAATCGTATGTGTACATCCTGACAGTTTATCTACCCCTTCTATTCGGATCACATCAGTACCTGCCCCTTTAATGTTCGCTCCCATACTTGTTAGTAATGTGGCTACATCAATAATTTCCGGTTCGCGCGCTGCATTCTCAATCACTGTTTTTCCTTTTGCTCTAACAGCAGCTAGCATAATATTAATTGTTGCGCCAACACTTACAACATCGAGATAGATTCTTGCTCCTGTTAACTCTTCAGCACGTAAATAAATAGCTCCCTGCTCATTTGTCACCTCTGCACCCAATGCCTCAAAACCTTTAATATGTTGATCAATTGGACGTGGGCCAATATGACATCCGCCGGGTAAACCAATAACAGCACGTTTAAAACGCCCAAGCATGGCCCCCATAAAATAATAAGATGCTCTTAGTTTCTTTACTTTTCCGTTCGGTAGTGGCATGGATGTCATTTTCGTTGGATCAATATGTACAGTACTTTGTCGACGTTCAACTGTACCACCAATCTCTTCAAGTAATTCACCCAAAATCGCTACGTCAGAAATATCCGGTAGTCCTTCTATGATCACTTCTGAATCAGCTAAAATCGTTGCCGGTAACAAAGCAACAGCACTATTTTTTGCTCCACCTATTTTTACAGTTCCTTTTAAACGTGTACCACCTTCGACAAATAATTTTTGCATTTTTAATTTCCTCACTTCTTAATGATTGTCGTCTATTCTCATTTAATATAGTTTATACGTTCTTCTTGCTTTAATGCGTTATTTAATTGTAACTTCTCTTATCCCAATTTGATTACTCTATCCAATTGGTTACGAACTTTTTTATTAAACAAACAAATACTATTGTTTGTTCGTAGTATCATTATACAAATAAATTCTCTTTCTATCTACTCTAAAAATAAAACATAAGTAATATGAGGGTTTTACCAGATGAGTTCAGTCATTAGACTTTTTTATAAAGGTGTTATATCTGATCTAACTCAGAATATATGTAGCAGATGAGTGCTTTTAGATAGTGGAATCCAAACGGAATAGACGTTAAATTTAAAATGGAGTTGCTACAAAAGTAATACACTTTTACAACAACTCCATATTCAATCATTTACTTCAAACGAGCTAAAAGTTCATTTAGCATCGATAAAAATTCAACTTAATTATCAAAAAGCCTGATTAAGCTTTATTAGAAGAACCAAATTCACGCATTTTACCAATGACTGTATCTTTAATGGCATCACGAGATGGTCCAAGGTATTTACGTGGGTCGATCATATCTGGATTTGCTGCTAATACTTCACGAACCACTTTTGTTTGTTGAATTTGATTTTCAGTATTTACATTAATTTTGGCTGTTCCCAAAGAAATTGCTTTTTGAATATCTTTTAATGGAATACCAGTTCCACCATGAAGTACTAATGGTAAACCAGTTTCAGCACCGATTTCTTCCATTTCTTTAAAACCTAGGTTTGGTTCACCTTTGTAAGGACCATGAACAGAACCAAGTGCTGGAGCTAATGTATCGATTCCAGTAAGTGTTACAAGTTCTTTACATTCTTTAGGATCTGCATAAATAATTGAGCCTGAAACATCATCTTCTTGACCACCAACAGTTCCAAGTTCAGCTTCTACAGATACGCCGTGTAAGTGAGCAAGTTCAACTACTTTAGAAGTTGTTGCAACATTTTCCTCAAATGGATCGTGTGATGCATCAATCATAACTGATGTGAATCCAGCTTGAATTGCTTTCGCACATTCATCAAAGCTTGAACCATGGTCTAAGTGAATAGCAATTGGTACAGTTGTTCCTTGTGCTTCGATAACTGCTTTAACCATTGCTACAACTACACCATAACCACCCATGTAGCGTGCTGCTCCTTCAGAAACTCCGAGGATAGCTGGAGATTTTTCATCTTCAGCAGCTTGTAAAATAGCTTGGACATATTCTAAATTATTAATATTAAATTGTCCAACCGCATAACCACCTGCTTTTGCATCTTGTAGCATTTTTGTCATTGATACTAATGCCATGAATAGTTCCTCCTTAAGATATAAAAAAATTAAGTATAAGTATAAAGCTTGTTCAAAAATGAACACACTCATATAACCAGTCAATTTTTTTATTTGATTGGATACGTTAATAGCATACCAATTTCGATGAAGAGGTGCAAGATAACTTATCATTTGTAAGCGATTACGATTAATTTATTTTTAAAATGTCTAAAATATTTAATAAATACAAACATAAAAAGTAATATAATGTAAAATTAAGGCTTATTATCCTTGTAATAAATAGTTTATTTGTTCCTTCGCTTTAACGATGTCAAATGGTTTGGAAAAATAATCTTTTACTGATTGAAGTTCTGCTGTTACTTCTTTTACTTCCTCTATTAAACCACTCATCACAATTGTGGGGATTAAATATCCTTTACTTTCAAGCTCTTTTATTATTTCTGCACCATTTTTAATTGGCAATTGATAATCGACAATGATTAAATCAGGTTCTCCTCGCTCAATTTCTGCAAATGCTTGAATACCATTTTCGCAGCTCCTAACTCGGTAACCTTCACTTCGGATAATTTCTTCTAATAAAAACCGAATTCCTCGTTGATCATCAACGATTAATACTTTTTTATTCATTTTTATCCCCCATTTAAAAAGTTGTTTTACTTTTTCAGGTTGTATTCATGCATAATCGAAAACGATAGATTTGTTATTTTTTGCTCTTAATTTATATCCTTACAATGAATTTATCAAAATTGACTAGCTGTGTCGTCTATGCGATACAGCATTATATTTTAAGTTAACTGGATAAGGTTTCCATCCATTTAACCTGCCTAACTGGACACATACTCCTCATCAAATGAAGATTTACTCTTTTCCTTGATTTTTTTCATAGCTAAAAACAGTGATTTCCATACTTCTTGCCCGCTCAATTCAAACTACTTTATGACATTAATCCTTCTAATTGAACAGACAATTTTAACAAATTTAGACACTGTCTATAATATATTCTAACTTAAATTAAGATTATCCTTCAATTCTTTATATTATTTCGAAAAATAAAAAGTGATGAACCATTTTTAGGGATGGATTCATCACTTTTTTTGTAAAATACTTTTTCGCCCTTAACTGGACCTGATTGCTAAATTCAGTTTCTTAGATTATTGAAGTCCATTGACTTCTAAAGTGTTCAGCGGGAATAGCACCCACAGAATATAGCTTTACTTTACCAGAAAACTTTAAGCTTTATAATAAGTGAACAAATGATGACAAATTATTTTTCACTTTTAGATAATCCTTAGCTCATATTGTTAATCTTATTGGACAATTGCACCAATAAAGCTTGAAAACAATTGATGTGGTCTAGTTGGACGAGACTTAAATTCAGGATGGAATTGAGTCGCGACAAACCATGGGTGATCTGCCAACTCAATGACTTCAACTAGCTTGCCGTCTGGGGCAATCCCTGAAAAAACAAGTCCTTTTGCTTCTAATGCTTCACGATAATCATTATTGAACTCATAACGGTGACGATGGCGCTCATGAATGATCTCTTCATTAGCGTATGCCTCTTTTACCTTTGAACCATCTTTTAATTGACATGGATAAAGGCCTAAACGGAATGTGCCATCTACTTGTTCAAGATCTTTTTTATCTGCGAATAAATCAATAATTGGTTCCGATGAGTTTGGATCAATTTCAGTTGAATGAGCGTTAGGTAAATGAAGAACATTTCTAGCAAATTCAATGGCTGCAAGTTGCATTCCTAAACAAATTCCTAGGAATGGAACCTTCTCTTCCCTGGCATAACGAATTGCGCTAATCTTCCCTTCAATTCCTCGGTCACCAAAACCACCTGGAACGACAATCCCATCAACATCAGATAGGTATTCATTTGCATTTTCATCTGTAATCTCTTCCGAATTAATCCATTTAACCTCAACATCTACATCATGTGGATAGCCTGCATGTTTCAAGGCTTCTACAACAGAAATGTAGGCATCTGGTAATTCAATATATTTCCCTACTAAACCAATTGTAGTTTTTTTGGATAAATTCTTAACTGTTTCAGCTAATTGTTCCCATTCTTTCATATCTGGTTGAGGGCAATCTAAACCTAAATGATCACATGTAATTTGGTCAAGACCTTGTGAATGTAAAGATAAAGGAATATGATAAATTGTTTCAACATCTGTTGATTCGATAACGTTTTTCTCTTCAATATCACAAAATAGTGCGATTTTTTCCTTCATTTCCTTGCTAACTGGCATTTCAGAACGTAATGTAATCACATCTGGTTGGATACCGAGCGAACGTAATTCCTTTACACTGTGTTGTGTTGGTTTTGTTTTTAACTCACCAGCCGCTTTAATATAAGGGACGAGTGTTGTGTGGATATACATCACATTTTCTTTACCAATTTCATTTTTTATTTGACGAATTGCTTCTAAAAATGGAAGGGATTCAATGTCGCCAACCGTTCCACCAATTTCCGTAATCACAACATCTGCATGACTATGTTCAGCTGATTGGAATACCTTTTTCTTAATTTCATTCGTTATATGCGGGATAACTTGTACCGTCGCCCCATTGTAATCACCACGACGTTCTTTTTTGATCACAGTTGAATAAATTTTACCTGTTGTAATATTTGAGTACTTAGATAAGTTTATATCAATGAATCGTTCATAATGTCCAAGGTCTAAATCTGTTTCCGCACCATCATCTGTTACGAAAACTTCGCCATGTTGAAAGGGACTCATTGTACCTGGATCAACGTTGATATAAGGATCAAATTTTTGAATCGTTACATTTAAACCACGATTTTTCAATAAACGTCCTAATGATGCTGCTACAATCCCTTTTCCTATTGATGAGACGACCCCACCAGTTACAAATATATATTTTGCCACGATTTAACCCGCTCCCTTTTACTTAAAATATTTGTCCAATCTAAACAGTTTGTAAGTCTCTACCTCAAAAAATTAAAAAATGATAACAAATGATAACAAACAGATGACATCGAGTAAAGATTCGATTGGATTAGCTAGCATTCAATGGGTACAAAAACATTCACTGAATGAAGCTTGTCTTTAATCATCTGCTTATAGATTCTCCAAGTGTGACCTCACTTATGTTAATTGTTTGGTTACTCCACTCGTAGTAAAAATACAAAAGCGCCCCCCTATAATAGGGGGACGCATTAATAATAATTTTTTTGGAGAGCCCAAATAAAATATTACGCATTGCGTTAAAAAAAGTCAAGCTGTTAATTTATTTTTTCGGACGCAATTTTAAAAAAATCATTCTCTCTTACTTACGATCAAATTCGTCCTCGTCTTCTTCCTCTTCTTCGTCGTCTAACTCATCTTCATCTTCATAATCTTCTTCATCATAGTCTTCTTCATCTATGAGATCATCATTAAGTGTGATCATATCTTCATCTTCTTCATCATCATTTTTATAAGCAACATCGACTAAATCTAAAGGAACTTCTGTTAGATCATCATCTTGATCATCAATTGATGGCTCTAACTCCTCTTTCGTTACTTTCTTCTTCTTTTTACGTTTTTTTGGTGTAGTTTCAACTGTAATCACTTCATCAATTTGATCAACTGAATACCATTTTTTAAGCCCCCATTCTCCTGAGCCTAGGGTTAAAAAACGTCCATCTAAATTAAGATCTGTGTAAAATTGCGCTAAATACTCTTCTTTTTCCGCCTGAGAAAAACCTTTCATTTCAGAAACTCGGTCATAAATTTCTCTATAATTTAAGGCCTTCTTATGATCCTCCAAAACAAGTATTGCTAATTCAATCATTGAGTTTTCTTGTAAATCTTCACGGTTTATATTTGCTAGAGTCACCGTTTCTGCACTCCCTTTTTCTGATTATTATGCTGACTTTTCATGAACCTTTTTAAATAACATGACTTCATCATTTGTACATTATATGAGTATGCTATGCAAAATGCAATATTTCTTATAAAGTGAAACTTCATTCAGTGGGGTTAGGTCTACATGATCTAGGTCATGCAGACATTACCACAGGACCTGGTGGATTAAGCTACCTTCCCCATCCCCACTGAATGGGACTGGGACTGCGATTACTCGCCCCACCAAAGAGACTTGCGATTACTCGTCCCACCGAAAACATTTGTTAGTCCCACAAGGGGATGACCTAAAGGCCCTTGAACCAATCGGGCCGCTACTGTCAGTTGACCCCCCACTTACAACTTTTATTTTCCTTCACATGCTTGATGTGGGAATCTTACTGACAGTTGCACTGCGATAAAGTGAAACTTCATTCAGTGGAGGTTAGGTCTAAATGATCTAGGTCATGCAGACATTACCACAGGACCTGGTGGATTAAGCTACCTTCCCCACCCCCACTGAATGTTAGTTGAACCAATCGGGCCGCTACTGTCAGTTGACTTCCCACTTACAACTTTTATTTTCCTTCAAATTCCTGATGTGGGAGTCTTACTGACAGTTGCACTGCGATAAATTTTATTGAAAGAGGAGTAAATATATCGTTTATTCCTTTATATAAGCAATTAAATTGGCAATTTTTTCTTCTGTTAATGTACCAGAGTTGTCAAAAATATGAATGTGTTCATTTGGGATAGCCCAATTAATTTCTGGAATGAAATTAACTCGTGTTTCGTAGCTACTCCAATTATCAAGTTTCCATGTATCTCTTTCAGTTCCTCGGCTTTCAATTCGTTTCTTTTGCTGTTCTATATCCTGAAGTGTAACAACAATCACCTTAACATCAACTTCGGCACTTGTTTTATTCGCTTCATTCAATAGATCAACAAGATATTGTTCACTTTTTAGTTCTGATGTAAAAGGAGAAATCATAAATACATTTTGTCCAACCCGGAGATTTTCAATACAAATATCCTTCGTTGTATCATATTCAAGATCACGTAAATTTTCTTTATAAAATTCTGAATCTCGGTCATCCTTATCTAATCCTTGAAGTTCAAGGAATCGTTCAACAAAGCGTCCTCCTACTGTATCACGATCCAAAAATGCACAAGGAATCTCTTCCGCCACCTTCTTGGCAACCGTTGTCTTCCCAGTACCTGCAACACCGACAAAATAGACCAACTTTTGCATCCGCCAACACACCTCTCACTTAAACATTTTTCTTATATGGTAACGTATACGTTTGAAAAATGCACGTTATTTATTTTTCAAACCAAGTATCCATTAAAACACATGGAAAGTGATTCACTCACTTAACTTTTAGTGTGTTTCTCATTCAATATTAAGCACTTCAATCCTTTCAAAGACATCTTCGGGGTAAATCGCACTCATCGTATCATTTGGGTTGGCCGGTTCACCAGCTAGAATAAATCGAACATTTATTTCTTCAATCACCGGGTTGGATCCAAGTTGCAGTCAAACACGGACATGTTCTATTTTTTCACTTGAGTAATCAGACAAAGCCTTCTCAAAATACGCCAGATCTGTCTATTCATCATTACCTTATTCAATATCCGTCAGTTCATTTGCCCCTGTCTCATTCTCCGTGTCCATATCCTCACCTTCAACAGATTCTTCATCATCATTAAATACTGGATCGTTCCCTACTGATTTCTTATTAAATTCTGCTTTACTACTTTCTCTATTCGAAAAACTTCCTTTAAAAAGTAACATAATCACCTATAAGACCATAACTGAGTGAGTATTTACTACAAATTTGGATTTTACTCGGATACTAAACACGGCTAACTTCAATCAAAGTTTTAATAATTCTTATTCAACCTATTTACTTGTGCTTCAAGTTCTTGAAAAATCTCGTAGGCTCCCTCCGACTCATTAGAACAAACTACAATCGACGTTTCCGTTTCAGGATAAAAAGCAGAGTGGAAACTGACACCTGGATCGTAGCCCATGATATGGTATTTTACGATCACATCATTTTTCTTCTCAATCCAAACACCATAGCCGTAATAACTATCGCCATTAACCCGAACTTGATCTTGTAATAATCGTTGGGTATATGCTTTACCTAACAATTGATGACGCATTAAACAATCCCACAACTTTGCCATATCACTAACCGTTACAAATGCACCCCCATCAGAACCACCTTTTACTGGTAAAGAATAAATATTCGTTTTCCACTTTCCATCTGAAAGATTAATATAGCCTTGAGCAGTATTATCCGGAAGCTGGTCAAATTCAAAATAACCTGATCGATCCATTCCAGCCCGTTTAAAGATATGTTCCTCAACATAGTTAGAAAAGCTATCACGGTATACTCTTTCAATGATTAGACCAAGCAAAATATAACCAGCATTATTGTAATGGAATCTTTCCGCAAGTGCCAACTTCATTGGGGCTTTTTGAAATAAAGGTAAAAAGTCCTCAAGTTGACGGATATGATACATAGGCATCATCATCCATAATTGCTCAAAGTCATCCATTTCCTCTTCATCAAAGTAATCGGGAATGCCAGATGTATGTGTGAGTAGGTGATGGACGGTTATTTCCTTATCGAAATTTGGAAAATCATATTCTAGACAATCTCTTAATTTTGCATCAAAACTGAGCTTACCTTGTTCAATAAGCTGGCAAATAGCTATCGCTGTGAAAAGCTTGCAACCTGAAGCAATTCCATATCTTGTAGATGAATTGTTCTCTAATCGTTCAGAGCGATTAGCATAGCCATAACTGCCATCTACCAACACACCCTGGGTGGTTTTCACAAATATCGTACCTGAAAAGTGATTCTTCTTTTGAATGTCAGAAATATTTTTTATCATCCTTATTCTCCAATCGGTTAGTTGAGATACGCATTCCCTCCAGCTTTACTTTACTCATAAAATACCTTTTTGATGACATCATCTCCAAACTATTGTTTAATCACTTAGTACAGGACCACAGCTAGGTGAAAACCAGAAGTTACCTTTTAGTATTGATTAGATCATTAGTGGGTTACAGTTCCCTCATTAAAATCGGTAATCGCATGCATTTTCATTAAGGTTTCCAGTAAATTCACTTGCCTGAAGGCGTATTGAACTCTTTTCTGCTTATTTTATAAAAGCAGAATTCCCAGCTATTCGATCGTCCCCTGATCTTGGATAAGCAATCAGTACTTTTAAAATAGTTAATCAGATCATAAAAAACCGAGCACCGCTCGGTTTTTAAAATTACATATGATCTGGGGCATGAACACCGATTAGCTTTAATGCATTCGCAATGGTGATCTTGACAGCCTGCATCAATGCTAAGCGAGCTTTTGTCTTCTCAGGGTTTTTCGGATCAAGAACTTTTTCAGCATTATAATAACTGTGTAAAAGTGAAGCTAAATCATAAACATATTGAGTGATTCGATGTGGTGCTCGCGATACAGCCGCATCTGCAATAACTTGCGGGAATTCACCTAATTGTTTCAATAAGTCCTCTGCCTTTTCTGTCATTAAATCGCCTGCCGAATAGTTTAAATCAAGCTCGTAACCCTTTTCCTCCGCTTGCTTAAGTAGTGTACAAATTCGAGCATGGGCATATTGAACGTAATAAACTGGGTTTTCATTTGATTCTGATTTTGCCAGGTCCATATCGAAATCCAGGTGAGCATCACTTGAGCGCATGACAAAGAAATAACGCATGGCATCAATACCGACTTCCTCCATTAACTCTCTTAGAGTAACCGCCTTACCTGTTCGTTTACTCATCTTTACTTTTTCGCCATTTTCAAATAGGTTAACCATCTGGATGATTTCTACATCCAGTGTATCTTTCTCATAACCAAGTGCTTGAATGGCTGCTTTCATTCTTGGAATATAACCATGATGGTCTGCTCCCCATACATTGATCAACTTTGTAAAACCCCGATCAAGCTTATTTTTGTGGTAAGCAATATCTGGTGTCAAATAGGTGTATGAGCCATCATTTTTAATTAAAACACGGTCCTTATCGTCACCAAAGTCAGTTGTTCTAAACCAAGTCGCACCATCCTCTTCAAAAGTGTAGCCTTTTTCTTTTAATAAGGTAAGAGTTGGTTTAATTTTATCCTCTTGATAGAGGGAGGTTTCTGAAAACCACTGATCAAAATTAACGCGGAAATCTGCTAAGTCTTTTTTTAGTTTAGCTAATTCAACTTTTAAACCATAGGTTCGGAAAAAATCCCGACGTTCTGTTTCTGTTTTTTCAACAAATGCATCATTATATTCATCGATTAATGCTTCTGCAATTGTTATAATATCTTTGCCATGATAACCATCTTCCGGCATAGGAAAATCATGACCAAGTGCTTGCATATAGCGTGCTTCAATTGATAATGCTAGATTATTCATTTGGTTACCAGCATCATTTATATAAAATTCACGTTCTACTTGAAAGCCTGATGCATCTAGGATATTAGCTAATGTATCACCTACAGATGCTCCACGAGCATGACCAAGGTGTAAATCCCCAGTTGGGTTTGCCGAGACGAATTCTACCTGAACTTTCTCGCCAAGACCTACTTGTGTACGTCCATATGATTCAGCCTCAGTTAAAATAACTGGAATTAACCGAGTCAAATAATGATTATCGATGAAAAAGTTAATAAAGCCAGGGCCGGCAATATCAACTTTGGTAATCGACGCACTTGCCTGATCAAGTTGTTCAACAAGTTCTTCAGCAATTTGTCTCGGGGCTTTTTTAGCAATCCGCGCTAATTGCATGGCGATATTTGTTGCATAATCGCCGTGAGCCTTCTCTTTTGGCTTCTCTAAGTTAATCGTTGGAATTTGTTCTTCTGTCGCAAGGTCTGCTTTAATAATGGCAGCTTTTATTTCAGCTTTCAACAGATCCTGCATATCTTGTACAATTGTCATGACTTGTCCTCCTCAATTTTGAGCAAAAGCTTATGCTCTCGCTTCTCTGCCCCATTTAATATTGTTATATAGTCAATCCTTAATTCAGCATTTTCAGTCGCCAAAAGGGGTTGGAAATGAATCTGTTCCGTCAAAGTTTCCATCCGAATCGAACCAAACTGATGGCGATAAATTGTTTCCGTTGTCCGAGCGAGTTTGAATTGTTGATTCATTTCTACGCCACCTGAGCGCTTAATGTTCACCTGCTCTGGTTTAACAGTAACCATTGTCTGTACATCTGGTTGATCATCCATTTGCTCGGTAAATCTAATCACAGCCTGTCTTTCAGTTTGGATTAATTGTCCAACTGTCGTAAGTTCTGTTTGCTGCCGATCATGTTGATCTTTAATTTCTGTTTGCAATCTTATTTTAACAAAGAACTTCCCTAACCTCATAAAACCATCCTTATAAACTGTAAGTATTCCTAAGTATAGAAATGTTTAGCCAGAAACTCAAGCCCCTTCTTTCAATTTAAGCAAATTTTTATTCTAAATCGTTTAGCGTTTCATTTTCATCATTCTATGTTTAAATTTTACCAGGAAAAGTGATAATAGATAAGGAAATCTTACAATTACCCATTCAAGGAGTTGAGCTTGTTGAAAAAACTTGCCTTGTGGTTTTGTTTACTTCTTTCTATTGGTTTTATTAGTCTAATCTTATCCCTTTATATATTAGGTGCGCCTGAAACGAATAAGCAACCCATTACCATTTTGGCTCAAAACGGCGAACGACTTGGGACAGTTTACGCCGAGGGTGAAAAAATTTGGCAGTCGCTTGATGAAATAAATCCACTCTTAGTCGATGCAACCGTTCTAGTTGAAGATCAAAACTTTTATCATCATGGTGGTTTTGATTTAAAACGAATTGGTGGTGCCTTTTTAAAGAACCTTCGTAAAGGAAATCTGGCAGAAGGAGCAAGTACTATCACTCAGCAATATGCTCGAAATCTATATTTAAGTCATGAAAAAACATGGATTCGCAAGTTAAAAGAGGCGTTTTATGCGATTAGGCTTGAGCATTACTATGATAAGGAGCAACTGCTTGAAGGCTATCTGAATACGATTTATTATGGACATGGTGTTTATGGTGTCGAAGCAGCAAGTCAATTTTACTTTGGTAAATCGACCCCTGATTTATCAATTGCCGAGATTGCTTTACTTGTGGCACTTCCCAATCGCCCAAATGCTTATTCGCCACTTGATCACTATGATATCGCAAAAGTGCAACAAGAGAAAGTACTCGCCATTCTCAATCTCGAAAATTTTATTACAGCAACCGAGGCTGAACTGGCCCAACTTCAGGTTTTAAATATTGTTGGAGAACCACTTCAGCAACCACAGTTTGGTTATCTAGCCGATCAAGCAATCAAAGAAGCAGAAGCGATCTTAAACGGTCCACTACCAGCAGGGTATCAATTACGAACTACAATCAACGCGGAACATCAGGAGGCATTATCCCAATCTGTCATTGATCATATTGGTGATCTACAAGTCGGGGCAATCATGGCACATCCAGCAACCGGTGCTATCCAGGCAATAATCGGCGGGGTCGATTATCAAATGAGTCAATATAATCGCGCAACACAGGCCCATCGAATGGTTGGCTCTACTTTTAAACCCTTATTATACTATACAGCTTTAGAGAATGGTTTCACAGCAGCCACTACGTTAACAAGTGAACCGACTACTTTTGCCTTTAATGACCATAGTAACTATCGACCAAGTAACTTTAATCAGCTTTATGCTAATGACACGATTACACTAGCACAGGCTTTGGCCGTGAGTGATAACATTTATGCGGTTAAAACCCATCTTTTTTTAACACCTGAAAAAGTAATTGATCGGGGGCGGTCAATCGGAATAAGCAGTGATTTAGAACCTGTTCCTGCGCTGGCACTTGGTACTGCCTCGCTTACCGTTCATGAGCTCATTACTGCCTACAGTCATTTTGCTAATGGCGGGCACGCTGTCAAACCATTTATCCTGGAAGAAATAATCAACTCTAATGGGGAAATTGTCTATCAGCATGAATACCGTTTGGGAGAGCAAATATTGGATGAACGAATAACATTCATTTTAAACCAATTACTAACAGGCATGTTTGACACTAATTTATCAAACTATCTAGCTGTAACCGGCGGATCAATTAGTGATGATCTCAGTGGAGATTATGCTGGGAAAAGTGGCTCAACCGATACGGATAGTTGGATGATTGGTTATAGTCCAAATTTAATCGTCGGTGTTTGGACAGGTTATGATGATAATCAAACCCTTCATTCAAGCCAAGTGGCAAAGCTAATCTGGCGTGATGCCATTGAGGCTGGGCATCAGGAAAATGGGAGTGATAGTTTCATCGCTCCAGCGGGAATCGTGGCGGCATATGTTGATCCACAGACCGGATTATTAACTGATCAACATTGTCCAGTCAGTCGACTCATGTTTTTTATTGAGGGAACTGAGCCCTTGCTTTATTGCGATCAGCACGGTGAATAAGTTTACCCGTTCACCGCAACTAAGTATTATATCGTGGTAAAAGAGCCCACTCTTTTAAAAAAGCCAACCATTCATATCTTCTGAATCGTTGGCTTTTACCACTAAAAGGCTTGTTTTAATTCCTCAAGACTATTTGTCCACATTTGAGCATTATATTCACGTAAAAAATGACCTAGTAATTGACGTGATGGTGCATCCATATGTTCTACAATAACATGTCCCTTAAGTGACTTATCCAAATGCATAACATGTTCTGGCATCGATTTGTAAGCGATACGATTTGGGCGATCAATCCGCATTTCACTACTTGTAACGCCATAATAATAGGGGCCATTTTCGCCGACCTCTACGGTAATCCATGCAATCCAATATAAGAGGCCATTTGGAACTTGATCCTTATCTGCTACAAATTTTACCCGACGCTCAATTTCGCTTCGCCCATGCATGGCTCCCATATCGATAAAAGCACGTTCTTCATTTGGATCAATAATTATCGGTGAAACATTTTCTAAACTAATTGCCCCAACACCAAATCCACCATGACCATCTGTTGAATCATCCTTAATAATCGTAAACGGTTGGGTCTGTTTTCCTTTCGTCATTTAAAAATCTCCTTTAGTAAAGTAGTAGATAGACATATTCTGCTATTAAGTGAACCTTCATTGAGTGAGGCCACTAAAAAGATTTAGAACTTTTAAATTTAAAATATGAAATCTCAATTTTGCCAAGATATTTATCTACTTTTAATAGTCAAAGTAGGGAATAGCAACCGAAATCAACACGAAAAACATTGATAAAGAGGGACTTGGTTTTTGGTATTTTACTTTTCCGATAGCTTTCGCCAAATAGGTTTTCTCCATTACCGACAGAGAGTTGGATGGACCAATCAAACTTTTATTAGCTATCGCTCCTCACTTATCATTCGATTATTTCACGGCTATGATTGGAGTGAACCCTTATAATCAGTTTATTCGCAGGATATTTTCGCTAACGAACAAGTAAAGGGACCAACTTTACTGCTTTTACTTTTAATGGAACTGTTGCAGTTGGTCAAGGAATTGCCAGGCTTCCTTCAGCTCTTCTTCACTATAATTTGCACTCGCTTTTACTTCTTGTACTTTTTTTTCGACTTCATGACGTGGTAAATCTTCAAAAAATAACATCGTTGCGACAAGTTCAAGGAATCTGGAGCGTTGATTATTTAATAGTTCAATTTGCTCCTTACAGTTGGGCAGATCATCCGGTGCTTGTTCAAGAAACTGTTGACCAGCTTGACTAATTCTATAATGGTATTGGGAGTAATGCCCTTTATCCTGCTTTTCTTCTATGATAAAACCTAGATTACAAAGTTCTTCTATGCGCAAGGTCAATTCCTCTGAATATGGACCATAAAAATGAAAAGCAAATTTCTCATTAAAAGGCACACCGGTTTTTTTCAAAATATAAATCATTTTTTGTAGTTTTTTTCGTCCAACAATATCTTGTGCTTCGACAAAAAAACGCATTAAACGCGCATGGTTTAGTAGCATATCATCACTCCTATTTCAATCCTAGTAAAGCCTTTATTCTTCCCTTTTCTATTTTGTGATCGGGTAATTGTTCGATTAAATCTGCTGGGTAATAGAGTTTGTGGTCTGTACGTTTCTTACCTGAAATCGATTCAACTATTTCAGACGCACGTGACAACTCTACCAATTCTCCATCAGTCATCTGCAAATAGATCGGTAACCTTTCTTCTTCCTCACCCGGTCGGTAAAAGTCATAAGGTAAATCAGATGATGAATCGACGACTAAATAGTAGTCTGGATCAATCCCAACATTTTCAAATAAATAAGTAAGCTCTTTTAATTCAGTTATTTTTCTAATCGGATTAAAATCAGTATATTGAAATAAGCGACGATTAGTGAACCGTTGACATAAGTCAGACAAAATAGGATCTTCTTCATTCATCCACATTTGGAAATAATACATCACGATCGTTTCGTCTAAGTTTATATAATCCTCAATCGCTATTTCCCCTGTAAAAAAGGATAGAAAATGGATTGGCTCTTGCTTAAAAGGATATTGTTTTTGATATAATGCTTTGACACGATGGAGAATTTTTGACAGCAAAACTTCAGCACTTCTACTGACAGGGTGAAAATAGACTTGCCAGTACATTTGATAGCGACTCATAATATAATCTTCAACCGCATGCATACCTGAAGATTTAATGACGACTTTATCTGGAAGTGGACGCATGACTCTAAGAATTCGCTCCATATCAAAATGGCCATAACTCACACCCGTATAATATGCATCACGTTGCAAATAGTCCATTCGATCGGCATCTATTTGACTAGAAATTAAGCTTACAACTAATTTATTATGATAGGTTTTATTAATGACTTCTGCAACCTTTTTAGGAAAATAAGGGCTAACTTTTGCTAAAATCGCATTAATTTCTGTCTGCCCTAAAATCATTTTTTTAGTGAAATCCTCATGATCTAAATCAAAAATCTTTTCAAAAGAGTGTGAATAAGGGCCATGACCCAGATCATGAAGCAAGGCGGCCGTTAAGCAAAGCAGGCGTTCTTCCGGATTCCAATTTGGTCGTCCAGAAAAATTGTCAGTAATTCTACGAATTATTTCATACACACCTAAGGAATGACTAAAGCGACTATGTTCTGCTCCATGAAAAGTCAAAAAAGTTGTTCCTAATTGTTTAATTCTACGCAAGCGCTGGAATTCTCTCGTGCCGATCAAATCCCAAATGACCTGATCACGGACATGGACGTAACTATGAACAGGATCTTTGAAGACTTTTTCCTCACGAAGTTGTTGATCACGATAAGTCATTAACAATCCCTCCCTTTCCCACCTTAACTAACCGAAAATTCTATTGCCCTTTATCCAAAAAAAGAGGATGGTTAGTATCGGTCTGATCGATTCTATTTTTACAAGGTGAAGATGTGAGACTCTCCACGATTTAAAGGTTTTAAATTCGCTTCTCATATCCATTCATTATATAATAGATTCGGTTATTCTTAAAGAGGAGTGGACAGAGCAGTGAATAATTGGCAAGAGATTTTTACAAATCATAAAGTTCGTTTTATTGATCATAGATCGTATGATTTAAGAATTTGGGAGTCATTTGCAATAGATGATACTTTAGCTGAATCTATTCATAGTTGTGAGGCAAGAACAACGCTTAGAGTTTGGACACATCCCGATACTGTAGTCCTCGGCATTGCCGATTCTCGCCTCCCCCATTTAACAGAGGCCGCTCAGTGGTTAAAGGAAGAGGGATTTAATGTAATTGTTCGTAATTCGGGTGGACTAGCGGTCGTACTAGATGAGGGCGTCCTGAATATTAGCCTAGTTGTGCAGAATGATGATTCCATTGGTATTCATGAAGGATATCATAGAATGGTTCAACTCATAAAAGCATTGTTAGCCGATTGGACTGATCAAGTTGAAGCTTTTGAAGTCGTGGGCTCATATTGTCCAGGTGATTACGATTTAAGTATCAATGGAAAAAAATTTGCAGGCATTTCTCAACGTCGGATTCGAAATGGGATCGCGATTCAAATTTATTTATCGGTTACTGCTGATCACCAAGCGCGTGCCCGGCTAATTCGTGATTTTTACCAACTAGGCATTAAAGGTGAAGAAACACGGTTCAGTTATCCCCATGTTAAACCTGAAACAATGGAAGCTTTAGAAACTTTAATTGGTAGACCACTAAGTGTTGAAGATCTAATTGTAAAGTTGAAGGAAATTTTAATTGAGGCGGGAATTGAGGTTAAACAGGAAGAACTAACTCAGGCTGAATTGGAAATACTCAAAAAACGGAAAAAATTAATGATCGACCGAAATGAGAAAGCCCTCGGAAACTTATTTGAAAAGTAGAGTTTTTGTAGATTTAATCAAGTGAAACTTCAATCAGTGTAGGTTGGGCCTACATGGTCGGGTCTTGTAGACTCTACCCCAGGACAAGATGGCTTTAGTCTGAATCCCCCATCCCACTGATTGGGATTGGGACTGGAACTGGGACTGGGACTGGGGCTGCGATTACTCGCCCCACCAAAGAGACTTGCGGTTACTCGTCCCGATTTATAATTCAATAGTTTCACTTGTATGATTGACCTTGAGGACTTACCATCACTCAATCGGCATCAAAAAAGGAAATCGGAATAAACTCCGATTTCCTTTTCTTTATTTATAGTGCTTGGGCAGCCGTAATAATTGCTAATTTATAAACATCATCTGCATCACATCCGCGAGATAGATCGTTAACAGGTTGGTTTAATCCTTGTAGTATTGGACCCACCGCATCAAAGTTACCTAATCGTTGTGCAATTTTGTATCCAATATTTCCTGCTTCAAGACTTGGGAAGACAAAAACATTTGCATCGCCTTTAATATCGGCATTTGGTGCTTTCTTTTCAGCTACGCTAGGGACAAATGCAGCATCAAATTGAAATTCTCCATCCAAGGTTAATTCTGGTTTCATTTCCTTGGCAATCTTCACTGCTTCCGCTACTTTATCTGTTTCGTCAGATTTAGCTGAACCTTTTGTAGAGAAACTTAACATCGCTACACGTGGATCAATATCGAATAATTCTGCTGTTTCAGCTGAAGCTAAAGCAATTTCTGCTAAGTCTTGGCTGTCTGGAGAAATATTAATTGCACAATCTGCAAAAACAAATTTTTCTTGTTCCCGAACCATGACAAAGACACCAGATGTTTTTTTAATTCCCGGCTTAGTCTTAATAATTTGTAGAGCTGGACGTACGGTATCGGCTGTTGAGTGAGCTGCACCACTTACTAGGCCGTCAGCTTTGCCCATATAAACGAGCATAGTTCCAAAATAATTTTCATCTAAGAGCATTTGACGTGCTTGCTCTTCAGTTGCTTTCCCTTTTCGGCGTTCAACAAACTGCTCAACCATTGCTTCAAATTCTGGATATTCTTCCGGATCTAAAATTTCAACTTGATCAAGCTTTATTTTAAGACTCGCTGCCTTCTGTTCTATTTCTGATGGTTTTCCAACTAATACAGGTTGAACTAATCCCTCAACTGCTAATTGACTTGTCGCTTCTAAAATACGTTGATCAGAACCTTCAGGGAAAACAATTCTCTTGGCGTTTCCTAATAACCGTTCTTTTAATGTATCAAATAAATTACTCATATGACACCCTCCAAATTTTCATTCTGTTATAATCATACGACTTTTTCTGTTTAATGAAAAGGGATAAAGCTTATTTTTTCGAAAAGATTTGATTTTCACTCACATTTAATGCATTTATTGGTTTTTAAATGATCAAATGATGAATCAATCACATTATCGCGTTCAATCATAATTTGCCCGATTTTTATTTTTAAAAACATATTTTAAATTGTTAATGCATAAATATTGCTAAAGAGAAGTGATTTAGAAATGAGGTGAAACAATGGCCGTTGTTGCACATACTGAAAAAGAGGTTGATTTACTCGCTCGATTGATGCGTGCTGAAGCTGAAGGGGACGGAAATCTCGCCATGTTAATGGTTGGTAATGTTGGAATCAACCGGGTTATTGAAAACTGCTTAGATTTTGGTGGTATTCGAAATATTCAGGATATGGTCTTTCAAAGTCCTGGTGGATTTGAGGCAACAAAGAAAGGCTACTTTTACCAACGAGCTCGAGAGCACGATAAGGAATTGGCTCGTCGCGTCATTAATGGTGGACGATTTCACCCTGCCAGACGATCATTATGGTTTTTTATGCCGGCAGGAAATTGCCCAGCACAATGGTATGGTCAATGGAATTCTGGACGTTATAAATCACATTGTTTCTTTAGTCCACTAGCAAGTGAGTGTCCACGTTTGTAAATATATTTATTAAAGGAGTGTCATTGTCAATGAATGAAGAAAAGAGTCACCGTCATCAGATGCCAGGTCAAGGGATGTATCAAATGCCAATGCCAGCTTATCCGATGATGCCAATGCAGAGTTTTCCACCCCCAGTACCTGCTAATTCGTTTCAGCCTAGTTTAGCTCCATATCCATCTCAATCTGCTGAACCGGTTCCAAATGATAATATGCTACCATTAGAACAATCTTATGTGGAGAATATTTTACGCTTAAATAGAGGTAAAGTTGCAACCATTTATATGACTTTTGAAAATAATGAACGTTGGAATGCGAAAATTTTCAAGGGAATTATTGAAGCAGCTGGTCGTGATCATATTATTATCAGTGATCCAGAAACTGAGAAACGTTATTTACTCTTAACCATTTACTTAGATTATATTACTTTTGATGAAAGAATTAATTATGATTACCCGACAGCTTAAAATAAAGGGTCTGGGACAAAACTCAGCTAAAATGAAAAAGGAATTCAGTTGATACTGGATTCCTTTTTCTTATGATCATCATTTAAAGAGAATTATCACCTCTTAAATGTTTTTGAGGTGTCACTCCGTAATTTACACTCTGGGTGGACGCTTTCCGTTGGTGTAGCCTCGGGCGCACAGGATGTGGGTCAGTTAGACGTTGCCACAGGACGTGGTGGTTTTAGTCTAACATTCCTTATAGCTCCACTACTGTTTGCAATAAAGATTTTCGGACTCGTGGGACTGGGACTGGGACTGCGGTTACTCGCCCCACCGGAGACATTTGCGGTTACTCGTCCCATCGAAGACCGTTTGGTGTTCCCGCTGGAGTCGCCACCCGACCTTCCAATCACTGGCTGGGCGCTCCTGATAATGGATCATAAGAAGAAACACAAAGAAAAGACTGGCGAAACTTACGGTCAAGGTAAAATTGATGTTGAGCCGTTCTTTGGGTTTTTGAAGGCTAATTTGGGTTTCGCCCGTTTATTTTTAAGAGATAAATCCAAAGTAGACAATGAGCTAGGATTTGTGTTATTGGCTGTGAACTTAAGGAAATTAGCGACTAATAATTCTAAGACTCCAAAGCATTCAAACCACTACAAAATTGAAAATGGTTCTATTTACAAAAAAACCGTAATTAGAACCATTTTTTTATTTTAATCGTTAGAAATCAAGTAGTGAATCCGGTTGATCATAATGATGTATCGTTTGTTGAAGTTTTTGTTTTGGTTGATAGTTTTCTCCGAGCATTTTTCGAAGTTCCAACTCATCAGCAACTGTTTTATCCAACTTTGCTGCTTCATCATCTAGTTGATGGTCATCTAAGATTAATTCAGCTAGTAATTTAATCGCACGTGTATGAGCGATTATCTTTGCTTGATCAGTTGTTTCATTTGCTTGCTTGATTTCCTCTGCCATTTTTAAAATGACTTTTTGATAACTAATCATCGTTTAATTCCCCTTTTACTCCAAATCTAATTATGAATTAATTGATTGCCTTACCTGCTTCAATCCTGTTGTCTTTAACTCAATGATCGGTTGGAAAGAAATAAAAATTGGCTGACTTGCTAAAAGTAGGACAATGCCCAGCGAAATGGCAATGGCGAAAATAAAGTCAAGACCATTATTTATTTGAATCACACCATATTCACGGAAAAATTGAATGAAAATTCCGTGTAACAAATAGACGTACAGCGTTTGCTCACCAAAACGAGTGAAGATAAACCTCCTTCTTGGTATCCAAATATACAAACTAAAGGTCATGATAAAGGCAATCATGTATATCATACCTCTAAACAAGCCACCCCAAACTGGTGCATCAAGACTTTGATAAGAAGATGACCCAAATAACCAGCCCGTTGAAAAGTCAGGGGAAAGTTTGATCCCGATAATGAGAAGTAGCATCAAGGCTAAACTCAACAACCGATATCGGGCCGTTTTCCATTTGAATAGCTGATCCATTGATAGCCAATAACCAGCTAAAAAGAATGGGAAGAAAACAAAGGTTCGAGATAAACTGTACATTTGACCAATTTGATCAATATACCCCACTCCAATCCCAACTATGATTGCTAAAGATAATCCAATAGTAGGACGAAATTTTTTAAAGAATGCTAATAGTACATGCCATGAAAAAAGGCTTAATAAAAACCAGAGTGACCAGTGTGGATCAAATAAGGACACGCTCAAACTATCATCCGCCATAAAGTAGTAATAGGCGGTGTAAAGGACTTGAAAGATCAAGTAGGGAATAATAAATCTCCGAAAAAGTTTTATAAAATACCCTAGATCACTGTTTCCCTTGGCAAAAAAACCACTGATCAAAATAATTGCTGGCATGTGAAAAAAGTAAATAAACTGATAAAGTATCGCTAAGGATTCTGAATCAGAAGTTAATGGTTGAATCACATGTCCAAAAACGACTAAGAAAATCAAAAAGAACCTAGCGTTGTCAAAAAAAGGTTCGCGTTTCAAATAGAATCACCTTTCTTTTTAAAACTTTCTAGACACTTTTCATCATAACATGGTTTTCAGACTAGATCCCTCGTTTAAATGAATTGTTAGTAAAATGTAAATCTATTGTAACTCATATTTCAATTTTGTAGTAATCATAAAAAAAGATAGGATTATATAAAATAGTTGAATTGTTTTTCTATTTGAGGGACTTTTGTGCTATGATAATGCTAGATTATATTGAAGGGTGTGGTGAACTTGACGAAGCGAAAGTCTTTTCGATTTTTAATTTATGCTATTTTAATCTTTGCTCTCTTGTATTTAATCAATTTAACAGCTTTTATCTTTAAACCAGTCGGATTATTAATTGCATCGATTGCAGTCCCTATTATCGGGGCTGGGCTCTTATTCTATGTAACAAACCCATTGGTAAATTTACTAGAGCGTCATAAAATAAAACGAATCTATGGGATTTTAATCGTATTTTTACTGATCATTTGCCTAGGCTTTTTCAGTGTTTACTTTATCATCCCGCCCATTCAGGAGCAATTTACACGTTTAGTTGAGAGTACACCGCAAATGATTGAATCTTTTGAGGGTGTTTGGTCAATTTGGCAAAACCGTCAGGAATATATTCCAGCCAGCGTTGAAGATAGCATCCAAAACGTGATTAATAATTTTGATGCCTATGCTGAGCAAATTGTCGGTTCTTTATTTAGCTTTATCGGTTCATTTGTTAGTTTTGTCTTTGCCCTTGTTTTAATTCCTTTCTTTCTATTTTTCATGTTGAAAGATGGACATAAGTTTGTTCCCTTTATAACTGGCTTTTTAAGTGAAGCAAAAGCTAATAACCTATCAAAACTACTCAAAGAAATTAATGATGTATTAGCTTCCTTTATTCAAGGGCAGCTTTTGGTCAGTTTATGTGTAGGAATCATGCTATTGATCGGATATTGGATTGTTGGTCTCAATTATGCCTTAATGTTTGCAGTATTTGGACTCTTTATGAACTTAATTCCTTTTATTGGTCCATGGTTATCTGCCATTCCTGCTGTTGTTGTTGGTTTTTTCCAAGAACCAATGATTGGGGTATGGACAGCTGTCATTATGATTGTGGCGCAACAAATTGAAAGTAATCTTATTTCACCAAATATCATGGGTAAAGTCTTAAAGTTACATCCATTAACTGTTATTACAGTTATCCTAGCAGCCGGATCGATTGCTGGTTTTCTCGGGGTTTTATTCGCAGTCCCTACCTACGCAGTAGCAAAAACTGTCGTCACTCATTTTTATAATCTTTACACTGAGCATCATCGACCAGCCGGTGAAAAGAATTTATTTTGAAAAAATTATCTGTTGATATGGGATCATTAATCTAGGTTATCATCGTTTAATCATTTTATGGCATATCGTCGCGATTGCGTTTGCGGTGATATGCCATTACTCATATTAACCTTTATCGTTAAACAAAGAACGATCTAACCCCTACTTCAAAAGTTAATGAAGTCTAAAGATGTATTATATTATAGAAAGGTGTTTACAATGGATTTAGCAAATGCTCAGAAGGTTTTACAAGATTATTATGGATACGATGACTTCCGCACAGGGCAAAAGAAGTTAATTTCAGCGGTATTAAATGGGCAAAATGCACTTGGAATTATGCCTACTGGTGGTGGAAAATCCTTATGCTATCAAATTCCTGGAATCTTACTGAATGGAACAGCGATTATTATTTCTCCACTAATTTCACTAATGAAAGATCAGGTTGATAGTTTACATACATTAGGAATCAAGGCTACATATATCAATAGTAGTTTAACAAATGAAGAATATGATGAACGGATGGCTTTGCTGAGAGAAGGCTACTTTGATTTTATCTATGTCGCCCCTGAACGCTTTGATAATTCATATTTCCGATCCATTATTGAACAATTACAAATATCATTTATTGCTTTCGACGAAGCCCATTGTATATCACAATGGGGGCACGATTTTAGACCAAGCTATCGATCCGTTATTCAAACGCTAGAACAGATCAATCATATCCCGCTTCGCTTAGCCTTAACAGCAACAGCAACGACTGAAGTGATCCAAGACATCCAAAAACTCCTCAATATTGATGATCAATCTGTAGTAAATACGGGTTTTTACCGTGAAAATCTGCATTTTCATTTAGTAAAAGGACAGAATAAACAAGATTTTCTCTTTAATTATTTATCAGACCATAAACAGGAGTCTGGGATTATTTATGCACCTACCCGTAAACTTGTTGATACTATCCATGCCCAACTTATCGAAAAGGGATATCGCGTGGCCTATTATCATGCCGGTTTAAGTGAAGACGTTCGTCGCCAACAGCAAAATAAATTTATTAACGATGAAGTCGAAATTATGGTCGCAACAAATGCTTTTGGTATGGGTATTGATAAATCGAACGTTCGTTATGTGATTCATCATAGTTTACCAATGAATATTGAAGCCTATTATCAAGAAGCTGGACGCGCAGGTCGTGATGGTGAACCAAGCGACTGTATTCTGTTATTCTCTGGTCAAGATAGTCATTTACCTAAATTCTTTATCGAACAATCTGAATTAGACGAGGAGAAAAAAGCGCTTGAATATAAAAAACTTCGCGCAATGATCAACTACTGCCATACAGAAATTTGTTTGCCTAGATATATTCTTGATTATTTCGAAGAAGACCAAAAACACGATGATTGTGGCCATTGTTCAAATTGTACTCGCTCAGGTGAAAAAGTTGACCGCACGCGTGATGCCCAAATGGTATTATCATGCGTGATGCGGATGGAACAGCGCTTTGGAACTGGATTAACAGCTAAAGTTTTAAAAGGATCAAAGGACAAAAAGGTTAAACAATTTCAACTCGATCACCTTTCCACCTATGGATTGATGAAACAACGCACTGAAAAGGAAATCACCAATTTTATTCATTTTCTTGTTGCAGAGAATTATTTGACGACAGGTGATCAGAAATATCCGATTTTGAAATTAACACCTAAGGCGGCTGATGTGCTAAAAAATAACATGAAGGTTTGGATGCATCAAACAGAAATACAGCAAAATGAAGCCGTTGATTTTGATCGTAAATTATTTGAACAGATGCGCCTTTTACGAAAGGAGTTGGCTGATCAAGACGGGGTACCACCCTACATCATCTTTTCAGATGCAACTTTAAAAGAACTGTGCCGTTTCTTACCGGAAAACAAAACGGAAATGCTTCAAATTAAAGGGATTGGCTTGAAAAAATTCGACTCCTATGGCCAAGCTTTTCTAGAATTAATTCAGTTAAAAACCAGTGACCAACCTAGTCATTTGATTAGTTATCAATTATATAGCGAAGGAAACCCTATCGAATTAATCGCTAAGAAACGCGATATCCAAGCCCAGACAGTTGCGACACACCTTTTCAAAGCTTACCAAGAAGGTGGCACGATCAATTGGCAGGACTTTTTCGATGATGAGATAGAAGATACGGTGTTGAAGGCCTATCATACAAGCGGCGAGCCATATTTGAAGTCAATTAAGGAACTTGTTCACGACGAAATTGACTACACGATGATCAAAGCTGTTTTAATCAAAAATGATTTATTAGAAGAAGAATAATGTCTCCTTTCCCTTGATCACGTTTTGCAGGCATTTGATCTGCGATAAAGTGAAACTTCAATCAAGTAAGATTTTTCCCCATTCAGTGTCAAATGAACAAATCGAGCTTTTACTGACTGTAAAATATCGAGTAGGAGGATAATCATTATTTGATTATCCGTCCCCTCACACCACCGTACGTACGGATCCGTATACGGCGGTTCAATTTTATGCTAAACATGTACTTGTTTGTAATGT
>NZ_JAHLQM010000016.1 GCF_018919165.1 Amphibacillus sp. MSJ-3 | reverse complement strand
TATTTCATTATCAAATACTTGTCTGCGATATTTTACAACCAGCACAAGATGATAGTGCAATAAGAACACTGAATGATTATTGTTATCTAATTTCATTGGTATATCAGTCCTTTATCCAGATAATACTGATTGTATCACAAGCTTTGGCTAAAGCCAACCAAAATTCATCTCCCATCTACTCATCGGGATATCGCCCTTCTCATTCCTTGAGGATGGGAGACTTCTTTCGGAAATCCGTTAAAGAAAAACCACTAAATAAAAGTTCATTCTTTTTATTCTTTAAAATCATCTAGAAAGTCCTTTTGAAAGCTAGTTGTCAACATATGATGATCCATTTCTTTCTTAACTGTTTGAAATGGATTTTTACCATATTTATCACTCAATTGCTCAATTACCTTTTGGATGGCCTCGTTTTCAAGTTGTTCCTGATAATTAAATAAATTCAATTGTTCAACAATTTCGCCTTTCTCAATTAGTCCTTGAGCTGTTATTCCTAACAAACGAATTGGTTCACCATTCCAATTTGTTTCAAATAAATCATTCGCAATATTAAAAATAGCCTCTTCACTTGAAAAATAGCTTGTTTTTGTGACACTTCTAGTAATTGTCTTCCAATTGGAGTACCGAATCATAATTTGCAAGGTCTGAGCAGCAACTTCTTTTCGTGCTAAACGAGCGGAAACTTTTCGTGATAACTTGCGTAACAGTGCTGTAATTGTCGTATCATCAGTCGTATCTTCACTCAATGTTTCTGAATTACCGATGCTTTTAAACTCATTAACCGCATTAGGGTCAACCGGACTTGGGTCAATACCATTAGCACGCTGTTGAAGTCTTTCACCATTTATCCCAAGTATTCGTTTTAATTGATAAACATTTGCTCCTATTAAATCACCAATTTTAAAAATATTAATCTGATTTAACTTTTCGGCCGTTTTTTCGCCAACACCGTACATCTCTCTAATATCAAGCGGCCATAGCTTAGTTGGTAAATCCCTTTTTCTTAAGACCGTGATTCCCATAGGCTTTTTCATATCTGAAGCCATCTTTGCTAAAAACTTATTAGGTGCAATCCCAATACTACATGGCAAGGCCAGTTCATTCTTTATTCGACTTTGAATTTGCTTTGCAATTTGCAACGGTGATCCTAGTTCAGAACAATCAGTAATATCCAGATATCCTTCATCGATTGAAATGGGTTGAACGAGTGCTGTAATATCCGACATAATTGTAAATATTTCTTTTGAAGCCTGTCGATATCGATCAAAATTGGGTCGTAAAACAATGAGCTCAGGGCAAAGTCGTTTAGCTTGTCCTAATGTCATCGTTGTTTTAACCCCCTTAGCCCTCGCCTCATAGCTACTTGTGACAATAATGCCCTTTCGTTCTTCAGGATTCCCGGCAATAGCAAGGGGTTTCCCTTTCAAATCAGGTTGATAGGCCGCTTCAACAGATGCATAAAAACTGTTCATATCCACATGTAGAATGACGCGTCCTTTTTTTGGATACCATTTAGACATTATATCGCTTCCTTTATAAGTCACCATCTTTAATCATTAAATTGCCCCGTTATCTTCATACTTTTGTCGCTTGATGAATAATCTCTAAAACAAGTTCAGTTAATTTGATTAACTCACTTACAGGCATTCTTTCTTTGGTTGTATGAATGTCTTCATATCCTACCGCAAGATTAACCGTTGGAATACCGTAGTTCGAAATAATATTTGCATCACTACCGCCACCACTTTGTTTCAATTCACTCACTCTTCCAATCGCTTGGATAGCTTTTTGCGCCAGTTGAACGACCTCATCATTTGATGATCGTTTGAAACCTGAATACATTACCTTTGTTTCAATATCGACGTCTCCCCCTAATTCTTTAGCGACATCAACAAATGCTTGTTTCATTTTTTTAACCTGGCAATCAACTTTTTCAGAACTAAGCGAACGAGCCTCAGCTAATATTTCAACATAATCACAAACAATATTTGTTTTTTGTCCACCTTCAAATCGACCAATATTTGCAGTTGTTTCATGATCAATACGACCTAAAGGCATCTGGGCTATAGCTTTGGCCGCGATTGTGATCGCAGATACACCCTTTTCAGGCGCAACACCTGCATGAGCAGTTTTCCCTTTAACCTTTGCCAAGAACTTCACTTGGGTTGGGGCAGCAATAATAATATCACCTACTGGCCCATCGCTATCAAGTGCATAACCAAATTCCGCATCAAGTAATGAAGCATCTAAAGCCTTTGCTCCGACTAAGCCCGATTCTTCACCAACGGTAATAACAAATTGAATCTGTCCATGTGGTAATTGGTTCTCATTCAAACAATGAATGGTTTCAATAATTGCGGCAAGACCTGCCTTATCATCCGCTCCTAATATGGTCGTCCCGTCTGAAGTTATGTAGTCCCCTTGAATTTTCGGTACAACCCCTTTTCCGGGAACAACAGTATCCATATGTGAAGTAAAGTAAATCGATTTAGCATGGGTGTTTGCTGGCAAAGTACAAATTAAATTTCCTGAGCCAAAACCTGTTTTTGACTGCGAATCATCCTCGACTACGTCTACACCTAAGTCCGTAAAAATCGTTTTAAGCGCTTGAGAAATTTGAGACTCTTCTCCTGTTTCAGAATCAATTTGAACTAACTCTAAAAAATTTTGAATCAGTCTTTGTTTATTTATCATCTATATCCATTCTCCTTTTATCAATATTAATCTTTTAATTCTCTTCAAATCAATTGTTATAAGACTTGTCACTCTTCTCAAATCGGGCTACAATAGAAATAAGATTTCCTGCTTAAAGGGGGTATTTCCATGGCTAAAACAAAGAAAAAAGTTCAACACAATGTAGAACGTAAACCGTCCAAGCGTGACCGACGTATGAAAATGGTCGTCTATTTAATGATTGTTGCAATGTTAGGTTCTATAGTCAGTTCCGGATTAGCATATATATTTTAGTTAGGAGTAGCTATTTCAATTAGCTACTCTTTTTTTATGCACAATTTTCGGTAACTGCCCGGTTTTTTATCAATAAATAATGTTCAATCTCGGATAAGAGTTTATATAAATTGGCTCTAATCTCAAATTCCTGTCTTGATTTAGGTAACTGATCTTTTTCAAAATAACTTTTTAACCATTGAACCTGATCTAAGTGATAGGTTACCGCATTATTTGGATAAATCGCGTCAGCTAAGTCCGAGTACAATTCGGCAATAATATGGGATTGTTTAAGTGTTACATTGATTGGTTGAATTAATTGTAACATTCTTTCTAACGAATCGAGTTGGATTTTCCTCATTGAGAAATATTGTTGTTGCTGTTGCGCGTTTCGACTAAATGTATTTTCAGTATTTCTTTGTACCCATTCTTCCGCATTATACAGTTGACTTCTTAAATTTATTATCCGATTAGTGGGAACTTCACTCTGCTCACCCTTTAAGTAAGCTGAAAAGTCCCGAAAGACAAGCTGATAATTCTTTTCAATTTCATTTTTTAATTCTGTTAATTTACCATCTAAACTTGGCATATATAAATTTAAGATTAAGGCAATGCCTATCCCAATGACCATTATAGCAATTTCGTTGATGATCATTGACAAATCAACACTTCTTGCACTATAAAAGTGAAAAATAACAACAAGACTCGTGACAATGCCTGGTGAGATTTTAAGTAAATCTGCAACAGGTATGAATAACAACAACAGCAATCCGACTGTCCAAGGTCGATAGCCAATATAACCAAAAATAAAATAAGCAAAAACAATTGATAAAAGGCCAGCCGCCACCCGGTGCCATGCTGTTAAAAACGACCGCTTTCGTGTTGGTTGAATACATAATACTGCAATAATACCCGCTGAACCTGGATAATTTAACTCGAGCCATTCAGCAATTAAAACAGCAATTGGAACCGCAATAATCATTTTGAATGTATGATAACTAATTTTCACATTACTTCTCCCTACCTTAACTTAAAATATATTTCTTAAACGCCGATGATTCCTAAAGAATCTAGATATAAAAAAACACCCTACCCTTTATTATAGTTTAAGAGAAAAAAATATTCAAAAAAAGTTAAAAAATAGCTGGAATCATCGCTTATTCTGAACTATCTGATTCAGTCCAAAACTACTTTGACTCCAGCAATACACTCAATTGTCATTTAATAGATAGGTGTTGTCTTCCCTGATATATTTTCTAAAATTTCCTTTACATGAGACATAAAGCGTCCACAGATTACTCCATCTAAAACTCGATGATCCAATGATAAACATAAATTAACCATATCACGGGCAGCGAACATATCATTAATGATAACAGGTTTTTTAACAATTGATTCGACTTGTAAAATAGCTGCCTGCGGGTAATTAATTACTCCCATTGACTGGACCGAACCAAAAGTCCCTGTATTATTTACGGTAAACGTACCGCCTTCCATGTCCTTCTGCGTGAGTTTTCCGTGTTTTGCTTTGTAAGCTAGCTCATTTACCTCTTTAGCAATCCCCTTGATACTTTTCTCATCAACATGGTGAATTACTGGAACATAAAGTTCTGTTTCATTCCCAACCGCAACCGATAAATTAATATCTTTATGTTGAACGATTTTATCCCCCTGCCATGAACTATTTAATTCTGGGAACTTTTTCAATGCTTTTGCAACAGCATTTAAAAAGAAAGCAAAATATGATAAATTATAACCCTCTTCTTCTTTGAATTTATCCTTTTCAGCATTTCGATAGCTCACTAAATCAGTGACATCAACCTCAATCATCATCCAAGCATGTGGAATTTCTGTTTTTGCCCTAACCATGTTTGTTGCAATTGCTTTTCGGATACCGGTGACTGGTATCTCTCGTTTAGTTGATTGATTAGTGTATATCCCCATTTCTTGATTTGCTTGCTCAGTATTATGGGCTTCACTTTCAGTTACCTCAGTAGTAGTTACTTGATTTGTGTTAAGGTAGTTTTGAATATCTTTACGTGTAATTCTCCCTGCTAATCCAGTTCCTTTAATCGTATCTAAATTAATCCCATGTTCATGTGCAAGCGTAAGTACTGCCGGTGAGTATCTTTTTTTCATAGATGATTGTTCAGGCTTTTCTTCTGTTGTTTCGGATTCCTTAACAACTTCACTAGGTGCACTTACGGCTACTTCTTCTTGTTTTTCAAACGTTTTAATTAGGCATAAAGGTGTCCCAACATTAACTGTTTGGTCCTCTGTTGCTAATAGTTCAACGATTTCTCCTGAATATAAGGCGGGAACTTCCGCGTTTACTTTATCAGTCATCACTTCAAGTAGTGGTTGATATTTCTCAATTGAATCGCCGACATTAATTAACCATTGACTAATGGTACCTTCTGTTACACTTTCTCCTAATTGTGGCATTGTAACTGTTTTTACTGTCATCTGGTTCACTCCATACCATTTAGAATAATGCTAAATCTAACATTGCTTGTTTAATTTTTTCTTGACTAACCATAAAGGCTTTTTCCAAAGATGGTGCATATGGCATCGCCGGAACATTAGGACCAGCAATTCGTTTAATTGGTGCATCGAGATCAAATAAACAATTCTCACCAATGATTGCAGAAACTTCACTAATGATACTTCCCTCTAGATTATCTTCCGTAATCAAAATTACTTTTCCAGTCTTTTGTGCTGCTTTAATAATAGCCGTTTGATCCAATGGATAGACTGTTCGTAAATCTAAAATATGTGATTCAATACCATGCTCATTCTTTAACTCCTCTGCCGCTTCTTTAGCGAAGTGGAGCGTTAATCCATATGAAATTACAGTAATATCCGTTCCTTCACGAACCAGATTAGCCTGACCGAGCGGAATAATATCATCATTTTCTGGTACATCTTCTTTTAAAAGGCGATAAGCACGTTTATGTTCGAAAAAAAGAACTGGATCTGGGTCGCGAATCGCTGCCTTCAGTAAACCTTTTGCATCAGTAGGATTTGATGGCATCACGATCTTCAATCCTGGTTGATTAGCAAAGATTGCTTCCATTGATTGCGAGTGATATAAAGCGCCATGTACCCCGCCACCATAAGGTGCCCTAATCGTGATTGGGCAACTCCAATCATTGTTGGACCGGTAACGTAATTTAGCTGCTTCTGAAATGATCTGGTTAACAGCAGGCAAAATAAAATCTGCAAATTGAATTTCAGCAATTGGAATCATTCCATACATTGCAGCTCCAATCCCAACACCAGCGATAGCAGACTCTGCTAGTGGTGTATCGATCACGCGTTGCTCACCAAACTGCTCATAAAGCCCCTCAGTTGCTCTAAAGACGCCACCTCGTTTCCCAACATCTTCTCCTAGGATAAAGACTCGATCATCGCGCGCCATTTCTTCTTTCATCGCTAAATTTATCGCTTCAATATATGTTAATACTGGCATACTAACTCTCCTTCTTTACTGATAAACTCCATCAAAAAGTGTATCAGGTGATGGATATGGAGCTGACTCTGCATAGTCTGTTGCTTCGTCTATTTCAGCTTTTATCTCATCTTCCAATTTAGTTTCCACAGCTTCAGTCAATATTTGATGATCAAATAAATATTGTCTAAATGTTTTAAGTCCATCTTGCTCTTTCGCTTCATCAACTTCTTCTTGAGAACGATAAGTTCGGTCATCATCATCACTAGAGTGCGGTGTCAATCGGTAACTAATAGCTTCAATTAATGATGGTCCGTCACCATTTCTTGCCCGTTCAGCAGCTTCTTTAACAACTTTATAGACAGCTAAAGGATTGTTACCATCAACTGTTTCACCATACATCCCATAGCCAATTGCTCGATCTGAAAGACGTTCACAAGCCACTTGCTTTTTCAATGGTACAGAAATAGCATATTGGTTATTTTCAATCATAATAATAACTGGTAGTTTATGGACAGCAGCAAAGTTCGCTCCTTCATGAAAATCTCCTTGATTTGATGATCCCTCACCTAAAGTAACAAAAGAAAGAGCGGATTCATTATTCATTTGACAAGCCAGAGCTACTCCAACAGCATGTGGGACTTGTGTTGTAACTGGTGAAGAACCAGATATCATTCTTAACCTTTTCGAACCAAAGTGACCAGGCATTTGTCTTCCACCTGAATTTGGATCTTCAGCCTTAGCGTAGGCTTGTAACATCAATTCCTTTACCGTCATTCCAAGTGTGAGCACAACGCCTAAATCACGATAGTATGGGGCACTATAATCCTTGTTACGATCTAATGCGAAGGCAGCACCAACTTGTTGTGCCTCTTGGCCTTGACAAGAAACAACAAAAGGAATCTTCCCCGCTCGATTTAATAACCACATTCGTTCGTCTACCCGTCGAGCTGTTAACATTAAACGATACATTTCTAAAACATCATGATTTGAAAGATTTAATTCTTCATGGTTGATCATAATATTCTCCTTTCATTGACTATGAACCGGTTGATCATCAATAGCCAAGGCAATTTCTTGAATAGCCTCACTAAGTGAAGGATGTGGATGAATGGATAAACCAAGTTCACTTGCTGTTGCATTCAATAATAAGGCTAATCCAGCTTCAGATATTAATTCAGTTACTTGATTCCCAATTAGGTGAACACCCAATAAATCATCTGTGTCCTTATCGATGATCATCTTAACAAAACCTGTTGTATCTCCATTAACAAGTGCCTTACCAATAGCTGAAAAAGGCATCTTTTTTACCTTATAGTTAATATTTTTATCAATAGCTGTTTGTTCTGTTATTCCAACTGCTGCGACTTCTGGTTGACTATACACACAACTTGGTGCAAAATTAGCGATTGCTAGCTTATCATCTTTTCCAGCGATATGCTCAACAGCCAACTTTCCTTCATGAGCAGCAACATGGGCTAATTGCTGGCCACCAATACAATCACCAATTGCATAAATATGTGATTCTTTTGTTTGAAAAAATGAATTGACTTTGATAAAACCTGACGAATCAGTTTCAATGGCTGTATTATCTAAGCCAATTTGGTTAATATTTGCCCTTCTCCCAATAGCAACTAGAACTTTATTCGTTGTTAATGTTTGCTTATTCTGTTTATTTTCTAATACAAGGTTAACCTGATCATTATCACTGATTTCGTATTCAGCAACCCTTGTGTCTGTTAACACATGAATTCCCTTTTTAATCAAACTTCTTTTAAGTGTTTTTGCAAGCTCTTGATCAAATCCAGTCAATAAATGGCCTTGGGCTTCAATCAAATTAACTTTAACACCTAAACTATTTAACAATGAGGCCCATTCAACACCAATGACTCCACCACCAATAATTGTCATTGATTCTGGTAGGTCTTCCATTGCTAAAGCTTGATTAGATGATAAAATATATTGCCCATCAAATGGGAGGTTTGGCAACTCTTTTGCTACTGTACCCGTAGCAATAATGACACTCTTTCCAATCAATATCGTATTTTCCTGTTTGTCTTCATGTTCCACTGATATGGCACCTGCCATTGGTGAAAAAATTGACGGTCCCATCAAACGACCAAAACCATGATAAATTGTGATGCCATTCTGCTCAATTAAATATTGCAATCCTTGATATAATTGATCGACAACTTGTTTTTTACGATTTTGAATTGCAGAAAAATGAATAACTGGTTCACTTGTAGTAATACCAAATTCATGGCTATTTATAATACTTTGATATATTTCTGCACTTTTTAAAAGTGTTTTTGTTGGTATACAACCTTGGTGGAGACATGTCCCACCCAATAAATTAGCTTCAACAATCGCAACTTTCAGCCCCAATTGCCGAGCACGAATAGCTGCTACATAACCTCCCATACCACCACCCAATATGACTAGGTCATAATTTTCACTCATAAAAAAACTCCTTTATTTATAATATGTATTTAATGGAGTAGCTATAATATAACTATAATTTTAGCGTTTTTTAATGTATTTAGCAAGTATTTTATCAGATGATATTAGCACCTAGTTATAATTAAATGATCACCAAAATATTATAGACAAAACAATAAATCAAAAAAGTAGTTCTATTTACAAAAAACACGTAAACAGAACTACTTTTAATCATTATGGCTATTTATACTCTTAGCCCTATTGAGATTAATTATTTAAAAAACGCTTGGTATAATGACTTCACGGCATCTCTTTCTGCTTCTTCCTTAATTCCGAACATTAAAGATACTTCAGAAGACCCCTGATTAATCATTTCGATATTAACATTCGCATTTTGTAAGGCTTTCGTTGCTCTTGCGGCTGTCCCAATCTGGCTATTCATTCCTTCACCAACAATCATAATTAAAGCAAGTCCCCGTTCAGTATGCACTTGATCTGGATTCAATTCTGTTTGAATTCGATCAATAATAACCTTTTCCTTACTTTCATCCATTTGATCTGAACGTAAAATGACGGAGAGATCATCTATACCAGAAGGTGTATGCTCATATGAGATACCTTCATCTTCCAAAATATGAAGCAATCGACGGCCGAAACCTACTTCCCTGTTCATTAAATATTTACTGACGTATAAGCTCATAAAACCTTTATCACTAGCAATGCCAACTATCGGATTACCGTTTGCTTCTTTTTTAGATACGATGAATGTACCATGACCTGATGGATTATTAGTATTTTTAATACAAACAGGTATTTCAGCACGCACAGCAGGTATAAGTGCTTCAGCATGAAAAACTGAAAACCCGGCATAAGATAGTTCCCGCATTTCTTTATAAGTCAAAGCTGTGATTTCTTTCGGTTGATTAACAATTGTAGGATTTACACAATAAACAGAATCAACGTCAGTAAAGTTTTCATATAACTTCGCTTGAACGCCAGCTGCAACAATTGAACCTGTGATATCAGAACCCCCTCGAGAGAAGGTCACTAATTTCCCTTCCTTCGTATAACCAAAAAAACCTGGAATAATAACAATTTCGCGATAATCTCTCAATTTGTATAACTTTTCAAAGCTCTCATCTAGAATTTGAGCACCACCTGGTTCATCACTTAAAATTAAACCAGCCTCTTTCGGATTTAAATAACGGGCTGAGATACCTAAAGATAATAAATACTCACTTAGCAATTGTGCTAATGAGTCTTCACCAATGGCTTTAATAGACTCTAATTTAAAGTCCATTGCCCCATCGCTGTCAAAGATTGACTGAACAGTCGTTGTTATTTGCTGTAATATTTGATCAGATAAACCTAAATCATCAATTATTGACTTAAATCGGTCAAGTACTTTATTTAAATCAGCATGATAATCCTTTTTTTCACTGAAAGATTGTCCTAATTTAATTAATAAATCTGTTACTTTTTCATCATCAGCACTACGTTTACCCGGTGCCGAAACAACAATCACTCGTCGTTCCGGATCTTCTTTAATAATTTGCGCAACTTTTTTTATTTGCTCAGCGTTTGCTACTGAACTCCCCCCGAATTTCGCTACTTTCATCATACACATCTCCAATATTTTTTCTATATAGCGATCTTACCATAAAATGATCGATTTTGTTATAGAAAATTCTGATTACTCCAATTCATCTCGAAATGAAATGATGAAAATAAATATTCCCTATCATTAGAACAAAACAGGTCTCTCTCCGGTGGGAAGTCTGATCTTCACTAGATAATTAGATCAGCGAATCGAGCTTTGCCTGACTGTCGTTCCCCCCCTATAGAATCCGATCGTCTCCCTTGCATGATTCCTATAGTCAGCTAGTTAGCAATAGAGCTTTAATTCATTTAACAATTAACGTTTGATAAACATTTGAGTCCAATACTTACCATCTTCCACATAGCCAACTCCTATGTGAGAAAAATCACCATAAATAATTTCCCGATGACTCGGACTGCTCATCCATTCTCTAAATACTTGATGAGGTGTTTGTTGACCACGCGCGATATTCTCAGCTGTATCTTGATATTGAATACCAAAATCATCAATCATGTCTGATGATGATCCATAAGTAGGACTCTCGTGAGAAAAGTAATTATTTTCTAACATATCTGCTGCTTTTAACCGCGCAACTTGAGATAGTTGCCGATCTGGACGAAGCTCATTTAAACCATTTCTGACTCTTTCTTGATTAACTAATTGAATGACGATATGTTCAGTATGCTTAATCGCATTAGTTTCTGGAATATTAATCTTATCTTCTGGATAAATCAGATCAGGATTTTCAATCTGAGGGTTGGCTTCAATAATCTCTGTCACACCCACATGATAACGCAAGGCAATTTTCCATAAAGAATCATGTAGTTGTACAGTATAAAGTGAATCTGCTAAGACATTAGTCGGATGAATTAATATGAGTAAAATACTCATTGCAAGTATTCTTTTCAATAACAAAACCTCCTTTTTTGCTTAGTTTGCAACAAAAGAAGGTTTTTATACAGGCCTTAGCTCGCCCGATATTGAAGCCTTAGATGGTCAGCAACCATTGCGATGAATTCTGAGTTTGTAGGTTTTGCTTTGGAGCTGCTTACAGTGTAGCCGAATAATTCAGAGATAGAGTCAATATTTCCACGACTCCATGCAACTTCAATGGCATGACGAATCGCACGTTCAACCCGAGAAGGCGTTGTTTTATATTTCTTTGCTATATCAGGATAGAGGACCTTAGTAATTGATCCTAATAATTCAACATCATAAAAAATCATCGTGATCGCTTCACGTAAGTACATATAACCTTTAATATGTGCAGGAACACCCACTTCGTGAATGATATTGGTAATGCTTGCTTCTAGGTCAAACTTTTTCTGTTTATGATCTGGATGTTTAGCTGTTTTTCGTTCAATTTGTGGCTTACCAAATACCTGTCTAATTTGTTCTGCTAAGTAATCCAGATCAAATGGTTTAAGGATAAAATAAGATGCACCTAAGTCAGCTGCTTTCTTCATGACATCCTCTTGCCCAAAAGCTGTCAGCATGATTACTTGTGGTTGTTTAGATAAATTCATTTGTCGGATTCGAGTTAGAACCGCTAAACCATCCATATGAGGCATAATAATATCTAAGATGACAATATCAGGATTGGTGTCTGTTATAAGTTCAAGACTATCTTTACCATTATGGGCTGTTCCAACAACCTCGATATCTTTTTCTTGTTCAAAATATTCTTCCATCACTCTGACTAATTCTTGATTATCATCCACCAAACAAATTTTAATTTTATTCAACATTATTTCCTCCTTGTGTTTCCTTTGGTCTCTTAATTACTAACATTCGACGAGTATTCCCTTTTACCTTTCAAAAAACATAAAAAAATTATTATTCGCTAAAAATTCTAATCTTTCGCTAAATATAGTGAATTTAAACTTATTTTTACCTTCATATTCCTATTTTGTCGAAAATAATTTATTTTTATTATAACATAGTAAAATTTTAGTCGCTAGCTGATTTAGATCATAATCATTCAAAAACTGGCTACAGAAAATCATTTCCATAGCCAGTTTAATCATTAAACAATCCATACTGTAATTAAAGTATACTTTTGGGGGCGAGCGATTCTTCATCCACTTACTGAGTCTTGTATTAACAAGTTAGCAATTTTTACTTTTCCCATTTATCATTTGATGATCTCTCTAGAATCCTTAAAATGTGAGACGTTCAGTCAGTTAATCTGCGGTAAATTAAATGACTTGGGTTTTTATTTTCCTAGCTCTAACATGTGACAAATATTGTAATTACTTTTTTGACCACAATGATTTATTAAATAAAACTTTCTAATTTTAACTTACTATTCCCACTCGATTTACCTTCCTAATCTTGAGTAAATTATTGCGGTTTAGAAAGTTGATTTGAGGGAGGTTCAATGATAAAGTAGATTAGCTTACTTTTGAAAATGTATCTGCATAATCTATTTCCGCTTCATCCAACATCCATTCAATATGAATACCATAACCAGAGGTCGGATCGTTAACGAATACATGAGTTACAGCACCAATAATTTTATTATTTTGGATAATTGGGCTACCACTCATTCCTTGAACAATTCCACCAGTTTCTTCGAGTAAACGTTCATCCGTTACTTTTAAAACCATTCCTTTTGTGGCAGGATTTTTTTGTTCTATCGCACTAATAATTTCAATATCAAAAGCTTCGATTTCTTCATCGTTAATAACAGTTAGGATTTGTGCTGGTCCTTCCTTTACTTCATCAGAATAAGCAATGGGTAGAGGTTCAGATAATAGACCTTCTTCTAGATCTTCATCCAAATGACCAAAAACACCAAATGGACTGTTTTTTGTTATATTTCCAAGTAATCCTTCATTTTGATTAAATGAGGCACGTTTTTCACCGGGGATACCTGTGTCCCCTTTTTGGATCGAAGTAATTTTTGATTTAACAATAGTTCCCGATTCAATTTCAATCGGCTCTTTTGTATCCATATCTGAAATAACATGGCCTAATGCACCATATTTCTTTGTGAGGGGATCATAAAAAGTCATTGTCCCTATTCCAGCGGCTGAATCCCTAATATAAAGACCAATTTTATAACTGTTAGAAAGTTCATCAAATGTTGGTGTTAATTCTTCTTGATAAGTTTTATTGTCACGTTTATATTTTATCTTAATTGCTTCTTTATTCTCACCTGCTTCAGTTACAATTGGACCGATATCTTCGATGGATTGTACCTTTTGTTCATTCATTTCTAGTATGCTGTCCCCTATTTCAATTCCTGTTTCTTTACCAGGCGAAATACCCATTTGTTGTTCTCCAATATAGTGGTAACCAACAACCAAAACACCTAAGGTTTCTAAATTAACACCAATCGATTGTCCACCAGGTATAACTTGATATTGTTCTTCAACACTAACATTAACCTTTTTTATCGGAACACCTTTAAAGTGATATTTTAATTCAGTTTCACCGATATTCTTGGGATTAATTATATTATTATCAACAGTTATAACAGCTTGATCTGGTTCTGCTGTAAGATCAAATAATTTATTTTCATGATTAAGCTCTACCGTTTCGGAATGATTTGTATAAAGATTTAATTGGGTTGGTATCACCAGGTATTGTCTGATAGCCGGTATAAATGGTAGGCCAATTAAAATAGTAAGAAGAATAATCCCGAATGCATGTTTTAACTTTTGCTTTCCCACAATTCACGCTCCTTTTCTTTTTATTTTGTTTTCTTCTGTACCTTTACTTTGACCTTGAAACGGCTTTTTTAAACCCTGTAAAGTTCTCAAAAATATGAGAAGATTTCCTGTAAATCAAAAAAAAAAGAACTTATCAGTAAATAAGCTCTTTTTGTTAATTTAGTTACTTTTATAAGTATTAGCATGACTGATCAACTCTTCTGCATGACTGATTGCTGTGTCTGTTAATTGTGTTCCTGTTGTCATACGTGCAAGTTCTTTAACGCGGTCAGTTTGCTTTAATTCTGTGACTGTTGTATATGTTTTATCTTTTGTAGATTGTTTTTTAATTAAAAGATGATGGTCTGCCATTGCAGCTACTTGTGGCAAATGAGTAATACATAAAACTTGTGAATCGGTGGAAATATTATAAATCTTTTCTGCAATAGCCTGTGCCACTCGTCCACTTACTCCGGTATCAACCTCATCAAATATAACACTTGTCACACCTTGATGTTTAGCAAAAATTTTTTTGAAAGCAAGCATAATTCTCGATAATTCCCCTCCAGAAGCGACTTTATCTAAAGGCTTCAGTGGCTCTCCAGGATTAGTCGATAATAAGAAGCGAACGCGATCGAAACCATTATGAGTTAATTGAACAGGTTTTCCGGCCAATTCTGGATCTCCGGGACTTCCCTCTCGAATGGATATTTCCGGTTTAAATTGTGCTTTAACCAAATATAGATCCTTTAATTCGGTTTTTATAACTTCTGTTAATTGTTTTGCAGCTCTTTTACGTAAGTCATGGAGATGATTTGCTTCAACAATCGCATCTGCTGATAGTTCATCAATTTCCTCAAGTAAATTTTGAATGGATTGATCTCGATCCTCTAATTGATCAATTTCATCTTCAATTTCTGCAGCATATTCTAAAATATCGTTGACGGTAGCACCATATTTTCTACTTAATAATTGTAATTCATTTAAGCGTGTCTCTATGATGGCTAAACGTTTCGGATCATAAGCAAAATCATCAAGATAATGTCGTAATTGTATACTTAGTTCTTCAAGCATATAATAGTGGTTCGAATAATCTTCAGTTTCTTTTTCTAACTCAGGTTCATAAGTAACAGCTGTTTCGAGTGCATTCAAACCTAAAGCAAGCCAGTCCAAACCTTTTTGTTCTCCTTTTAAAGCATTATATGCTTCTGATACGTTTTGATAAATTTGTTCAAAATTAACAAGTCTTTCTCTTTCTTTCCTGAGATTCTCATCCTCATTTAAGGCTAATTCAGCTGATTTAATTTCATTTAATTGATAATGTAATAAATCTAAGCGTTGAATAATTGCTTGTTCATTATGATTGAGTTGATCAAATTTCTCTTTTGTTTTCTTCAATTTTTGGTAAACTGTATTATAATCCTCAAATGTATCCTTATTCTGTTCTTGGCTAAATAAATCCAATAAATGAAGATGTTGATTAGAATCCAATAATGATTGCGTTTCATGTTGAGAATGAACATCAATCAAGGTTTGACCAAATTCACGTAAGATAGCCAAAGTTACTAATGAACCATTAATTCGACAAACACTTTTCCCCTTTGCACTAATCGTACGATGTAAGACGATCATTCCTTCCGAATCCATTTCGATTCCATATTCATCGAATAATTTATATATTCCATGTTTATGATCTTCAACAGTAAATAAACCTTCTAAAACAGCTTTTGGTTTTCCATATCGTACATATTCAACAGAACCTCTTCCACCTACTAATAGTTGAATAGCATCAATAATAATCGACTTTCCAGCACCCGTTTCTCCTGTTAAAACGGTCAAGCCGTCATTGAATGGGATCGTTAGTTTGTCAATAATCGTAAAATTTTGAATGGACAGTTCAGTTAACAAATCAGGTCACCTCAAATTATGACAAGAATTTTAAAGCATTTCTAAAAATTTTTTTTCAATCTTTTCGGTAACTGTTTCATCTTTACAAATAATCAATATCGTATCATCACCACATATCGTTCCTAATATGCCGTCCCATTCTAAATGATCAATTAGTGCGCCAAGTGCATTGGCATTACCAGGTAAGGTTTTTAAAACAAGAAAATGAGTTGCTTTATCTAAGCTAATAAATGCATCTTGCATTAAACGTTTTAACTTTTCTAATGGATTAAAACGTCGATCGGCAGGTAGACTATATTTATATCGTCCATCTTCCATCGGTACTTTAATGAGGTGAAGTTCTTTAATATCCCTAGAAATAGTAGCCTGGGTGACGTTATATCCTTCACTTCTCAGAATATCTACTAGCTCTTCTTGTGTTTCAACATCATGGCTGGTAATATATTCTCTAATTTTAATGTGCCGCTGTCCTTTTTTCATTTAGTAAATCCTTTCTATATATTAGTTATTTGAGCTTTTCATGTGCACTTAAAACGGTTTCTTCAATTTCCTTCGAATAGTCAATAGTTGGTACTTCTTGATTTGGACGATAAACAAAATGAGCAAGAAACTCAATATTACCATCTCCACCTGTTACTGGTGAATAGGTTAAATGTTTTAAGATAAAATGTGATTGATTAGCAAATGTCAAAATTGTAGTTAAGACTTCTAGATGTGTACTTGTTTTTTTAACAATTCCTTTTTTCTCCACTTGATCTCTTCCAGCTTCAAATTGTGGTTTAATTAAAGCTATCACATCAGCGCCGTCCGTTATGATATTAGCTAATGCAGGAAATATTAACTTTAATGAAATAAACGAAACGTCGATTGTCGCTACATCAGGCGAACCGTGTTTAAATAAATCAGGTGTTGCATAACGGAAGTTTGTTCGTTCCATCACGATTACCCGATCATCATTTCTTAATTTCCATGCAAGTTGATTATAACCCACATCAACAGCATAGCAAATTTTAATACCATTTTGTAAGGCACAATCCGTAAAACCGCCAGTTGAAGAGCCGACATCAACCATAATACGGTCGGTTAAATCTAAATTAAACGCTTTGATAGCCTTTTCTAGTTTTAAGCCTCCACGTCCCACATATGGAAGTTCTTTTCCCTTTATCGTTAATAAAGTGTCCTCTGCAATCTTATCACCAGGCTTATCTAAACGGTTACTACCTGAAAAGACTAGACCAGCCATAATTGCTCGTTTAGCTTTTTCACGTGTTTCGATTAACCCTTTTTCAACTAATAAAACATCAAGTCTTACTTTTTTTATCGTCATAATATCGTATCCTTTGCTATAAAAATAGGCAGTGTGTCCTTTTATATCACAACATTTTTCCCCCACTAAACCATCGGATTATATCCTTCACATTACTAAGGCAATCTTTTTCTTCTGGAAATCAGATTAAGTCAATCAAATACTCAGCGGGATTTTCTTTCCCCACTGAGTGTTAGATGAACGAACTGGACTTTTACTGACTGTTGGTCCCACAGATAATTGATGCGCACTTCTATGATTGAAACAGGAGATTAAGTCAATTATTCTGCAGTAAATAAATTCATTTCCCCTTAATGCTTCTAAAAACTAATGTATTTTGATGGGGACTTTATCTTTTTTACGAATCTCTGCTACTTAAATAATCAATAAAATGAGTTAAAATCGAGCTTGAGATATTGGCATTTTCTAACACCTGTTTAGCTAATAAAACATTTTTATCTTTCTCTTTTATTGAAGCTTCAATACCAAGTAATTTAGGATAGGTACTCTTTTCATTATTTAAATCACTGCCAACTTTTTTGCCAATCTTACTTTCTTGTCCTTGGACATCGAGAATATCATCTTGTATTTGGAAAATTAATCCCATATATTGTCCGCATGTCTTAACTGCTTCAAGTTCCATTTCTGAGGCTCCAGCAATATAAGCACCTATTTCCATAGCATAAATAAGTAATTTGCCTGTTTTCAAATCATGTATTCGTTCCATTTCATTTAAGCTAATGGTTTTATTTTCTGCTTGAAAATCTAAAATTTGACCAGCAACCATCCCACTCGGACCGGCGGCTAAACTAAGACGATTTATAATTTTGATTCTTTGCTCGGCAGATAAATGTTCATCTTCTGATATTATTTGAAAAGCCATTGTTAAAAAAGCGTCGCCTGCCAAAATGGCCGTAGCCTCATCAAATTGAATATGATTAGTCGGTTGACCTCTGCGTAAATGATCATCATCCATTGCTGGCAGATCATCATGAATTAATGAATATGTATGGATCATTTCTAGAGCGAGGGCAGCTGACAAAACGTCATCCTTCTTACCGCCAAATGCCTCTGCGCTTGCTATCATAAGAATAGGCCGGATTCTTTTTCCACCAGCCTTAATTGAATATAGCATTGATTCTTTAAGAGGAGTTGGTATTGTGGTTTTTTGAATTTTCTCTATCATCGCTTGATTAATAAAGCTTTGATTAGAGACAATAAATGCTTCCAAATCAGCCTTCATTCTTTATTCCTCCTCAATTTTAATTGGTGTAATTATGCCCTCATCATTAACGATATTAGCGACTTGTCTTTCAACTTTCGTAAGCTTTTCATCACACAATTTTGAAAGGGCCATTCCTTTTTCATAGTAAGAAATAGCTTCTTCTAGAGGGACATCAGCTTCTTCTAACTTCTTTATAATTGCTTCTAATTCTGACATCGCTTCTTCAAAACTCTTTTCCTCTTCAGTCATGATTATCCTCCTCAATGCCCCATACTTGACAATCTAATGAACCGTCTATCATTTGAAGTTTTAGTTGATCTCCGGGGGCAATTTCTTTGACAGACTTTATCAGCTGTCCCTTTTTATCATAGCCGACTGAGTAACCGCGCCTCATTGTATTTAAGGGACTTAATACATGTAATTTATTTACTTGCGTGTCAAATTGATAAGCTTTCTTGTCGATTACTTTTTTTAATCTATCCTGTAAAGTTTGAAAATAATAGGTGTTCTTTTGTTGATACGCATTGATTTGTTGGCTTGGATCTTGCCCTTTTAGTTCTGATAAAAGTTGATAAAATATAGATTTATTATGATTTAAATATCTTTCCATATTTCTTTGTAGGGTTTCCACTAGACGATCTAATTCCTGTTCTTTTTGAACGAGTAATTGTTTGGGATAATTAAAAGCATAGCCTTTTTGGATCTGATTCAATCGTTCTCGTTTTTTTGCAAGACCCTCTTTAATTTCCCGATTTAAACTTCTTTTGAATTGATTATTTTTTTCAATTAACTCAATTTGTAATGGGACGGCTAATTCTGCTGCAGCAGTTGGTGTAGGAGCTCTACAATCCGCTACAAAATCAATCATTGTTGAATCTGTTTCATGTCCGACACCAGAAATAACGGGAATTTTTGAATTCGCTACTGACCTTACAACAATTTCCTCATTAAATGGCCATAACTCTTCTATTGATCCTCCACCACGAGCGATGATTAATATATCTAGATCTACCTGCTGATTAGCTTGCTCAATTTTTTTAACCAAGTCATATTTCGCTTGTTCTCCTTGAACGAGGGTAGGAAAAACAGAAATCTTGGCAATCGGATAACGTCTATTTAACGTTGTCAAGACATCCCTTATCGCTGCACCTGTTTCTGATGTTATCACACCAATGTGTTCAGGAAAAGCGGGGATAGGCTTTTTTTTTGCCTTCTCAAATAAACCTTCTTTAGCTAATTTTTCCTTTAGTTGTTCAAAAGCTAAGTGAAGTGCTCCAACACCGTCAGGTATCATGTCATGGACATATATTTGGTATTGGCCCATCGGTTCGTAAACCCCTACTTCACCCTTTACAATAACATGGAGGCCATCTTCAGGTTGAAATCTTAGTGAACGATTATAACCCGCAAACATGACTGCTAGAATCTTTGATTGATCATCCTTTAATGTAAAGTACATATGACCACGACTATGATGCTTGAAATTTGAGATTTCTGCTTTAAGCCAAACCGTTGTTAAGTGTTTGTCTAATTCAAATTTCCGTTTAATATATCGAGTCAAGGCCGTAACAGTTAAATATCTTTCTGACATCCTTATTCACACCTAGTTTATTATTTCGTCACTTGATTGATTGCCGCTTTTATTGTATTCTTCATCAACATTGTAATTGTCATTGGACCAACACCTTTGGGGACGGGAGTTAAATAGGCTGCCTTTTCCTTAACCGAATCAAAAACAACATCCCCTGTTAGTGAACCATCTTCAATACGGTTGACGCCAACATCAATGACTGTTGCCCCAGCTTTAATATATGATTGATCAATCATATGTGCACGACCAACAGCAACGACAACAATATCAGCTAATTTAACTAATTCCTTCAAATTAGTTGTTTTCGAATGACAATATGTAACTGTTGCATGTTCATTAAGTAAGAGCTGTCCGACCGGTTTACCAACTATATGGCTTCGTCCAATGATAACAGCATGTTTCCCAGCTATTTCAATGTTCATTAATTTTAACATCGTTAAAATACCATATGGTGTACAAGGTAAAAAGGTAGCTTGATTTGTCATCATTTTTCCAATATTAATCGGATGAAATCCATCGACATCTTTCGTTGGATCAATCGTTTCAATAATTAATTGTTCATCGATATGCTTAGGTAACGGAAGTTGAACTAAAATTCCATTAACATCCGTTGCTTTGTTTAGCTGTCTAATTAAATCTAACAACTCATCTTCCGATGTTTCTGTTGGCAAACTGATTAACTCGGATTGAATGCCAATATAGTCTGCTGCTTTTTGTTTTCCAGAAACATAAGATTTTGAAGCAGGGTCATCTCCGATCAAGATAACGACTAGTTTTGGGTGAATTCCCCGCTTATTTAAAGTAGCCACTTCAGTCTTCATTTCATCTCGTAATGTTTGTGCGAGTTGATCACCATAAATAACTTTTGCACTCATAGTTGAACATCCCCCTTATTTATTCATCTTAGCTAATACACCATTAATAAATTGACCTGATTTTTCATCACCATAAATATGTGCGAGTTCCACTGCTTCATTAATCGCAACCCCTTTAGGTGTATTTAATTGATAAAAGATTTCATAAGTAGCCATACGTAAAAGTGTTTTTTCTACATTCGCTAATCGATCAATTGTCCAATTTTCCAAATGACTTTCTATTTTTTGATCAATAGCTTCTATTTCCTTAACAACACCATAAATAAGCGTTGCAACGAACTCATTAGGTTCCTCTTCTAAAATTAACTGGACTGCTTCATCAACATCATAATCTTTACTATCCATCGAAAAAAGCACCTGAAATGCCTTTTCCCTTCCAATTCTACGGTTCATTTGAATGCTCCTTGCTTAATCTATTCGATTTTTCTTTTAATCATTTTCATCTATAAAAGATAATAATAGCATAATGAATCCAATTCTGAAAACAAAATTTGACGAATTATATACATCATTTGATCTTAAGCTTATGTTTATTTTATCTTTATGACTATGTAATTACAACACGCTAACAAACGCTGGATGTTAAATGCCTTCAATGTTGAGTCGTGACTTCTACTTTTTCAAAAAACAGCGATATGTATTTATGATGAATGATGAAAAGACCCTTAGAGTTTCGCTCTTAAGGGTCTTCCTACTTATTTAATCTTGTTCGTCTTGTAATTCTTCCTTTTCCATTTGAACACCAACGACGTGTACATTAATTTCTTGTATGTCTAATGCAGTCATTGTTTTTAATGCCATCCTAATATTCTCCTGAACTTTTTGAGCAACTACTGGAATTGTTACACCGTAGTCCAGAACAACAAAGACATCTATAGCAACACCAGTTTCAGTTAATTCAACTTTTATTCCTTTACCGTGTGATTTTAAACCAAAACGCTCTGCAACGTCAGTGGCAAAATTACCACGCGTTGAATAAACCCCTTTTATTTCTGTAGTGGCAATGCCCGCAATAACTTCGATTACAACTGGAGCAATTTCAACTTTACCTAAACTTGCATCTTCACTTACATTTAAAATATTTTGTTCGCTCATAATTGATCCACTCCTTTAGAGTTAATCTAAACTGCTCAATCGTCCCTATTCGTCTAACTCAGTTTCTAGAATGGGGTATAGTTCAAGAAATTTCGTATTAAAATCCCCAGATAAAAACACAGGATGTTCCATCACCTTTTGATGAAATGGAATCGTTGTCGGTATACCCTCAATAAAAAATTCACTTAAAGCTCGCTTCATTCGACTAATTGCTTCTTCCCTAGTTTCTCCATAAGCAATTAACTTTGCAATCATCGAATCATAGTATGATGGAATTTTATAGCCAGAGTAAACAGCGGAATCAATCCTTATCCCTAATCCTCCAGGTGGTAAATATAGCCCGATTTGCCCTGGATTTGGGATGAAATCACGAAATGGGTTCTCAGCATTAATACGACATTCAATAGCCCAACCATTCATTTGTATCGCATCTTGATTGACCTCTAGGGGTTTACCACTCGCAATTTTAATCTGTTCTTGAATTAAGTCGATTCCTGTAACCATTTCAGTCACTGGATGTTCTACTTGAATTCGTGTATTCATTTCCATAAAATAAAAAGCTTTTGTTTTTTTATCAAAGATAAATTCAATTGTTCCAGCCCCAGAATAGTTGACAGCTTTAGCCGCCTTAACAGCAGCTGCTCCCATTTGCCTACGAATCGTTTCATTAATTGCTGGAGAAGGTGTTTCTTCAATGAGTTTTTGTAAACGTCGTTGGACAGTGCAGTCTCTCTCTCCTAAGTGTATCACATTTCCATAGTTATCTGCTAGTATTTGTATTTCAACATGCGAAAAATCCTCTATATATTTTTCAAGATAAACATCTGGATTTCCAAATGCAGTTCCCGCCTCCTGTTGTGTCACGCGAATTGCATTTAATAAATCGGCTTCTTTACGGACAACGCGGATCCCTTTTCCACCGCCACCCGCTGTCGCTTTAACAATAACTGGATAACCAATTTCATTAGCTAAACTTAGGGCCTCTTCATCAGATGTGATTACACCATTAGAGCCAGGGACAATTGGAACACCTGCAGATTTCATTGTTTGTCGAGCTATATCTTTTGTTCCCATCTTTTGAATAGCATAAACACTAGGACCGATAAAAGTGATATGACATTTACTACATATTTCTGCAAAGTCAGCATTTTCAGCTAGAAAACCATAACCTGGATGGATACCATCTACTTCAGTTAAATTTGCCACACTCATTATCGATGTGAAATTTAAATAACTATCTTTGCTATTTGCAGGTCCAATACAATATGCTTCATCGGCTAACTGGACATGAAGTGCGTCCGCATCTGCTTCTGAATAAATGGCTACTGTTTGAATACCAAGTTCTTTACAAGCCCTTATAATTCGAACAGCAATTTCCCCACGGTTAGCGATTAAGATTTTTTTTAACATATGAACCTCCCCCTTAGTTTCGCTTAACTCCAAATAGGGGTTGTCCATACTCGACAAGCTCCCCGTTCTCAGCCAATATCTCCACTATAATTCCATCAACTTCCGCTTCGATTTCATTGAATAGTTTCATTGCTTCGACCATACAGACAGTCGTATCTTTAGTAATTGGCTCACCAACAGAAACATAGGGATCGCTGTCGGGTGAAGAAGATAAATAAAATGTCCCAACCATAGGTGAGGTGATTGTATAATCATATCTCTTATCTTTTGGTTCATCATTATTATCGTCTATAGTAACTGATCGTTCAATTGATTGTTCTTTAACCACTTGTGTTTCATTCTTTAATTGATTATTTGATACGCCCACATTTGATCGATCATTTTGTTTGCTAAGCTTTAATTTTTCACCATCTTTTTGATATACAAATTCATTTATAGAAGATTCATCTAGCGTGTTAATTAAATCTTTAATTTCATCAATCGTTAACATTTAACCACCTCTTGTTTCAATTTGATAAATATATACTAATTATTAATAACAGGTACTAACTATTTCTCTTAATATTCTATTAAAAGATCATTAAAACTGCAACTGTTCTTTTAACAGCAATAAAAAAAGTAATCACAAAGTAATTGTGATTACCCGTTAAGACCAGTTATTATCCCCAATTAAGTATTAGATGGCTGGAATTTCACTTGAACTTGCATTGAACCAAATTCATCATAAACCGTTCGCATAATTTGATTAGCTTCTTTTTCAGATAATGAATCTGTTTTAATTGTCACAATCACATTGTCATCCGTTGTACGAACAAGAACATCAGGATAATCGTATTCCGCTTTTAAACTTTCTTCGACGATTAACTCTTTCGTTGATAACTGATCTATTTTTTTCATTTCCTCAAATGCTTTATTTTTTTCTTCACTCGTTGCAGTACTTGAAGCAACAACAGATTCTAATTGTTCGATCTGGCTACTTCTTGCTTGAGCTAGTTCCATACGGATCGTTGTAAATAGCTCTTCATCTGAGCTCACTGATGAAATCCCGCTGTCTCCTATATCATTATCAAGTTCATCATCTTCAATCTCATTGTCATCTGAACTCAGTGTAAGATCGTCTTCCTTTTCGAGCGAATCATTCGATGCTAATTCAGCTTCACCATCGATTTCTTCCTGGAAGATAAATGAAAAGTCATCTGCATCTGGTGAATTCATATAATATACACTTAAAACAATCATTAAACTTAATAGCGTCAATAACCACACTGTTTGTTTTTTTAACATTCTAACTCTCTCCTTTGCTTCTTGGCATAATAGATATTCGATGAGGAGGGACATTCAAAACCCGTGAAACTGCTTCTGTCGCCCATTGTTTAAGCTTAATCTGTTCCACACCGTTCGCTACTACAAGAACTCCCCTAACTGTGGGTTTTTTACTTTGAACAATTAATGGGACCTCTTGATCACCTTGCCTTATAATGACAACTTGTTGCTCTTCGGTTAAATCATCTATATTTCTTGTACCACCACCTTGATCAGATTCTACTGTTGTTTGAGTTCCAACAATCAAATTTTTTTCATAAACCTTCTCACCTGTTGCATCTAAATTAACCATCACTTCAACTTCCGAAATACCTGAAATTTTCTCAAGCATTGCAGACAAATCAGCTTGGTAAGTTTGTTCTAATTCCGAGAGTGGATCAATCTCATTTTTATTGGTTGAAGATACATTCTTTTCAGCTTCCGTTGTGTATTGCTTTCCATCATCCATTACAGTTTGATCAGGTGATGAAAACAACTGGCTGACAATTAAGAGAATGATGCCCAGACAAGCTAAAATGATTAAATAATTGGATTTAGTCAATTTTCGATTGGATTGAAGATTTTTTAACCAATCAAATACCTTTTTCAACGGATTGTCCAATACTAGCCCCCCTCCCAAGTTAGTTTCACTTGAGATTGATCAATTTCTAACTTTTCACTAAACCAATTGATCATATCCTGTTGACAAGCTTCAAAATCTAATGCTTTCTGATCAAAATTACGTTTGGTATTAATTGTGACTGGATCAACCTCAGAAATATTATCATTAGCTTCTGTAATTCGAAAATGAAAACTCATTGTTTCAAAATCAATTTTCTCACTATGTTCTGGAATGATCTCGATATTATCAAGATGATAATCGAAAACTTGCTTAAACTCTACCTCCATTTCCTCTTTTAATTGATTGGTCAACTCATCTATAACATATGCACGATTGGAGTCTTCTATTTCACTTTTTTGCAAATTAACTGCATCTTCTACTTCCTGAATCGCAGAATCGCCAAGAATAGAATCCTTTATTTTACTAGATTCATCAACAAGATTAAGATTAAACAACTGTGTAATCGGCTGAATGAAAAATAAAATAAAAATTAAGGACAAACTGAATTGAGCATACTTTTTCATTTTATGATCAGGTAAGATCATTGTTGTGATCATCATAATCATCACTAGAATGATCATTTGATTAATCAAATTTGTTAATAAACTCAATTGAGAATCCCCCTATCGAATCATCAACGTTAAATTACTAGCAACAAGTAGGATTACAATCGTCATTAAAAACATAAAGGAAACGACAAGTAATATAGCAAGTAAGTAAAATATATGGTCGGAAATAACAGTGATACTTTTGACAACCTGCTCATCCCCAATTGGTTGGAGAATAGCTGCAGCAAGCCTATATAAGGAACCAACAACTGCTACTTTTATAATTGGAAAGCCAACTATTAAAAATAAAAAGATTAGGCCAAATAATCCCAGACCATTTTTTAAAACTTGTGTTGTCGCAAATATGGTATCACTTGCTTCTGAAAACATCCGCCCCACAACAGGGACAAAATTACTTGTAACAAATTTAGCTGTTTTAACAGTTAGTCCATCTTGTATTGCAGTGACAGCCCCTTTTGTGGATAGAACGGTTAAAAAGATAGTCAAACAAATAAACATAAGCGCCATACTAAATTGCCGTAATAAATCACCTAGTTTAGTAAGCTGAAAGGTTTTATTCATATGGCTGACTAGGTGAAGGATGAGTGATAAAAAGATAAAATTAACAAAAACTTTATCTGTCAATCCCACAATAAGATAAAGAAAAGATATAATGATCGGATGAAAAAATGCTGAAGAAATTACCCCACCTAAGCTAGCCATTAAACCAAGTAACAAAGGAAGTAGTGCAATAATAAAGCTATGCATTTGGCTAATGGTTGTTGTGATCAATTGACTAATAACTGTAAAACTTTGAAGCGCTAAGGTAGTCAATAAAATCATTAGAACAAAGTTAGCTACAACAGTAACTGATTCTGATTGAAATGAGGACTGAATATTCTTTATCAATGCTGAAATTATTGCAATAACAATCAATTGACCTAGCAATTTACCATTTAAAATTAATTCATGACCAACCATACCAATAAAAGACTGAATCCAATCAAATAGGGATAATTGCTGACCATTTGTAATCAGATCTTTGACAGTTATTTTATCAATATCTGGTAAATAATGACGATAATCATTTTGAATTTCAGACCAATAACCTTCCAATTCATTTACATCTATTTGTTCTAGTAAATTGCTGGTTGAATGCTCTTCCCCTTCTACTTCAATTGTTTTTGCATGCGTTTCAAGTTGAAAGGCAAAGAAAATAAGGAACATGATTAAAAAGCATTTTATGGAGTCATACATGATAGCCTCCTGACAAATCCGATTAATAAGGAATTAGGTGGATAATTGTTTCAATAATAGCCATAAGAATAGGAAGGGAGACAAAGAGAATCGAGACTTTGCCAACTAATTCAATTTTACTTGCGATAGAATTCAAACCAGCATCCTTTGTTAATTGAGCACCTAACTCTGTTAAATATGAAATCCCAATGATTTGAAAGATCGTTTCTAAATAAATAAAATCAAGTCGGAATCGATCGCCAAGAGACCGAAGTAAATTGATCATCTCTCCTAGTGGCATAAGGATGAAATAAAACAAAAAGACTGTTGTTAAAATTAGAAGAACAAATGCAATTGTTGGTTGATAGGGTTTCAGTAGTGTTATAAGTAAAGTTGCACTGATGCCAATTAGGATGATTTGAGCGATCGGCATTTTTCTATCCTTGAAACAAAAAGACTGATTTTATTTGCTGAAAGAGATCATCAATACTATCAATGACCATCATCAGAACAATGATGAATCCCACAAGAGTGATAAACTGCGCATATTCCTCTTTCCCCATTTGTTTTAATATCGTATGGATCATTGCCACAACGATTCCGATTCCTGCAATCTGAAAAATGATTGAAGCATCTTGTTGCATTTTAATTTGCTCCTTTCTAGATCAGAATAAGTACGATTAAAATACCCGATAACACTCCTAAACCACGGTATACTTTACTAAAAACTGTACAATTATTTTGCGCCTCGACTAACAACCGATCTAAATGAACGATTGTTAATTGAATTTGCTTCTGTTGTTGTGATAAATCAAATTGGCCTAAGGTATTGCCAAATTGTTTCATAATATTCAATTCATCTATTTCTAATGCTGATTTATAAGATAATTGATCCACTTGCTCAGCCCATAATAAAGCTAAACTATCATTTTGATTTAATTCTGTAGCAACAGAATGAAAAAAGCGTTTGAGTGGTGCCTGGGTTTGATCGGCGATGTGCAAACAAATATCAGCAATTGAATATTGACTATAGACAATTTCGGCTTCCATCATTTGAAGAGTTGCTTTTAATTGTAAAAGTTGCTCCGGTCGTTTCTTTAGTCGGGATGCTTTTTCACATCCGATTAAGGAGGTGGCTGTCATTAAGAGAATTGCCCCAATCCAATTCATCATACATCCCCCGATTCATACTGATCTCTCTACCCTCTTGATTTAGAACAGTTATTCTTTTATTACGATCTAATACGAGATATCGTTCGAAGTATTGTTCTTCAATTAACTGGGCAAATTGTCGTCTCTTTTTTGTTGATTTGTAACTATCACTGTGTAATGAACATATTAAATTCACTCCTGAACGAATTGCTTCTTGAATTGCAGATATATCATGCCTTGATCCAATTTCATCAACAATTAACATTTCAGGTGACATCGAACGAATCATTAAAATCATTCCTTCGCTTTTAGGACAACTATCTAAAATATCCGTACGTAAGCCCACATTATAATGAGGAATACCTCCTTTTGATCCTGCAATTTCTGATCGCTCATCAATAATTCCTACTTTAATCGCTGGAACTTGTCCCCAACCTGTTCCTATTAAGCGTGCTAGATCTCTAAGAAGGGTTGTTTTACCTGATTGTGGCGGACCAATAATCAATGTGTTGGCATAATTATTTCCCCTAAGTAAAAATTTAATAATAGCATTAGCTACACCTATTTTCTCTCTTGCAATTCTTATATTATAAGATGAGATCGCCTGGATTTGTTTTATTGATCCACTTTCCAAAACAGTTCTACCGACAATACCAACCCGATGGCCACCAGCAATTGTTATATAACCTTTTCTTAATTCTTCCTCAAATTTATAACGAGAAAAATCACTTAGTTTATTTAAGATATATTGACCATCAGCTGCAGTTAGGATTAACTTGTCTAAAATAAGGAATTTAGTTTTTAAAACAAGTTCAAGAGGACGATCAATCCTCACACGTATTTCCTCCAATTCGTCCCAATTCTGTGAAAGTGTAGACAATAGATATTGCTGGTGCTTGTCCGGGAATAGGGTGATGATATCGTTGATCATTAGCTAGACCTCGCTTTAGCTTTGTTTATGATTATTTCTAATATATGAAAGACAAAATTGATTATGACAATCTAGTTTTAATAATCATTCATAGCCTTACTTGATTAAAGATGAGGTAGAGCGTTATTAATGATCAATCCCAGTCCTATTTCTATGCTTAAGTACTGGTTGGCCATTACAATCTTTATCCCCAAAAGCTGCTCAAGGGAAAAATAGAAAGTTGTTTTTTAATGAAGAGTAGAAAAGAGCATATATTAGAGGAAAGCCTTCAAATGAAGAAACAGGTGAAAGCTATGGGAAACGAAGGCTAGATGTTAAAGCCGTTTTCAGATTTCTGAGGGGCTTTTTAGGGATTACACATATGGCCGTGGAAGAAAAACCAACGTAAATAATGAATTAGGATTTGCATTATTAGCAATAAAATTGAAACAATAGACTCCCACTACCAACAAATCTAACCAAGATAGACCAAAAAAAAGAAGATAAAAACGGTCATGTTTATCGCAAAAAGATAAACATGACCGTTTTTATTATTTAGGACTAGTTATCTCCCAGTCTTATTATGCTCGATCATTTACACACGTGAAACATATTTCCCATCGCTTGTACTAATCACAAGTTTATCTCCTTCATTGATAAACATTGGGACTTGTACAGTTAAACCTGTTTCCAATACTGCAGATTTCGATCCACCACTTACAGTATTCCCTTTAACACCCGGATCAGCTTCAACAACTGTTAATTCTACGTTTTTAGGTAAATTTACACCTACTGTTTCACCTTGATATGAAATAACATTAACCTCCATGTTTTCTTTTAGGAAATTAATTTCATATTCTATTTGGCTCGCGCTTAATTCAATCTGTTCGAATGTCTCCATATTCATAAATGTATACATATCACCAGATGCATATAAATACTGCATCTTCTGATTCTCAATATGAGCTCTTGCTACTTTTTCTCCTGCACGAAAAGTTTTATCCTGCATATGACCAGTTCTTAAGTTCTTTAATTTCGAACGAACAAATGCTGCACCTTTTCCCGGCTTAACATGTTGGAACTCAACAACTTGCCAAATACTATTATCAACTTCAATCGTTAAACCTGTTTTAAAATCATTTACTGAAATCATAGCTAATCCTCCCTGAAACCTTTTTTTCTAAACAAAAATTTACTTGTTTACTATTTTATCTAATTCAAAAAATTCATGCTAATCTATTAAATCTTTGAAAATAACCACTTAGATCTTATAAATAGACTTTATATTTATACGATAATAAGCTCTTTGGGTGCTTTATTTAAACTTTTATTTCCATCACTTGTAATGACAAGGTCATCTTCAATTCGACAGCCTCCAAGGTTAGGAACATAAATACCCGGTTCAACAGTTACAACCATATTCTCTTTCAAAACAATCGCTCCTACTGGTGATAACCTTGGCTGTTCATGAACCTCTAATCCCAATCCGTGACCAGTACCATGACCAAAATAGTCTCCATATCCTTTTTCCTTAATATAGTCTCTTGAAAAAGCATCGGCTTCTTTTCCAGTCATCCCTGGTTTAATTTCTGCTAATCCTCTTAAGTGTGCCTCTAGAACAATATTATAAATTTCTTCTAGCTGATCAGAAATTTGTCCAACGGCAAATGTTCGGGTAATATCAGAGCAATAGCCTTGATAAAGCGCACCAAAATCCAAAGTAACCAGTTCTCCAGCTTGAATTTTCTTTTCTGTTGCAACACCATGTGGTAATGCCGAACGATGGCCAGAAGCAACAATGATATCGAAGCTTGAAGATGTCGCTCCATGCTTTCTCATTTCAAATTCTAATTCATTTGATATATCAATTTCAGTCATACCTGGCACAACAGTCTTTAAAATATGATCGTAAGCTAAATCAGAAATTTCAGCTGCTTTATACATAATAGCTAGCTCTTCTTCCGTTTTTATCATACGAATCTCTTCAACAATTCCCGATGTTGGTACTAACGTTGCATCAATCGCATCAGAATATTGCTTGTAAACAGAATAGGTTAAATCATCTTGTTCAAAGCCTACTTTAATTAACTTCCGTTTTTTTATCTGCTCAGCGAGTTCCTTAATTATCGATTGTTTATGCTCAACGATTTCAAATCCGACAGCTTGTTTATTAGCTTGCTCTATGTAACGAAAGTCAGTAATGAATACTTGATCATCTTGAGTCAATAAAACTTGGCCCGCTGTGCCAGTAAATCCACTAATATACCGACGATTATATGGATTTGTAATAATTAAGGCATCTAATCCTTGTTCAGCAATAGCTTCTCTTAACTTTTCTAATTTACTCATCAATCCGATCCACCCTTCAATTTTATCAATTATCGTTCAAGTTTTAGTGTACCATATTTAATGACATTTTGACGATATTTAGGGCATAGAATTTTACTTTTTTTAGCTCGGTTGATCTAAAAAATCATAGGAAATTGTGTATCCTATAAATACTCCATAAATAATAAAAAGACAGAGTGTCGTAATTAATGTATTTACATCTAACTCATTAATATAAGGAATATGAGCAAATATGTTTGAAGAAATTAAAATAAGAAGTAGCCAAATAACAACACCATAGATAAGCCCTGGTAACAGACCTGTTAAATTTCTAAAACATAAATAATAAATATAGGCAATAAATATAGATAAAAGACTTATTATAAAAATCGATAGTAATTCACCATACCAACGATTCACCCACTTTGCTTGGAACCAAGTTTCTAAAATAAATGAACTTGGTGTTAACTTACTGAAATTAAAAAAGGCTAAAAAAGCCCAGACAGTAGACCAAATCGCACCAGCAAAAAAACCGGTCACTGCAACCCGCCATTTTAACACTTTAATTGATTCTTTTTTTCTATTTAATTGTTGCATTAGCATTCACCTCATCATTATTTTTTCCAAATAAGATAAAGTTATTCATTTAGAGTCATATCCTTGCTTAATTAATTTGACGACGGATGAAATAATAACTTAACTTTCGATCGTCATATCGGCACTAGTAGATTCTATCTAACCGGTTTCCTATTGTAAGAATTTAAGCAGGATTGAACAAGGTACAACTAGTAAAAACAAAGGGTTTCATCTTTCAATAGACATTATGAATATTATTTATTAATTTGTAGATAATATTTAATGAGTGTTCAAGCTTTATCCAATGATGATTAAAAAAATTTACTGACCATTAGATAAAGGAGTCAGGCTTTTATTACTGGTAGGTCACGACTCGCTTGTATAATTAACGAGAGTCTACAGTTAATTAATCTATAGTGAATTGAGAAAGAATAGCATTTTGTAAGACAATACTATAAAGTCATACTTAACAACAGAAGTTTTGAAAATAATATTTAGATAAAATGAAACTTCAATCAGTCGGTGATGAAGCCCCCCTATTGATTGAGAATGGGACTGGGACGGGGACAGTGGTTACTCGTCCCAACGAGGACATTTGTTACTACCACATGGGTGTGACCTCAAGGCCCTTGAACCAATCGAGCCCTTACTATCAGTTACACCACGATAAAATATAGATTGAGAAATGAGGAAATTAAATGATTAAGAAGAAAACATCGTCTTCATTCCTGCTAATTATTGTTACTTTAGCAGCCGTTGGATTAGCTAGTACTTTTCTCACGAGTTTTACACAGTTAATCAAAAACATCCTATTATTTGTGATTAGCTTAGCTGTCATTTATTCACTTGTCTATTATTTTGTACTTCGGGAACGACATAACAGGGACGAGTTAAGAAAATACCGCCAAGCTGCCAAACAATCAAGAAGACGCCAAAGCAAGCAAAATCATAATCAAATCACTAAGTACAATCATAAAAAGTTGAGATCACCTTCAAAGAAACGGACAAATCATCCTCCTCATTTACGCGTGATCGATGGAAAGAAGTCTTCTAAAAAAGGACCCATGTCACTATAAGTAATTATGTTAATACCCATTCAGTAAGAGGCTCTTTAGCCCTATCTGAATGGGTTATGTTTACACGCCCCCACTGAAAACATTGATTAAGAGAAATGAATAAATAATGTCAGAAAACACCCACCTAGGATAGGTTTACTTCAAGAAAAAGACCGATTTAAAAAATTTACAGTCTTCTGTTTACCCAGCTCAGCTAATTCAATCCGATCTGTTTTAGATAGTGAAAAGTCAGCAACATTAATATGATCGGTATCTAAAAAAACAATATTGGGTTGGTTATATTTTGATATATATCTTAAGTCTTGGGCATGTTGCATCGTACTGATTAATATTTTCCCAAATTGCAAACCATTCTTTATTTGATAATTAGTATAATACTTTTCCTTAGATTGTAATTGAAAGCCGATGACTGGCCGTATTGGTTTAATTGTTGGTTTTTTGAATAACCATATAGGTAAACTACTTAATAATGCACCATCAACCATAATGTGCTTTTTCGCTTCTTGATCATAAATTTTTTCAGGTTTAAAGAAGAATGGCAGACCTGCACTCATTCGTATAGCCCTTGCAACAGAAAATCGCTCCGGTAAAATTCCATAAGTTTGTTTCAAATCATCTGGCATAATAATTAATCGTCCTAGTGTTAAATCAGCAACTGTTAACTTTAAGCGTCCATCACTTATATCAGCAAACGTTCGAACCCCTTTTTCCTCCAAAAGTTGATTTAGCCACATTTCAAAAACATGTCCTTTATATAATCCAAAACTTTTATAAAGGGATAACCACTTAAAAAAGGGAAAGTATTTTTCTAACTTTTGGCCATCCAATAATTCCTTTAAATTTAAATCTAACATGATCTCTTTTAACTCAGCCACTTGATAACCAACTGCAACTAAACCAGCGACAATGGCTCCTGCTGAACTACCAGCCAACCGAACAATTTCTATCTCATTTTCCTCCATCGCTTCTAGTGCACCAATAAAGGCAAATGCCTTTACCCCACCACCTGAAAATACAGCATCAACTTTCATTTTCATTCTCCTCTTGTTAGCTATATTTAAAGTTATGCATGAAGAATGAAAATAAATACAATTTATTTTCCATCTGATTTCCGGTAGTGTACTTCCTGTTTAATTTTTGTTAGGAATTAAGTAATGAGCCGTACAGAAGACAAAAGCGCCCCTCTTATGATACTAAATTCCCCTTTAATTTAAAAAAGTTACTATTCATGATGATAGTAACTTTTTTAATCAAATATTATTCCAAATTATTATGCATCTGAATAAGTTCTTTTCTACGTTCTGGGTTTTCTTTCAAGTACTGAACGAGATCACCAATACGATCAATTGAATTCCAACTTAAATGGTGTTCAATCCCTTCAACATCTTGGTAAATATTTTCTTGATCTACGCCAATAATCTCTAAAAATTGCTCTAACAAATCATGGCGATAAACGAGTCGTTCACCAATCTTCTTTCCGCGTTTTGTCAATACTAGACCACGGTATTTTTCATAATCTAGATAATCATCTTTATCTAATTTTTGTACCATCTTCGTTACAGATGAAGGATGAACTTCTAAAGCTTCAGCTATATCAGATACGCGTGCATATCCTTTTGAATCAATCAGTAAATATATTTGTTCTATGTAATCTTCCATGCTTGGTGTTGGCATAATCATCCTCCACTTTTCTATTAATTAATGTTCGATCAAATTCGATTATCATTTAAAGGATACAATAGAATTCCAATCAAGACAAGTTTTTAATGGGTTAAATACTTATTTTTGAAAATAGAATTAATTTATCGTATAATATATAAAGATTATAAAAAAGGGCTGGATTTTATAATAAAGTTAGCCACTTAAGCTAACATAAAAAAACGCCATGTGAATTTCATGTTATATTGAAGTTACCACTAACTCTCAATAGACAGGATGAATTCACATGACGCACTCTAACGATAACACATTAAGACGCAAGGGAAAACACTTATCTTATTCAGAACGGGCTCAAATTGCTATTTTGAAGAAAGAAAACTACTCCAATAGACAAATTGCCAAAGTGATTGGTTGCGTTCCTCAAACAATCAATAATGAAATACATCGCGGAACCATCACTCAACTTAAGCGTCAAAAACAAAAGGGCAAGACGTACGATTACTATATCGAACGATATGATGCCGATGCCGGACAAGCAGCGTATGATAGACACCGATTGAACTCTGGCCGTCGGCCAAAATGGGCGGATACGAGTGCATTTATCGACTGGGCTGATGAGAAAATGCTAAACGATAAATGGTCACCGGATGTGGTTGTCGGATTTGCTAGAAAACATGACTTGTTCGATCCCTCTATTATTCCTTGTACAACCACCCTTTATGGTTGGATAGACAAAGGAATCATGCGTACAAAGAATATGGACTTGTTAGAAAAACTGTCTCGCAAATCGAAGGTTTCCACACAAGTTAAACGATCACATAAACGCGTTCTTGGCCAGTCGATTGATAAGCGTCCAGCTGAGGTTGACAGCCGCCAAACCTTCGGGCATTGGGAAATCGATACTGTCGTAGGAAATAAAGAAAAATCGGATGCCGTGTTGCTTACATTGGTTGAACGACAGACACGTTTTGAAATCATTTTGAAGGTGAACGGTAAAGATCAAGCGTCTGTTAATCAGGCGATACAGTCTCTTCAAACACGCTCAGGTGATGCCTTTTCTACTTTATTTAAGACGATAACGTCTGACAATGGTTCAGAGTTTGCGGGCCTTCATGACGCTCTGAAGGACTCGCTGGATGTCTATTTCAGTCACCCCTATGCCTCATTTGAACGAGGCACGAGTGAGAATCAACACAAATTTATTCGACGGTTCATCCCTAAAGGGAAGCCCATCAGCCAAATCACGGACGTTCAGTGCTTACGTATACAACAATGGATGAACGATTATCCAAGAAAAATACTAGGCTACAGAACACCACATGACTGTTTCGTTCATGCGCTAAGGTCAGAACGACAAGCGGCTTAACCCGTGAGGGCTTGACAACGAGCCTCCTTCGACATGACTTGAATGCTGGAAAGCTGGCCTAGGCCAGCTTGTCAAAAGACTATCATGTCTCAGCTCATTATCAAGCCCTCACTATCTAGGCGAAACGACTAACAATTTCACAAGGAATTAAATAATATCAAGTGGCTAACTTAAACTTGAAATTTAGGATTATAAAAAAGGGGAAAGTATTATGCAGTTTATATTAGGAATTGCCTGGGATTGGATAATTTTACTTGTCTTACTATTGGCCTATTTAGGATATCTTCTCTATCGTTACCTAGTGACTAGAAAGGTACTTACCAATCTATCTGAAGAAGAATTTAAAAAAGGTTATCGAAAAGCACAATTAATTGATGTTCGCGAACAGAAAGAATATGATGCCGGTTATATTCTAGGTGCAAGAAATATTCCTGTTACACAATTAAAACAACGAACAAAAGAATTACGGAAAGACCTACCTGTTTATTTATATTGCCAATCAGGTTCACGCTCTCGTCGAGCAGCTTGGATTCTTTATAAAGAGGGATTTCAAGATTTGTATCACTTAAAAACAGGCTATAAAAAATGGACAGGTAAGATTAAGAAAACAAAGAAAATTAACTATTAATTAACTAAAAGAGGCCGGGGCAAAACCCAGCTAAAAATAAAAAGGGATTCAGTAGATGACCTGCTCCCCCCAAAGTAGACACTTGAAAAATAAAACTACTTTAGGAGGAGCATATCAAGACACTGGATTCCTTTTTGATCTCATAATTATTTAAATAGATTCATCACGACTTAAATGGTTTAGAGGTGTCACTCCGCGATTTACATTCTAGGTGGACGCTTTCCGTGGGTGCGGACTCATAATCGTACGGAACACCTCGCGTTAATAAATGAAATGTCACTTTCAGAAACTTTTTGACGCAAGCGATGATTGCAAGCCTATGGGGCTTTCTCTAAGATTTCGTTTTTAATTTGTAATAGTCATCTACAAAATGATTTGGTTTCTCTTTTTACATGTGCATCCCTTGAATGATGAAATATCATATTTTCTATAAATGCTTTTTGTGAGTTTTTTAATTATTCTATTTAAAATTGTCCAATAAAGTGAACCCTCACCCAAATTGGTTTTTCTCCAGCCCTCACTGAATGTTGAATGAACGAGTCATACGGTAAATCTGTTTAGTCTCCCTCCTCTAGTTTCACATCCCATTTTAAAACTTACTCATTAAATTTTATGATCATGGGCATACTAATAACAGTATTTTTAAAAGGCAGGTTAACATATGCATATTGAATTATCCCGTGATACGGAATTTATTGAACAACTTTTAACAAATGTACAGCAAAATCAACAATTAGCCGACTGGAATTGGTTTAAACGTGCCTATGATATTACTGAAACACTCTTGATTCCTGAACCTAACCAGTTAAAAGCACTTAATCAATTAAAAAATATCGAGTTTTTACCTCACCAAATAGACACAGCCATTAAAGTAATTAATGAAATGAATGGTCGTGCAATTCTTGCGGATGAAGTAGGACTAGGAAAGACAATTGAAGCAGGCTTAATTATCAAAGAATACCTTATTCGTCAATTAGTAAAAAAAATACTCATCCTTGTTCCAGCTTCACTTGTTAATCAATGGGCTAATGAATTAAATGATAAATTCTTCATTAAAGCAACAGTCGCCAAGAAAAACCCTTGTTGGTCAAATGATGGTATTCTAATTACTTCGATTGATCTCGCCAAAAAAGAACCACATCGGAGTATGATCCTGGAGCAACAATATGACTTATTAGTTATTGATGAGGCACATAAATTAAAAAATAAACAAACACAAAACTATCAATTCGTTCAAGCTATATCTAAAAAGTACTGCCTGTTATTAACCGCTACCCCGATACAAAATAAATTAAACGATCTATTCAATCTAGTTACCCTTCTCAAGCCAGGGTTATTAGGTGATCAAGATTCCTTTTTAAAAACTTTTGATCGTGGTTCACCAGAACTAGACCACCAGTTAAAAAAGCTAATTCAAAAAGTAATGGTTCGAAACCTTAGACATGAAACGAAGATGAATACGAAACAAAGAACAGTGGAAAATATCACAATCCCTTTTACCGAACAGGAATATCAATTTTATCAAAAACTTGATCAGGCTTCTTTTTTTAATCACAATGCGATAAAAATACTACACTTGAGAGAATTTTGCTCATCTAGAGAGGCCTTATTTACAACACTCAATAAAGAAGACCATAAAGAAGCTAGGTCTTTAATAGAAGATCTACAGCAACTCCCCCACCATGCAAAAGCATTAAAGTTAGTTGAACTCGTAAAATCAATCAATAAAAAGTGCATTGTTTTTACAGAATATCGAGCAACACAAGTTTATTTACAGTGGATATTACGTGAAAACGGGATTAGTTCCGTCCCTTTCCGTGGCGGTTTTAAACCTAGTAAAAAAGATTGGATGAAGCAGCTCTTTAAAGACCATGCTCAAGTATTAATTGCGACAGAGGCTGGTGGCGAAGGGATAAATCTTCAATTTTGCCATCACTTAATTAACTATGATTTACCATGGAACCCGATGCGTGTTGAACAAAGAATTGGCCGAATTCATCGCTATGGTCAACAAAATGATGTTCATATTTATAATTTCTCAATGATAGATACAATTGAAGATCATGTTTTAAAACTACTCTATCAAAAAATTGACCTTTTTGAGCGTGTCATTGGACACCTAGATCAAATTTTAGCTGAACTTCATTTAAAATCATTTGATGAAGAGATCAATCAAATCATTCAGCAATCACAAAGTGTAGGTGAGATTAAAATAAAAATGAATAATCTAACAGAAGTAATCAACGAATATCAAATTGATGGTGATGAAAGTGATAATCGAGAATCTTCATAATTTTTTAATTGAATATTTTGAGGCCAACCAATGTGAGGTAATAGCTGATACGGATTCCCTCAACATTAAGCTAACTGAAGAAATGGATGAACTTTTGATGAATCGCCCTTTTTATTGGCACTATGTTCGGAAGTTAAATCAAAAAGGACATCCTTTAGAGTTAAAATTAACCACTAACTATTTAAAGGCTACAAAGGATATAGACTACCTTTATTTCAGTACCGACCGTTTTTGGAAAATTGCCCAAGACACATTGTCAAAGGGGCGTTTTACAAAGCTATATCAAAAAATTGACATAAGAGAACAAACGCCTATCTATCCTTGGCTAATTATAAATTTTAAGTTGATTTATTTAGGAAAGAAACAATCCGAGGAACTAAAATCATATGGAATTCATTTAATTAATGGAACAATCATTGACGAAGCATTTGAGTGGCTTCAAGAAAAACAATGGACCTTGACGATACCTGACTTTTGTTATCCAATCTCACCGATTATAAAACCAGAAAATGGCTATACCCGAATCGAACAATATATATTGAACGATCTTCAAAGTAAACAACATGATTGGGCAAGTGAATCCTATCAATCTTTAACGGAAGAAATTCAGGTATTAGATTATTTTAAACATAATAGTCCAAATATGGATCCTAAACATTACCAACAAGAAAAGGCAAATTTAGAATCCATTTATCAACCAAAAATAAAGATTGAGGTCATAAATGGTGGACTCTTTTATATCCAACAGTAAAGAAATCTCCATTTTGTTGGAGTTTACATGACTAAATGGAGATAGCCCAACCCACCCATCCGTGCGAAAACCATGTGTAAGATAAAGTGAAACTTCAATCAGTGGTGGGGCTTTATCCCACACTGATTGTTAGTACCACAAGGGTATGACCTAAAGGCCCTTGAACCAATCGGGCCGCTACTGTCAGTTGATCTCACACTTACAATTCCTAGTTTTCTTCGAATGAAAAAAAGGTGAAATTTATACCATTAGTAGAGGTTAGCTAAAATAATAAGTAGTGACCAAAAGATGATTAGCAACGATTAGTTAATTATTTTTTCTATTTGGCTTTTTGAATTGCTTAACGGTACTCGGTAATAAGCCAAACCATTTATGTGAATAGGGATTAATTGCTTGGTTATTCTTCACATCTTTCAATCGCTTCCGTTCACTTTTAGGTTTTTGATAGTGGTCAATTGTCAGATCTATAATAAACTCAACAAATGATTTATCAGCCATTATATTACACCCTTTTTTGGTATTAGCTTTACCGACTGACTCATTTGTTATTCAAAAAAGAAACGATTTGTTCAACGATTTTATCCTCAGCTAATAAATCTGTTTCAATGACTTGATTAGCAACTTGTGTATATTTCCTATCTCTTTCAGTCAATAATTGTTTTTTATCTCGGGATTGATCTTGCCAAATCGGCCTTGAAACATCGTTTACTAGTCTTCGATTAATTGTTTCCCAACTCGTCTTTAAGTAAACAACATGCTGATTGGCTAACCAGACTCGATTATCTTCCCGTTCGATGATACCGCCACCTGTTGCGATAATATAGTCTTTAGTTCGAGTAGCAATTAAGATTTGGTGTTCAATCTCTCGAAAGCCATCTTCACCTTGATCAGCAAATATATCTGTAATTTTCTTCATTGTTTGTTTCTCGATTTGAATATCTGTATCCATAAATTTAAGCCCAAGTCTTTCAGCTAATTTTTCCCCTATTGTTGATTTTCCACTACCCATAAAACCTACTAAATAAATACTATTCATCTATTAATTCTCCTCTTAAATTAATATTCTATTTAAATTTCTAGTGATTATTTGTTGAAAGTCATAATATTTTTAGTTTTCCATTGTGATAATTGCTATCTTTTAATATTTTACCAAAAACGCCTGAGCTTGTCCTTATCGTCTATTCGCGCTATATTACAAATAGAAAGCGAGGTGATCAATATTTTTTCAGCCACTACGTTCATTCGACAATTACTGAAAGTGGCCCTATCTGTTAATGCTACTGATATTCACTTTTTTCCCAGTTCATCCACTACGAGCATTTTCCTACGTATTCATGGAATGCGGAAATTCCATGAGAAAATCAGTATAAATCATTACCTGCTAATCATTAATTATTTGAAATTTTCCGCTGGCATGGATATCGGTGAAGCAAGAAAACCTCAAGATGGAGCTATTACTTTCCAAATTGATTCGAGTGAATTAAACCTCCGCATCTCAACATTACCAACAAAACAGAATGAAAGCCTAGCAATCAGAATTCTTCCCAAAAGTGAATCCTTCAAGTTATCAGAATTACTATTATTCCCTTATCAAGCAAAACAGCTCAAGCAATGTATGACAAGAAAGTCAGGTGTTACTTTATTAACTGGAGCAACTGGCTCTGGAAAATCAACATTATTATATGCCTTATTAGAAGAGCTGTTAAAAGAACAAGCTTACCAAATCATAACATTGGAGGATCCCATTGAAAAAGAGCTCTTCAACGTACATCAGGTTCAAGTGAATGAGAAAAGTGGAATCACCTACCAATCCGGACTAAAGTCAGCCCTTAGACATGATCCAGATATTCTTATGGTTGGTGAAATACGTGATCGTGAAACGGCGAAATTTGTCTTTCACGCTGCTTATACTGGCCATTTAGTTTTAACAACATTACATGCAAAAAATGCAACCGGAACAATCCATCGATTAATTGAAATGGGGATTAAACCAATCGATATTAGTCAAAATCTGCTTGCGATTGCTTCACTTGAGTTGATCCCTTTAACAATTGATGGGCGAGTGAGAGGTCGGACCGCAATCTTAGAATTACTAAACGATCAACTTATTTCAACATATTTACAAACATTTGATCAGGACTCTATAAATTATCCATCCTTTGAATATCTAAAAAGAAAGGCAGTCGCATATGGCTACGCAAATCAAAATATTCTCGAATCCAAACCAGGCAAGGCTCCCAATTAGCCAACAAATATTATTATTAGAGAAAATTGCCCAATTACTTGATCAAGGATATTCAATTTTAGAGGCAATTGATGTATTAAGATGGCATCATCGTTGGGATCACATTCTTGATCAATTAAGTAATCAATTAGAAGACGGACAAAAATTTGATCAAATTTTGGCTGAATTACATTTTGATCACAAAATTGTCTCATTTATTTATTTTGCACTGCAACATGGTAATTTAATTCAAGCCATTAGACAATGTGTTGACTTTATCAAACAACAGATCGATCTTTTTAATAAATTTAAACAATCTATTCGTTATCCCATCGTTCTAATAAGCTTTTTTCTAATCATTTTATTCTTCGTTGATTTATATGTATATCCTGCCTTTCTACAACTTTATTCAACAAATTCATACTCATCAAACTTTTTATTTATCTCAATAAAGTGTGTTAAAATTATTTTCAAACTTCTATACTTCTTAGTTATTACATTATTCATTTTATTTCTTTCATGGCTTTTTCTCAAAGACAAATTAACTATAAAACAAAAGGCACAGGGATTTAATTTACTTGCAATATCATCCTTTTTCTCGAAAAAGTACACGAGCCTAATGTTCGCCATTCATCTTAGTTCTTTACTAGAAGCCGGACTCTCATTTAAAACAAGTTTAACACTAATGGTTAATCATAATAAAGAAACATTACTAAGTTATTACTGTAGCTTCTTATTAACTGATCTCGAAAATGGAATCAGTCTCAATCAATCATTAAAAAAACACCATTGTTTTGATGATAGTCTTACCTATTTATTTGAGAAAAAAGCAAATCGCTCTATCATTAAACGTGACCTTCTTACTTATGCAACATTGTCACTAGAACAATTGCAACGATTAATAATAAAAATAATTAAACTTATTCAACCTACTGTTTTTGTATGCATTGCCATTAGTATTATCTTAATCTATCTTTCCATTCTAATCCCCATGTTAGAACTAATCCAAACAATATAGGAGTTGATTATATGTTAAAAGATGAGCGCGCGTTTACATTAATTGAAATGTTATTGGTTTTGGCAGTAATTTCTTTGTTACTAATATTAATTGTACCAAATTTGGCGGATAAAAATGAAGAAGTTCATAATAAAGGTGAAGAAGCATTAATCCAAATGGCGGAAAGCCAAGTACAAGCTTACTATATCGATAATGGCAAATATCCAACTTCTGTAAGGCAATTGGTCAATGAAAATTATTTATCTACAGATGAATTAGCTAACGGAACAAAAAGGCTTGTTTTTAAAGATAATCATTCTTATAAAGTGATCATTGAACATGTTGATTGAAAAAGAAACTGGGTTTTCATTAATCGAATTATTAATTGTTCTTGTAGCTGTTAACTTTATATTACTTATTAGTTACCATCAGTATATTCATAAGAATAATGACCATGACTTCAGGATATGGTATCAACAGTTTGAATTAGACCTTATTCTTTTGCAAAAACAAACAATGACAACAAGCACACATGAAATTATATACTTTAGACCAACTAGTCATTATTATGGCATCCAAAAAAACACACTCACAGCTCCAACAATTAAGAGAGAGTTTCCTAGTGATTGGATAATATCGATGAACACACTGAGTCATCCGATTAGCTTCACCCATTCAGGAACGATTCGGCATCCTGGAACAATGAAAATTGAAACAGATAAGAATCGATACTTTATATATTTTCCATTCGGAAAAGGGAGAGGTTACTATGTTAAAAATGAATGATAAGGGTTTTTTCCTAATAGAAATGATGATTAGTTTAGCCATTTTAACGATGATGACAGGTGTTCTCATTCCGATCATGCTTCAATTAAAAATTGAACAAATGGTCTTAATTAATCGACTCGATTCTTATCATTATTTATATAATACGGTACAAACAATCGACCCAGATTACTTACCTTATACAGATACTACAAATATTAATGGAATTACAGTTAAACAGGAATTCTATTTAGAAAATGATTTAATTGTTGGAAAAGGAGTATGGGTAAATGCAAAAGAAGAGGCGGATGAGGCGACTGTTTATTTCAAGCCAATCAAATGAACATGGCTTTACATTGATTGAAATGTTGATTTCCTTTTCTATCCTATCCTTTCTTTTATTAATTACACCAACGATCTGGACCTATTTAAATTATCAGCCACAGACAGAACGATTTTCTGTCCATCAATTCTTTCATGTAATCACAGATGAAGTACAGCTTTATCAAGTACTTGGAGATTCACATGATAGTCTTTCTTTACAAACGATTGATCAAAAACATATTCTGATTTCTAAATATAAGGATACAATACGGCGTCAGGTAAATCGAGCAGGACACGAAGTATTAATGCGTGATGTTCAAAGTTTTGAAGTGAAATATTTTGATCACTATCTTGTTATAAAATTGCGACTGAAATCGGGGAATCTATATGAAAAAGTCATTACAAAGTTTAATAAATAACCAAACGGGTAGCATGTTTATCTATCTGTTCTATTTAGCAACACTACTTTCAATCATAAGCTTAGTCACTATCAATCAATTTCAAAATGAGCATAAGATCACAGCTATGGAAATAGAACATTTTCATCTTGATATGCTCCATCAACAAACCTATCAAACACTAATGAATAGTTGGGAAGAAATTGATCATGCTGAGCATCTTGATTATAAATTTCCAAATGGTGAAACCAAAGTTGTGTTCAAAGATGAAAACCCTAATTATTTGACAATTATTATCACTGCAATAAGAGAACCACCCTATCAAAGAGTTAAAACTTATCAATTTAAAAAATGACTTACTAATCATTTCAATTGAAATAAAAAAGGCCACAGTTGATGTGACCTCTCTTTATTAGCCTTTAACAAAGGGATTGCGTATCTTTTCATAGCCAATTGTTGTGTCAGATCCGTGACCTGATAAAACCCTATAATCGTTTGGTAATTTATAAAGCTCATGAATTGAACTTATCAAAGCAGCTTGATCACCACCAATTAAGTCCGTTCTGCCAATCCCTTCTCTAAAAAGGCAATCACCCGAAACAATTGTTCTTTGCTCAGCAAATATAAAAGAGACACCCCCTGGTGAATGACCAGGGGTATGTATGACTTCAAATTGAAAATCCCCAAGTGACATATTTCCAATTTTAAATAGATGATCAGCAGGTTTTACCTTCACTTCACCTAATGGAAAATAACTTGAACTATTTAACTTAGGATTCATCAACCACTCTTGCTCATCCGGATGAATATAAACAGGGATATGATAATGTGACCTAATATCATCAACCGCACCAATATGATCAAAATGTGCATGTGTCAATAGAATAGCAATCGGTATTAAGTGATTGGTTGTTAAAAAATGATGAATTTTATCTGCATCAGCACCAGGGTCAATAATCAATGCCTGATCATCGTTTGAAATTATGTAACTATTTGTACTAAGCTGTCCTAAAGCTAAACTATCAAATTTCAAATTATAGCCTCCTAAATTTAAAGCTCCCTACAATAAAGTAAGGAGCTCGTTTTATTAATCTGAAAAATTATGAAAACGGAATAGATCACCATAAATAATTCGATCTGAGTATAATAATTCCTCGTCGACTTGATCTTTTATATCTGAATATGGTAGATCAACATCTGGATCCGATTCATTGTCCGACTCATTATGAACGCGAGCAATTTCCTCTCCAGTTTGACGATCATAATAAACATCCTTAGTAAAGATATAATCATCAGTGATGAAGCTTCCATCCCGCAATGCAAGGTATTCTTTTCTATTTGGACCAAATATATTTGTTCCAAAGCTAATATCATTCGAATCATCTACACCTAAAAGATGAAGTAAGGTTGGTTTAACATCAACTTGACCAGATACCGTTGAAATAACTTCACCATCGTGTCCAGGTATGTGAATAAAGAATGGCACACGTTGTAGTTGGATGTGATCATATGGTGTAATTTCTTCTTTATCTAAATACAATGCCATTGAACGATCATGAAAATCACTTATCCCGTAATGGTCCCCCATCATGACAATAATTGAATTCTCATAAACACCTGATTCTTTCAGTAAATCAAAAAACTCTTCAAGCGATTCATCTAAATATCTAACGGTTTGAAAGTATTGATTTAATGTACGAGAATTTGAATCAAATTGACCAATCGTTGCATCCTCTTCATCTAATTCAAATGGATGGTGATTTGTCAAAGTTAGAAAACGTGCATAGTAAGGCTCTGGTAAAGTGGTCAAATATTTCATTGATTGTTCAAAAAACTCTTTATCTTTTAACCCCCAACCAACACTATTTGATTCATTCACTTCATATGCTTCAATATCATAGAAGTGATCAATACCTAATGTCTCATACATATCATTTCGATTCCAAAAGCTTCCGTTATTTGCATGAAAGACTGCACTTGTATATCCTGATTCAGCCAAGATTTGTGGCGTTGAATGTAAAGTATTTTTACTATGGGTAAAGTATGCAGCACCACTTGGTAAAGGGTACAAGGAATTTTCCATAATAAATTCTGAGTCAGAAGTTTTACCTTGTTCTGTTTGATGATAGAAATTCTCGAAATAATAGCTTTCATCGATTAAAGAATTTAAAAATGGTGTGATCTCTTCCCCGTCAAGCGTATTATTAATCACAAAACTTTGCAATGATTCTAATGTGATAAAAATCAAGTTTTTACCTTCAGCTATCCCGAAAAGCTCTGTCTTTTCATTATCTGATGCATATTCATCGATATAATTTTCAATATCATATAGTTCATTACCATCAGCAAAAACGCGTTGAGCCTGCAAACGTGACTGTTGAAAGATATCATAAACATGAAAATTGAATACACCAATATTTTTCACTAAATACTCTCGGTCAAAACCACGTTGTAACAACTGTGGTCTTTCAATTTCCGCTAAAATATAGTTACCTAATAGAAATAAAACTGACATACTTAAAACAAGTAGCTTTTTCTTATATGGAAAATCAACAATTAGCGCCTGACGATCTTTCTTTGTTAGATACCAAATTATGATCAAATCTAAGAATAGAAAAATATCCATTACCTTCATTGAAGCGATCGTACTTGAACCTAAATCAGCAGCATTGCTTCTTTGAAATAGTACAGGAAGTGTTAGAAAGTCACCAAAATTTCGATAGAATAAAAGATTAAAATACAAAATTAATGTACCCAATAAGGTTACATAACGAATGTACTTTAATTGTTTTGTATCCTTTAACCAAATACTAATCGCAAAAACCAAAAAGGCTGTTACAAATGGATTTATAAATAATATAAACTCTTGCATATAATTCTCTAAATTGATATTGAAGAAAAATCGATAAACAATATATGTTTTAGTACCAAATAAAAGACTGGCTAAAATATATAAATTTACTTTGTTAATTCTCTGAAACATAAATGAAATCCTCCTTAAAATCAAACACTACTCTCATCTACTTATCATCAGTTGTTATCCTAGTATAGTACTACTCTCATTTAATTTAAGTTTAGAACATAAATAAACATTTAATCTTCTCTCTATATAAATGTTTACATTATGATCATTCTTTATTAGCTTATATTAAACCTACTAGAGGATTAGACGTTTCATTACAAAAAAAGTTACAATTTAGATCAGGATAAATGTTTTTTTACGAGATAGGCTCCTCCGATAATACCAGCATCATTCCCCAGACTTGCGATAGCAAAAGAACTTCCTTCGTATGAACGTGGTAAAGCATATTTTTTATAAGCATTTTTTAATGGGTTCAATAGTAATTCGCCTGCTTTTGAAACCCCACCACCAATAACAATTTTAGATGGATTTAAAATTGCTGCTATATTTGAAATAGCTAAGCCAAGGACATCAGTAACTTCTTCGACAACTTCTGTTGCGCATCGATCACCTTTTCCATAAGCAGAAAAAACGTCCTTTGCCGTTAGCTTATTTTTTTCATTCAAGATTGTGACTAAAGTAGAATCACTATAATGTTTTACTTTCTCCTGGGCAATGCGTGCTATACCCGTAGCAGAGGCGATGGTTTCTAGACAACCTTGACGTCCACAATTACAAGGAGCACCATTTTCCTCCATTGTCATATGTCCGATTTCTCCAGCCGTTCCATTTACACCACTAATAATTTCCCCGTTCGCGATAATCCCTCCACCGACACCTGTACCTAGTGTAACCGCAATTAAATTATCAGCAAGTTGACCCGATCCAAGCCAATTCTCTCCAAGTGCAGCAATGTTCGCATCATTTTCAATATAAACAGGTAAATTGGTTAAATCATGTAATATCTTACCTAGTGGGAAGTCCTTCCATCCTACATTAACTGCTACAGCAATATCACCCGTTTCGGCAACAACAAAACCAGGTGCACCTACCCCAATTCCGAGCAATTGATTCTTGTCAATTTTATGTTGTGATATTTTTCTAACAATCGAATCCCAAATATCGATTGGAATTTGATCTGCCTTGCTTGCAACTTTAGTAGGTATTTCCCATTTATCAATAATCTTACCTTGTTCTGTTAAAATACCAACCTTAATAGTTGTCCCACCAATATCAACACCAAGTAAATACTTTTCCACCTTTATCTCTCCTTATTAGCTCTTTCTTGTTCTCTTAATAGTATTGAATGCGCCCTTTTATAATCTGATTCTAATATAACACCTTCATCATTTAGGGAATTTAATTCAATTAAAGATAAAGCAATTTCGGCATCTCTATTACCTATATATGTAATAATACCATACTTTAGCAAAAATTGTTTAACATCATAATATGTTTCCATTTACTAACCTCATTTATTATAACAAATTTTATCAAATCATCAATAAATATAAGAACATAATGACGGTTATATTCATACTAAAAATCAATTAGCAAGCATATATTCAAATAAGTAAATTTATAGATTACTGTTTAATTAAATCGTAACATGGGGTGATCTTTATGCCAAATAAAAACACATTGTATCTTTGTATTTTAATTATAGGTGTACTTATATTTAAAATATATCAACCTACCATGACAACACTAAAATACTTTCCTATTGATGAAGAGGTAAGCTTCTCTGAGATAGCGACGACATTAAAATTAAAAGATAGAGAAGCAAAGCATCCATATCTTATCTGGCAAATTGATTCAAGTCAACAACTCTCTCCTTATCTGAAACATGATGTTGGTTTACTTTATCAAAATGGACAACTAAAAGGTGTTCAGTCAAAGTGGACTCAAGAGCAAAAGCAAATGACACAATTAACTGAATTTAGTCCCGATAAAGATAGTTTATATCAAGCGATTAGTTATCATTATCTTGAATTCCATCAGACTGATCAACAAATTAAGAGCTATTATCAAATGTCAACAGCACAATTATTTACATTTGTTAGGCCAGATCTCTCCTACGATAGCTTTGACCTGCCAAAAAGTAAACAAGAAGAGCAGCGGGCTCATACATTGGAGACGAAGATAGCAGAGCAACTGAATGTAGCTTGGACAACATTGATCGACCATTTTGAAATTAATCGCAAATTATACAATGAAATTCCTTTAATAGATTTACAACATTATCAGAATCAACCATTACCTGGTTTATCGATGACTGATACTAGAAGAGTCATTGCCCAATTGTGGGAAGGACTTTATAAAAATTATATTATACCAAACAGTCAAGAGGTACTGATGAACGATAATGTGATGCCACTCATCTTGTTAGATAAAAACTTAGACCATCTCATTGTATTATTTACTGATCATAAACAAAATGAACAACAATTGATTCAAAATTTAAATGTTAAACATCAGCAATAATCAATTCCTTTATTGGCTGATCAAATGATTCAATATTTATCTTTTCAATCAATTGGCCTTTCCATACCAAGGCGACTGTTTCTTGATTAAAGTCAGTTAAAAACCGATCGTAATAACCTCCACCATGACCGATACGATAATGATAGTGATCAAACACAAGTCCTGGAACAACTAATAAATCAATTTTACTTTTTGCTATTTTATTTGTTTTTTCAATAATTGGCTCTAGTAAATTAAAGAATTGAACAGCTAAATCTTCTCTTGAATCGATTTGATAAAAGGTCATTTCCTTAAACTTAGGCTCACACTTTGGTACAACCACTGTTTTACCTTCATGCCATGCTCTTTCAATAATCGGCCATGTATCCCATTCGTGATTTTGGCTAATTGTTATTCCAATCGTATCAGAATTCAGCCATAATTCATGGTGGAAAAGGCTTTTTTGGAGTTCTTGATTAATTCTCATTCGTTTATCCGTTGATAAGTCTCTTAATTTTATTAAATAATCATTTCTTAACTTTGTTTTTATATCAATCATTATAGGACCTCCGATTTATTAAGAATTTCAGTTTACGATCCAGTGTAACTAACAGTAACGGCGCGATTGGTCCAAGGGCCTTTAGGTCATCCTCTTGCGGGACTAACAAATGTCCTTGATTGGACGGGTAAACATAGTCCCTGGACCTGGTCCAATCTCACCCTCCACTGATTGAAGTTTCACTTTATAAAGACTCCCCCATAAATATCGTTGTTTCAGTTCTTTGTCAACTGACTTGAGACAAAGTTTGATGAAGCACCTCTGATATCGTTTCAATCCAGTTTAGGCACAAAAGTTCGAAGTGATGAAATAATAAAAACTCTTACCATGCTCAAAATCAGATAAGAGTTTTAATTATAATTATTTTGTTTCTCTGTGAAGCGTATGTTTTCTAAGTCGCGGACTATATTTCATCATTTCAATCCGATCTGGATTGTTACGTTTATTTTTTTTCGTAATATAATTACGATCCCCTGTTTCAGTACACGCTAATGTGATTTTTTCACGCATAATTATCCCTCCAAACTTTTCAACAATCAGTTTATACAAATGATCCTATTCAGACTTAACTATATTACCAAAAAAAGATGACTTTTACAAGCGATTCTTACTCATAATTAGATCGAAAGATTAAATCTGACAAAAAACTAGTTGTAAGAAACTTATTAGCTATTTTTGAATAAAGATTTTCCAAACTAACAAAATATGATATAAATATAGAGTAGAGGAAATGGAGGAATAAAAATGTTGTTTGTTATTATTTCATTGTTAGTTATCTCATTTATTTTATTGATCATCTCATTTTTTACTAATGATAGATTTAAAGAAATTGAGAATCAAATCGAACAATTATCATTATCTAATTTACAGGATAATTATAAAATAAAACAGAAACTAAAAGTTTTAGAAGAAGAATTATTGCCTAGTAAAATCGATTTCACCAATCAAAATTCTGCTAAATCTTCACTTGAACATAGGGTCGAAAACCTTTATGAACAAGGTTATAGTATAGCTGAAATTAGTCAATCGACAAAATTAAGTGAATACGATATTAAAACATTAATCAACCAATTAACCAGATGAGATAAGAGGGATTTTTCATGAAACAAATATTGAGGTCTTATGCTTTGGGGTTACTTACTTCAACAACAATAATTGGTGTCTATTTCTTTTACTTTATGAATGAAGAACCAAATATTGTACAAGTTGCAATGACGGAAGCAGATATGGTCTCTTCTTTAGAAGCTTCGGGATACTATGTATACGAAACCGATCCGATTGTAAATCATACGATAGGGCAAGAACCAGAAGAGGAATTGACTGAAGACAAGAACAGTGAGTCAGATACAACGGAAAAGGACGATGAGGATAATAAAGGAAATGATCATGATAGCTTTGTTCTAACAATTGAGCCAGGCATGACGATTTCGCAGGTCGCCGACTATTTAATGATCGCAAACTTGATTGAGAGCAAAAGTGAGTTTACTTCCTATTTGATCGATAATAATTATGGAACAAATATTCAAGTGGGACAATTTGAATTAAATCGAGAAATGTCTCTTGACGAAGTTGTTGAAACAATCGCAAATCAAAGTAACTAACGTCCACACACACAGATAAATAGCACCGGGTTTGTATAAATCCCGGTGCTATTTATCTAGTTAATTATAGAGCAAACCATTTACTTCTAGTCTTCTGATTGATCTGCCATTTCATCAATATGACTCTCATCTTTTCCATCCCGGTCCCGTTCTTCCTTTAATTCAAAGTAGGTATCGATTAAACGCGTTCCAATATTGTGATGAATACCACTTTGATTTGATCCGATACCAGTACGTGGAACAATTATCGCAAAAGCAATTTCCGGTTCATCATATGGGGCATAACCTACCAATGCTAGATTATTTGTCTTTTGCTCATCCCCATCATCCATGAAATAATTCTGTGCAGTTCCCGTTTTAATCGCGACATCGTATTTATTATTTGCCCAGCTACCACTCCCGGTTCCTTCAGTCGCCACTCGTTTAAAACTATTTTGAACAATTTCAATATATTCTTCATCCATACTAATCCGGTTCAAGACATTTGGACTATATCGTTCAATTACAGGCCCTAAAGTATCTTTATCACCGTTTGCTTGACGAATTTCTTTAACGATTCTCGGGCTAACTCGGTAACCATCATTTGCTATTGTCGAAACATATTGAGCAAGTTGTAGTGTTGTATAGGTATCAAATTGGCCGATTGCAAAGTCAAGTAATAATCCGCCTTCTTCGATATTTTCACCAACCACACCAGTTGCTTCATAAGGAAGGTCAATTCCAGTTTTAACGCCTAATCCAAATTGATTGAAGTAATTTCTCATAACTTGGAAACTCTCTTGATTAAAACCACGTAATGGTTCATTTTCTCTATATTGCGCACCAGAGATTCTCATCGCAATTTCAAACATGTATACGTTCGATGACTGAATAATTGCTGTTTGGTCATTAATTGGCCCCATAACCTTCCACGACCGCTTTGTCGGTGTACCAGCAATTCGAATGGGGCGGTCATTAATAACTGTTCCAGGAGAGATCACACCGGTATCATAGCCAGTAAGTATTGTTGCTCCCTTGATAACAGAACCTGGAATATGTGAATCATAGATCACGCGATAGGCTTGATCTAAGTATTCCTTTTCCTCTCGATCGTAATGCGCACCACTCAACCCCATCACATCGCCTGTTTTTGGATCGAGAACCGCAACTAGAGCATCTTCCATATATCTATTTTGATAAGGGTCATTTTCAATGTACTTTTCAAGCTCTTCAAGTACAATCTTATCAAGTTCAACTTGAAATTCCATATCTATGGTCAAGATTAAATCACTGCCACTTTTCCCTTCCCTAACTGTTTCAGTACCAACTATATTCCCATCATTATCCGTTGTATATTGGATAATTTCCTTTTGTCCAGACAAAACATCTTCATAGTATTGTTCAAGACCACTTATGCCCACACGGTCATTCCGACTATAACCCATTGTTAAATAATAATCTTGATTTTCTTTTGGGATTCCTTCATTTGATGACGTTATATTGCCAATAAAGTTGCCAAAGGTTTTGCCATATAATTTCACACGATTCCAATCAATTTTAGCATCAATTCCTGGAAGACGACTTAAATTCTCAGAAACAAGTGCATATTCTTCATCGGTTACATCTTCATTTTTAATCGTATGTGGTGACAATTCAAAACCTTGATCCAATTCCTTTTTAATCGCAACAACATTTAATAAATGAGGATCTGACCAATCATAAGTATTATAATCTTCTTCAACAATGCGGTCTAAAATAAGTTGATATTGTTCACTTGTTGTGAGCTCTTTTTCTTCTTCACTTAATCGATTATTTGCTTCCTCTGTATTTAACAAATACCAATATTCCTTTTTATCCCGTTCTCGAACTAACTTCTTAAGTGTCTTCATATCGTCTGACATCGTCATTAATTCAGCGAGATCTTCAGCTATTTCCAATCTTTTCTCTGAAGAATCACCATTTTTGGGTGGCGTATAAGTGATCGACCGTACTGGTTCATTATCTAAAATAAGATTGCCGAACTGATCATACATTAGACCCCGAGGAACTGCGATCGTCGATTTTGTATTTTCCGTTTCATTTACACGCCGTCTGGCTTCCTCTCCATTTAATATTTGAACAACACCTAATTGCAATATGAGTAGCGAAAATAATAAGAAAACAAATAGAAACAGCGCATTTAGTCGTATAGGTAACTGAGCTCGTTTTTTCTTCTTCTTCGACAAAGCGCACACCCCCAAAAAAATTTCTAATATTTATTATAGCATGTTTGTTCTCTAGATAACATTAAAAACCTGTATTTACTAATTTTCAAGAAGATGCGGCTTTTATTTAACTACAGAAAAAAACCTGAGCTATATAACTCAGGTTTTTTGGATGATTAGATTGCTTCTTTATATAATTCCGCAACTTTTTCCCAATTCACAACATTCCAGAATGCTTCAATATAAGCCGGACGTTTATTTTGGTACTTCAAGTAATAAGCATGTTCCCAGACATCTAGACCTAATATCGGTGTCTTGCCTTCCATAATCGGTGAATCTTGGTTTGGTGTACTTGTAATTGCTAATTCGCCATTCTCAACAACTAACCAAGCCCATCCTGAACCAAAACGACTTACAGCAGCACCCGTGAACTCTTCTTTAAAAGCCTCAAAGCTTCCAAATTTAGCTTTAATCGCTTCTGCTAAATTCTCTGTTGGCTCTCCACCACCATTTGCAGATAACAATGACCAAAATAGACTATGGTTAGCGTGACCACCACCATTATTTCGAACAGCCGTTTGAATATCTCCTGGCAAGTTGTCTAAATCAGATAATAATTCCTCAAGTGATTTGTCTTGAAGATCACTATATCCTTCAAGTGCTTCATTTAATTTTGTTACATAAGTATTGTGATGTTTCGTATGATGAATACTCATTGTTTCCTGATCAATGTGTGGCTCCAATGCATCATATGCATAAGGTAATTCTGGTAATTCAAATTTTCCCATTAAAAATTCCTCCTTTAAATTGACCAATCTGAAAGTTCACAAAATAAGTTCACAAAATGTTCACTTTCTATAATCTTTACCATAGCAAAATAAATTTTAATTAGCAAATTTTATGCTTAAATGGTCTATCTAGTATATTCACTCATTTTATCTAATTTAAACATCATTTACTCATTAATTTTATCTTTATTTGTGAATCGATCCATATCTTCAACATCTTCAGTGTCTGGGTTTTCTGTTAATTGATTATAGTCTTCCTGATCACGAGTGAAGTCCGAGGGGCTTGCTGATGACCCGTATCCTTCTAGTGTATTCCAACTATTTGTATCATCAAACTCTAAAGACCCCATTGATTGTCGTTCTTCCACTTCAAAATTTTGTTTTTCATCCGCATGTTCATAACAAAATTCAGTTTCCGGTATAGCAATAAGTCTGTCCATATCTATTTCCTTACCGCAAACACTGCATGTTCCATAATTATTTTGTTCAATTCGTTCAAGCGCTTTTTCAATTTCGCTTAATTCTGCTGATTCATGAGCCGTTATTGCAAGGTCCTTTTCCCTTTCAAAAAGTTCCGTCCCTTGATCGCCAGGGTGGTTATCATAATCGGATAGTTCTGTTGAATACTCTTCCTCACTTGCACGTATTTTATCACGTTTTATTTTTTCACTTAACTCTGTTTTACGTTTGGTTAAACTTTGCTTTATCTCTGTTAAATTAGATTCATCTAACATTAAGGCCACTCCTATATATATGTGATATATATATCTTGCCTAAATAAAGTGAACTTAAACAGGGATATAACATTTTCCATCTTCACTAACTCGGATGAATTAGCTAATCATTAGAAAACTCAATGGTTCAATTAGTCTTTTTCACTATTTTCTTTAACGAAAAAATCACGTTTATTTATTAATTAGTATTTAGTCAAAATCGAGTAGGAGGAGGCGGTTAGCCTCCGTCCTCTCACACCACCGTACGTACGGTTCCGTATACGGCGGTTCAATTAAGATTTATAACGCAAAAATTCATAACGGTCATGTAGACTTCG
>NZ_JAHLQM010000015.1 GCF_018919165.1 Amphibacillus sp. MSJ-3 | reverse complement strand
CTAAGATGATTCCTAGAAGTTTATAAATAATTGATTCTTGAAACTTGATATATTGAAGTAAATAGTATATAAGTTGAGGTAACAACTTGTCACATCCTTTTTAGGTATTTGTGTGTGTGGTTACCTCACTAATACCCTAAATCTAAGGGGGTGGCAAGTTTTTTAATGTTTAATGGCATGAAATCAACCAAAAATCAAGGTTTACTAAGAAACTTTTGACAATACGCATATTAATAGGAGGGGAGTTAAATGAAAATGGCAAAAATTTTATTAATTAGTATTATTTTTTCTCTTTCGTTTATTAGACCAGATTCTGTTTTTTTGGCAGAGGAGAAAATTGAATTTCCCCCTGATGATTTAGATCCAACAGAAAACTATGGTGAAATATTGAATAGTTCTGTTGAGCCATTGATGGGTAATGAGAGATTTCTTTTTGATGCTAGATTTTCCGTGGATAGATGGTGGGTTGTTCCAATAACCTTTACTACGAGAAATCCTGGTTTGCAAGTTTATTCAACTAACAACAGATCTACTACTTATGAAATTGGTGTTGGTACTTTTTCTGCTAGTACTGATAATTGGGGAGTAGCTTACAATAAGTGGCAGACTTTCGGAAGTGGTTATCACGTGAGGTACTACTCTGGTTTAAAAGCAGGAACAAAATATAGATTGGTAGTAAAAGGTAGTGGAAGTGGTAAACTTGGTGCAGTTGATTGGGTACCCAAATAATAACGTTAGAATGTAAAAAATTATCAATAAAGTAATTAAAGCACCAGTATAATAAGTTTTCAATAACTAGTTTCGGTTCTAAATATTAGTGTTGATTAAGTATACTGGTGCTTTATTATCTGCTTTCAAATCTTTACTCTTGACAAGAGTCTAGAATGTACTAACGCTGAGATGTTTAGTTGTAATATATAAATACGCAAAGAAATGTAGTACATTCAGTTGTATCATTTTACCTGAATTGTGTAATTATGATTCCCTTGTATGGGCTCTGTTCCTCTTTTTTTAATGCTATCTTAATTTTTGCTCATCCTTTCCTGATCTGTGACCACACAGTAAATTCGCCCTATATTTAGCCATTCCACCATCTAATAAGCTCGAAGCATGTAACAAAGAAGTATATCCGTATTTACTTCTTATGTGTTCAATTGTTTTGTCTAATTCTTCAGTCTTGATTATTTCTTTCATTGGTTCAAAGAAACTTAATTGTAACGACTGTTTTGGTTGAAGTTTGCCAAAGGTAACATTTACTACTCTCACCGGTAAATGTTCATAATAATTGTTAAATATAAATAGCATGTAGTTTTTGAGTTTCTTTGAAGAGTCCGTCCCTTCGATTGTCATTTGATGATTAAATCCACTTTGCGCAACATCTTTTGAATAACCAATCGATAGCTTTATCAGACTTGTTATTAGTCAGTTTTTTCTTAATCTCGCTACATTTTCATTGCAATATCAAACGTACTACCAAAAAGCTTGTGCGATTTACTAACATTTAAATGTTACATCCCAAATAACTTAGTTCACATGTATATAAAGAAAATGTAGCTAAAATCAAAAGGAGGTCTACCCTATGAATAAAGTAAATAAACCAAATATTACTGCTGAAAAACTTATAACTGATTTTGATTCTTTTTTTGAACAAAGCGACCCTTATATAACAGACCTTGTCATTGAAAATTGTGTGATAGTAGCTAAAGATATTGAAGGTATTGAGTTTATCAATGTTGTTTTTCGTCAAGTTGTCTTTGAAGAGGTTGTCTTTGAAAAAATGTATTTACGAGATGTTCAGTTTGAACGTTGTAATCTATCCAATGCTCAGTTTGATGAAGTAACGATGCAAGGCGTAGAATTTAACCGATGTCAGCTAACAGGTATCATGATGGGGGATGGAAGATTTCAACATGTAAGCTTTAATCATTGTAATCTCCAATTGGCAGGAATGGGGTATTGTACACAGAAATTCGTCCACTACCGTGAATGTTTATTAAGACAAGTAGACTTCTACCATAACAAGTGGAATAAGGTCTACTTTGATATTTGTGAATTATCAGGTGCTAACTTTTCCAATACAGCTCTAAAAGATATTGATTTTAGCTCTTCGACATTTGATCAAATTACTGTTAGAATGCAAGATCTTAAGGGATGTATTGTGAATCAAACTCAAGCTCAACAGTTATCAACATTACTAGGTTTGATTGTTAAATAACTCCTAAGTGCCAAACTGTTTCAATTTAATTGTATTTGCAGGGGCGAAAATGATTCATCTGATTTTACTTTATCGCAGTGCAACTATTAGTAAGCCTCCCACTTCAAGCATTTGAAGGAAAGTAAGGATTGTAAGTAGGAGATCAACTGACAGTAACGTACCGATTGGTTCAAGGGTCTTTGGGTCATCCCCTTGTGGAAGTAACAAAATGTATTTGGTGGGACGAGTAACCGCAAATCTCTTCGGTGGAACGAGTAACCGCAGTCCCAGTCCCAGTCCCGATCAATGCGGGAAAGGGGAAGGCAGACTAAACTCATCAGATTCTGTAGTCCCAAGCCCCCACGGATTGAAGTTTCACTTTATGACTATCATTGAAGGTGCGACCCTCTATCAAGGGTAATCGTGATGGATTAACATCAAGTGATTATAAATAAACCATTGAATTAACAGAAATGTAAGCGCTAAATTTTTTAAATAAAACTTAGTTAATCTGATAGACTAACTAAGTTGTTCGTGATAAAATACAGGTATTAGGTTAATAAAAAAATTTTTTGGAGGCTTTTAAAGATGGCATATTTTGATGGAATTACGAAAGTAAAATATGAAGGACGTCATTCAGATAATCCATATGCATTTAAGTTTTATAACCCGGAGGAGAAAATCGGTGGCAAGACAATGGAAGAAATCCTTCGTTTTGGTATTGCATATTGGCATACCTTTGTTGCTGATGGAAGTGATCCGTTTGGTGCAGGGACGGCAATTCGCCCTTGGGATCATTTGAAAGGAATGGATTTAGCGAAGGCTCGTGTAGATGCAGCATTTGAATTCTTTGAAAAAATTGATGCACCCTTCTTCTGTTTTCATGATGTAGATATAGCACCTGAAGGCGCTACATTGCGGGAGTCAAATAAAAATGTTGATGAAATCGTTGCAATGATGAAAGACTACATGAAGGATAGTAAAACAAAGCTACTGTGGAACACGGCAAATATGTTTACTAACCCACGCTGGACACATGGAGCGGGAACAACATCACATGCAGATGTGTATGCCTATGCTGCCGCCAAGATTAAAAAGGGCTTAGAAGTGGGTAAAGAGTTAGGGGCTGAAAATTATGTCTTCTGGGGTGGCCGTGAAGGATATGAATCACTCCTAAACACAAACTTGAAACTAGAACAAGAAAATCTAGCGAAATTATTCCATATGTCAATAGACTATGCTAAAGAAATAGGCTTTGATGCACAATTCCTAATTGAGCCAAAACCGAAAGAGCCAACTACACATCAATATGATTATGATGTAGCAACTGCAACCGCCTTCTTATATCAGTATGATCTACAAGATCATTTTAAATTTAACATTGAAGCCAATCATGCAACACTAGCTGGTCATACTTTTGAGCATGAATTACGCGTCGCACGTGAAAGTGGGATGTTAGGTTCTGTCGATGCAAACCAAGGGGATCCATTACTTGGTTGGGATACAGACGAATTCCCAACAGATCTATATGCAACAACACTAGCTATGTATGAGATTCTTAAAAATGGTGGCCTAGGTCGTGGTGGTTTGAACTTTGATGCTAAAGTACGTCGTGGTTCATTTGAAACAGAAGATCTATTCCATGCCCATATTGCTGGAATGGACGCTTTTGCAATTGGCTTACGAGTTGCCCAAAAAATGATTGATGACCGCTTCTTTGAAAATATCGTTGATGAGCGCTATAAAACATTTAACTCGGAAATTGGTAAGAAGATTACCTCAGGTCAAACAAATCTAAAAGAGCTTGAAGCTCATGCAATTGATATAGAAAATATTGAGATTCGCTCTGGTCAAGTTGAGAAAATTAAAGCAAGAATTAATCAATATCTATTAAATATCTAATAAAGTGAATCATGCGAATTGTGCTCGGCACTATTCGCATGATTTATATTGAAGGAGGTTCATAAATGAATTATGTTGTGGGGGTTGACCTTGGAACAAGTGCAGTAAAAGTATTACTCGTATCAAAAACAGGTCAAGTTGTAGATGAGGTATCAAAGGATTATCCACTTTATCACGATAAACCAGGTTATAGTGAACAGGATCCAGAAGATTGGGTTAAACAGACAAAGTGTGCATTAAAAGAATTAACTGACCGAATGGATGATCCATCATTAATTGAAGGATTGAGTTTATCTGGGCAAATGCATGGTCTAGTTTTATTAGATGAAAATGATCAACCACTTAGACGGGCGATTTTGTGGAATGATACCCGAACAACTGCTGAGTGCCGTGAGATTGAACAAAATGTTGGGCTAGAGCGCTTATATGAATTAACAAAAAACCCTGCATTAGAAGGCTTTACTTTACCAAAGTTACTTTGGGTGAAAAAACATGAACCGGAGATTTTTAAAAAAGCAAAGGTTTTTTTATTACCCAAAGATTATGTACGCTATGCTTTAGCTGGTGATATTAGTATGGATTTTTCGGATGCGGCAGGCACTCTACTTCTGAATGTTGCTGAAAAGACATGGAGTGAAGAGATGTGTGAGAAAAATGGTATTCCCCGTTCACTGTGCCCAACATTAGTTGGTTCGGATCAACAAACAGGAACGATTCTAGCAGATGTAGCAAATGAAACAGGCTTATCTACTTCTTGCAAAGTCTTTGCGGGTGGTGCTGATAATGCTTGTGGCGCAATTGGGGCAGGTATTTTAGAGGATGGCTTAACATTGAGTAGTACAGGAACTTCTGGTGTTGTTTTATCTTATGAAGCAACTGGCGATAAGGATTTCCAGGGACAGGTTCATTACTTTAATCATGGTGACCCATCTGCTTTTTATACGATGGGGGTAACATTAGCAGCAGGCTATAGCTTAAGTTGGTTTAAAGATACGTTTGCTAAAGATATTTCATTTGAGGAATTGATTACTGAAGCAAAAGCATCAACAGTAGGTGCAAAAGGATTGCTTTTTTCGCCTTATATTGTGGGCGAAAGGACACCGTATCCAGATAGTGCAATTCGTGCTAGTTTTATTGGTATGCAGGCAAATCATACGCGAGGGGACTTTGCTCGTGCGGTTATTGAAGGAATTACGTTTAGTTTAAATGAATCGGTTGAAATTTTCCGTCGTAAAGGTAAGCATATTTCAAAAGTTGTTGCAATTGGTGGTGGAGCGAAAAGTGATCTATGGTTACAAATGCAAGCTGACATCTTTAATGCAGATGTAGTGACATTAGCAAATGAACAAGGACCAGGTATGGGAGCAGCTATTATAGCAGCAGTAGGATCAGGTTGGTACCCGACATTGGCAGATTGTGCAAAAGATTTTGTTGCCTATACCAAAACCTATCATCCTATCCAGGAAAATGTGGAGAAATATCAAAGGATTTTTGAACTTTACCAACAAATCTATCCATCAACAAAACAACTTAATCATGATTTAGCGGCATTTCGCTAACAAGGTAAAAAACGGTCAAAATTAATAGATTAAAGCATCATTTGGGCTCGGGTTTTCAACTGAAATAGTTGTGAATACCTTATGATAGAAACTTGAAGCTAAGGTTACATCTGTAATTGATAGAGATCTTCAATATGTTGATAATCCCTTTCTGATTTCAAACAAATAATCCGAACCTTTTGATAAAGTGAAACTGCAATCAGTGGGGTTTAGTCTGCCTTCACCTATTCCCCACTGTGATTGCTCATCCCAAAGAAAACATGTGTTACTACCACAAGGGTATGACCTAAAAGCCCTTGGACCAATCGGGATGCTACTGATAGTTACACTGCGATAAATGAGTTCTGATTATTCTGTTTTTAATTATGATTTATCTATGATAAGCACCGTGATTGACGGATCCAACAAAATCATTTAATTTTAAACCATCTTTAATGGCAGCATGAACGAAGTCTTTAGCTACAATTACCGCTTCCTTAACTGATTTTCCTTGTGCAAGATTTGCAGTAATAGCGGCTGCAAATGTACAACCCGCCCCATGGTTATATGGAACTGCAATTTTCTCCTTTTCTAGGATTGAAAACTCTGAACCATCGTAGAAAAGATCGATAGCTTGTTCGTGGTCAAGTGCATTTCCACCTTTTATGACAACATTTTTTGCACCGAGGTCTATAATTTTTACTGCCGCTTCTTTCATACCATCTATATCATGGATTGGGCCTGTTTTTGCAAGCTGGCCAGCTTCAAATAGGTTAGGTGTTGTAATGGTTGCAAGTGGTAAAAGGAGTTCACGCATGGCATCAGTATTCTCAGGTTGCAGAACCTCATCTTCTCCTTTACATACCATTACGGGATCAATCACGACATTATTCAGCTGGTTTGTTTTTATTTTGTTAGCACCTAATTCAATGATCTCAACAGAACCAAGCATGCCTGTTTTCATTGCGTCAATTCCGATTGATAGAATCGTTTCAAGCTGTTTCTCTACAACATTGACATCAATTGGTGTCACATTATGATTCCAAGTCGCTGGCTCCATTGAAACAATCGATGTTAGAGCTGTCATTCCGTATACCCCAAGTTCTTGAAATGTTTTTAGGTCCGCTTGAATACCAGCGCCACCACTTGAATCAGATCCTGCTAATGTTAACGTTTTCTTCATGAGTTTGTCCCCCTCAAAATTATCATGCTATTTATTATAACACTATTTTCCTTGTGCGAAAATACACTAAATCTTTTTTAAAATAGGTTGTTCTGTGGAATATTGCTTTATCGCAGTGCAATTGTCAGTAAGACTCCCACTTCAGGAATTCGAAGGATGGTAACCATTGTAGGCAGGAGGTCAACTGACAGTAGCGGCCCGATTGGTTCAAGGAATCTTAGGTCATCCCTTTGTGGTAGTAACAAATGTTTCCGGTGGAACGAGTAACCGCAAATGTCCTCGATGGCCAGTCCCAGTCCCATTAAGCGGGAATGGGGGAAGGCAGACTAGATCTACCAGGTTCTGTGGCAAGACCTGTATGACCTAGGTCCTGTAGGTCTGTCCCCACTGAATGAAGTTTCACTTTATTCAGGCACGCTCCTCTGTTTTGTATTAAAACGAATGTATAAAGAAGAGATTCCCCTTCTGTATCTTGCTCATAACCTAGAGTACTGTCACTTTACATAATGCCAGGGTGAATATATTTTGCCCACAAACATCATACTCTGCCAATGCCGCGATTATATTTAGAAAATAAGTCATTCTTTTCCTATTAAATCCGGTTGATTATCCATTTACATTGATAAAGGTACTTAAGTAAAATATAATAGAGAGAAATAGTTATGAATACTAGTATGGTTATAATTATAAAAAAGAATAACAGCTAGCCAATCGGCTTAATTTAAAGAGAGGTTTAACTTATATGGTTAAAGCAACAAGAAAAAGCGCAGTTGGAGAAGCGCATAGTAAATTAATATTGATGGGAGAGCATGCGGTTGTTTATGATCACCCAGCTATTGCAATTCCTTTTGATACGTTGACAGTTGAGACGAGAGTCAGGCCAACGATTGGGAAGGTTCGATTTGCCAGTAACTTTTACACCGGTGAACTTGAGGATATGCCTGAAAAAATGTATGGTTTAGCAAAGTGTATTTATGCGGTATGTGCCAAACTTAATCAGCCACTTGAGCATTTTTATATTGAGTTGAATTCATTGATTCCAATTGGGCGAGGACTTGGATCAAGCGCCGCAATTGCGGTTTCTTTGGTACGTGGTTTGTATAATTTCTTTGGTGCGGACCTTAATCATGAAGTGTTGATGGAGTTAGTTGACTTGGCAGAAAAGTATGCCCATGGGACACCAAGTGGGATTGATCGGGAAGCGACAAGCCAAGATTACCCGATTTTTTTTCGGAGAAATGAATTAACAGAACAGGTCAAGATTGCACGCCCATTGCATATAGTTGTTGCGGATACCGGGAGAATCGGTGATACACATGCTTCCGTATCGAGTGTTAAGGATCGGTACGAAACAAACTATAGCGAAACGAAGGCGCGGCTTGCTCGAATTGGTTCATTGACTGTTCAGGCTCGTCAAGCTATGGAAACAGGTGAGCTTATTGAGTTGGGGGAACAACTCGATCAAGCTCATGTTGAACTAAAAGCACTAGGAGTCAGTGATCCAGGGCTTGATCATTATGTAGAAGCGAGTAAGGCAGCTGGTGCTCTAGGGGCAAAACTAACGGGCGGTGGACGAGGTGGCTGTATGTTCGCTTTGTCTGATTCATTTGAGCAAGCACGTCTAATTGAAAACGCCCTTAAAGATGCTGGTGCATCACAAACCTGGTACTGTCAAATTGTTGACGAGGTGATGAGTTATGAAGGCTAAAGCACGTGCGTATACAAATATTGCTTTAATTAAATATTGGGGTAAACGTGATGAACTCCTCTTCTTACCAACAAATAATAGTTTGTCGATAACATTAGACAAGTTTTACACGGACACGTCTGTTGAATTTGATGCTTCACTTAAGCAAGATCAGTTTATCCTAGACGGGCAGCATGTTGACTCAAAGGAGTTAAAAAAAATCAGTGCATTTTTAGATAAAGTACGGACATCTACTGGAGAAGTTCGATTTGCGCGAGTGGATTCGGTTAATCACGTACCGATTGCGGCTGGATTCGCCTCATCAGCTTCTGGTTATGCTGCTCTTGCAGCAGCGGCTATGAAGGCAACAGGTAGTAACATTAGCAAACGTGAATTATCTCAGATGGCTCGTCAAGGCTCCGGATCGGCGAGTCGTTCTATTTATGGTGGTTTTGTTGAATGGCAGATGGGTGTACAACCTGATGGTTCAGATTGTTATGCTGTTCCCCTTTTGCCCCAAGATGCTTGGGATCTGCGTGTTTTATCAATAGAAGTCACCCATGAAGTGAAAAAGGTACTAAGTCGAGAAGGGATGAAAAGAACGGTCGAGACCTCACCTTTTTTTACGGGGTGGTTAGAGGCTGTGGCTGCTGATTTAATTGAAGCTAAGCAGGCCATTTCTACTCGGGACTTTACTTTATTAGGGGAAACGCTAGAGAGAAACGCCTTAAGGATGCATGCAACAACCTTAGGAGCAGAGCCACCATTTATGTATTGGCAGAGTTCTACAGTAAAAGTAATGGAATCTGTCCAAGCCTTACGACAAGAAGGTTTAGAAGCTTACTTTACGATTGATGCTGGTCCAAATGTTAAAGTTGTTTGTCAACCACATGATGAACAAGGCTTGCTAAATGAGTTGAGTAAATTGGATGTTGTTAAACATATTTATCCTTGCCGAATAGGACCAGGTATTACATATTTAGATCTATGATTGGAGAGAGTAATATGAATGATGCGCGCTATACAGTACATGCACCAGGAAAGTTATTTATTGCAGGAGAATATGCTGTAACGGAGCCGAATCATGATAGTTTAATTGTTGCAGTCGATCGATATTTATCTGTTGATATTCAATCAAATCGAACCAATCGACTAGATTTACCTCAATTAAAATTAACGGATGTCAGTTGGGAGCTAAAAGAAGGCAAGGTGTTTTTTTCTAAGAAAGATCACCGGCTAAATTTTATTAAACATATTATCGAAACGTTTATTGCTTATGCGGGAGAACACCCACCTGTTCATATTTTTGTAACAAGTGAGCTTGATGAACAATCTGGGAAGAAGTACGGACTTGGTTCAAGTGCGGCTCTTTCTGTTGCTTTCATGACGGCTTTATTGAAGTTTTCCAAAAAGGATCAAACACTTAATAATCCCTTAAGCATCTTTAAACTTGCCTCGATTGCTCATTTTAGAGCACAAGGTAATGGTTCTTGCGCAGATATTGCTGCTTCTACCTTTGGTGGATGGCTAAATTATCGCTCTTTTGATGGTGAATGGTTGATGGATCAATTAAATCAAGGACAATCAGTCGAAGCATTGGTACAATCAAATTGGCCAGCATTGAAAATAGAATCTCTTCAGAAACCAGATGAACTTTATTTCTTGGTCGGTTGGACTCAGGAGTCTGCTCAGACTGGTCCCATGGTCACGAAAGTTCGGGAATTGCGAGATGGTCAATCAGACTGTTATCAATCTTTTTTGCAAAAGAGTCAACAAGCAGTTGCAAAAGTAATTACAGGATTTGAACAAGCGAATGTTAAAGATATCTTTTCTGGGATAAAAGCAAATCGAGAGGTACTCCGACTTATTGGTATCGAGGCAGATGTTCCCATTGAAACACCAACTTTAACAAAGCTAATTGAAATAGCCTCCCCCCATGGTGCTGCTAAAACATCAGGAGCGGGTGGCGGTGATTGTGGCATTGCTTTTGTTAATAAAACAGCAGAAATTGAACAAATTTACCAATCATGGATAGAATCTGGAATTGAACCTTTAACTTTGGATGTATCCGTAACTGGTGTCGTGATTGATTAAGCTAGTGGGCGTATATGGATGATCATATACGCTTATTTTATTGTTTCTGGCTTGTCTTAATCATTTTTATTTAGCTTCTTGGTGGGCTTGAGGCACAAGCTTCCTGTTAGAAGATTAACTATCTAATCACTAAATTTCTAACAAAATTTGAAGTGGGAATTCTCCGTCAGAGATCGGGGAAATTTACAATCTACCCTTTTTCTTCCCAATGTTATGACTAATCTATAATTATTACTTTCATTATAACAGGTGTGGAAGGTATGACCTATTGTGGAGATGGTATGTCGGTAAGCCCTTGGATCAAAGTATTGAGTCTAGTTTGCCAGTCATAACAAATAACTCTATTATGGTATGATAAGCATATAGCCTGATTAAAAAGGAAGTGATTATCCGTGGTATTTCGTTCGAAGATAGATGCGTTTTATGTAAAGTTCGTTATTATTTCTTTGTTAATTGTTAATGCGGTTATGCTAATGCCATTATTTTTAGTAACAGATATTAATCAAACGCTTATTGTTAGGATGCTGCTCCTTACATTCTTTATTTCCTTATTTTTGATTTGGTCGTGCTTTTCGATTAAATATGTTTTTCATCAAAATTATTTGTTAGTAAAGGGAGGATTACTTCGAAGTAAGATTCCCTACCATACAATGACAAAGATTGCGCCAACTAACGAGATTTTTTCCGGTTATAAATTGTTATCGGCTAAGGATGCGATCGAACTTTTCTATCAACAAGCTGTTTTTGGTAGTGTGAAAGTTTCCCCACGTGAAAAGACCCGTTTTATCACTGAACTTAAGAAACGCTGTCCCCATATAATCGATTTAACCGAATGACCTCAATTTTGAGGTCCTTTGGTTGTACAATATTTGATGTTGGTGATAAAAAATCCCTTCTCTGATTTAGGTACTAATCAATTAACGATTCGAAAAAATAATTAACTCATGCGTATTAGCCATAAGACTTAACAAACAAAATTTATTTTTATGCTAAAATAATAGTAAATGAGGATTAAAGGGTTGTGCCTTATGCTAATATTTTGGTTTCATTTACTTTATTTATTAACGGTTTGGACTATAGCAGCATATACAAAGAGCGATATGACAGATCTTGATCCGATGACGATTATCTTAAGTGCAATCTTTTTTACGTGCTATTTTTGTTTAACATTAACAAAAAAGCATCCAAGACTATTCCAAATCTTATTATTATTACTAGCCATGCTTGTTTTTTTCACCTTCAGCTCACAAACCTTTAATGGTTTAGTTCTCTTAATCCTTTTGGTGATTGCTATACAAGCAATTGATCATTTACAAGGTTGGCGTTTGTATATACAGCTTTTTGTTCAATATATTATTGTCATCTTTCCTTATTTACGCACTTTCGATCTATTTATGATCAGTTATCTTAGTTTACTGCTTCTATTTATCGGCTTCTTGCTCTATATTTGGCGACGGACGAACCAAACTTACGTAGAGTTAAATGATACATACATACAACTTGAAACAGAATATCGCCAGTTAAAACGACATACATTGATCCATGAAAAAATGGTTCGCCAAGAAGAACGTAACCAAGTTGCTCGTGATATTCATGATTCAGTCGGTCATCGATTAACGGCATTACTGATGCAACTTGAAGTAGCCCGAATTCAAGCATCAGATATCACTTTCCAAGAAAAATTTGATCAATTAAAGGTGCTCGCACAAACAAGTTTAGATGAGACGAGAGAAGCTGTTAAAGCATTGAGAAGTGAAGAGACAACAGGATTAACAGCTGTCATTCAGCTGATTCGTAAATTAGAAGCAGAAAGTCATTTGCGTGTGTCGTTTCATGTGCAATCTGGTGCGCTATCAATACCACTGTCAAATGACCAGTCAGTTGCTCTTTACCGATCTGTTCAAGAAGGGTTAACAAATATGATGCGTCATAGTGACGAAAGGCAGGCAAGCATTGAATTCAATTTTATTGGGGGACGATTTTTCCGTTTCCAAATTAGTCATCCCTTAAAAAAGAAGGTGGAGGTTGAAGAGGGCTTTGGCCTTCAATCAATGAGAGAGCGGTTAGAACAATTAAACGGCTCGTTAAAAATTAATCAAGTTGAAGGTGAATTCCGGCTAATCGGGACATTTCCAATCGATAAAGGAGAATAAAAGTGGTATCAATTTTATTAGCAGAAGATCAAGCGCTCGTTCGGCAAGGCTTAAAAATGATGATTGAAACGGCCCCAGAACTAAAGGTGAAGGGAGAAGCGAATAATGGCAAAGAGGCAGTTGAACTTTGCCAGAAAGTCCAATTTGATCTAGCTATTTTGGATATTCGTATGCCTGAAATGACAGGACTTGAAGCGATGCGTGAAATAAGGAGAAATTGGCCAAAGATTAAAATTTTAATTTTAACTACTTTTAATGATGAAGCATATGCCTTAGAAGCACTTAAAAATGGAGCTAATGGGTATATGTTAAAAAATGCGGATGTGGAAGAGTTAATCCGTTCGATCCGGAGTTGTTTACAAGGTGGGTTATCGATCGAGGATCAGGTAGCAGCAAAAGTTGTTCCGGCTATAATGGAAAATGAGCACAAAAAAGTGATCGATCCGAAGTTAACAAAACGCGAACTTGATATCATCATTGGTGTCGGTCAAGGATTAAGTAACAAAGAAATATCAGAGCAACTCTTTTTATCGGTTGGAACGGTAAAAAACCATATCTCTGTTATTCTAGATAAATTGGAGCTGCGCGATCGAACTCAACTGGCGATTTATGCTATTCGTCATCATATTGTTTAAAGAATGACTGGGGTCATGGTCAACTAAATAACTAATGACTGGAGGTAGTGGTGACACTATCTTTTTTTATGTAGACTAAATTTAAAGAAAAAGGAAAGTGGGTGCCTTCATGCTACAAGTCAATGATTTACACAAAAAGTTTAAAGGAACAACTGCAGTTAATGGTGTAAATTTATACCTTGGTCAGGGAGAGTCAATCGGTTTGCTTGGTCCTAATGGTGCTGGTAAATCAACAACGATTTCAATGATTTCGACTTTATTAACACCAACGAGTGGAGATATTCGTTTTAAAGGAACGGATGTTTTTAAGCAACCTGATGTGATTCGACCTGTTTTGGGTGTCGTTCCTCAGGAAATTGCATTATATGAGGAATTAACCGCCTATGAAAATATGAAGTTTTTTGGACAGACATATGGTTTATCAGGTAAAAAGTTAACAATAAAGATTGATGAAATATTAGAGTTAGTGGGGTTAACAGATCGTAAAAAAGAACGGATTAAGAATTACTCAGGTGGGATGAAGCGGAGAATTAATATGGCTGTTTCACTCATGCATGAGCCAGAGTTATTGATTATGGATGAGCCAACAGTTGGTATTGATCCACAATCAAGAAGTCATATTTTAGAGGTGGTACGCGAATTAAATCGTAGAAAAGGCATGAGCATTTTGTACACAAGTCATTACATGGAGGAAGTTGAGAAACTTTGTGATCGCGTTTATATTATGGATCACGGCCAAATCATTGCTTCCGGAACTAAAGAGGAACTAAAAAGTATTCTATCAAGTGAGGATACAATTTTAATCGAGGCCCATCAAAAGTCCGATCAGTTTATTGACCAATTAAATGAAAACGGAAGAATTCAACAAGTTGTTAAGGTTGATCAAGGCTATAAAGTGATTGTTTCAAAAGGTGAAGATTTATTTGCTGATATATTTGAACTTGCGAATGTATGTCAAGTGAAGGTTAAGGGCGTTCATGTTCAGACACCGACATTAGAGGATGTATTCCTCCATTTGACTGGAAGAAAATTAAGAGATTAGGAGGCTGGGCGGATGTGGAATTTAATTAAAAAAGACTTTTTAACGATTTCTCGTGACCGTTCGGAATTTCTAATTTTGCTTGTCATGCCAATGGTTTTAATTACAATCTTGGGTTTTGCTTTAGGGAGTATTATGTTTGGTACTGTAGACATGGACCCCATTCCTGTAGCACTTATCATTGAAAATGATCTTGAACAGGATCTCGAGCAATTTCGAAAGGATCTAACTGCTGAAGGAATACCTGAACAAGCGATTGAGCAAATGATTATCAATGCTGAAGAGATTGATCCAGTAGCTAGCTTAGAAACTGTTCTTCGTTCTCCGGAACTGAGTGACATGATCGATTTAAAAGAAAACTATGATCAGGAGCAGGCGGAAGAAGCTTTAACTACGGATGAAGTTTTAGCGGTGATTACGATTCCAGAACAATTTTCTTATCACACATTATTCGCTTTTTATTTTGAGGAAGAAACAGAGGCAGATATTGGACTCTTTGTTCAGGATCATGAACAAATTCAAGCAACAATTGTTGAAGGGATTTTAACTAGTTTTTCAGATCAATATAATTTAGAGTTGTCGATCGCCTTTGCAACAGAGGGAGAGACAGTAGAGACAACGATCTCAGAAGAAAACTTTGGTACGATCACTCATTTTTCAACAGGAAAACCTGTTTCCGCCTTTCAATACTATACGATTGGGATGGCTGTAATGTTTGCTCTCTATGTAGCATCAACAGTATCAAGTAATGCGTTTAAGGAAAAAAAGAATCATATGTTTGCTAGATTAATGATGACAGGCGAGCGTCCGTTGAACTACTTATTAAGTAAAGTTATTTCAGCAGTTATTTTAACACTAGTCCAATTAACAATTCTATTCATTGCATCAACACTGTTATTCCAGACTTTCACAGGAACGAGTGTGGAGTTTTGGGTAAGCTTAGCAATCATTTCATTTGTTTTCTCGCTTGTTATCGGTGGCTTAGCGGCATTTATGACTGCAATTGCGATTCAATTTAATAACGATGCGATTTCAGGGTTTTTCTCAGGCGGTGCCGTTGTCATCTTTGCTTTTCTTGGAGGAAGTTTATCACCTATTGAACAATTCTCACCGTTAATGCGGGAACTTGGAAATTTGACACCTAATGGCGCGATGATGACTGCCTATCTTCAATTAATACAGGGGTTTAATATAAATGACTTTTTACCGATGATTTATCGCGTTCTTCTGATGGCCGTTCTGTTTATTAGTTTAGCGGTAGCAATCTTTCCGAAGAGGAGGTTAATCTAATGTGGTCTGTCTTTAATTTACAATGGTTACGATTAAAAAGAGAACCAATCCTTGTCTTATCTTTTATTACGATGACCATTTTATTCGTCTTTTTTATCGGTGGAACACAGGGTGAGCAAACGATCACAGTCCAAACGTTTAGTGATCAATTAACCGAATCTGAGCTAGATGAGTGGATCGATGATCTAAATGATGGAAATCACTTTGAGTTTGAAGCAAGTGATCGAGCAACAATTGAGAACCAACTGCAAATGAGTCAGATTACTTATGCACTTGAATTAAATCACGATCATTATCAGTATTTAGTTGGTCAGGACTCCTTTTTCATCAATGCTGTTAACCAACATGTTGAACAGGTTTATCGGACGAAGTTAAGAATAAGAGAAATGGCTCAACAGTTCCCTGATCGATCAATCGAACTGAAAAACTATTTAACGATTGAATCAGAAAGTTTAGCAAATTCTGTTTCAAATAGTAATGAAGAAGGAGCGCATATCGTTTCCGGTATGACATTATATTTTGCTCTTTATACTGTTTTATTCGGCATGATGAATATCGCGGTAGAAAAAAGAACAGGAACCTGGGATCGATTAATCATTACACCACTAAAGAAAAGCAGTATTTATGTTGGTCAACTACTGCATTATTTTTCGCTAGGTGTACTTCAAATAGGCATTTGCTTTGTTATTTTTGATCAGCTACTTAACTATCATTTTGGCGATCAATACCTATCTATTTTAGTAACAGTGATGGCATTTATCTTTGCTTCAGTCGCTCTAGGTATGTTGATTATTGCATTAATAAATTCCCCGCAGCAATTACAGGCTGTGATTCCGATTGTATCAACAGCGTTTGCAATGCTCGGAGGTGCATTTTGGCCACTTGAATTGGTGACGAACAATTTCCTAATCGCATTGGCAAAAATAACACCAATTTATTATGGAATAAAAGCATTAAAAGATGCGATGTTATATAACGCAAGAGTAATTGATATTCTTCAGCCGATTTCAATGTTATTATTAATGGGTGTTCTATTTATGGGAATTGGTCTTAATTTAATGGAGCGGACAAAATAAAAAATTACAGAAAGGTTCACTTGCTTAGCTAGGCAAGTGAACCTTTTATCTGATTTTTCTTGGCTAATCCCTTGTTGGTGTTATAGCTTAAGCACCTTCAAGCATGTCTCGGTTCTTATAGCCAAAATAACCGAACACCATCATGCCGATACTCAGAGCAGTGATTACAATAAATGTCATCAGTTCAAATGATTCAACCGGCATTTGTGGAATCCAACTTTGTATCGCTGTTTTTAAAAACCAATTTGGTAAATCTAAAATACCAGAAAAGTAAGTTAAGATAAAAGAATAACCAAGATAGGCGTATATAAATTTCCCTAATTTAGGTGCCCAACCAAGAGCTAAGGCAGCTAGAGCAGTAAAAAATAAGACAACTGGAAAGAAGTTAAAACCTGCTACAAGGAAATCAGTCAGGCTCATCGTTGTCTGATTTCCCATAACGGCAAGTGCGGTACCACCAAGACCGCCTACAGCTAATAAAATTCCTACGATACCTGTGACAATTGCTAAACCAATATTGGTCCAATATAATTGGCCACGAGTCACTTTTGTCGCATGAAGTTGACTTAAATAGAGTCGATGTTCTACTGAGAACAGTTTGTTGATGATCGCAATGGGTAAAATAACAACTAATCCTATCATCACCATCATAATCGTAGCTGTAAACGATGCTTCAATTGAGAAACCAGATTGAGTAAACATCTGCTGTAATAATGCATTACTTTCAAGGAATGATTGCATATCACCATAAATCGAACCATAGGCAGCTCCTAAAATAAGAAATGAGATGAGCCAACTTATGATGACACCTTTATTTATTTTGATAAATAGACCGTGAACAGAAAGCAAGGATTTCTTTGCTGATACACGTCCTTCTTTTTCAGGAAGATAACCAGCTCCCATGTCACGTCGCCCTTCTAAGGCAAAGGCAATGATCACCATTATAATAGAAAAACCCAAGGCTAGAAAGATTGGTAACCAATTGTTTTTAGTAAAGGGGTAGGTTAAATATAACCAGCCTAGCGGGTTATACATAGAGAGAGTAATATTCGAAATATCTGTTGTTGCACGTGTAATATAAAGAAGTCCGATAATTCCGAGCGTTGAACCTATGGCACCAGCTGAATTTGGCATAATTTGTGCCATTACAAGTGCAATTGCCGCCCCAATTAGCCCAGCGATTGCTACAGATATTCCAAATAAAAATGAACCTTGAACAGAAATTGTATCCGTACCAAAGCTTGCTAACATCCCACCAATTAAAAAAGCGAGTAAGGTATTAATTAAAAGAACTTCTATAATCGTTGCAAATGAATTTGCTTGCCGTCCAATTTGAAATGAGCGAATAAGCTCTGTTAAACCAAGATCCTCTTCCTTTCGGGTGTGCTCAACCACATGTAGTGCGGCGATAATCATCGCAAACAATCCACAAAACAGTAACATTTCATGTGCATACATCGCACCAATTGTATAATCAGAAGCTGTTTCAATTGGAGTCGGTCCAACAATTGAGACCATGGCCGGATTTTGCAATGTTTCAAACATACCGATTAACCCTTGCCCTTTTGCGATTTCTTCAAAGACAGGAACAAAGCCTGCTGAAAATAGGCCAACACCTAAAATCCAAATGATTATTTTTTTCCAATCCCGTTTTATATGTTGTAAAAATAGCGTATACCAACGTGCAAATTTCTCTTGCATTATATCTCCACCTCCGTATCAATACTTATCCTTCATAATGGCGCATGAACAGATCTTCTAAAGTTGGCGGAACAGCTTCAAACTTTTGAATACCTAATGTCGTTGCTTGCTTGAGAATGTCATTAATGTAACGATTGTCTGCAGAGAATGTCGCTTGATTATCCTTTTGAATAAAGTCGTGGACACCGATAAGAGAGGCCATTTGTGAAATATCATCTTTTGTAGTTAAGGTTACTGTTGAACGAGTTAAGTGGCGTAATTCGTCAAGAGTACCTGTTTCAACAATTTTCCCTTGTCTAATGATGACAACTTTATCTGCTAACCGCTCCACTTCACTTAAAATATGTGAAGAAAGCAAGATTGCCTTCCCTTTCTGTTTAATTTTTTCTACTTCATCTTGAAACACAGATTCCATTAAAGGATCAAGCCCTGAAGTTGGCTCATCAAAAATATAAAAATCAGAATCAACAGATAATGCAGCGATCAAACCAACCTTTTGACGATTACCTTTCGAGTATCCCTTAGCTTTTTTCTTAGGATCTAACTCAAAGCGTTTGATTAGCTCATCTCGTTTTTGTTTGTCACCACCACCGTGTAATTTAAGGAATAAATCGATAATCTCGCCACCTGTTAAATTTCCCCAAAGAGAAACATCACCAGGAACATATGAAACTCGTTTATGAATTTCGAGACTATCCCGCCAAACGTCTTTTCCAAAAATCTTTGCTTCACCTGCATCCCGTTTAATAATACCTAATAAAATCCGAATCGTAGTTGATTTACCTGCTCCATTCGGACCAATAAAACCAACAACTTCACCAGGGTTTACGGTAAAGGTTACATCACTTAAAGCTTGAAATTTCCCGAAGTTCTTCTGTAAACCTTTTAAAATAGCAATTTCAGACATCATCTTGACACTCCCTCATTTTAAGTTTTAATTTTATCTAATTGTGAATTCACTTATTCAACAAGTTTTATACTATATTACAACTATTAGTTCAATACTATCATTACTATTCAATGTAATCAACAATATAAATACTTTTTTATATTTGATAGTTCATATCTAACTGTATATAATATAGTCAGAAATGGAAGTTAGATTATCCTAAAGCGAATGAGGTATAGAAAGCGGGTCATGTAAGTGAATGGGTTTGAGAAACGAACAGAAGAAAAAAAGCAGAGTGTTTTGCAGTCGGCCTTTGAATTGATGAATAAGGAAGAGGATATAAGACATGTAACGATGGATGAGATCGCTCAACACGCTGACGTTGCGAAGGCAACAATTTTCAAGTACTTTACCAACAAAGATAATTTAATTCATGAAGTATTTGAATTCTTTATGGCACAAATGATAGCAAGTGCGGAGCGAATTATTAATGAGAATAAACCGTTTGAAGAAACGTTGATTAGATTGGCTCAAAGTAAGATTCACTTTTTAAATACAATTAACAAACAATTTTATTCTACAATGATGGCCTATCTAACTGAGAAAAATGAGAGTGGATTATCGATAATGATGCAACAATATATTGATGAAAATTATCGGATGATGTTAGATTTATTTCATCGTGGACGCAAAGAAGGAAAGGTAGATTTAAAATATTCTGATGAATTTTTATTGCTTTATTTTCAAGCAACGGTTGAGGGAATCTCAAATCCACAAATATACGAAAGGGTTGTCCCGTATACAGAAGAGTGGACAGAGATACTAATAAAAGGGATTGCACCAAAAGGGAAATAGTAACTCGATTTTATCAATGATTAGTACTATTAAAAAATTTAGCTTAACGATATAATAGGGAAAAGAACATAATGAAATGAGGTTTGTTAAGATGTACCTCGGTTTTGATATAGGTGGGACATTTGTTAAATATGCGTGGATGGAACGTTCAGGTAGACAGGTTGAGCAAGGTAAATTCCCGACGCCTTATGATAGTGCTGAATACTTAGTCGAAAAAATGGTAGAAGTTTATCACCAAACACCAGAAGAGATTAAAGGAATAGCGATAAGCTGCCCAGGCACAATTGATATTGATACTGGAATGGTTTATTATGGTGGCGCTTTGACATACCTTCATGAAAAAAATATTGCTCAGATGTTAAGTGAAAGTTGTGGCCTTCCTGTCTCCATTGAGAATGATGGGAAATGTGCAGCCCTTGCTGAAAGATGGCAAGGCAGTGTAAAGGACTATCGCCATAGTATCGTACTTACATTTGGTACAGGAGTTGGTGGTGGAATTATTATTGACGGTAAACTCCATCGAGGTGCTAATCTAGAAGCAGGTGAACAAAGCTATGTGATGGAAACTTTCAATCATGAGACTAATCATGCGGAATTTGTTGGCCCAGCTTGTTCAGCTTCTGATATGGTTAATGAGATCGCAAAACTAAAAGGTTTAGATGAAAATGATGGTATCGGAGCTTTTGAATATATTAATGCGAAAGATCCGGAAGCTCTTGAAGTTTTTAATCATTTTTGTAAAAATGTTGCTATTCAAATTCTTAATTTACAATATATTATTGATCCAGATGTTTTTGCAATTGGTGGTGGCATCAGTATTCAACCCGCTTTTTTACAAGGAATTAATGAAGCGATTGAACTGATTAAACGAGAGAATCCACATCATATGGCTAGACCAAAAATAGTGACTTGTCACTTTAATAGTTCGGCTAATTTATATGGAGCCTTATATCATTACTTGCTACAACATGAATCAATTGAATAAATATAACTAAAAAAAGCTAGGCAATCAAAGCTAGCTTTTTTTGTTGAAAGGCGATAGCTGATAATGTTGTTAAACATAGAGTAGTCAGCGCCAACATGTTATAATAATAACTATAGTATCATTTGAAAAGGGAGCTTTTTTATGGATAGTTCAATAATAATTTTAGTTGTTTTAGTCGTCTTCTTAGGCTCTCTAACACGATCTACATTTGGATTTGGAGATTCAGTTGTTTCGATGCCTTTATTAGCTTTACTTCCGTTACCGATTAATACAGCTATTTCTTTAATTGGCTTAACTGGTTTCTCTGTCGGTCTAATGGCAATATTTTCGGCATGGAAATATATTAATAAACGGATTCTCTTCCTTCTTTTAATTAGTATGTATGCTGGTATTCCGATTGGTCTTTATTTAGTGATTAATGTACCTCAAGAAAAGGTGACACAAGTTTTAGGCCTCTTTTTGCTCGTTTATGGTGTCTACTCACTGGTCAAACAAAGGCTTGATTTAGAATTACCAGATCGATGGAAGGAAAGCAACCTACTTGCGCTTCCTTTTGGATTTTTATCGGGTGCATTAGGAAGTGCTTATAATATGAATGGGATTCCGATTGTTATTTATGGAACCTTTACCGATTTAGAGATGAAAACTTTCCATAGTACTTTGCAAAGTCATTTTATTATTTCAAGTATTTCCATTGTTCTTGGGCAAGCATTGGGAGGTTTATGGACGGGTGAGTTATTTGTCTATTATCTTGCTTCATTACCGGCCATTTATCTTGCATATCGAGTGGGTAAGTCCATTCGACAGCGCTTACCAATTCATCGATTTCAAATGCTGTTGTTTATTTTTATTCTGTTTTTAGGGTTTATTCTCTTATTAAGTGGGGCTTAAATTTAAAAAAATACTAAATAGAGAGACTGTAAAATTAGGAGTGACATCATGTCTTTTACAAACTTAGACGAAATCATTGATTTGGCGGAAAGACAGCAGAAGAAATTGGCTGTTTTAATGATTGAAAAAGAAGTTAAACAAACGGGGATGGCAAAAGAAGCAATTATTAAAAAAATGCTAGATCAATTTGATATTATGGAAGAATCAGTGCGGAAGGGAACCCAAAATCCTATTCAGTCTCGTACTGGATTATCAGGGGGAGATGGATACCGCTTATTTAAGTATGCGCAAAGTGAGAATTCTTTTGTAGAACCCACAACTTTACATACAGCTGCTAATGCTTTAGCCGTGTCAGAAGTGAATGCTGCGATGGGGCGAATTGTTGCGACACCGACGGCTGGTTCAGCTGGTATTTTACCAGCCGTTCTTGTTCAAGCATTGGATAGTGGCCGATTTACGCGTGATCAGATTATTGAATCCATGTTTACTGCATCGGCCTTGGGATTAGTGATTGCTAACAAAGCATCGATTTCGGGTGCTGCCGGTGGCTGTCAAGCTGAAATTGGCTCGGCTACAGCTATGGCTGCAGGTGCTCTCGTTGAATTAGCAGGAGGTACACCAACTCAAGTTGGTCACGCGGTAGGGATCGCTTTGAAAAATTCACTTGGCCTAGTATGTGACCCTGTTGCTGGTTTAGTTGAAATTCCTTGCATTTATCGAAATGGATTACATGCAATTACAGCCCAAGCAGCAGCAGATATGGCGTTAGCGGGTGTGAAAAGTATTATTCCGCCAGATGAAGTTATCCAAGTCATGCATGAGGTTGGTCAAGAGATGCCAGAATCCTTAAGGGAAACTGGAATTGGTGGACTAGCCGGAACACCGACAGGTCAAAAATTGAAGAATCAAATATTTAAAGCGGAATCACATGATTGTGGCCCTGCAAAGTATAATAGTGCTTATGATATTGTCGGTCCAATCATGGTTGGGCCATCAAGTTCTCACACAGCAGGTGCTGTCCGGATTGGTAATATTGCCTACCAACTGCTAAATGAAAAGCCGCAATCTGTTACTTTTACCTTAATGGGCTCGTTTGCTAAAACATATCAAGGACATGGGACGGATCTAGCCTTGTTAGCAGGAGTGCTTGGATTAACAACGATGGACGATCGAATCTCAAACGCGAAAGAAGTCGCTATTGAACAGGGTTTATCGTATTCGTTTACGACACGTGTATTAGGAAGCTACCATCCAAATACAGTTTTAATTGACTTGGCTGGTGAATCAAGAAAGATCAAGTTACTAGCAAGTTCATTGGGCGGAGGAAAAGTTGAAGTCCAAGAGCTCGATAATTATCCACTCAAATTTAGTGGCGAGCAACCAACGCTTGTATTGAGACACAGAGATAGTCGTGGAGTTATCGCTGACCTATCAAGATTTCTTTACGAAAAAGGCTTTAATATTGCTAGAATGTTGAATGAACGCTCAAAAATAGGTGGCTCAGCAATTACAATTTGTGAAGTAGATCATCACGTAGATCGGCAGTTATTACAACAAGTGAAAAATGATCTTCCTATCATTGATGAGCTTTTGTTAATTCAAATCGATTAAAAGTCCTTGTTTTATTAACATGGTGGTAAAGATGGTTATGACTTGTTATTTAGTGTCATGCTATAATCAATCATACCTTTTTCGATGTAACATAAGCTATTTAGTAAGAGTTTTTGATAGAGAACGGGGTTAATATTAGGTAGACTAGATTAATAATATAAGAAATACACAAATAACTGTGGATAACAATGAAGTAATCTGTTGATACTGTGGATAAAAGTAATAATCCTGGCTGAATTTAGGATTGAATTGTGGATAAACTTGTGGATTACCTTTCCTTTCTTAATTGTCGTATTTATTCTCAGTTAGGTCATTATGAAATTAACTTATCTAGATAACAAATAAGTGGACTAGACAAATTGATTGCCTAGCCCACTTAATAAACATTAATCTATTTTATCATTAAATATTAATCCATCTTCACCTAAATGAATAATTTTTAAGCGGTTTTTATTTTTAATAAAGATTGATTTATATTCCTTATTTGATTGATCTGATTTAAAAAGCATGACCCTTTTATTTTGATTATCTGTTAGTAATTCGTATTGATAGACAGATAAGTCAATGTATTGTTCAACAACTTCCATTTCCTCAAAGCTATCTACATCTGTATCATTGTCTTCTGACTCGGCTTCTTCTTGGTCGTCATCCTCAGTAACCTCATCAGGTTCATCAACCTCATTAGGCTCATCAACCTCATCCATTTCATTATTCTCGACTTGTTCTGATTCGGTATTTTGATTATTGCCTGTATCTGGGCTTTCGTTCATATCCGCCTGACAAGCAGTTAAGAATAGAAGTAAGACAACTCCTGAAATAATATATTTGATCTGTTTCATAACTTTCATCCCTTCTTTATAGTCTAGTAAATGTTACTGCTTATTTATCTATTTCTTTAGTATAATTAAGGTTGTTTTACTCTGCATATCCTTCAAACAATGAGCAAATCTTTACAATTGTCTCAACGGCTTTTTCCATATGATCAACGGAAACGTATTCGAATTTTCCATGGAAATTCTCACCGCCTGTGAATAAGTTAGGTGTTGGCAAGCCCATGTAGGAGAGTTGAGAACCATCTGTTCCACCACGAATCGGTTCAATGATCGGATCAATCCCAAGATCCTCCATTGCCTCGGATGCAATATCGATAATATGATGGACGGGTTCTATTTTTTCGCGCATATTATAATATTGATCTGTCATCTCTATTGAAATGACTTGCTCACCATATTTTTGTTTAAATTCTTGAACGAGCTTAAGAATGAAGTCTTTTTTCTGCTCAAAAGATTTGCGGTCATGATCACGAATAATATAGTAAAGTTTACTTGTTTCGGTATCACCTGTAAAGGAAAGCAGATGATAGAATCCTTCATATCCCTCCGTAAATTCAGGTGCCTGTTCAGCTGGTAAACGGTCATTGAAGGCAATCGCCATTTTAATAGAATTAAGCATTTTATTTTTTGCTGTTCCTGGATGAACATTATTACCAAAAAGGGAAATCTTCGCAGCAGCAGCATTAAAGCTTTCATATTGTAATTCACCTAAAGGCCCACCGTCAACTGTATAAGCATAATCTGCATCAAATGCATCAACATTAAATTTATGTGGACCCCGGCCAATTTCTTCATCTGGAGTAAAAGCAACACGAATTTTACCGTGCTTGATTTCCGGATGTTGAATGAGGTAGTCCATTGCTGTTATGATTTCAGCTATACCTGCTTTATTATCAGCACCAAGTAATGTTGTCCCATCTGTTGTAATTAATGTTTGCCCTTGATAGTTTTTCAAAGCAGGATAGTCATCTGTTCTTAAGACGATGTTCTTTTCTTCGTTTAAGACAATATCTTCACCATTATATTTTTCGACGACTTGTGGTTTGACATTTTTCCCTGTTAGATCTGTTGCGGTATCAAGATGTGCTAGGAAGCCAATTGTTTCAACCTCTTTATCTGTATTAGCAGGCAATGTTGCCATGACATAACAATGCTCATCTATTGTGACATTTTCCATTCCAATTGTCTTTAATTCTTCAAAAAGCTGTTTTGCCAATGTCCATTGTCCTTCTGTTGATGGACATGTTTCGTTGTCCTCATTGGATTGAGTATCGATTTTAACATAAGAGGTAAATCGTTTAATTAAGTCTTGTTTCATTCGTTGTCATCTCCATTTATTTTCGATAATTATATTTTAACATAATTAATTATCGATGAATAATTAGTACGGAAAACTGTTAATAGATTTAGTAGTTATGTTAAAGTAGAAGGTAACACAGACGGTGAGCTGTTTGCAAGGATTTTTAACTGAATTTTATAGTAGAGGGGTTAGATCATGTCGGAGCAAATAAATAAGCGTAAGGCTGAGCACATTACATTGTGTTTAACAGATCAAGTAATGGGTGAAGGGATTACATCGGGAATGGAATCGGTACGATTAATTCACAATGCCTTACCTGAAATTGATTTTAATAAGATTTCATTATCAACAACTTTCTTCGGTCAAGAAATGGCTACTCCATTTTTAATCAGTTCAATGACGGGTGGTTCAGAGGAAGCAACTAAAATCAATCGAAATTTAGCTATTGCTGCTCAAGAGCGAGGTTGGGTATTTGCTTTGGGATCAACCCGGGCCTTACTTGAAAATGATGCTTATAATGATTCATTTCAAGTCCGGAAATATGCGCCAACGACCCCGATTATTGCTAACCTCGGGGCAGTTCAACTAAATTACGGTTTTTCGATTGAACAATGTCAAAAGATAATTGATTTAACAGAAGCTAGTGCACTTGTTCTTCATTTAAATACAATTCAAGAAGTGATTCAGACAAATGGGGATACAAACTTTGAAAAGCTATTACCTAAGATTGAACAACTGGCTAAAACGCTAGATGTCCCACTTGGCATAAAAGAAGTGGGTTGGGGAATAGACGGTAAGTCGGCCCAACGATTAGCTAATGTAGGTATTCAATTTATCGATGTTGCAGGTGCTGGTGGAACATCCTGGAGTCAAGTAGAGAAGCTCCGGTCCAATGATCCTATCCGAAAGCAAGCAGCTGAGGCGTTTGTCGATTGGGGTATCTCTACTGTTGAAAGCTTGGTAACAGTGAGAAAAATAGTAGATGATACAGCGGTTTTTGCTAGTGGTGGGATGAAAACAGGAGTGGATGCGGCTAAGGCAATAGCACTAGGCGCGGACTTTGTTGGTTTTGCTCGCTCTCTCTTACAAGATGCAATCGAATCGGCTGATGCTGTGATCGAGGTGTTAGCGACGCGTGAATTAGAGTTACAAATGGCTATGTTTGGTTTAGGAATAGCAACCATCGAAGATTTAAAACAAACAGATCGAGTAAAATTAAGCTAATGATTAAATAACCTTGTATGGTCTTTGCGAAAAGGACAGTGCAAGGTTATTCTTTTCATGATCCGATAAAGGGATTAAGGAATCTTTTTCTAACGATGCTAGTTGATTCTATTCGAGTAAGGGCAATCCGTTTGTCTTCTGTGAAAAAAATATTTTAATATTGTGTTAAAAAGTTAGAAACATTCTTAATAAAAGCATACAGTAGTATAACAAAGTGTGGTATAATAATTCACATTAAATTCAGAAAATTAAAAATAGAAAAACAATGAGGAGAGCAGACAAGTGAAGAAAAATAGGTGGTTTATGTTAGGGGTTAGTTTAATTGTAATGATGGGATTAGGTGCTTGTGCGCCAGATAAGCAAAGTGGTTCAACAACAAATGAAGCATCCAATCAAAACGATGGGGATAAGGTTTATCAAATTGGTGTTTCGCAATTTGTTGAACATCCTTCTTTAGATGCGGCTTATGAGGGTTTTCAAGATGCAATTGAAGAGGCTGGTTTAAATGTTGAATATGATTATAGAAATGCACAAGGCGATCAGAGTAATACATCGACGATTGCTCAGAACTTTGTTGCTGATCAGGTAGATTTAATTTTTGCTAATGCGACACCGAGTGCTCAGGCGGCACTACAAGCTACTCGTGAGACTCCGATTGTGTTCACTTCTGTAACTGATGCCGTTGAGGCTGGGTTGGTAGCTGAATTAGATCAAACGGATGGTAATATTACGGGTGTACTGGACATGCACCCAGATGCGATTGTAGAAACAATCAACTTTATTGAGCAGTATTTTCCTGACTCAACGATTGGTGTTGTTTATAATGCTGGTGAACAAAACTCAGTTATTCAAATTGAGCACGTTAACGATGCCGTTCAAGATACGAGCTTAACTGTAGTTGAGCGGACAGTTGCGACGTCTGCTGAAGTTCAACAAGCAACGACTTCATTAGTTGGAGAAGTCGATTTACTTTATATTGTGACAGACAATACAGTCGTATCTGCTCTAGAAACGGTTGTTGCAGTTGCTAATGAACAGAAACTTCCACTTATCGTAGGCGAACCCGACTCATTAGAAAGAGGTGGTTTTGCTACATTCGGGATTGATTATTATACGATCGGTTATCGAACAGGTGAAATGGCGGTAGATATTTTAACTGGTTCGAAGGATCTAGCGGATATTAGTGTAGAGTATCCCCCTGAAATTCAGTTATTCATTAATGAATCAGCAGCTGAAAAACAAGGTATTGAGTGGAATGCAGATTGGGATGATGCTGCTCAATGATAATGATATATTTAGAGAGAATTTCATATAGATTATCATTGATTATTTGTAGAGTATTTTAAAGTAGAAGGTTTGTTTGACAAAGAAGGGGAGAAATTGTTGTGTTTATTTCAATATTTAATGCATTTGAATCGGGTGTTATCTATGCAATCATGGCACTCGGTGTTTACCTATCATTTCGGATACTTGATTTTCCGGACCTAACAGTTGATGGGAGTTTTGTGACAGGAGCAGCGGTTGTAGCAATTGCTATATTAAATGATTATTCAACATTGTTGGCAACTTTACTTGCTTTAATTGCTGGGTTTTTAGCGGGGAGTTTGACAGGGTTATTAAATACAAAAGGTAAAATTAACCCCTTGCTTTCAGGAATTTTAATGATGACTGCACTTTATTCAATCAATTTACGGATTATGGGTCAATCAAATATTCCGTTATTGAATCAGCCAACCATTTTCACAAAATTAACTGAGATATGGTCAACGCTTGGAATTGATGAGAGTATCAACTATTTACTTGGTTTACTCGGCTTAGAACATGTCCCGAATACTTGGGGTATTTTAATCAGTATGCTCATTTTGACTTTTATGATTAAATTAATACTTGACTACTTTTTGAAAACAGAAATTGGTATCGCGCTCAGAGCAACAGGTGATAATGAGACAATGATTCGTAGTTTTTCTGCCAATACAGACTATTTAAAAATTATTGGTTTAGGATTATCAAATGGCCTAGTTGCTGTATCTGGTGCCCTTTATGCTCAATATGCTGGATTTGCTGATTTAAATATGGGGATTGGTATGATTGTGATTGGACTTGCTTCAGTAATTATTGGTGAATCTGTCATTGGGACAAAAACAATTATGCGAACAACATTAGCTGTTATTGTAGGTGCTATTATCTATCGAATCGTGATGACATTAGCTTTACGTTCGCAGTTTCTAGATACGGGAGATATGAAATTAATTACATCTGTCTTAGTCATTATTGCCCTGGTTGTTCCAAGGTTAATCACTAACCATAAAGAGCTAAAACGGAAACGAAATAAAAGATTAACCCTTGAACAGCAATTGAAGGAGGGGGCTTAGTATGTTAGAGCTTAACCATATTTCATTAACCTTTAATGAGGATACATCAGATGAAAAGAAGGTACTGAAGGATATCAATTTAAGATTGGAAAAAGGTGATTTTGTTACAGTGATCGGTAGTAATGGTGCTGGGAAGTCAACATTAATGAATGTTATTTCTGGGGCCCTCTATCCAGACCTTGGCCAAGTAAAAATTAATCATAAGCAAGTGACTGGGCTTCCAGAATATAAACGATCACAATATATTGGCCGTGTTTTCCAAGACCCTATGGCCGGGACTTCCCCAACAATGACGATCGAGGAGAATCTAGCTATTGCTTATTCAAGAGCCAAGAAGCGAAGCCTTAAACTCGGTGTTAACAAAAAACGACGGGAGTTATTTGAACAAGCGCTTGAAACATTAAACCTTGGCCTGGAAAAGCGGTTAAATGTAAAAGTAGGCTTACTATCAGGTGGAGAGCGCCAAGCCTTATCTTTATTAATGGCAACATTCACTGATCCTGATATTTTACTTTTAGATGAACATACAGCTGCTTTAGACCCTGCAAGAGCAGAATTGATTACACAGTTAACGAGAGATGTTGTCCAAAGCACAGATCTGACAACCCTGATGGTTACCCATAATATGCAGCAAGCACTAGATTTAGGTAATCGCCTAATTATGATGGATAAAGGGCAGATTATTCTAGATATTTCAGGTACTGAAAAGAAAGCCTTGACCATTGATAAATTGCTCTATGAATTTCAACGGATTCGAGGAGAGAAATTGGATAGTGACAGAGCAGTTTTGGGGTAAAATAAGACCCTTCAATCAAAAGATGATCCTCTTACTGATTGAAGGGTTTTTATCATGGATTGACGGGTGGTGAGATCCTTCTACTAAGTGAAGACTCACTTTATTTATCAAAGTCAAAGAGTTTTTTAAAAAATGACCGCTTTTGCTTTTCTTGCTTTTTCTGTTTAGGTTGCTCTTCTTTTAAAGAGATTTCTTCTATATCAACAGCGTGATCATAGCAAAGCACGAGACCATAGGCGGTTTTGTTTTCTTTCGCATCGATAATCGTATAAGAATTATCATGTTTGATCGCAACTTGGCGATAAGGATTGAGTTTTTCAAATGGAATAAGCCCATTAAGTAAAAGTTGGGTATCGGGATGTTCAGTTAGCTTTTTATCGAGTTGATCAATTCCAAGTTGTTGTATGATTTGTTCTTTCGTTAAAATGAAAACCGTGCGTTCTCGTAAACTGCCTAAAAATTTGCGTCGTTCATCTGGATTTGTTTGTCTTGGTCCGTGGATTCCTTCACTTAAGTAATCATCAATATTATTCGACATGACTGTTTCACCTCTTATCTATAGATTTGATGCTTTTCCGTATGATATTAAATAAATAACTTACCCTAGTATATCAAATCTTAGCAAAAAAAATAGCGATTGTCTTATATCTTAGACAATCAGCTATTTATCATTGATTAACAGGAAGATAGGATCTCCACTTCAATCATCCAAGGAAAATGATCGACCATAAGTGGGGGCAGTAGTCAGAAAAGGTTAAATTTATTTATCTAAAACTTAGTAGGAGTAAAGCATCTACTGAAAGAAGGTATGCCTTGCCCTAAACTTATTCTTGTGGAATTAGTCATTTGTATTGTCTCTCGTGTATTTTTCACCTAGGGAATAAACTTTATGATTAAACAGCCAACATTCTATTCATGGTCATCAATAGGATAGACCCCATTTTCATCGTGAATTTCTAGTCCAGATAGCGGTGGATTAAAAACACAAATCATTCGCATATCTGTTTTAGCTCGAAGGAGATGTTCATCATGTTGATCAAGTGCATATAATTGATTGGCTTTGATGGTCCAGATTTTATGATCACTTAAAGTGATGACTTCACCTTCCCCTTCGATACAATAAACGGACTCAAGATGGTTTTGGTACCATATATGTGTTTCTGTCCCTGCTTTAATGATCGTGTCATTAATTGAATATCCCATCTTATCTTTTTTCATGATAAGGCGACGACTGATCCAATTGCCACCGTCAACCTCGTGCTCTGTTCCTAATACATCATCTAAAGATACAACCTTCATGTAATGATCCCCCTATACAAATTGTGTTTCTTTCTTTAATACATGCTCAATGCTTTTTTCTATAATGGCTAATCCAGCCTCCAAAGTTTCGTCATCAATTGTTAAGGCAGGAAATAATTTAAATACTTCATCTTCTGGGCCGGCTGTTTCCATGATTAAACCATAATCAAAAGCTTGAGCAGCAATCCTGCTTGCTAATCCTTTAACTGCACATGATACACCAACCATTAAGCCGCGTCCACGTACTTCACCTTGTAACTTCGAGTGTTTCTCAACTAAATTATGAAGAAAAGCATGTGTTTTTGCTGACTTTGCTTTAATGTTCTGTTCAAGTTGATTATCCTTCCAATAATCAAGTGCTACAGTTGCCGTTATAAAAGCGTGATTATTGCCGCGGAATGTGCCATTATGCTCTCCGGGTGCAAACTTATCAATATCTGGATGGATTAATGTAACAGCAAAAGGTAGACCATAACCACTTAAGGACTTGGAAAGACAAACGATATCCGGCTTGATACCAGCAGGTTCAAAGCTAAAGAAAGTACCTGTTCGGCCAACACCAGCCTGTACTTCATCAACAATAAGGATAATCCCCCAACGTTTACACAAGGTATCAATTTTTTTCATCCATTCAAAGCTTGCGGCATTAATTCCCCCCTCACCTTGTACCGTTTCAAAAATCATTGCAGCTGGAATATCCACACCACTTCCACTGTCCTCTAAAAACCGTTCAATATAATCAATGGAATTTTGCTCATTGATATAGTTGTCAAAAGGCATTGTAACAACATTTTGTAGTGGGATCCCTGCTCCTTTACGTTTCATTGAATTTCCTGTAACAGAAAGTGACCCAATTGTCATCCCATGAAAGCCATTGGTAAAACTGATGACATCTGTACGTCCAGTTACTTTCCGGGCTAGTTTTAAAGCACTCTCAACAGTGTTTGTCCCAGTTGGTCCAGGGAACATCACTTTATAATCAAGATTTCGCGGTTTAAGAATGACTTCATTAAAAGTTGTTAAAAACTTAGCTTTAGCATCTGATGCCATATCAAGTGAATGGGCGATTCCATCATTCGTAATGTAATCAATCAAAGCAAGCTTCATTTTTTCATTGTTATGACCATAATTTAAGGCACCAGCACCCGAGAAAAAGTCAATATACTCACGACCATTTTTGTCCCACATTTTAGATCCTTTTGTTTTGGTGAAAATTGTTGGGAAGTTTCTAACATAACTTCTTACTTCTGATTCTAAATTTTCGAAAACTTTCATATCTTCTGACAATTTATAATCCCCCTATACATATATTTTTTTGCTCTCAGCCTATTGGGCCGATTTTGATTTTTAATTCCTCTTCATACGAATCATGATCTGGGAATAAGTCTTTTGTAAAAAAAGTTTGAATGTTGCAATTTGTTTTATGATGATTAGCAAACTTTTTGAATAGGGCCTGAGAGGCTTGATTTGATGGTGTAATCGTAGCTTCTAGATATTTAATCCCTTTAGTTTTGACTTGATTAAAAAGTTCCTCTAACAAGCATGAACCGATTCCTTTACCATGATGATTTTGTGAAACGCCAATTTGCCAGACAAAAACAGTATCAGGTTGCTTTGGTGGAATAAAAGCTGTAATAAACCCAACAAGCTCCTGATTATACTTAGCTACAACACACGTATCAACAAAATAATGCGTCATCATAATGTATTTATAAACTGAATTGTTATCAAGTGTGGTTTGTTTAGCAAGTTGCCACATCCTCTCACCATCTGTCTGATCTGGACGAGAAAGGTGAATGGTATCATCGATTGAGATCAACTCCTTTCTTATTCAAGATTATATAAAACGACCATGTTTATAATCATAGGATGAAATATAAATAAGCTCAAATGGGGTAGAAGTGAATAAAGAAGGGTATACTTGGATAAAACTAGCTGATTAGTCTCAGCAATCCCCATTGTTAAAATAGCAACGAAATCTTTATAAATCCTCCATTTTCCAAAAGATTTGCTTGAATTTTTGTTAGAGTAACGAAATCCTCGAATTTTCTTAACAGTTGAGTAATAATAGATATAAGGCAAATCTGGAGGGGATCACATGATTATAGATTTAAAAGAGGTTGGTTTAATTCGTAAAGGAAAATGGATTTTAGATCAAATAAATTGGCAAGTCGAGGCGGGAGAACATTGGGTATTGCTTGGCTTAAATGGTGCTGGGAAAACAGCTTTATTACATATGTTAAGTGCTTATCACTTTCCTGCTAAAGGGTCTATAGAGGTATTGGGACGTCGCTTTGGTAAAGATCCACTTGGTGAAGAGCTTCGTCAAGATATTGGCCTTGTATCACAAACCATTCAGACCAGATTTTATGATTCGGATAGTGCTTATCAAATTGTTTTGAGTGGTGGTTTTGCAACAATTGGATTATATGAAACACCAACTGACGAAATGAGAACACGTGCCCAGGAACTTTTAAAGGAACTTGGTTGTTTTCACTATGCTAATCGACCTTACTATACTTTATCACAAGGTGAAAAACAACGAGTGACGATTGCTAGAGCTCTAATGGGCGAACCTAAGCTCCTCATATTGGATGAACCGACAAATGGGTTAGACTTTCTAGCAAAGGAACAATTACTTGATGCGGTTGAACGGATTGAATCTCTGCCGAATGCACCTACGATTTTGTATGTTACTCACCATGTCGACGAAATATTACCCTTGTTTGATAAAATTTTAATGCTGAAAGAAGGAAAAGTTTATCGATCTGGAGAGGCAAAAGACCTTTTAACCGAGGACATATTAGCCGATTTCTTTGGAATTGATATTCATTTATCTTGGACAAATGACCGTCCACAAATTTGGCGTAAGTAGTTCGCTTATTATAAATAATAAAAAACCTTCATCGAGTTGGATGAAGGTTTTTTTGGTATATAAATAGTTAAATAGGAGAATGATGATTAACCTTTATAAGCTTTGCGTAAAACGTCAGCAAGTTCAGTTACAAGTGGTAGCTTAGGATTTGCTGTTGTACATTGATCTTCAAAAGCTCGGTCAGCTAGATAATCAACTTTAGTTTCGAATTCTTTTTTATCGATACCGTTTTCTGCAAGACTCATTGGCACGTCTAATTGTTTTGCTAGTTCATAGATTGCGTTGATTAAGCTTTCAACACCTTCTTCAGTTGTTCTAGCTGGTAAATCAATAGCTTTTGCAATTTCTGCATAACGCTGATCAGCAATAAAATGTTCATATTTAGGGAATGAAACAAATTTTGTTGGCTTTTGAGCGTTATAACGAATAACATGTGGCAATAAGACGGCATTAGCGCGTCCATGTGCAATATGGAATTCTCCACCTAGTTTATGCGCTAAACTGTGGTTAATACCTAAAAATGCGTTTGAAAAGGCCATTCCAGCAATCGTTGATGCATTATGGACTTTTTCACGAGCTAATTCGTTACTACCATCTTTATAAGCTACAGGTAAATATTTAAAGATTAATTGAATGGCTTTGATGGCCAATCCATCTGTATAATCGTTCGCCATGTTAGATACATATGCTTCAATAGCGTGTGTTAAAACATCCAGTCCCGTATCAGCTGTAACTGTCTTCGGCACACTCATGACAAATTGTGGGTCAATAATAGCTACATCTGGTGTTAACTCATAATCTGCTAATGGATATTTGATGTTAAGTTCTTTATCAGTAATAACTGAGAAAGAAGTAACTTCAGAACCTGTACCAGAAGTCGTTGGAATTGCAACAAATTGTGCTTTATGACCTAGTTCTGGATATTTATAAACACGTTTACGAATATCTAAGAATTTTTGTTTTAAGCCATTAAAGTCGGTTTCTGGATGTTCGTGGAATAACCACATTCCTTTCGCAGCATCCATTGGTGATCCTCCACCAAGAGCAATAATAACATCTGGATCGAAAGCAGCCATTGCCTCAACACCGCGCATTACAGTCTCTTTAGATGGATCAGGTTCTACATCAGAGAATATTTCACAGTGAACATAGTCTGGACGTTTGCGTAATTGATAAAGCAATTTATCCACGTAACCGAGTTTAACCATCATTTGGTCAGTTACAATAAAGGCTTTTGATATATTCGGCATTTTAGATAAATATTGAACAGAATTTTTTTCAAAGTAAATTTTTGGTGGAACCTTAAACCATTGCATATTATTATTCCTTCTAGCCATTTTTTTAATATTAATTAAGTGAACTGCACCCACATTGGTTGATACAGAGTTACCGCCATATGAACCACAGCCTAATGTAAGTGAAGGCATATAAGCATTATAGATATCACCGATTGCACCTTGAGAAGAAGGGGAATTAACGATAATACGACCAGCTTTCATTCTTGAACCAAATTGATCGATGACTTCTTGATCATTAGAATGAATTACAGCTGAGTGTCCTAAACCGCCGAATTCAAGCATTTCTTCTGCACGTGTTAAACCTTCTTCAGTACTATTTACTTTATAAGCAGCCAATACTGGGCTTAATTTTTCACGTGAAAGTGGGTAATCAGGTCCTACTCCTGTTAATTCAGCAACTAAAATTTTTGTATCTTCAGGAACTTTAACGCCAGCCATTTCTGCAATTAAGGCAGGGCGCATACCAACAATTTTAGGGTTTACTGCACAAGTTTCTTCATTGATAACTAATTTTTCAACTTTTGCTTTCTCAGCTTCTGATAGGAAATAGCACTTGTTATCAATCATTTCTTGTTTAACCGCATTATAAATTTCTTTATCGACAATCATGGCTTGTTCTGATGCACAGATCATTCCATTGTCAAATGTTTTAGATAAGATCAAATCATTAACAGCACGTTTAATATCAACTGACTTTTCAATATAGCAAGGTACGTTACCTGCACCAACACCAAGAGCTGGTTTACCTGAACTATATGCAGATTTCACCATTCCAGGACCACCTGTTGCTAAGATTGTTGCAATTCCATCGTGCTTCATCAATGTTTGTGTTGCTTCTATTGAAGGCTTTTCAATCCACTGAATACAATGTTCTGGTGCGCCATGTTTAACAGCAGCTTCATAAACAATTCTAGCAGCTTCAGCACTTGATTGTTGTGCGGATGGGTGAAAAGCAAAGATAATTGGATTACCTGTTTTAATTGAAATTAATGATTTAAACATTGTTGTTGATGTTGGGTTTGTTACTGGTGTTACTCCTGCAACTACGCCAATTGGTTCTGCAATTTCTACCATGCCATCATGTGTATTTTCATTAATGACGCCAACTGTTTTATCATATTTAATATTGTGGTAAACATACTCTGTCGCAAAAATATTTTTAATAATTTTGTCTTCGTAAACCCCACGGCCAGTTTCTTCGACAGCAAATTTCGCTAAATACATATGCTTATCTAAACCAGCTAGCGCCATTTCCTTGACAATATTATTTATTTGTTCTTGATTTAACTTCTTCATTTCCTTTAAAGCACTGTGTGCATTTTTGACAAGGATATCAATATTCTTTTGTACGGATACTTCTTTTTTGTCTTTCTTCTTTTCTACTGCAGTTACCATAGTTATCCCTCCTGAATAAATTGTGAAGTTGTGAGCTTACTATTTTAAAAAAATTAAAGGCTTGAAGGATTGCGGGGATATTTTAAAAATGAAACATCACTTATCATCCGCGTGTTACTTTTTACAATGACCACATATCGATCTGTCCAAATATAGCTTGGAATCTCTTTACCTTCCTCTAGATAGAGTGCCTCAAAATTATCTTCTAGTTGTTTCTCAAAGAGACTTTGTGTGTAATATTCTGAGTCGGTACCAAAGTCTTTCCACTTTGTTAAGATCATTTTATCCCCCCTTGTTCCTTTGCTAAATTCATCATATCATCTGTACGCGCTTACATTTTAAGTTAATTGTGACAGGTTTGTGAAATGTTTCACATTAGGGGAAAAAGACTATTAAATTGGTCTTTTTAATCGAATGAACTGTTTTTGTGAGGGGAGTAGAAGTTTTATTTAAATAGGTAATGTTTTTTTGCTTAATGATAAGTGGGTATTTATATCATTTTTGTCATCAAATAAATGAAATGACCAACTAGCTATTATTTTATATATTTAAGATAAAGTGAAAATTCAACCAGTGTTGTTGGGCCTGCGGGACCTGGTGGATTGAGTCGGTGTACTCCTATCCCTCCGACTGGGGCCACTCGTCCCAGAGAAAACATTTCTTACTAGCGCAAGGGTATGACCCAAAGGCCCTTGACCAATCGTGCGTTATCATCAGTTTCAATGCTTAGTTTCTTTCAAATGCTTGAAGTGGAAGTCTTATTGATCGTTGTATTGCGGTAAAAGTACAAGTTAAAAATGAAAGCTTAAGTGTTAAGACTTGTCCAAGGGAATCCAAGAAAGAGAGTAGAAATGGTTTACATGGTCATTGAGACTCCTTATTTAAATTTAATATGTGGTAGGAGAAACTTCATTAAATGTAGATTCTTTCATCGGTTATTATGGATCGGTTGTTTAGGTTCATTGAATTTGTTTTAAAATAAGATTTCCTGAGTTATTACTTGTGTTAACTGTTATAATTTTATTCATGCTATTGAATATAACAGCATAATACAGATAGTCTGTTTCGAAATAGCAGAGTTTGTGTACTAACTAACGAACTCAATATAAACATTAATATATCAACGTTTATTTATTCATAATATTTCCTATAACAATTAAATATTGAAAAAAACTAAATTTGAACAAACTATGAACAATTACTATAACAGTTTAAAAATGTGCTCGTTTTCACTTTAAATCTTAGTATCGGTAGTATATACTTAAATTAAGTTAATAATTATTTAATTATAATTTAGGAGGTAGCGGAAATGAAAGTAGCAGATGACGTTACAAAAAACAATCCATGGAATGGTTTCCGTGATGGTAATTGGCAAGAAGAAATTGATGTTCGTGATTTTATTCTAAAAAACTTTACATTATATGAAGGAAATGAAGATTTCTTAGCAGGCCCTACTGAAGCAACGAAAGAACTTTGGGAACAAGTGATGGAGTTGTCAAAGGAAGAACGTGAGCGTGGTGGCGTTTATGACCTAGATACGAAGATTGTTTCAACGATTACTTCACATGATGCAGGTTATTTGAATAAAGATAAGGAAAAAGTTGTTGGTGTTCAAACAGACGTTCCATTCAAACGTTCATTACAACCTTTTGGTGGAATCCGAATGGCTTCGACTGCAGCTGAATCATATGGATATAAATTAGATGATGAAGTTGAGAAAATTTTTACAGATTACCGTAAAACACACAATCAAGGTGTATTCGATGTTTACACACCAGAAATTCGTGCGGCTCGTCGTTCAGGAGTTGTAACTGGTCTACCTGACGCTTATGGTCGTGGTCGTATTATCGGTGACTATCGTCGAGTAGCTCTTTATGGTACAGATAAATTAATCGAAGCTAAAAAGGCTGATTTTAATTTAATTGGTGGAAATGGTGTGATGTCAGATGACATCATTCGTGACCGCGAAGAACACTCAGAACAAATCCGTGCGCTTCAAGAGCTAAAACAATTAGGTGACACTTATGGTTTTGATATTTCTAAACCTGCAACAAACGCTCAAGAAGCATTCCAATGGTTATATTTTGGTTATTTAGCAGCAATTAAAGAACAAAATGGTGCGGCAATGAGTCTTGGTCGTACATCAACTTTCTTAGATATTTATATTGAACGTGACCTTAAAAATGGTGTCTTGACTGAAGAAGAAGCACAGGAATTAGTTGACCACTTTGTTATGAAGTTACGTTTAGTTAAATTTGCTAGAACACCTGAGTACAATGAATTATTCAGTGGTGACCCAACATGGGTAACAGAATCATTAGCAGGTGTTGCCGAAGATGGTCGTCCACTCGTAACGAAAAACTCATATCGCTTCTTGCATACACTAGATAACTTAGGACCAGCTCCAGAACCAAACTTAACAGTTCTATGGTCAACTAAGTTACCAGACAATTACAAGAAGTATTGTGCATCAATGTCAATTAAAACAAGTTCAATTCAATATGAAAATGATGATATTATGCGCGAACATTATGGTGATGATTACGGAATTGCATGCTGTGTGTCAGCTATGCGAATCGGTAAGCAAATGCAGTTCTTTGGTGCACGCGCTAACTTAGCTAAAGCTTTATTATACGCTATTAATGGTGGTGTTGATGAGAAATCAAAAGCACAAGTAGGCCCAGCCTATACTCCAATTACTTCAGAGTATTTAGATTATGATGAAGTTATGGAAAAATACGACGCTATGTTAGACTGGTTAGCAAGCGTTTATGTAAATGCATTAAACATCATCCACTATATGCATGATAAATATAGCTATGAAAGAATTGAAATGGCATTACATGATCGTGAAGTATTCCGTACAATGGCATGTGGTATCGCTGGACTTTCAGTTGTTGCTGACTCTTTAAGTGCCATTAAATATGCGAAAGTACGTACAATCCGTGATGAAGATGGTCTTGCAATTGATTATGAAATCGAAGGCGATTACCCTAAATATGGTAATGATGATGACCGTGTTGATTCAATTGCGGCTAACTTAGTTAAAACATTTATGAACAAAGTTAAACAACACAAAACTTACCGTAATTCTGTTCATACACAATCAATTTTGACAATTACATCAAATGTTGTATATGGTAAGAAAACAGGTAATACACCAGATGGACGTAAAGCTGGTCAACCATTTGCTCCAGGTGCTAACCCACTTCATGGACGAGATAAAAATGGTTCATTAGCATCATTAAACTCTGTTGCAAAAATGCCATATGACTATTCATTGGATGGTATTTCAAATACATTCTCAATTGTACCAAGAGCACTTGGTAAAGACTTTGAAACTCAAAAGGCTAACCTTGCAGCAATGTTAGATGGTTATGCTAAGAAAAAAGGTCACCACTTAAATGTTAACGTATTTGACCGTGAAACACTTTTAGATGCTATGGAACACCCTGAGGAATACCCTCAGTTAACTATTCGAGTATCTGGTTATGCTGTTAACTTTATCAAGTTAACAAGAGAACAACAAATCGATGTCATTAATCGTACGTTCCACGAAAGTCTATAAGTTTCAATGATATAGGAGAAGATTAATCTTCTCCTATATTTCTACGAATAATAGGTAAATTGAGAATTTTTCTATGGACTTTAGTGATAAAATGCGGTTTTCTAATTATATGGGGAGGGGAACAACATGAAAGGACGCATACATTCAATTGAAACATTAGGAACTGTAGATGGCCCGGGTCTACGTTATATTATCTTCACACAAGGCTGTTTATTACGTTGCCAATTTTGCCACAATCCTGATACGTGGAAAATGTCAGGTGGGAAGGAAATGAGCGTAGAAGAAATTGTTGAAGATATCAAAAAGTACCAACCATACTTCGAGTCATCGAATGGTGGAGTTACTGTAAGTGGGGGAGAACCACTTCTTCAAGCAGAATTTTTACTTGAGCTATTTACTGAACTTAAACGAATAGGTGTGCATACTTGTATCGATACATCTGGTGGATGTTTCAGTCGTTCCCCGCGATTCATGGAGACCCTAGATAAATTAATGGAAGTCACAGATTTGATTTTATTTGATCTTAAACAAATTGATGACGCCATGCACAAAGAGTTAACAGGAGTATCAAATAGCCACATTCTTGATATGGCACGTTATTTGGATGAGAAGCATATACCGATCTGGGTGCGTCATGTGCTTGTACCTGGTGGTAGTGATAATGATCAATTATTGCAACGTCTATCCGATTTTATTGCAACACTATCAAATGTTGAAAGAATTGATGTGTTACCTTATCACAAACTTGGCGTTTATAAATGGGAGAATTTAGGATTGGATTACCCACTAGAAGGTGTAGAGCCACCAACAGCAGATCGAGTTAAAAATGCAGAAGCGATTCTTAATCGTGAAAAAACGATTGTGTTAAAATGATTTGAGGCTATGAAAGCTGTCATATTATGAGATTAAAAGAGTTCTACATTAGATTTTAGATATGTGGAATTCTTTTAAATTTTGTTGAATTTGACAAGGAAGTACTTAGTTTTCATTTGTTACTTAGCAAAATTCCTCAAATTACAAATGTTTAATTTGACCCTGAAACAGGAATACTAAAGTTAAGTGTCAAATAATTTGATAAGGAGAGGATAAGTAGTGAGTGAAGTTTTATTTACTTCAACGGCAACGGCAGTAGGTGGACGTGAAGGACATGTTAAATCAAATGATGGCTTAATTGATTTAAAATTAGTCAATCCAGCTAGTAACCGTGATGACCAAGGATCAAATCCCGAGCAGCTATTTGCAGCCGGTTATGCTGCTTGCTTTGATGGTGCGCTAAACTTAATGGCATCAAAGCAAAAACAGCAGATTGAATCTAGAATAACTGCTGAGGTTAGCTTATTAAAAGATAGTGAGGATAATGGCTTTAAAATAGCTGTTGTGCTACATGCTGAGATTAAAGGTGTATCACAAGAGGTGGCTGAGGAATTAGTGGATTTAGCCCATGGTTTTTGTCCATATTCCAAAGCAACCAGAGGTAACATTGATGTTGAGTTGAAGGTAAAGGCTATATAATAGATGGTAAATAATTCGGTGGAGTGTTAGCTTCACCGGATTTTTTTAACGAATAAAAACTTGAGCTCTTGACACTGAAAATCATTATCAATTAATATAGATTCAAGAGGTGATTTTATGGAGGTTGCATTAATTTATGCAAGCATGACTGGGAATACGGAGGAGATTGCTAAAATAATTAGTGATCAGGTTGAAAAGTTAGCTCTGGATGTTAAAACATTTCATATCGAATTTGATGATATTATGGCACTAGATCTAAAAGATTATGATGCTATTTTATTTGGAACATATACTTGGGGTGATGGTGATCTACCCTTTGAAGTAGAGGACTTTTATGATGATCTAGCAGATGAAGATTTAACAGGAAAGGTTGTTGGCTTGTTTGGATCCTGCGATTCATACTACCCATCATATGGGGCGGCAATTGAAACAATGGCGCAACAGTTTAAAGCGGTTGGTGCTGATGTCGTTGAACCGTTGCTTAAGATAGAATTAGCACCAGGGCCCGAAGACACTGAAAGAATCCAACAATTTACTCAAATATTTGTAACAAAGGTGAAGAAATAAAGCGCAATGAAGAAGAACATTGCGCTTTTAAAATTAACCTATCGAAGGGATCGCTTTTAGTAAATAAATCAATTATTGACGCATTAAGGACATGGTAGAGGATTAGTTAAATCCATTTTTTAAAATTGAAATGAAACGATAATAGCTTTTAACTTAAAAAAGGCATATAATAGAAATTAAGTGAAACTTCAATCAGTGAGAGTCTACTGAAAGTTGCACTGCGATAAAACAATAGAAAAAGAGGATGGCATAGATGCTCAAGGAATTAATTTCATGGCTTAAAGCGTTAGTAATTGCTTTAATTATCGTATTCGTTGTTAGAAAATTTATAATTACTCCTTCTATTGTCAAAGGGGATTCAATGCAGCCGAACTTATATGATGGTGATCGGATTATTATTAGCAAAGTAAGTTCAATTGACCGATTCGATGAGATCGCATTCGTCGCCCCAAATGGTCACGATAATTATGTTAAACGAGTGATAGGTATGCCTGGCGATCGAATAGAGATTAATAATGACGTATTATATATTAATGGTGAAGTTTATGAGGAATTTTATTTGACCAATTTGCAGGAAGGAGAGGTAGTGATAGATTATTTTGACCTAGAGAAGTGGCACGGTTATGAGGAGGTTCCAGAGGGGACTTATTTTGTTTTAGGTGATAATCGTAGATATAGTTATGATAGTCGTGATTTTGGCGTTATTACAGAAGAGTCTGTTATTGGGGAAGTTGTCCTTAGAATCTGGCCGTTGGATTCAATCGGTGTGATTAAGCATTGATCGTTATATTTGACAGACAAAGAACATTTGTGTTTAGATGATTAGTCAGTTCAAATAATTTAATAAAATTTTTTCCACTAGGGGCGCTTTTTGCTGAGATAAAGGATATTCCTTTGGTCCCTTTGAACCTGATTTGGTTAATACCTACGTAGGAAAGTGGAGCTATGCTTGAGTTATCATTGATTAAGCGAACCGCTCCTACCTTTGGGCGGTTTTTTTGTTGCACTTTTTAGTCTGTAAAAAATCTAACTGAAGGCCCAATCTAAAAGAAAGCCACTTTTTGTAGATTAACTAACTATAAGATTTCCATATCAATGATACTGAAAAACCGATCAGGATTATAAATAGGGGATCAATAATCAGTAATAGTCTGATGCGTTCATCTAACATTCATTTGGGATAAGGAGATAAGGATTAATTTAATTAAAACGGGAGGAAATATGATGACTAAAGTAAAAAAAGCACTGACAATTGCAGGAACAGATCCAACTGGTGGTGCAGGGATCCAAGCTGATTTAAAGACCTTTCAAGAGCGAGAGGTGTATGGGATGAGTGTATTAACATCTGTTGTAGCCCAAAATACAATGGGTGTTCAAGCAGTACAGAATATGTCGACCTCATTTATTGAGCAACAACTCAAATCTGTGTTTTCTGATATTGAACCGGATGCAATCAAAACAGGTATGATTGCTAGAATTGATATGATGGAACTCATTGCAAGCTATATTAAAAGGCACCACCATATTCCTTATTGCTTAGATCCGGTGATGGTTGCTACAAGTGGTGATGTGTTGATGGAAGAAGCTTCACAAGCAGTGATCAAACAAATATTAGTCCCATTAGCAACAATTGTGACACCAAATTTACCAGAAGCAGAAATTTTAGTTGATCAACAGATTAAAAGTTTGTCAGATATGGAGAATGCGGCTGATTATATTGTTCATAAGCTTGGTGCAAAAACAGTTGTAGTCAAAGGCGGTCATCTTGAAGGAAAAGCGATTGATGTATTTTATGATGGTCAACAATTTCATTATCTAACATCACAACGATATGATACAAAACACACCCATGGAACGGGTTGTACTTTCTCAGCTGTTATTACTGCTGAATTGGCTAAGGGCAAATCTACCCTAGAAGCGGTGAAAATAGGTAAAGCATTTATTTCTGCAGCAATTCGGCATTCCTTAGAACTTGGCAAAGGAAATGGTCCAACTAATCATTGGGGTTACCGTTTGGCTGGTTTACCTAATCAAGGAGGCAAAAGAAATGAAGCGGGCGATTTATGATAGCATTGTAAAAGTAAAACAAAAGCAGCCTTTAATTCACAACATAACAAATCAAGTAGTCATGAATTTTACAGCTAATGGTTTATATGCACTTGGTGCTTTACCAATCATGGCATCTGATCGGCAAGAGGTAGCGGAAATGGTTTGCAATTCAGATGCACTTGTGTTAAATATTGGGACATTAACAGAAGAATTACTTGAGTCGATGCTTATTGCGGGAGAAGCGGCCAATAAACATGGGATTCCTGTCGTTTTAGATCCAGTTGCAGTTGGCGCAACTCAATTTAGAAGTAAAAGTGCTAACAGAATTTTGTCAGAAGTAGAGGTTTCTTTAATTCGCGGAAATGCGGCTGAAATTAGTCATTTAGCTGGTTTGAAAACGGTTATGCGTGGTGTGGATTCGACTGAGAAGTTAGATCATTTAAATATCATTAGACGATCAATTGATAAATTAAGTGCCCCACTACTAATGACTGGTGAAATAGATTATGTAGCTGATGGTGAACGGATAATTTGTGTAAAAAATGGTACGGATTTACTAACGAAAGTAACTGGAACAGGTTGTTTACTATCGGCTGTATCAGCTGCATTTTTAGCGGTTAATGAATCTGCGATTAATGCTGTTACTGCGGCGGTTAGTTATTATACTGTTGCAGCTGAAAAAGCTGCAGAAATAACCAATCTCCCAGGTCAATTTCAAATTGCTTTTCTTGATGCACTAGATGAAACGAGTATAAGTGATGTTTCACAGCGGCTTAATTTAGTCGAGCTGGGAGAAGGCTTATGATGAAATTTGATCGAGATCATTTAAAGGTTTACTTTATCCTAGGCAGTCAAAATGTACGGCAGGCTGATCCCCTAATGGTATTAGAACAAGCACTACAAGGTGGGATAACATGTTTTCAATTTCGGGAAAAAGGAGACGGGGCAAAAACAGGTTTAGCAAAGATTAGGTTAGCGCAGGAAATGCAAGAACTTTGTCGGGCATACCAAGTTCCTTTTTTCATTAATGATGATGTAGATTTAGCAATTCAGATCGATGCGGATGGTATTCATGTAGGTCAAGAAGATCAAGCGATTGAAGTGATTAGAAAAAAGGTATCATCTAAAATGAAGATTGGCCTTTCTGTGACATCGGTTTCTGAGGCTCTTGAAGCGGAGCGACTTGACGTTGATTATATTGGTGTTGGACCTATTCGTATGACAACGACTAAAGAGGATGCTAAGCAGCCAATTGGTCTAGCAGGTCTAACAGAGATTCGGAAAGCTGTACCTCAACTCCCCATTGTAGCGATTGGTGGAATTGACATTGAGCATGTATCAGCTATTAAGACTGCTGGTGCAGATGGTATTGCGGTTATATCAGCTATTAGTTCAGCAGACAACCCTATGCTGGCAACAAATGCCCTAGTTAAATCACTTGAAAATGTTTAAATATTTTACTTTCTGGTTAATGTACTTGTAACGACTGTTATAGGAGGCTAATTGTGCGATTAAGAGATAAGAAGGTATTGACAGTTGTAGATGATACTTTTGAAGACTTAGAATTAATGTATCCTATTTTACGTTTAAAAGAAGAAGGTGCGACAGTTGTTGTTGCTGGAAAGGAATCTAAGCGAACTTATCATGGGAAGTATGGAATTCCTGTTCAATCAGATCAGAGCTTTGCTGAGGTAAAGGTGGACGAATATGATGCTTTACTGATTCCTGGAGGCTTTGCCCCTGATAAGTTAAGACGCTATGATGAAGTATTGGCGTTTGTTCGTCATTTTAATCAACAGCAAAAAATAATTGGTCATATTTGCCACGCTGGTTGGGTATTAGTTTCGGCGGATGTACTGGAAGGTGTTAGGGTAACAAGTACACCAGCAATTAAAGATGATCTTGTGAATGCGGGTGCGGAATGGGTAGATCAGGAGGTTGTAATTGATGGACATATTATCTCCAGTCGTAAACCCGCCGACTTACCTACCTATGTTAAAGCAATCGCTGATCACTTAGTTCAATAGATTGAAAAACGAAAAAATTTAATTTTATGAATAGGAAAGATAAGGCCGGTGTGAATCAGGTGATATAGAGGGATTCACATCGGCCTATCTATGTTTAGAAACAATGCTGGTCAAAAAATTTATGTATGAATTTCTTTTAGCTGACATAGGATTAGAGAATGAAGATAACTGAGTATTTACCTTCCCCTATCTATCTGTATGCTCCCTAAGCTAGACACCTAACTAATTAAAGGAACCTAGGATCAGTTAAGACTAGATTGCTTATGAAAAGTCTAAGTTAGGCTTACTTCCTTGTTCTTGATATTGAATAACTAGAGCTCTTAAAATTGTCTCATTCAGGGAATCGATCTACAAGCAAATGAAGATTTACTAAATTCCCTACATAGTTCAAAAAAACAAGAAAATAACTTGCTGATTTCCCGGGAAATAAGTTGAAATATTGTTTATTATGCTAATACTTCTGGATAATTGCATTATTTTTGCCACAGCGTAACTGTCAGTAAGACTCCCACTTTAAGCATTTGAAGGAAAGTAAGGATTGTAAGTGCGAGATCAAATGACAGTAAGGTCCCGATTGGTTCAGGGGCCTTTAGGTCATCCTCTGATGGTAGTAACAAATGTTTTCGATGGGACGAATTACTTCAATGGGACGAATAACCGCAAGTCACTTCGATGGGACGAGTAAACGCAGTCCCAGTCCCAGTCCTAGCCAGTGGGACTAGGGGGGAAGAAGACTAAACGTACTAGGTCCTGTAGATCCAACCCCACTGATTGAAATTTCACTTTATGGATAGATTTTGATATCTGTTCACCATTTACATAGGCAGTCAATAACTCCTTATGTTAGAATATTAACTAGATAAGAAAGGAAGGGGCATAAAGCTTAATGATCAGTAGAAAGATAGAAGTTGCTCTCATTATTATTGGCGCTGTTATATTTGTACTCTTTGGTGTATCAGGTGCTAGTATGATAGCAGCTCGAAATGATGACCAGTTAACAACGACATTATATCAACAACTATTAGAGGAATTGCCCGATGGTGAAGCGGCGACATATCCTGAATTTATTGAGAACTTCCAATCATTTGGAATAATGGTTGTTATTCTAGCGGTAATATCTATAGTCGCAGGTATATTAGCGATCTTTATGTTAAAAGGAAATAAGCGACCAAAACCAGCCGGTATATTATTATTAATCGTTGGTATATTGATTGGTTTTCTTCAATTTGGGATTGCTTTATTTGGTAGCTTGTTTTATGTTATTGTGGGAATGATGGCATTATTGAGAAAGCCCAAGTATGAACCGGGTTCGTAAGGTGAAGGAGATGGATTAGGATGGAGAGAAAGAGAGTTGGGATTATATTTGGTGGTAAATCAGCAGAGCATGAGGTATCTTTACAATCTGCCAAGAATATAGTTGATGCCATTGATCGGGACAAATATGAAATTATATTACTCGGAGTAGATAAAAAAGGGCGTTGGCAGATTAATCAAGAAGGGTCTTTCCTATTAAATGAAAATGATCCTAAGCAAATCAAATTGAGACAAACGGATGAAGAAATTATTGTTTTACCGGGTAAAGATCAAGCTCAAATTATGAATCGCTCAACACAGAAGCCATTACCGCAAATCGATGTTATTTTCCCGGTTATTCATGGTACATTAGGAGAGGATGGCAGTTTGCAAGGACTCTTACGTGCCTTGAATTTACCGTTTGTTGGTGTTGATTTATTAGGCTCAGCTGTAAGCATGGATAAAGATTTTGCTAAACGTATTTTACGAGATGCTGGTATTCCTGTAGCGAAAGGCCTTGTTTACAAGGCTCATCAAAAATCAGAGATTGATTTTAAAAAGGTTACAGACAAACTAGGGCTTCCTATTTTTATTAAACCAGTTAATCAAGGATCATCAGTTGGTGTGAATAAAGCTAGAACTGAAATAGAATTTAATCAAGCTATAGAAGAGGCTTTTCTATATGATGATAAAGTTCTAATTGAAGAGGCGATCGTTGGGCGCGAAATTGAGTGTGCTGTACTAGGTAATGATCATCCTGTTGCCTCTTTACCAGGCGAAATTTTACCTCAGACGGATTTTTATTCATATGAGTCAAAATATATTAATGAATCTGGTGCCATATTATCTGCTCCAGCCGATCTAACAGAGCAACAAACACAAAGTATTAGAGATGAGGCATTACGAGTATTTAAGGCACTTGATTGTGAGGGAATGGCACGGGTTGACTTCTTTATGAAAGCTGATGGAACATTAATCGTTAATGAAGTCAATACGATTCCGGGCTTCACAAAAATTAGTATGTATCCAAGACTTTGGTCAATAAGTGGATTATCATATTCTGAATTAATTGATCGTTTGATTGAATTAGCTTTTGAGCGACATGAACGAAAGCAACAGTTGAAAAGTGCTGTATTTGATTAAATAAGTAAGCCTTCAATAATTTAGTGAACTAAAGAAATGCTCTTTTTTGGTTAACTAATTACTGAAGGTTTTTTTATTATGTCTTTTAGCTCAGATGAACTACCTGTAAACCACGCATTTCAATAGGAAGATAGGTATGCCGTTAACAGTGAGTAAAGGTTGACTTCTTCAACAAACACTCAGTGGGGAATGAGGGGAAACACCCACTGAGTGAAGTTTCATTTTAGCTGATTTCCCGTCACGTTCTTTTATGCTTCCGCTTGCGATATATCCGATAAAATAACCAACCGACTATACATACAAGAATTAAAATGGGGATATTGCCAACGACAATAACAAATAAATTACTTAGTCCAATCAACAGATGATTATAATTATTTAACCATTGTTCTTTTACTCTTGCCCAGACGTTTAAATTTTTATTATGGGCAAGTTCCGCTTCTTGCTCGATAAGATGAAGTTCTACAGTAGCAAGATCTGAGCGATTCTCAATATAATTCATTTGACCTTTTATTTGCTCAATTTCATATTGAACATCTGCTAAATCATTCGATATACTTAAAAGGTCTTTTGTCGTTTTAGCTTCTTCCATAAAACTCAAAAGACGTTCTTCTAATTGTTCACGAGCTTTCAAACGTGTCTCCAAATCAATATATTGATCGGTCACATCTTCACCGGTGAGATTGCGCTGGTTGATTGAAATTTGATCATGGTTTTCTAAAAAGTTGAAGAATGAGTCGAGCGTTTCTTGTGGAATTCGTAGTACAAGATTTCCTTGGTGTAATTGATTTTCTAAGCGACTTGTCTGATTTGAAACAAGATAACCATCCATATCAGTTACTGTTTCTTCAATATTTTGAATAACATTTGGATATTGCTTCACTTCCAAATCGAGATAGGCCTGATAAATAATCTTTCGATTTGCCTTATCGAGTTGATCCGCATCTGGAGCACTTTGTTCAGCTTGTTCGGTCGATGGATCAACAATAGCCTCATCAGCCATTTCAACTTCAAAATGTGCCTCTTCACTAGCCGTATCGTAGCTAGACCTGTCACTATTAGAATCCTGGCCGCTGCATCCAAATAATAATCCCAAAGTCAATAAGATTAAAATGGATAACCTTTTCTTCAAGATAGTCCCCCCCTTTATAAGCATCATTACTAAATCAGACGTTCTTCGAGAAGAAAGGTTACAATGTATATTTATAAAAAGGGTACTAAGCTAATTAATGATAAATAATTATTGAAATAAAAGAAAAAATAAATAGTTATTGCATTTATATTCTATATGTTGCATAATAATACACAATAATACTGAATTTGAATTAAAATTCCGAACAGTTTTCAGAGTTGACTAGATTTTAAAAAAAGAAGAGGTGTTAATATGGACAAAAATATAAGTGAAGAACTGAAGGGGAAGGATTTTTTAACGCTACTTGATTATTCAACAGATCAAATAACCTATTTGTTACAATTAGCTAAAGAGTTGAAGGCAAAACAGAAATCCGGCAAGCTTTATCATCCTTTAAAAGGGAAAATACTTGGCTTAATTTTTGAGAAATCTTCAACGAGAACAAGGGTATCATTTGAAACAGGTATTTATCAACTAGGTGGAACAGGGTTGTTTTTGAGTACAAATGATTTACAACTTGGTCGTGGTGAGCCTATCTCAGACACAGCTAAAGTTTTATCTAGTTATTTAGATGGCATTATGATTCGGACTTTTCATCAATCAGATGTTGAAGCATTAGCTGAGAATGCCGCAATCCCTGTTATTAATGGATTGACTGACGACTTTCACCCATGTCAAGTGTTAGCAGATTTGCAGACAATTGAAGAAGTGAAAGGAAAACTGTCTGGACTCAAACTGGCCTTTATCGGTGATGGTAATAATATGGCGAATTCTTTAATGATTGGGGCAGCGAAAATGGGTATTCATTTCAGTCTTGCTTCCCCGGAGTCTTATTTACCACAGACCACTATTATTGAGAAGGCGAAAGAAATTGCAACGGAAACTGGTTCAGTGATTGAAATAACGACGGACCCGATTCAAGCAGTTCATGAGGCAGATGTGGTTTATACAGATGTCTGGGCAAGTATGGGGCAAGAAAGTGAACAGAAGAAGCGCTTAAAAGAGTTTTCGGCTTATCAGGTGAATCAAAAGTTACTCGAGCATGCAAAATCAGATTATACATTTATGCACTGTTTGCCAGCACATCGTGGAGAAGAGGTTTCAACTGATATTATTGATGGTCATCATTCTGTTGTTTTTCAAGAAGCTGAAAACCGCCTTCATGCACAAAAAGCCTTGATGGTTGCCTTGATGACAGATTAACTTTCTCTCTTATTAAATTATAATTTATTTGTAAAAGTATATTTTTTCAAAGTAAAACTTTAATCAGTAGGGGGTGGGCCTACAGGACCTAGTACGTTTAGTCTTCCTTCCCCCCTATCCCCCACTGACTAAGACTGGGACTGCGTTTACTCGTCCCATCGAAAACATTTGTTAGTAACACAAGGGGATGACCTAACTGCCCTTGTACCAATCAGGACCTCACCGTCAGTTAATCTCCCATTTATACTTCTTAGTTTCCCTCAAATGCTTGAATTGGAAATCTTACTGATAGTTGCACTGCGATAAATCGATTGGTATTTGCTCTTTTAACAGCGATCTAAATTTCTTCTTGAGTCACTTTCCTCAAAATAAGTTATATACCTATAATCATAAACAGTTTAATTTCATTCGAATCAAATGTGTAACTGTTATCTTTCTTAAATCTGGGAAAGGCGACTTTATAAAGCAAGTGTTTAAAGTCACTGAACGCCATCAGAAACTGTTTTTCCTAAGTGTCCAATTGAAAGACTAATTATTCTAAGATTGATTTTTTTTAGCATAATGGCACCAAAGTATCACAGTAATTAAGCATAAAAGATTACCTATCTATTTGGTATTTGCCAAATCTATGTACCGAATCACAGGCAAATAAGGACAGTTACAAGGCAAGTTACGTTATTAAAATATATAAAGCAAAAGCTTATACTTTAATGTAGATAACGTTTTCAAACAGGAGGTGTCTATATGCAAAAGTGTCACCTAGCAGTTGATATTGGGGCATCAAGTGGAAGAGTGATGGCAGGATATATTCAAAAAGATAGACTGAATTTAGTGGAAATATATCGTTTTGACAATCAAATGATTGAAAAGAATGGCCATTTATGTTGGGATATTGATTATTTGTTTCAATCGATTAAGCGAGGAATTAAAACAGCGATTAAGCATGAATATCAACCGACAAGTTTAGCGATTGATACATGGGCTGTTGATTTTGTTCTGTTAGATGAGCATGATCGATTATTGACAGATGCTGTTGCTTATCGTGATGATCGGACAGATGGAGTGATGGAAGAAGTATTTCAAATCGTTAATAAAGAAGAGATTTATGAGCGAACAGGGATCCAATTCCAGCCTTTTAATACGATATACCAGTTGAAAGCACTACAAAATGAGCAACCGGAAGTTTTAGCTCAAGCAAAGACATTTCTAATGATTCCAGACTATTTAAATTTTTTATTGACGGGTAAAAAGGTGAATGAGTATACGAATGCAACATCAACTCAATTGATTCATTTAGAAACAAATAATTGGGATCATGCATTGATTGAAAAATTAGGCTTTCCTAAAGAAATTTTTCAAACGATTCAACTCCCAAAACATTCGTTAGGTCCGGTTAAAAGTAGCTTAGTTGAAGAGTTTGGTGTAGCATTCGATGTCATCTTATCTGCAACACATGATACGGCATCCGCCGTTATTGCAGTACCCGAACAAAAAGAAACGATTTATTTGAGTTCAGGTACATGGTCACTGATGGGGATAGAAAATAAACAAGCAATCGCTACAGAACAGGCACTTGCTTATAATTTTACTAATGAAGGTGGAGTTGATTATCGCTATCGTTTTTTAAAAAACATTATGGGTTTATGGATGATTCAAGAAGTTAAGCGGCTTTATCAAAATCAGTATGGTTTCTCTGATTTTGTTAAGTTAGCCAGGGAGGCTGAATCCTTTCATAGCATAATTGATGTTAATGATTCGCGTTTTTTAAAGCCTAACCATATGATCGAAGCGATAAAAGATTATTGTCGGGAAAAAAGCCAGCCTGTTCCAGAAACTCCGGGCGAAATTGCCCAAACCATCTTTATCAGTTTAGCGAAGAGTTACCAACAAACAGTTGTCGAAATAGAAGATTTAACAGGAAAAGAATATAACCATATCAACATTATTGGTGGTGGTTGTCAAAATGAACGATTAAATCAATTGTTAGCAGATTATAGTGGTAAAATCGTCCAAGCAGGTCCCGTTGAGGCAACAGCGCTAGGGAATATTGTCATTCAGTTGTTGGAAAGTAACCAACTTACTCATTTAGCTGAGGCAAGGCAATTAATTAGAGACTCATTTCCAATTAAAACGTTTTATCCAAGGAGGAATTAGGCAATGTCAATTGAACAAAATTATTTAATTGCAAAAAAACAGTATGAAAAATGGGGAATTGATGTAGAAGCGGCTTTGGAAAAATTAAAAAGAGTCCCTATCTCAATTCATTGCTGGCAAGGTGATGATATCGGTGGATTTGAAGTAGAACAACAAGCCTTATCTGGTGGCATTGATGTAACAGGGAATTATCCTGGTAAGGCGACAACACCGGAACAGTTAAGAAGCGATCTCGAAAAAGCATTAACATTAATCCCTGGAAAACATCGTATTAATCTACATGCGATTTACGCAGAGACAGAGGGTGAAAAGGTTGACCGTGATCAATTAGAACCGAAGCATTTTCAAAAATGGATTGATTGGGCGAAAAGTCATGATCTGGGCCTTGATTTTAATCCAACCTTCTTTTCACATCCAAAAGCTGAGGATGGTTTAACCTTATCGCATCCAGATAAAGATATTCGTGATTTTTGGATCAGACATGGGAAGGCAAGTCGTCGAATTGCGGAATATATTGGTAAGGAATTAGGCTCGCCAACTTTAACGAATATTTGGGTTCCGGATGGTTATAAGGATATCCCATCTGACCGACTAACACCAAGACGTCGCTTGAAAGAATCATTAGATGAAATTTATGCTGACGAAATCGATGAACGTTACAATCTGGATGCTGTTGAAAGTAAGTTGTTTGGGATTGGCTCGGAATCATATGTCGTTGGTTCACATGAATTCTACCTCAGTTATGCACTGAAAAATAATAAACTTTGTTTACTTGATTCAGGACATTATCACCCAACCGAAGTCGTATCAAATAAGCTTTCTTCGCTCTTATTATTTAGTGATAAGGTAGCTCTTCATGTATCAAGACCTGTGCGCTGGGATAGCGATCATGTGATTACGCTTGATGATGAGTTAAAAGAAATTGGTCTTGAAATTGTCCGAAATGATGCTTTAGATAAAGTGATGATTGGACTGGACTTCTTTGATGCCAGTATAAATCGAATCGCAGCCTGGACGATTGGAACCCGCAATATGATCAAATCACTGCTTTATGCATTATTAATGCCAAATGAACAATTAAAGACTTATCAAGAGCAAGGTAATTTTACCGATCGTTTAGCTGTTTTAGAGGAATTTAAAACCTATCCATTTGGCTACATCTGGGATTATTACTGTCAGGAAATGAATGTTCCAGTAGGAATGGATTGGTTGGATGAGGTCCGTGAATACGAACAAGTAGAGTTATTGAAACGATAAGTATCGATGTTAAAAAGCCTGTTATCCAAGTGATGGCAGGCTTGTTCTAATCTAATTTTTAATGAAAGGCTAATTTGACAAAAACAGTGCTGAATTGCTATTGGCGAATTAATACTATCCCTGCTATAATTGAGATTGTGCAAATATGAATTTGCAATAATAGGTTAAAGGATATGATAGAAGTGACCCGAAGTCATTCTTTTAAAGAAGCCATACTAGATATTGTTGGTGCAGGAAATCTCTTAATAGATGAACAGATTAAAAATCATACGTATACCAAACTAGGTGGAGTCGCTGACTTTTTTGTCACACCAGAGTCAGTTGAACAGATCCAAGCGCTTGTTCATTTAGCTAAGGAAGAGGATATCCCTTTTACGTTATTAGGAAATGGTTCAAATTTAATCGTTCGTGATGGTGGAATTCGTGGTATTGTTCTGAATTTGGAAAAACTACAAACCATTTGCCATCAAGGTGAAATGGTTATTGCTCAAGGTGGAGCAAGTATTATCGATACCTCATATTATGCTTTGGAACAATCGCTTTCTGGATTAGAATTTGCTTGTGGTATACCAGGAACTGTTGGCGGTGCTCTCTATATGAATGCTGGTGCCTATGGGGGAGAAATTAAGGATTGTTTAGCCCGTGCAGTTGTCATTGATCGGTCGGGTAATTTACTTACATTAACTGTTGAGCAACTTGACTTAGCTTATCGAACGAGTAATATTGCAAAAAATGATTACATAGTCATTGAAGCTCATTTTAATTTAAAGAAAGCTGATCAAGCAAAGATAAAACAACAGATGGATATTTTAACAGAACAACGTGAATCAAAACAACCGCTAGAATATCCCTCATGTGGAAGTGTCTTTAAACGGCCACCTGGATATTTCGCTGGCAAACTGATTCAAGATAGCGGTCTACAAGGAAAGGGAATCGGTGGAGCGGAAGTGTCAACAAAGCATGCTGGTTTTATTGTTAATAAAAATCATGCAACAGCCGCAGAATATATTGCCGTGATCGAAATGGTTCAAGCAAAGGTAAAAGAAAAGTATGGTGTTGAGCTTGAACGAGAAGTACGAATTATTGGGGAAGATAATTAAAAAAGCTAGGACATAGCTCATCTTACTAAGAAAAAAATGCTGTTATTTACAGTTCCGTCGTAAATAGCAGCATTTTTATTTAAATGAATCTATTTAAATGATCTCAAAAGGAATCCAGTATCTTGAACTGCTCCTGTCAAGTAGACAGGGGGCTTATCATCTACTGAATTCTCTTTTTATTTTAGCAAGGTTTTCTACCAGCCTCTTTTTCTCCCATTTGCATTATTTGTTTTTTCTGCAAAGAGGTTAGATAGGGTTGCATTTGTTATAAGTTGCTCATTTAATATTAAATGGTTTCCTTTTCCTCTTCTGCAGCAATAGCTTTCAGGCGGTTTTCTACCTCTTCTGGTGTTAATTGATGTTCTTCAATATAGCGATTATTTGGATGTGTTCGACACTCATCTGTACAGCCGCCTAAATATTTAGCTTCATTCTCTTCAGAACAAATAATTTGTTTGTTGCAAAATGGATTCGCGCAGTTAATATATCGTTCACATGGCTTGCCATCAAAGTAATCCCTTCCAACAACGACATGTTCTACTTGATTAATAGGTACACTTATCCGTTCATCGAAAACATACATTTTCCCATCCCAAAGTTGACCGCGTACTTTTGGATCCTTGGCATAGGTAGCAATCCCACCATGGAGCTGGTGAACATCCTCGAAGCCTTTTTCTAATAACCAACCTGAGAATTTTTCACAGCGAATCCCACCAGTACAATAAGTTAAAATCCTTTTATTAGAAAACTGTTCTTTGTTTTCTTCAACCCAGTCTGGTAGTTCGCGAAATGTTTTAATGTCCGGTCGAATGGCTCCACGAAAATGGCCGAGGTCATATTCATAATCATTACGAGCATCGATGACGACAGTGTTTTCCTCTTGCATCGCTTGATAAAATTCATCTGGTTCTAGATAGTTTCCAGTGATTTCGAGAGGGTTAATATCCTCTTCACCCAATCTTAATGTGACTAACTCTTTACGAGGTTTAACCTTTAACTTTTTAAAGGCATGTTGCTCAGCTTGATCAATCTTGAAAGGCATATTGCTGAAGCGTGGATCTGCATGCATTGCGTCCATATAAGATTGAGTTGCTTCAATCGTTCCTGATACTGTCCCGTTGATTCCTTCTTCAGCAATTAAAATGCGCCCTTTCAAGCCTAGCTCTTCACAAAATGCTTTGTGTTCTTTTGCATAAGCTTCAGGATCTGTCATTTTGACATAGTTGTAGTACAACAACACTTGATATTGTTTCATTTGGTAACCACCCATTTTTTCGTATTTGCAAGATACGGATTTAGGTGTAATCATGAGTCTCTTGCATTTAATTATTATAAAACTTGCAAAGTTGTTTTTCAACCATTTGGTTTATTAAGTAATAACCATTTTATCGCAGTGCAACTGTCAGTAAATCTCTCACTTTTGGAATTATACAGAAATTGGGAATTTTAAGTGTGAGATCAACTGACAGTAGCGGCCCGATTGGTTCAATTACCAATCAGTGGGGATAGGGGAAGGCAGACTAAACCCACCACGTCCTGTGGTAACGTCTGCATGACCTACGTCCTGTAGGACCCCCACCGATTGGAGTTTCACTTTATAACAACACTTGCAATCTTATTTAGGAATCGTTATATTTTAACGGAAGGAAGTGATTATCTATGGATCAAAAAGAACGTGAACAATTTTTGATTGAACAATATCAGGCTGGAGAGGACCAAATGATTTTATTGTTTACACAGTGGTGTTTTAATCATGATCTCGATGCGATTGCTCTCTACCAAGAGGCTTATCCCAATCAGCTTGTTTCAACCAAATTACTAGAGATCAATAATAAATATCCTGAGTTAAAGGAGACAGCACAAATCGATACTTCATTGTTATTGGAAGTGTTACAGTTATATGAGAATTATGATCTTGCTTTTGTTGTGTCAAATTACGCAGATCAACTTAAAAGAAAATAGTTATTATGAATAGAAGGAAGGACGATATGAGGTGAGAATTAAGGCATTTTAACGGATTTCCGAAAGAAGTCTCCCATCCTCAAGGAATGAGAAGGGCGATAGCCCAATGAGTAGATGGGAGATGAATTTCGGTTGGCTTTAGCCAAAGCTTGTGATACAATCAGTATTATCTGGATAAAGGACTGATATACCAATGAAATTAGATAACAATAATCATTCAGTGTTCTCATTGCACTATCATCTTGTGCTGGTTGTAAAATATCGCAGACAAGTATTTGATAATAAAATATCTGATTTTGCAAAAGATATGTTCGCTGAGATTGGAAGTAAATACAATATTTCTTTAGTGGAATGGAATCACGATAAAGATCATATCCATATCTTATTCAAAGCACATCCTAACTCTGAATTATCAAAGTTCATTAACGCTTATAAGAGTGCAAGTTCTCGATTGATAAAGAGAGACTTTCCGCATATTAGAAAAAAACTATGGAAAGA
>NZ_JAHLQM010000014.1 GCF_018919165.1 Amphibacillus sp. MSJ-3 | reverse complement strand
TATAACCTGAACAATTGAAGATCATGATTTAGTGACAATAGCGAAGAGGTCACACCTGTTCCCATACCGAACACAGCAGTTAAGCTCTTCAGCGCCGATGGTAGTTGGGTTTTCCCTGCGAGAGTAGGACGTCGCTAAGCAATTAAAAGTCTCAAGACAGTAATAAAATATAACTCTTAGCAGAGGATATTTTAAAAAAGTCTTGGGACTTTTTTATTTTTAACATTGATTAACTAATTGACGATATATAGTAGATGAAATAACTACAATATTAGCTTGAATTATGTTATAGTTAGTTACTAGTACCGAGAAATCAATTGAGATTAAAAGGAGTCTTTCACGTGAAAAAAATTGCTTGGATAACAGACAGTACATGTGGATTGTCACAAGAGTTTATTGAACAAAATAACATCTTTGTACTACCAATGATTGTAATAATAAATAATATTTCTTATCGAGAAGATATTGATATTAGTAAAGATAAAATTTATGAATTATTGAAGGAACATGGTGAGGGAGCAAAAACAAGCCAACCTCCTTTTGGGGAATTTGTTGAATTATATAAAAGATTAAAAAATGAATATGAATTGGGAATTGCGATCCACGCATCTAGTCAGTTAACGGGCACATATCAAAGTTCAATGAGTGCAGCTAAAATGGAAGGTTTCCCTGTAGAAGTCATAGATTCTAAAATGGGTTCATATGCACTTGGTAAAATGATTAAAAACGGAATTAAGATGGAGCAAGAAGGGATGTCTTATCAGGATATAATTGCTAAGCTAAAAACATATCCAGAAAAAGCGGAAATGTACTTATTACCAAAAAGCTTCGAACAAATGAAGCGTAGTGGTCGTGTAAGTACCACCCAAGCCGTCTTTGCAAATTTATTAAATATAAATTTAATTCTCCAATTTGATAATGGTAAAGTTGTTGTTGAAAGTAAAATTAGAAGTCAGAAAAAAGCAGTGCAGCACTTATTTCAAAAGATTGAAGAGGTCTATAAAAAAGGTGATATCAAAGAATTGGGTATCATGCATGCCGGTGCTAAAGAAGTAGCTAATCAGTGGAAAGATGAATTAATAAAACTACATGAAAATTTAAAAATTAAGGTTGAACCACTTGTGCCTGTTGCGGGAATACATGCTGGTCATGGAACAATGGCAATTTCATGGTTAAAAGAATAAGCATGTCAAATAAATAGATCTCCATTATGGTGATCTATTTATTTTTCTTAATAATAAACTATATACTAGTAATAAAGTGAAAATTCATTGGAGCCAAATCCAACACTGAAACAATGGTTAATCGCCTTGCTGAAAGCATTACTGAAGGAGTAGATTAGTTCTTTATTGTTGGTTACCACCATAATTAAATTTAAGCTTGTTCAATAAATTTTGAACATGAAGTTTAAGAGTGAGTTAAAGTGGAATGAAATTAATGTAAAGTGAAGTGAAAAAATGACTGCAATTTTTGATTCAGAATTTATCATTATGAGTACAAGGTTATTATTAGCTTTAGTCTTATCGGGTATAATAGGTTTTGAACGCGAAATAAATCGCCATTCAGCTGGATTCAGAACACACATTCTTGTTGGAGTTAGTTCCTGCTTAATGATGCTTATGTCCTTATATGGATTTGATCGATATTTTGATACATTTCCAGAAGTCGTAAGATTTGACCCGGCTAGGATTCCATCCTATGTGATCAGCGGGATCGGTTTTTTAGGAGCGGGGACAATTATTGTGAATGGTGTAACTGTTAAAGGATTGACAACAGCGGCATCAATTTGGGCAGTTGCAGGGTTAGGTTTAGTCGTTGGTGTCGGTATGATCGATATCGCTATTCTAACAACCATTATTATTTTCGTTAGTTTAGTTTTTCTTAATAATATCGAGAGAGTATTTGCAAAAGGAGGAGATCGCAAAAATATCGAAATTGCGATAAAGGATGCCTCTTTTGTTGATGAAATTTTATCACAGTTTAATTCATATGATGTTGTCATCAAGGACATCCACTTTGAAAAAACAGAGGGTAATGGAATGATCATCTTTGCTGAAATATTAATGGATGGGAATATTGTTATAGAAGATATATATTGCGATTTATTAAAAATCGATCAGGTAGAGCAGGTAAAAGGGATTTAATAAGATTAATGGTTGCAACTTGGGCTAGTGCAGTATAAAATATGGTTATAGTCAAATATAGTCAAAGTCAATTAGGAGGAGAGGGAGAGATGCGAAATATCTCAGACATAATTGAAGCACATTTAAAACAAATCATTGAAAGCAATAAACATAATATGATTGAAATTAAACGTAGTGAAATTGCTGATCAATTCTCTTGCGTACCTTCTCAAATTAATTATGTGATTAATACAAGGTTTACACCAGAAAGAGGTTATCATGTTGAGAGTAAACGTGGTGGCGGGGGCTATATCCGGATTCAAAGAATGGTCACTAACAATAGAAATGTATTAATTGATGAATTGATCGATTTAGTTAGTCCAGAGGTAACTCAACAAATGGCGGTGGCTGTAATTGAACGCTTGCTTGAATCAGAATATATTTCGATTGGAGAAGCAAAGCTAATGATTAGTGCAATTAATAGAGAAGTATTAGCTTTACAAGTTCCTCTTCGCGATGAGTTGAGATCACGAATTTTAGTTGCTATGTTAAGATCTTTAAAGTATAACTAAATTTTCCAAACCATAAGGAGGAGTCCTAAATGAAGTGTGAAATTTGTCAACAGCGAGCAGCTACTTTACACTTAACAAACTATATTAATGGTAAAAAAACTGAAGTACATCTTTGTCCCCAATGCGCAAAAGAGAATGGTAATTTAGATTCTAATGAAGAACAATATACAATTCATGATTTATTAACAGGATTATTTCATAATTATTCCAATTCTACGGCAAAGACAACAGAAACTAAGCATAATGAACAAACATGTCCGCGTTGTCATATGACCTATCAACAATTTTCCCAAACGGGGAAATTTGGCTGCTCTCAATGTTATCAAACATTTAGTGACTATCTCGACCCCATTTTCAAAAGAGTCCACGGTGGAAATACAAAACATATTGGGAAAATACCAAATAGACAACATGTTCACTTACGTCATAAGCGCTTAATTCAAGATTATCGTGATCAATTACAGCAACTTATTATAGAAGAGAGATTTGAAGATGCTGCGAAAGTAAGGGATAAAATAAAAGAACTAGAACAAAAAAGTGAATCTTCTCACGAACAAGGAGATGAAATTTAATGTCATTACAATCTTTTATTGATAAAGCAATCAGCCCTTGGATGCAAGAGGAAGGACCTGATCACGATATTGTTTTAAGTACACGTCTTCGATTAGCTCGTAATTTTACTGATGTGCCTTTTCCATTAATGGCTGAAGATGAAAAGCTTAAAATCGTGACTAATTGGATTAAAGAGCATTTTAATCATCAATCATTTGAGCAATATAAGAATCTCGAGTATTTTGCGATGGAGGATTTACAACCTTTAGAAAAGCAGGTTTTAGTAGAGAAGCACTTGATTAGCCCATTTCTGGTAGAACGACAAAAAGAAAGTGGTGTATTACTTTCTAAAAATGAACAAGTTTCTTTAATGGTAAATGAGGAAGATCATATTCGCTTACAATTATACTTTCCTGGCTTGCAATTGGATCGGGCTCTTGAAGAGGCCTTTAAGTTTGATGATTGGTTAGAAGAGAAAATTGATTATGCCTTTGATGAGGATCATGGTTATTTAACAAGTTGTCCCACTAATGTTGGAACGGGGCTTAGGGCATCGGTGATGATGCATTTACCGGCTTTAACCTTAACTGGTAAGGTGAGAAAAATGATTCCGGCTATTAATCAATTGGGCCTTGTAGTTAGAGGGATATATGGTGAAGGAAGTGAAGCGGCCGGTAATATTTATCAAATCTCAAATCAGGTAACATTAGGACGAACAGAACAAGATATCATTGATGATCTTCATAGCGTAGTTGAACAATTAATTGATCAAGAGCGATATGCAAGGGAGTTTTTAGTTGAGAAGTCAGGCCTCCGCTTAGAGGATCGAATTTTCCGATCTTATGGTATCTTAAAATATAGTAGAATTATTGAATCCAAAGAGGCTGCCAAATGTTTATCCGATTTAAGATTAGCAATTGATATTGGTTACATTAAAAATTTATCAACAGCAATACTAAGTGAATTAATGGTTTTAACCCAGCCCGGTTTTTTACAACAATATGCTCAAGAAACATTAACACCAGAACAACGAGATATTAAGCGTGCCATGATTATTCGAGAGCGTTTACGATTAGAAGACAAGTAAGGGAGGAAAATAATAAGATGATGTTTGGAAGGTTTACAGAAAGAGCTCAGAAAGTATTAGCATTATCCCAGGAAGAAGCAATTCGATTAGGACACAATAATATTGGAACCGAGCATATATTACTTGGTTTAATTCGAGAAGGTGAAGGGATTGCAGCCAAAGCTCTTCATTCACTAGGTTTAGAAACAAGTCAAATTCAAGAAGAGGTAGAGAGCTTGATCGGTGTTGGTAAGAAAACATCACAAACGATTCACTATACACCAAGAGCTAAGAAGGTTATTGAACTTTCTATGGATGAGGCAAGGAAATTAGGTCATACCTATGTTGGGACTGAGCATATATTACTTGGTTTAATTCGGGAAGGTGAAGGAATTGCAGCCAGGGTTCTAAATAATCTGGATGTAAGTTTAAATCGAGCACGTCAACAAGTATTACAGCTATTAGGTAGCAATGAAACTGTTCGAAAGGGGCAAGTACGTCATACTTCAAATAACCCTGCTAGCACACCAACCCTTGATTCTTTAGCACGTGATTTAACAGTCACAGCAAAAGAGGGTAATGTTGACCCCGTAATTGGTAGGGAAAAGGAAATTGAACGAGTCATCCAAGTGCTTAGTCGCCGAACAAAAAATAATCCAGTTTTGATTGGAGAGCCTGGTGTAGGAAAGACAGCAGTAGCGGAAGGCCTAGCACAAAAGATTGTTGATAACGATGTTCCTGAAACTTTACGAGATAAGCGTGTGATGACACTAGATATGGGAACGGTTGTTGCAGGAACAAAATACCGTGGGGAATTTGAAGATCGTTTGAAAAAAGTAATGGGGGAAATTCGCCAAGCAGGAAACGTGATTCTTTTTATTGATGAATTGCATACATTAATTGGAGCTGGTGGTGCTGAAGGTGCAATTGATGCATCGAATATTTTAAAACCATCCCTTGCACGTGGAGAATTACAATGTATTGGTGCGACAACAATTGATGAATATAGAAAGTATATTGAAAAGGATGCAGCGCTTGAACGTCGATTCCAACCCATCCAAGTGGATGAACCGACTCTTGAACAGTCGATTGAGATTTTAAAAGGTCTCCGTGACCGTTATGAAGCTCATCACCGTGTTACGATTACAGACGAAGCAATTGATGCTGCGGTTAATCTATCAAGCCGCTATATTACTGATCGCTTTTTACCAGATAAAGCGATTGACTTAATTGATGAAGCAGGTTCAAAAGTACGCTTACGTTCTTTCACTGCTCCAACAAATTTGAAGGAGCTTGAAAATAGCTTAACAGAGATCCGCAAAGAAAAGGATGCGGCTGTTCAAAGTCAAGAATTTGAAAAAGCTGCTTCATTGCGGGATCGTGAACAGAAACTACGTAAAGAGCTTGATAAGACGAAAGAGAAATGGGAAGAAAAACAAGGACAAGAAGATTCTAAAGTAACTGTTGAGGATATTGCATCTGTTGTTTCAAATTGGACGGGTGTTCCTATTGATTCATTAACGAAAGATGAAACCACTCGCCTATTAAATTTGGAGAATATTTTACATGAGCGTGTAATTGGACAATCAGAGGCAGTTGTTGCTGTTTCAAAAGCTATCCGTCGCGCCCGAGCAGGTTTGAAAGATCCGAAACGTCCGATTGGCTCTTTTATTTTCCTAGGACCTACTGGTGTTGGGAAAACAGAATTAGCCCGAGCTTTAGCAGAAGCGATGTTTGGTGATGAGGATGCAATGATTCGAATCGATATGTCGGAGTATATGGAAAAGCACACGACATCAAGACTCGTTGGTTCACCTCCAGGATATGTTGGACATGAGGAAGGCGGCCAACTAACTGAAAAAGTTCGAAGTAAACCTTACTCTGTTATTCTACTGGATGAAATGGAAAAGGCACATCCAGAGGTATTCAATATTTTGCTCCAGGTTTTAGAAGATGGACGTTTAACAGACTCAAAAGGAAGAGTTGTTGACTTTAGAAATACTGTTTTAATTATGACTTCAAATGTTGGAGCAAGTGAATTACAAACTAATAAGTACGTTGGTTTTAACTTACAAGATGAACAAATTGATTATAAAAACATGAAATCGAAGGTAACAGATGCTTTGAAAAAGGCTTTTCGACCAGAATTCCTAAATAGAATTGATGAAACGATTGTTTTCCATTCACTTGAGCGTAAACATATGAAGGATATCGTTACATTGATGATTAAGCAACTACAAAACCGTTTGGCTGGTCAAGGGCTTAACTTTACCCTATCTAACAAAGCCATAGAGAAAATTGCTGAGGATGGATTTGATCCAGAATATGGCGCTCGACCATTACGTCGTGCGATTCAAAAAAACATTGAAGATTTACTGTCAGAAGCCTTACTAAAAGGCGATATTACAAAAGATGAAACCATTCGTATTGGGCTCAGTAGTAACGGTAAGTTTATTATCTTAAATAAATAATAACAAATAAGAAAGTGGAAGGTAATCTTTACCTTTCGCTTTCTTTTTCATATACTATTAAGTGCACGTTCAAGAAGGATGATTAAGAGGCCGATATTACAAACATAAAATATCCTATTTAAGCCTACTGGGCTCTCGGACATTTGATTATCCATAACCATTCTTAATAGACCATTAATTTCCTTTGGATGTGTAGTCCTAGTTCTAAACGGGAAATCTATGCGTCGGAGATGGGACGGTTATTTTGCAATGAATTTTTTGATATTGATGATGGTTATGCTATCGTTAATGAATTATTTTGTTTACGATTCACAAAAATGTGCTTAACGATTTAGGAAATAGATTTGAAAAATTTACATCATTTTTACACAAAGAATTAATTCACGTGTAATCTAAAGGTTCACCTTTTAGAGTATAATGAGAAAAGGAGAGGTTATTTTGGCTAAAAGTAAAAGTACCTTTGTTTGTCAAGAATGTGGCTATGAGTCACTTAAATGGATGGGTAAATGCCCAAGCTGTAATCAGTGGAATACCCTTGTTGAGGAAATTATTGTTAAAACAAAATCAAAGCATTCTGGAATCGGACAGGACAGTAGTCAGTCGCCAGAAAAGATTACAGCGATACAAACAACAGAAGAAGCAAGAATGAAGACAGATATGCCGGAAGTAAATCGAGTTCTTGGCGGTGGGATCGTCCCGGGTTCTTTAGTACTTGTCGGTGGTGATCCGGGTATAGGTAAATCAACCTTGTTGTTGCAAATTTCAAATCAATTAGCTAATAATGGAACCTCTGTGCTTTATATATCGGGTGAAGAATCAACACGTCAAACAAAATTAAGAGCCGATCGACTCGGTGTCACATCTGAAAAGTTATATGTTCTCTCAGAAACAAATCTACAACTTATATCAGCCCAAATTGATCAATTAAATCCAGCTTTTGTTGTCATCGATTCCATTCAAACCATTTTTAAGGATGAAGTAACAAGTGCACCAGGAAGTGTCTCTCAAGTTCGTGAATGTACAGGTGAATTGATGCGAATTGCTAAAACAAAGCATATTCCCATCTTTATTGTTGGTCATGTAACAAAGGAGGGCGCAATTGCTGGTCCACGTATGCTAGAGCATATGGTAGATGCTGTTCTTTATTTTGAAGGTGAAAGGCATCATACTTATCGGATTTTACGTGGAGTAAAGAATCGCTTTGGTAGCACAAACGAAATGGGTATTTTTGAAATGAAGGAAAGTGGTTTGAAAGAGGTGACTAATCCGTCGGAAATATTCTTGGAAGAACGTTCACAAGGTGTGGCTGGTTCAACGGTTGTTGCCTCAATGGAAGGGACACGGCCTGTATTGGTAGAGATTCAGTCATTGATCTCACCAACAAGTTTTGGTCAAGCCCGTCGAATGGCAACAGGAATAGATCATAATCGGGTACCGTTATTAATGGCTGTATTGGAAAAAAGAGTGGGTTTATTAATGCAGAATCAAGATGCTTATGTCAAGGTTGCGGGTGGAATAAAATTAGATGAACCTGCTATTGATCTTGCTGTAGCTGTCAGTATTGCTTCTAGTTTTAAAGGCCAAGCATGTCTACCACATGATGTTTTAATAGGTGAGGTTGGTTTAACAGGAGAGATCCGCCGTGTTTCGAGAATTGAACAGCGAGTCCAAGAAGCAGCCAAACTCGGATTTAAGCGGGCAATCATTCCAGCTAGAAATTTAGATGGTTGGCAAGCTCCAGAGTCACTTCAAGTCATAGGGGTAGATTCAATTCAGGAAGCATTACAAATAACGTTAGAGCAAAAGTAAAATAATAAGGTTAAAGTCTCCCTTAATTGGAGAGCATATGAATAGGAGGTGAAGAGATTGCTAAAAAGAATAGTACAATTTTTTATTATTATTGCAGGAGGAACATCAGGGTTCCTATACTTTCCGTCGCTAGTTAAAGTCGTTGGTTTTATGAGAGGTACATGGATAGATAATCCCTATGTCGCCCCTTATATTGGTTTAGCGGTTGGTGCAATTATATTATACTTATTGTCTATTTGGCTAGTTGATTATATTGTTCAATTTATCCAATACTTGGAGCGGACTTTGCTTGGTGCTCCATTAGCAAACTTATTTTTTGGTGGAATTGGTTTGATTATTGGTTTAACCATTGCATTCTTTATTAATCAACCGATTATTGACATTCAAATTATTGTTGTTTCACAAATCATTCCAATCTTTATTATGGGGTTACTTGGTTACTTAGGATTTCAAGTTGGCTTCAAGCGTCGTGATGAATTTATGAATATTTTAACACTAGCAAAAAAAGATAAAGAGATAAAGGTATTGCCAAATGAAAGAAAATTTGAAGAATCAATACCAAAACCAAAAATTCTTGATACAAGTGTAATTATTGATGGACGAATTGCTGATATTTGCCAGACTCATTTTCTTGAGGGGATGATTATTATTCCTCATTTTGTTCTTGAGGAACTCCAACACATTGCAGATTCATCTGATGCATTGAAGCGGAATCGAGGGCGTCGAGGGTTAGATATTCTGAATCGATTGCAGAAAGATATTCCGGAGAAAGTTGAAATGTATGAAGGTAATTTTGAGGATATTCAGGAAGTAGACAGCAAGCTTGTTAAGCTTGCTAAAGTAATGGATGGGATTGTCGTAACAAATGATTTTAACCTTAATAAAGTATGTGAATTTCAAAATGTCCAAGTTTTAAACATTAATGATTTGGCTAATGCAGTAAAACCTGTCGTTTTACCGGGTGAGCGTTTGAAGGTTCAAGTGATTAAGGATGGTAAAGAACATGATCAAGGTGTTGCCTATTTAGATGATGGTACAATGATCGTCGTAGAAGAAGGGCGTAATTATATTGGAGAGGCAATTGATGTGATTATTACAAGCGTTTTGCAGACATCTGCAGGACGAATGATCTTTGCTAAACCAAAGGCACTTGAAAAAGCACAATAAAAAAGGTATAACAGATAAAGAAGCTAAAAAAGTGATAACAATTGTTATCACTTTTTATTCGCTTGAGCGCTGATATTTAATTTATTCATTAAATACTTTGGAGAGGTTTTCTTCGATCACCGAGATCTATTAAGTCAACTTGATAAATTTGGATTCGCCGTTATCCCACTTATCATTGTGAGTCTATCTTAAATCTCCAATGGGGGAATCACTTGGTCACAGGATAAGAATCGTATTATAATGAATAAAACGATGATAATCAGACAACTTATAAAAAAAGTGCTAAAATAGTGATATGAAAAGCTATATGTTTGAAAGGGGAAGCAAGATCATGACAAATGAAGTACGAGTTCGTTATGCACCGAGTCCAACAGGGCATTTGCATATCGGAAATGCGAGAACCGCATTATTTAATTATTTATACGCTAAACATTTTGGTGGTAAATTTATTATTCGAATTGAAGATACAGATGAGAAACGTAATGTTGTAGGTGGTGAAGAAAGCCAGCTTAACTACTTAAAATGGCTAGGAATCGTTTGGGATGAAGGTGCTGATATTGGCGGTCAATACGGCCCCTATCGACAAACTGAACGGTTGGACATTTATCAGAAGTACATCGATGAATTATTAGAGCGTGATCTAGCTTATAAGTGTTATATGACAGAAGAAGAGCTTGAACAAGAACGGGAAGAACAAAAAGCTAATGGACAAGTTCCTAAGTATTCAGGAGCACATAGTCATTTAACACCTGAGCAAATGAAGCAATTTGAAGCGGAAGGCCGTCAAGCGAGTATTCGACTTCGGGTTCCTAAGGGAACGACCTATACTTTTAACGATATTGTTCGTGGTCCGATAAAGTTTGAATCAAGTGATTTTGGTGACTGGGTCATTGTGAAAAAGAACGGTGTACCAACGTATAACTTTGCAGTTGCTATTGATGACCATCTAATGAAAATCTCTCATGTTTTACGTGGAGAAGAACATATATCTAACACACCAAAGCAAATGATGATTTATGATGCGTTTGGTTGGGAAAAACCACAGTATGGGCATATGACCTTAATTCTTAATGAAGAGCGTAAAAAATTAAGCAAGCGTGATCAACACGTCATACAGTTTATTGAACAATATAATAAATTGGGCTATTTGCCAGAAGCTATGTTTAATTTTATTACACTATTAGGTTGGTCGCCTGTTGGAGAAGAAGAAATCTTTACTCAAGAAGAAATTACTAAAATGTTTGATCCTAGTAGATTATCTACCTCAGCGGCGATTTTTGATGCGAAAAAGTTAAAATGGATGAATAATCAGTATATTAAAGCTGCAAGTGATGAAGATGTGATTAAGCTTGCCTTACCACACTTAATTGAGGCAGGTAAGTTATCGTCAGATTTAACTCCGGAAACAAAAGAGTGGGCAGAAAAATTAATTTGTCTTTACAAGGATCAATTAAGTTATGGTGCTGAAATTGTTGACTTAACAGAACTTTTCTTCCAAACGGATATCAGTTATAATGAGGATGCACAGGCTGTTTTGGCAGGTGAACAAGTACCGGAAGTCTTGCGGGTATTTAAAACGCAATTACTCGAATTAGAAAATTGGGAGCCTGCAGAAATTAAGGCAACGATTAAAACAACTCAGAAAGAGACTGGGCAGAAGGGTAAACAATTATTCATGCCCATCCGTGTTGCAACAACGGGCCAAGTTCATGGACCGGAATTACCAATTGCAATTTATTTGTTAGGTAAGGAAGTTGTTGTTACACGCCTGGAAAGTCTTTTATAAACAAGTTAAGCACGAAATGTAGTTGTTATGCATAATAATAAATACAGCATTTCTTTTAATAATAATGAATAAGATAAAAGCGGTGAAGAGGATAGGGATTAGTCGGAGCTTATGAAGAGAGAATCACCAAGGCTGAAAGTGATTTTAAGCAACCTAGTGCTATGCACCTCTGAGTCTTTTGCTGAAATGATGAGTAAGTAAAAGCGGTATCTCTACCGTTATCAGAGTTCAAGTTGAGATAAAGATCGGTTTGTTTAATCAATCGTAGCGGTTGCGTTAGAAATATTGATCAACGCCTGTTAATAAAAATAAAGACTTTATCTAAACAGAGTGGAACCACGCTATCAAGGCGTCTCTGTGTAATATTACACAGAGACGCCTTTTAACATTCTATTGCAGCTTCATTTCATATATTTAAAAATGATTAGTGGGAATAAGGATTTACTTAAGGTCGATAGAATTGGATAATAAAATACAAATACATATGCCGTGTTGGAGGTGTATTAAAATATGTCGTTCTTCAAACGTATTAAAGAAGATATTCAAGTTGTCTTTGACCAAGACCCAGCAGCACGCTCTTATCTTGAAGTCATCCTAACTTATTCTGGCGTTCATGCCATTTGGTTGCACCGTATTGCCCATTTCTTTTATCGGAAAAAGTTTTTCTTCATTGCCCGATTAATTTCTCAAATAAGTCGTTTCTTCACGGGCATAGAAATTCACCCTGGTGCACAAATAGGTCATCGTTTTTTTATTGACCATGGGATGGGAGTAGTAATTGGTGAGACGTGTGAGATAGGAAATGACGTAACGATTTTCCAAGGTGTGACTCTTGGGGGAACGGGAAAGGAAAAGGGGAAGCGTCATCCGACGATTAAAGACAATGCTTTAATTGCAACGGGTGCCAAGGTCTTAGGGTCGATTACAATTGGTGCCTATTCAAAGGTTGGAGCGGGTTCCGTCGTGCTCAAAGATGTACCAGACTATTCCACGGTTGTTGGTATTCCGGGGCATGTCGTTATTCAAAATGGAAAAAGAATTTCGCAGAAGCTTGACCATAACAAGCTACCTGATCCAATTGATGATTTAATTTGTGAATTACAAACGGATGTGAAAAAACTTAAGGAAGAGCTTAAGTTTGTTAAAGGAGAGATAGAAGATGACGATTAAAATGTATAATACACTGACACGAACAAAGGAAGCATTCGAGCCAGTCGAACCTGGAAAAGTAAAAATGTATGTTTGCGGGCCGACCGTTTATAACTATATTCATATTGGAAATGCTCGCCCCGCGATTGTATTTGATACGGTTAGACGATATTTAGAATATTGCGGTTATGAAGTTGATTATTTGCTGAACTTTACAGATATAGATGACAAGATTATTAAAGTCGCTAATCAACGAAACGAAGATGTTAAAGAAGTGGCTAATCGATTTATTAAAGCTTATAAGGAAGATGTTAGGGCACTGGGGGTAAAACCGGCTACACATCATCCCCGAGTAACAGAAACAATTTCAGAGATAATCAGCTTTATTGAAGTCCTTATTGATAAAGGATACGCTTATGTAGTGAATGGTGATGTTTATTTTAAGACACGCAAGTTTAAAAGCTATGGTCATTTATCCGATCAATCTTTGGATGATTTACGTTCAGGGGCACGAATTCAAATTGATGATCATAAAGAGGATCCGCTAGATTTTGCTTTATGGAAAGCGGCAGATCGAGATGAAGTTTCATGGCCATCACCTTGGGGTGACGGACGACCAGGTTGGCACATCGAATGTTCGACCATGGCTAAGAAATATTTAGGTGATACGATTGATATTCATGCTGGTGGCCAAGATCTAGCCTTTCCTCATCACGAAAATGAAATTGCCCAGTCTGAAGCTAGAACGGGTAAACCCTTTGCAAACTACTGGCTCCATAATGGTTATGTAACAATTGATGACGAGAAAATGTCGAAGTCAACTGGAAACTTTGTCTTAGCTCATGACTTAATCGAACAATATCCACCAGAATTAATAAGGTTTTATATTTTGAGTGTTCACTACCGACACCCAATTAATTTTAGTGAAACCTTATTAAATCAGACTAAGAACGGTTTTGAGCGGATTAAAAATGCCTATCATAACCTAAAACATCATATAGACCGATTGGAAGGTTCGGTGGTGGTTGACAACATTTATCAAGAGAAACTGGCAGAGATAAAAGATGGATTTATTAAAGAAATGAATGATGATTTCAATACAGCAAATGCAATTTCCTATATATTTGAGCTAGCTAAGGAAGCTAATGTAGCGATAGAAAATAAGCAGGTAACGAAGGCAACTTTAGAAGAATTTTTAGCACTATTCGACCTATTTTTCACTATATTAGGTATAAATATATCAGATGATGCGAACGATTTGCTTGATGAGGAAATAGATCAGTTGTTAGCAGCCCGTGAACAAGCACGAGCGGAAAAGGACTTCGCCAAAGCAGATGCAATTCGAGATCAATTAAAAGCCCAGCATATTATACTGGAGGATACCGCGCAAGGGACACGCTGGAAAAGAGGGTAAGGATGAAAATAAATGAAGTTAAACAAATGAAGAGTTTAGCTCTGGCCTACATGGGTGATGCGATTTATGAGGTTCATATACGAAATTACTTGATCCAATCGGGTTATGCAAAAGTTAATGATTTACATCAACTAGCGATCAAATATGTTTCGGCAAAAGCACAGGCAAAAGTTTTGCGTTATTGGCTTAAAGAGCATTTCTTAGATGAAGAGGAAGAAGCGGTTGTTAGAAGGGGACGTAATGCAAAATCGGGATCAATCCCGAAAAATACGGATGTTATCACATATAAGCATAGCACAGCTTTTGAGGCGCTTTTAGGTTTTCATTATTTTGCAGATCAATCATTACGGCTGCAGGAATTGATGAATGAGGCGGTAGCCTACATTGAGAAGGGAGGACAATAAGCAATGACTGAAGAATGGTTAATAGGGAAGAACCCTATTATAGAAGCGTTTCGATCGGGTCGATCAATTAATAAATTGTTTATCGCTGAACATCTAAATGCAAAAGCAACTGAGGATATTCAGCGATTGGCGAAACAACAGGGTGTCATTGTAAAGAAGGTTCCAAAAAAGAAATTAGACCAACTCGTTAATGGAAAGCACCAAGGGATGATTGCGGCAGTTGCTGCTTATGATTACGCAACAATTGATGATTTATTTGCACGCGCTGAAGAAAAAGGAGAAGAACCGTTTTTTATTTTGCTTGATGAAATTGAAGATCCACATAACTTAGGATCAATTCTAAGAACAGCTGATGCAACAGGGGTTCATGGTGTCATTATTCCCAAACATCGGGCGGTTGGTTTAACGAATGTTGTTGCTAAAACTTCAGCTGGTGCGATCGAATATGTTCCAGTCGCACGTGTAACTAATATGGCTAAAACGATTGAGGAATTAAAAGCACGTCACGTCTGGGTTGTTGGTACGGAAATGAATGCGAGCCAAGATTATCGAAAACTTGAAGGTGATCTAGCTTTAGCACTTGTCATTGGTAATGAAGGAAAGGGGATCAGCCGTCTTGTTCGGGAGAAATGTGATTGGACAATCAAATTAGCGATGGGTGGACAAGTATCGTCACTCAACGCATCTGTTGCAGCAAGTGTTTTGATGTATGAAGTCTATCGAAAGCGTCATCCCCTAGGAGATTAAGAAATGGATGTCCTATTAGTTGATGGCTATAATATTATCGGTGACTGGACTGAGCTAAAAAGCTTACGAGAAGTTGATCTTGACCAAGCAAGACAATTGTTAATTGAGAAGATGGCAGAATACCAAGCTTATCGTGGTTATCGTGTGATTATCGTTTTTGATGCTTATGAAGTTAAAGGACCTGAGTCTAAGGACAATCAATATAATATTGAAATTATTTATACAAAAGAAAAGGAAACGGCTGATCAATGTATTGAAAGGTTAGTAAAAGAATTTATCAATGTGAAAACTAAGGTATATGTGGCAACAAGCGATTATACTGAACAACGGACAATTTTCCAGCAAGGAGCTTACCGGAAATCTGCTAGAGAATTAGCTATTGAGGTTGACCAGATAAAAAAAGAAATTTCTAATGACCTTCGTACCTTTGAAAAGCGAAAACAAGGACGTTCTCTTCCAATTAAGCAGGAAATTTTAGATCAATTTGAAAAAATGAGGCGAGGAAGGGTCTGAATCGCATGGTTGACTAATGTTAAACGCTTACTGTATAATATTGCTATTAAGCGACCCGGGGGGAATTTGGCTTGCAGAGACAACATCAAGATATAAATAATGAGCTAAGACGTTATGAGCAACTTGATGATCGTGAGATTATATTACTGATTCGTCAAGGAGATTGTCTAGCACTAGATTATTTGATTCAAAAATATCGTAGTTTCGTCCGAGTGAAAGCAAGTACTTACTTTCTCGTTGGAGCGGATCACGAGGATATCGTCCAAGAAGGGATGATTGGCTTATATAAAGCGATTCGAGATTATAAAGGCGATCGTCGCTCATCATTTCGCGCCTTTGCTGAGCTCTGTGTGACAAGACAAATTATTACGGCCATCAAAACAGCAACAAGGCAAAAACACATCCCGTTAAATTCTTATGTTTCATTGGACAAACCTATTTTTGATGAGGAATCAGAGAGAACTTTGCTAGATGTCTTAACAAACGTAGAGGAAATTGATGATCCTGAAGAATTAATCATTAATCGGGAAAGTAAAGGACAAGTTGAAGGTAAGATCGTTCAATTATTAAGTCGCTTTGAATGTGATGTGCTCTATCTCTATTTAGATGGTCGAACTTATCAAGAGATTTCAATAGAATTAAACCGCCATATTAAATCAATTGATAATGCATTACAACGGGTAAAGCGGAAATTAGAACGTTATTTAGATGAATCAAGCATTAAACTATAATTGATTAATAGAAGCAACGTTGACAGTGATAGATAAGCATGCTACATTATTTAAGTAACCTAGATTAGTATAGGATGGTAAAAGATGAAGAAAAAAGTTGCTCTTGCATGTGAAGAATGTTTAAGTCGAAATTATCACCCAAATAAAAGTACGGTAACTATAGATCGTTTAAAATTAAAAAAATTTTGTAAAAGGTGTAATAAACATACACTACACCGTGAAACAAAGTAAAGCACACGGTCATATTTTAGATTGATAAATTTTAAAGTTTGGAGGAACCACTTGTGAAAGCTGTGACATTTTTAAAAAATGTTTCTCGAGAGATGAAGAAAGTTTCCTGGCCAGGTAAGCAAGAGCTCTACCGTTACACAGTTACGGTTGTTGCTACTGTTGTTATCATCGCCCTCTTCTTTACAGTTGTGGATTTAGGTATCACTCAAATTCTCAATCTTTTTTTTGAATAGAGAAGTAGATTTTGTGCTATAATGAGGTGAGAATGAATCGCCTTACTTTTAGAACCCGTCTTAACGGGTTTTTTAAATGGAGAAAACTAATGATAAGGAGGTTTTTGGAAGTGGAGAAACAATGGTATGTTGTGCATACGTATTCTGGTTATGAGAATAAAGTAAAAACAAATCTTGAAAAGAGATTAGCATCTATGGGAATGGAAGATAAGATTTTCCGTATTTTAGTGCCAGAAGATGAAGAAACAGAAGTGAAAAATGGTAAGCGGAAAGTTTCTATGAAAAAAGTTTTCCCGGGTTATGTACTTGCTGAAATGATTATGACGGATGATTCATGGTATGTTGTTCGAAACACACCAGGCGTAACAGGATTCGTTGGGTCAACTGGATCCGGATCAAAGCCAACGCCTTTATTACCAGAGGAAGCGGAAGTGATCTTGAAGCGTATGGGTATGAAAGAAACAGTGGTTGATATTGATTTTGAAGAAGGTGAATCAATCACAGTTCTTGACGGTCCTTTTAGTGATTTCACGGGAACAATTGAACAAATTGATTTAGATCGTCAAAAGGTAAAAGTACACGTAAACATGTTTGGTCGTGAAACACCGGTAGAGCTTGATTTTTCTCAAATCAAAAAAATCTAATCACTTTAGGTAGATTTAATAACAACAACCCTTGCATTATTAAGTTGAACATGCTAAAATTTTAATGTTCTTTATGCCTCGAGTGTTAGATTATTTTTATATGTATATGAGTGGGAGGGTTAATCCCCTTTGACCACATCACGGACTTAAGGAGGTGTGTCTCGTGGCTAAAAAAGTAATTAAAGTAGTAAAACTTCAAATTCCAGCAGGGAAAGCGAATCCGGCTCCACCTGTAGGGCCAGCACTAGGTCAAGCAGGTGTTAATATTATGGGTTTCTGTAAGGAATTCAATGCCCGTACGCAAGAACAAGCTGGTTTGATTATTCCGGTTGAAATTACGGTTTTTGAAGACCGTTCATTTACATTTATTACAAAGACTCCGCCGGCTGCCGTATTACTTAAAAAAGCAGCGGGCATCGATACTGCATCAGGTGAACCTAATCGTAACAAAGTTGCAACAGTAAAACGTGATAAAGTTAGAGAAATTGCAGAAACTAAAATGCCTGATTTAAATGCTGCTAATGTTGAAGCGGCAATGCGGATGGTCGAAGGTACCGCGCGTAGTATGGGAATTACGATTGAAGATTAATTTTATTGTTGGCTGTAAATGAAGGTTGCGTAGGTGGTGGAGTTGCCATTTCGCAACCTTTTTACAGGAAGATAGATTGAGGCATAGTCAACTTCCTTACTTGCAAAGGAACATAATCAAGTTGGGATCCGCTTTATAAAGTGGGAGGTATAACCGTTAACACCACATTCTAGGAGGAAAAATAATGGCTAAAAAATCAAAAAAACAACAAGAAGCTTTGAAATTAGTAGATCGTGCTAAGTTGTACGAGATTGAAGAAGCTCTTAAATTAGTAAAGGAAAATGCTACAGCTAAATTTGATGAAACTGTAGAAGTTGCTTTCCGCTTAGGTATTGATCCTAAGAAAGCAGATCAACAAATCCGTGGAGCAATGGTTTTACCACATGGTACAGGTAAAACACAAACTGTTTTAGTCTTTGCTAAAGGCGATAAAGCAAAAGAAGCTGAAGCTGCAGGTGCTGACTTTGTTGGTGATGAAGAATTAATCAACAAAATTAACCAAGGATGGTTCGGTTTTGACGTGATTGTTGCAACGCCTGATATGATGGCTGAAGTTGGTAAACTAGGTCGAGTATTAGGGCCTAAAGGATTAATGCCAAACCCTAAGACAGGCACAGTTACTTTTGAAGTAGAAAAAGCAATTCAAGATATTAAAGCAGGTAAAGTAGAATACCGAGTGGATAAACAATCAAATATTCATGTTCCAATTGGTAAAGCTTCATTTGAACTTAACCAATTAGTTGAGAACTTTGAAGCGATTGCTAATGTGGTTGTTAAAGCGAAACCACAAACTGCAAAAGGTATCTATTTACGTAATATATCAGTGACTTCAACAATGGGACCAGGTGTGAAAATTAATCCATCTGCTCTAGCTTCAAAATAAGTCTTGACTTCATTGTAGGATATCGCTATAATAGTTAAGGTTAAATCAATATTTATACCGTAGACAGCAGGGGCTCATTAAGCTTAATAGCCTGCCGAGGTGTTGGATAAAGGTGTGGGAATTTGTATAAATTCTCGCCTAAGTGTTCACACGTTCTCCCTTGCGTCTAGTATAGATGTGAGGGATTTTTAATTTTGAATAAAAAGAAATCAGATCTGACGGTATGTTTGAACATTTAGTAGGAGGTGGAATCATGTCAAAGCTTATGGAACAAAAGAAACAACTTGTATCTGAAATTGCAACAAAATTCCGTGACAGCCAATCAACTGTGTTAGTGGATTATCGTGGACTAGATGTAGCAGAAGTTACTGAATTACGTAAACAATTACGTGAAGCTGGCGTTGATTACAAAGTTTATAAAAACTCTATGTCTCGCCGTGCGGCTGCTGAAGTTGAACTTTCAGAACTAGATGAAATATTAGTTGGACCGACAGCTATTGCATTTAGTAATGATGATGTTGTTGCTCCAGCGAAAATTATTAATAACTTTATTAAGGAACACAAAGATTTAGAAATAAAAGGCGGCGTTATTGAGGGTAATGTTGCAACTCTTGACCAAATTAAAGAGCTTGCAGATCTTCCAAATTACGAAGGTTTACTATCTATGTTGCTTAGTGTCCTACAGGCACCTGTTCGAAACTTTGCTTATGCTACAAAAGCGATTGCAGAGCAAAAAGAAGAGCAAGATGCTTAAGTTAATCTTGAATTAAAAACGGTAGAATATAAATCAACCATTAGGAGGAAATAAGAATGTCTAAAGAACAAATTATCGAAGCGATTAAAGAAATGTCTGTTCTTGAATTAAACGATTTAGTTAAAGCAATTGAAGAAGAATTTGGTGTAACTGCTGCAGCACCTGTTGCTGTTGCAGGTGGTGGCGCTGCTGGTGGTGCCGAAGCAGAAGAAAAATCAGAATTTGATGTTGTCTTAACTGATGCAGGTTCTGCAAAAATTAAAGTTGTTAAAGCAGTTCGCGAAATCACAGGTCTTGGTCTTAAAGACGCTAAAGATCTTGTTGACAAAGCACCAGGTGCAATTAAAGAAGGCGTAGCTAAAGAAGAAGCTGAAGAAATGAAAGCTAAACTTGAAGAAGCTGGCGCAGCTGTAGAATTGAAGTAATCGTAAGCTTAATAAATGAGAGCTCGTCTATTTTAGGCGGGCTTTCGTTGCTATTATAATAGGATCAAGTGTATGTAGGATACTTTTCCGATGTGACTTAGCGTTGTCACTTGGTGAGCCTAGTAAATGCTAAATAATTTTAACCACAATTAAAAGTAGGTGCTAATTATATGTCGGAGCAATACTTTACCCGTCATCCTCAAGCAAAGAGTAACCCCAAAACATGGACCTTTAAACTTCGCAATCACACGATGACATTCACAAGTGATCTGGGTGTCTTTTCGAAGAATACGGTAGACTTTGGTTCTAGAACATTGATTGATACTTTTTTCCCTCCGAAAGTTGAGGGGGCAATTTGTGATTTGGGTTGTGGCTATGGGCCGATCGGTTTAACAATAGCTAAATCCTTCCCTGATCGTCAAGTAGTTATGAGTGATGTTAATCAGAGGGCCGTTGACCTCGCTGAGAAAAATGCAAAACAGAATAAATTAGATAATGTGAAATGCTATTTGAGTGATCGTTTCGATAGCATTCCGGAAGACCAATTTGCTGCTGTATTAGTTAACCCGCCGATTCGAGCCGGTAAAGAAGTGGTACATCAAATGTTTGAAGATGCTTATCAACGCCTTAAGTCAGAGGGTGAGCTATGGGTTGTCATTCAAAAGAAACAAGGTGCACCTTCGGCGATCAGTAAAATGGAGACTCTGTTTCAAGAGGTTGAGCTAGTTAAGAAAAACAAAGGGTATTTTATTATTCGGGCAAGAAAATATTGACTTAGCATTTGACTCTGATAGGTGGTTGTGGTAATATAGAAAAATGCCAATGGCGCGTTTTTTTGTCAAGTGCCATTTTAAGAAATAAGTATATTTTTATTAATGAATGGACAAGATGGTTAGAACGAGAAAGAGGATTAAGGTTGATTTTTAGAAAGAAGTCAAGTGGTGATCCTTTTTTAATGATGTTTACTAATCACTATTGTTGTTCGTCAAACATACCTATTCCACCTGTTATTAACTAAGGTGTAAAATATAGGTTCCAAATAAAAACTTACTTCAATGGCTGTGAGTTTTTATTTGGTAACAGTTGAACAATTCACACTGTTTAAATTATACCTTCTACATCCAATAAGTCAATAGTTGAACTTTTGGAATATTGGTTAGACGAGGTATGGCGTGCTTAACGCAATGTTTGTTGTGTGAGCTTTTTGTTTTTAATACTTTAGAAGTATAAAATGATAGCTAGATAATGAGGGTCAAGTAGCTATGATTTTTACGTCAAAAGTAATAAGGAAGACTCATGCATTCATTTAAGAATAAGTGAATGTAAGTTTCTCTAATCTTGATTTGAGGGGTGAAGCAGTTGACAGGTCAACTAGTTCAGTATGGACGACACCGCCAGCGCAGAAGCTATGCACGTATCAATGAGGTACTTGAGTTACCGAATTTAATTGAGATTCAAACGGCTTCTTATGAATGGTTTCTAGAGGAAGGTATGCGAGAAATGTTTAAGGATATTTCTCCGATCGAGGATTTTCAAGGGAATTTATCACTTGAATTCGTCGATTATAGTCTAGGGGAACCGAAATACTCAGTCGATGAGTCAAAAGAAAGAGATGTGACGTATAATGCGCCACTACGTGTGAAGGTCCGCTTATTAAATAATGAAACTGGTGAAGTGAAAGAGCAAGAAGTGTTTATGGGTGATTTCCCACTGATGACAGACACAGGAACCTTTATTATCAATGGGGCTGAACGTGTTATCGTTTCACAATTAGTCCGCTCACCAGGTGTTTATTTTAGTGAGAAAATAGACAAAAACGGTAAGAGGGGATATACAGCTACTGTTATTCCGAACAGAGGAGCATGGTTGGAGTTTGAAACAGACGCTAAAGACGTTGTCCATGTTCGAATTGATCGAACTAGAAAACTACCAATCACGGTTCTGCTAAGAGCGTTAGGTTTTAGCACAGATCAAGAAATTATTGACTTGATTGGTGATAATGAATATTTACAAAATACTTTAGAAAAAGATAATACAGACACAAGCGAGAAAGCTTTACTTGAAATTTATGAACGTTTAAGACCGGGAGAACCTCCTACCCTTGAAAATGCAAAAAGTTTAATGATTTCTCGCTTTTTCGATCCGAAACGTTATGATTTAGCGCATGTCGGACGATATAAAATGAATAAAAAACTGCATATAAAAAATCGTTTGTTCAATCAAACTCTAGCAGAAACTTTAGTAGACCATGAAACTGGTGAAGTTCTTGCGGAAAAAGGCACGAAATTAGATCGACGTACGCTTAATAAACTATTACCATATATCGATAGAGAAGAAAATCGACTTGGTGAATATAGTGTTGAACCAAGTGAAGGTGTCTTAGAAGAACCGATTGAATTGCAGTCGATTAAAATTATTGATCCAACTGATCCGGATGGAGAGCGGATATTGAATGTGATTGATAATGGTATCGTAGATTCATCCGTTAAAAATATTGTGCCTGCTGATATTTTGGCATCAATAAACTATTTCTTTAATATTTTACACCAAGTTGGAAACACAGATGATATTGATCACTTGGGCAATCGCCGTTTACGTTCGGTCGGTGAACTTTTACAAAATCAATTCCGAATTGGTTTATCTCGAATGGAACGAGTGGTTCGTGAACGTATGTCTATTCAAGATACGTCAACAATTACGCCACAACAATTAATCAATATTCGACCTGTTATCGCATCGATTAAAGAGTTCTTTGGTAGCTCACAGCTCTCTCAATTTATGGATCAAACAAATCCGCTAGCAGAGCTAACTCATAAAAGAAGGCTATCTGCACTAGGTCCGGGTGGTTTGACGAGAGAACGGGCAGGCTTTGAAGTTCGAGACGTTCACTATTCCCACTATGGACGTATGTGTCCAATTGAAACGCCGGAAGGGCCTAACATTGGGCTAATTAACTCACTATCTTCTTATGCAAAGGTAAATAAATTTGGTTTTATTGAAACGCCTTATCGCCGAGTAGATCACGAAACAGGTAAAGTAACGGATCAATATGATTACCTAACAGCAGATGAAGAAGATAACTATGTTGTTGCACAAGCCAATGCTCGCTTGGACGATGACGGTGCCTTTGTGGATGAGGAAGTTATTGCTCGTTTCCGTGGAGAGAATACAACGGTTAATCGTGATCGTATTGATTATATGGACGTATCACCAAAACAAGTCGTTTCAACAGCGACTGCTTGTATCCCCTTCTTGGAGAATGATGACTCGAACCGTGCGCTAATGGGTGCTAACATGCAGCGTCAAGCTGTTCCCTTAATACAACCTAAAGCCCCGATTGTAGGAACAGGGATGGAGTATGTTTCAGGGAAAGACTCTGGTGCAGCGATCATTTGTCGACACGATGGAATTGTCGAGCAGGTTGAAGCGAAGACAATACATGTTCGACGCATTGCTGAAGTAGATGGCAAAGATGTTCAAGGTGATTTAGATCGTTATAAACTTCAAAAGTTTATCCGCTCTAACCAAGGGACTTGTTATAACCAACGTCCAATCGTAAAAGTTGGCGATCGTGTGGTAAAAGGTGAAATCCTAGCTGATGGTCCCTCAATGGAAGATGGAGAGCTTGCTCTTGGACAGAACGTCTTAGTTGGTTTTATGACTTGGGAAGGTTATAACTATGAAGATGCAATTATCATGAGTGAGCGTTTAGTTAAAGATGACGTCTATACTTCTATTCATATAGAAGAATATGAATCAGATGCACGTGATACCAAGCTTGGTCCAGAGGAAATTACTCGTGACATACCAAACGTAGGAGAAGACGCACTACGTGATTTAGATGAACGGGGGATTATCCGAATAGGAGCAGAAGTTGAAGACGGTGACTTGCTTGTTGGTAAGGTAACGCCTAAAGGTGTCACAGAGCTTTCAGCTGAAGAGCGATTATTGCATGCGATTTTTGGAGAAAAAGCAAGGGAAGTCCGAGATACTTCATTACGTGTACCGCACGGAGCGGGTGGAATTGTCTTAGATGTTAAAATCTTCAACCGTGAAGATGGCGATGAATTACCGCCAGGAGTTAATCAACTTGTTCGTGTCTATATTGTTCAAAAACGTAAGATTCACGAAGGAGATAAGATGGCCGGCCGCCACGGTAATAAAGGGGTTATCTCGAAAATACTACCTGAAGAAGATATGCCGTTCTTACCAGATGGCACTCCAATTGATATAATGCTTAATCCACTAGGCGTTCCATCGCGAATGAATATTGGTCAAGTATTAGAATTGCATTTAGGTATGGCAGCGAAGAAATTAGGTATTCATGTTGCTTCACCGGTTTTTGATGGGGCAAGTGAAGAAGACGTTTGGGAAACAATCGAAGAAGCTGGAATGGCTCGAGATGCGAAGACGATTTTATATGATGGTCGTACTGGCGAAGCGTTTGATAACCGTGTGTCTGTTGGAGTAATGTATATGATCAAGCTTGCGCACATGGTTGATGATAAGCTACACGCACGTTCAACTGGACCTTATTCTTTAGTTACTCAACAGCCATTAGGTGGTAAAGCTCAATTTGGTGGACAACGTTTCGGTGAAATGGAAGTGTGGGCCTTAGAGGCATATGGTGCTGCCTACACGCTACAGGAAATCTTAACAGTTAAATCAGATGATGTGGTTGGGCGTGTTAAGACTTACGAAGCGATTGTCAAAGGCGAAAACGTTCCTGAAGCCGGAATTCCTGAGTCGTTTAAAGTTTTGATAAAAGAATTACAAAGTTTAGGTATGGATGTTAAGATGCTTTCGGCTGATGAAGAAGAGATTGAACTTCGTGATATTGACGAAGATGACAAATTATCAACGGAGAAGTTTAATTTAGAAGTTCAAGAATAAGTAGAACCGTATATATTAATTTTAAAGATCATTGGAGGTTGAGGGGCTTAATGACCTCTTGCCTTCCCGTGATCTACCACATACTAAAAGGGAGGTAGACCCCTTGCTAGATGTAAATAATTTCGAATTTATGAAAATAGGTTTGGCATCGCCAGACAAAATTCGGTCATGGTCACATGGGGAAGTAAAAAAGCCAGAAACGATTAACTACCGGACATTAAAACCAGAAAAAGATGGTCTATTCTGTGAAAGAATCTTTGGCCCACAAAAAGACTGGGAGTGTCACTGTGGGAAGTACAAACGTGTTCGTTATAAAGGAGTCGTTTGTGATCGTTGTGGCGTTGAAGTCACAAAGTCAAAAGTACGTCGTGAGCGTATGGGACATATTGAATTAGCTGCCCCTGTATCGCATATTTGGTACTTCAAAGGTATCCCAAGTCGTATGGGTCTTCTTTTAGATATGTCACCACGTGCACTAGAAGAGGTAATTTACTTCGCTGCCTATATTGTAACAGACGCAGGAAGTACACCACTTGAGAAGAAACAGCTCCTATCTGAAAAAGAATACCGTACACACCGTGAGAAGTACGGACAAAGTTTTCAAGCAGAAATGGGTGCTGAAGCAATTAAGAAAATCCTTCAAGATATTGATCTTGACAAAGAATCCAGTATTCTACGTGAAGAATTAAAAAACGTTCAAGGTCAACGTCGTACACGGGCAATTAAACGACTTGAAGTGATTGAAGCTTTTAGAAATTCAGGCAATGATCCGTCTTGGATTATTTTAGATGTTTTACCGATTATCCCACCAGAATTGCGTCCAATGGTCCAATTAGACGGTGGACGTTTTGCGACATCTGATTTGAATGATCTCTACCGTCGCGTGATCAATCGTAATAATCGACTAAAACGATTGTTGGATCTTGGAGCGCCAAGTATTATCGTTCAGAATGAAAAGAGAATGCTTCAAGAAGCAGTTGATGCATTAATTGATAATGGCCGTCGTGGCCGTCCAGTAACTGGACCAGGTAACCGTCCGTTAAAATCACTTTCACACATGCTTAAAGGGAAGCAAGGACGTTTCCGTCAAAACTTGTTAGGAAAACGGGTTGATTATTCAGGTCGTTCAGTTATTGTTGTTGGTCCTAATTTGAAAATGTATCAATGTGGTTTACCAAAGGAAATGGCTGTTGAATTGTTTAAGCCATTTATCATGAAAGAGCTAGTTGAACGTGGTTTGGCCCATAATATTAAGTCTGCAAAACGTAAAATTGAACGTTTACATGGTGAAGTATGGGAAGTGCTTGAAGATGTTATTAAAGAACACCCAGTCTTATTAAACCGTGCACCAACATTGCACCGTTTAGGTATTCAAGCATTTGAGCCAACCTTAGTTGAAGGAAGAGCAATCCGTCTACACCCACTCGTTTGTACAGCTTATAATGCTGACTTTGATGGTGACCAAATGGCTGTTCACGTTCCGCTGTCAGCTGAGGCACAAGCGGAAGCGAGAATTTTAATGCTAGCCGCACAAAATATTTTAAATCCGAAAGATGGAAAACCGGTTGTTACGCCATCTCAGGATATGGTTTTAGGTAACTATTATTTAACCATGGAACGTAAGGGTGCTATCGGTGAAGGAATGGTGTTTAAAGATTTAAATGAAGCTTTAATGGCTTATCAAAGTGGCTATGTTCACTTGCACACCCGTGTTGCCGTTCAAGCGTCGTCATTAGGAAAAGGTAACTTTACCGAAGAACAACAGAGTCAATTATTATTGACGACTATTGGTAAATTAATTTTCAATGATATTTTACCACCATCATTCCCATACCTAAACGAGCCAACCCATACTAACTTAGAGGTGGAAACACCTGCACAATACTTTGTTGGTAAAGGTACAAATATTAAAGAGGAACTTGCTAAACGTGATTTAATCCCACCTTTCAAAAAGGGTATTTTAGGTGATATCATTGCAGAAGTCTTTAAGAAGTTTAAAATCAGTGAAACATCGAAAATGCTTGACCGAATGAAAGATCTTGGTTTTAAATATTCAACAAAAGCAGGAATTACAGTTGGTGTTGCTGATATTGTTGTTCTAGCTGAAAAAGAAGAAATTCTAGAAGAAGCCCAAGATAAAGTGGAAAAAGTTATGAAGCAGTTCCGTCGTGGTTTGATTACCGAAGAGGAACGCTACGAACGTGTTATCTCTATCTGGTCTAAAGCAAAAGACGATATTCAAGATCGCTTAATGATGTCATTAAGCAGTCGAAACCCAATTTATATGATGAGTGATTCAGGAGCTCGTGGTAATGCGTCTAACTTTACCCAACTTGCGGGTATGCGTGGATTAATGGCCAACCCGGCTGGTCGAATTATTGAATTACCTATCAAGTCTAGTTTCCGTGAAGGTTTGACGGTTCTAGAATACTTTATTTCGACACACGGAGCCCGTAAAGGACTAGCGGATACAGCATTGAAAACAGCGGACTCAGGTTATTTAACAAGACGTCTTGTTGATGTTGCTCAAGATGTCATTATTCGTGAAGATGATTGTCACACAGATAAAGGCTTAACCGTTCATGCGATTACCGAAGGCTCAGAAATGATCGAGCCCTTATATGACCGCTTAGTAGGACGGACAGCTTTTCAAACGGTACGTCACCCAGAAACAAATGCTGTGATCGTTGGGAAAAATGAGTTTATAAATGAAGATATCGCGAAGGAAATTGTTGATGCTGGAATTGAAGCTGTAACGATACGAACAGTATTTACATGTAACACAAAATATGGGGCATGTAAGAAATGTTATGGCCGTAACTTAGCAACTGGTGAACAAGTAGAAGTAGGAGAGGCAGTAGGTATTATTGCAGCTCAATCGATTGGAGAACCAGGTACCCAGTTAACGATGAGAACATTCCACACAGGTGGGGTAGCCGGAAGCGATATTACTCAAGGTTTGCCGCGTATTCAAGAGATCTTTGAAGCTCGTAATCCTAAAGGGCAGGCCGTTATTAGTGAAGTAGACGGTATTGTTCAAGAGATCAGTGATGTGAAAGAAAAACAAGAGATTATTGTTCAAGGTGAAGTAGAAACACGGACCTATCCAGTACCTTATGGTTCACGTGTAAGTGTATCGATAGGGGATAAGGTTGTTGCTGGTGAAGCATTAACAGAAGGTTCGATCGATCCGAAAGAATTACTCAAATTCCAAGGTGTTGACGGTGTTCAAACATACCTGCTAAAAGAAGTTCAAAAAGTGTACCGTATGCAAGGTGTGGAAATTGGTGATAAGCACGTAGAGGTTATGGTAAGACAAATGCTAAGAAAAGTGACGATTGCTGACTCGGGAGAAACAGATCTCTTGCCAGGTTCACTATTAGAAATTCACCAGTTTAGAGATGTTAACAAAAAGGCATTAAGTGCAGGAAAAGAACCAGCAGTAGGTCGCCCGATATTACTAGGAATTACAAAAGCATCATTAGAAACAGATTCATTCTTATCAGCCGCGTCCTTCCAAGAAACAACCCGTGTCTTAACGGATGCTGCGATTAAAGGTAAACGGGATGAATTACTTGGTCTTAAGGAAAATGTCATTCTAGGTAAGTTGGTTCCAGCTGGTACAGGTATGCCGAGATATAGAAAAATCGGAATGCGAACAGAACTTCCGGTTGAGAATGTAGTTGAAGAAGAAGCTAGCGAAAATAAAGAAAACGAACCAACCGCATAATTAGTACACAGACAAGTAAGAAATTTGGCACTAAAAAATATAGTACCACTTTAACTTAAAAATTATTTAACATACTTAATTTTGAGTTGACATTGATTTGTCAGGGTGGTACTATATTCAAGGTGCTTCTGTTACCCTAATACTTTGGAGGATATGGAAATGTCTTATGAAAAAGTAACACAAGCAAAAGATCGTTTAGTAATAGGTATAAAGCAAGCAAGTAAAACCATGAAATCTGGAGAAGTAAGTCAAATTGTTGTTGCAACAGATATTGACTCTGATCTGAAAGTGAAGATCTTAGGCTTGGCAGATCAATTGAACATCCCATATGAATTGGTAGAATCTAAGAAACGACTCGGAGAAGCTTGTGGAATTGAGGTTGGAACAGCAGTAGTAGCGATAAAGCAGTGAAGTTTTGATGGATTGAGCATGCTTGATTCATGAAGACTTTGTTTTTGCTTATAAAATGAACCGCCTGGATGTGTGGTATTACAATTGTGAAGGAAAGGAGGAAAAAGTAAATGCCTACAATTAATCAACTTGTCCGCAAAGGACGTGTTACTAAAACAAAAGGATCTGACTCTCCTGCTCTAGGAAAAGGTTACAACAGTTTCAAAAAGTCATTGACTGATACTGCTTCACCACAAAAACGTGGTGTTTGTACACGTGTTGGAACGTTGACTCCTAAGAAACCGAACTCTGCATTGCGTAAATATGCTCGTGTTCGTTTAACAAATGGAATTGAAGTGACAGCATATATCCCTGGGATTGGACACAATCTACAAGAACACAGTGTTGTCCTTATCCGTGGAGGTCGTGTGAAAGACTTACCTGGTGTGCGCTATCACATTGTTCGTGGTGCGTTAGATACAGCAGGTGTTGAAGGACGTATGCAAGGTCGCTCTAAATATGGAGCGAAACGCCCAAAAAACTAGAAAATTTATGATTGAAATAGATGAAAGGAGGTTAGACTATGCCACGTAAAGGTCCTGTAGCTAAACGTGATGTCTTACCAGATCCGTTATACAACTCTAAGCTTGTTACTCGACTTATCAATCAAATTATGATTGACGGTAAAAGAGGAAAAGCGCAAAAAATTCTTTATCGTGCATTTGAACTTGTTGAAGAACGCAGTGGTCAACCAGCTATTGATGTTTTTGAACAAGCTATGAAAAATGTTATGCCTGTTTTAGAGGTGCGCGCTCGTCGTGTTGGAGGTTCAAACTACCAAGTACCAATGGAAGTTCGTCCAGAACGTCGTCAAGCGCTAGGTCTTCGTTATATTGTTAATTACTCTCGTCTACGAGGAGAAAAAACAATGGAAGAGCGTCTTGCGAATGAAATCTTGGATGCTTCAAATAATACAGGTGCATCTGTTAAAAAACGAGAAGAATTACACAAGATGGCTGAAGCGAACAAAGCATTTGCTCATTATCGCTGGTAATTTAATTAAAACAATCTTACTTTGCGCAAACGAACAAATTGCAAGAGTTTGATAAATGCCATTTAAACATACTAGAAAACTGACTAAGTAAAAAGGAAGGAGAAAGAATTATGGCTAGAGAGTTCTCCTTGGAGAAAACCCGTAATATCGGCATCATGGCTCATATTGATGCTGGTAAAACAACAACTACAGAACGTATTTTGTTTTACACAGGTAAAATCCATAAAATTGGTGAAACACACGAAGGTGCTTCCCAAATGGACTGGATGGAGCAAGAGCAAGAACGTGGGATTACAATCACTTCTGCTGCTACAACCGCTCAATGGAAGGGCCATCGAATTAATATCATTGATACACCGGGACACGTTGATTTCACTGTAGAAGTTGAACGTTCATTACGTGTGTTAGATGGTGCGGTTACTGTACTAGATGCACAATCTGGTGTGGAACCACAAACAGAAACAGTATGGCGTCAAGCAACAACATATGGCGTACCACGTATTGTCTTTGTTAATAAAATGGATAAAACAGGTGCAGACTTCTTATACGCAGTTGGAACATTAAAGGATCGCCTTGGGGCAAACGTTCATCCTGTCCAATATCCAATTGGTGCTGAAGATCAATTTGAAGGAATTATTGATCTTATCGAGATGAAAGCTTTCTATTATGAAGATGATCTTGGAACTGTTACTGAAGCGAAAGAAATACCAGCAGAATTAATAGATAAAGCTGAAGAATTACGTATGGATCTTGTCGAATCTGTTGCAGAATTAGATGAAGATTTAATGATGCGTTATTTAGAAGGCGAGGAAATTTCTAAAGATGAACTTCGCCAAGCTGTCCGTACAGCAACATTGAGTGTTGAATTCTTCCCAGTATTTTGTGGTTCAGCATTTAAGAATAAAGGGGTACAACTTTTAATTGATGGTGTGGTTGACTATCTTCCATCACCAACAGATATCCCGCCAATTGATGGAATTGTTCCAGATACAGGTGAGGAAACTGTTCGTAAAGCAGATGACAAAGAACCGTTTTCTGCTCTTGCTTTTAAAGTAGCAACAGACCCGTTTGTTGGTAAACTTACATTCTTCCGTGTTTATTCAGGTACATTAAAAGCGGGATCATATGTACAAAACCCAACAAAAGGGAAGCGTGAACGTGTCGGACGTATCCTACAAATGCACGCAAACTCAAGACAAGAAATTAGTGAAGTATATTCTGGTGATATTGCTGGGGCTGTTGGTTTGAAAGATACAGCAACAGGGGATACTCTATGTGATGAGAAGAATCTCGTTATTCTTGAATCAATGGAATTCCCAGAGCCAGTTATCTCAGTTGCTATTGAACCTAAATCAAAAGCAGATCAAGATAAGATGTCAATTGCCTTAGGTAAACTAGCAGAAGAGGATCCAACATTTAAGACAGAAACAAACGCTGAAACAGGCCAAACAATTATTTCTGGTATGGGTGAACTTCACCTAGATATTATTGTTGACCGTTTAAGACGTGAGTTCAAAGTTGATGCAAACGTTGGAGCTCCGCAAGTTTCATATCGTGAAACATTCCGCGGTTCAGCTGAAGTTGAAGGTAAGTTCGTTCGTCAATCAGGTGGACGTGGGCAATATGGTCACGTATGGGTTAAATTCGAACCAAACGAAGAAGGCGCAGGCTTTGAATTTATTAATAAAATCGTTGGTGGGGTTGTCCCACGTGAATATATTCCTTCTGTTGAAGCTGGAATTAAAGAGTCAATGGAAAACGGAGTTATTGCCGGTTATCCATTAATTGATGTTAAAGCAACACTTTATGATGGTAGCTACCATGATGTTGACTCGAATGAAACTGCCTTTAAAGTTGCTGCATCTATGGCGTTAAGAAATGCGAAAAACAAATGTAACCCTGTATTACTCGAACCGATGATGAAGGTTGAAGTTGTTATTCCTGAAGAATACATGGGAGACATTATGGGTGATATCACATCACGTCGTGGACGTGTAGATGGTATGGACGCACGTGGAAACGCACAAATTGTTAATGCGTTTGTTCCACTAGCTGAAATGTTTGGTTATGCAACAGCGCTACGCTCTAATACTCAAGGACGTGGAACTTACACAATGTTCTTCGATCACTATGAAGAAGTACCTAAGAGTATTGCAGAGGAAATTATTAAGAAAAACGCTGGTGAATAATTGATTTTTTTCAAAAAATAAAGTATAACTTGTATTGAAAGCTTGTCTACTACTAAGTATAATAGTAGTTAAGCGAATATACATGTCATAAAAAAACAACTTTTATTTATTAAAGGAGGAACTATAAATGGGTAAAGAAAAATTTGACCGTTCAAAACAACACGTAAACGTTGGTACTCTTGGTCACGTTGACCATGGTAAAACAACTTTAACTGCTGCTATTACTACAGTAATGGCAAAGAAAAATGGTGAAGGATCAGCGATGGGTTATGACCAAATCGACGGTGCACCAGAAGAAAAAGAGCGTGGAATTACAATCTCAACTTCACACGTTGAATATGAAACTGACACTCGTCACTATGCACACGTAGACTGTCCAGGACACGCTGACTACGTTAAAAACATGATCACTGGTGCTGCACAAATGGATGGAGCTATCCTAGTTGTGTCTGCTGCTGATGGTCCAATGCCACAAACTCGTGAACACATCTTGCTTTCACGTAACGTTGGTGTACCTGCATTCGTTGTATTCTTAAACAAAGCAGATATGGTTGACGATGAAGAACTTCTTGAATTAGTAGAAATGGAAGTACGTGACCTATTATCAGAATATGACTTCCCTGGTGATGATGTACCAGTTATTACTGGTTCAGCTCTAAAAGCACTAGAAGGCGATCCTGAATACGAAGAAAAAATTGTTGAGCTTATGGCTGCAGTTGATGAATATATTCCAACTCCAGAACGTGACACTGACAAACCATTCATGATGCCAGTTGAGGATGTATTCTCAATCACTGGACGTGGTACTGTTGCAACTGGTCGTGTTGAACGTGGAGAAGTTCGCGTAGGGGATGAAGTTGAGATCATTGGTCTTGCAGAAGCTCCAAGCAAAACAACAGTTACAGGAGTTGAAATGTTCCGTAAACTTCTTGATTACGCTGAAGCTGGTGACAACATTGGTGCATTATTACGTGGTGTTGCTCGTGAAGACGTTAACCGTGGTCAAGTACTTGCTAAACCAGGTACAATTACACCACACACAAATTTTAAAGCAGAAGTTTACGTACTATCAAAAGAAGAAGGTGGACGTCACACTCCATTCTTTGATAACTACCGCCCACAATTTTACTTCCGTACAACGGACGTAACTGGAATCATTCGTCTTCCAGAAGGTGTTGAAATGGTTATGCCAGGCGACAACGTTGAAATGAATGTTGAATTGATTTCACCAATCGCTATTGAAGAAGGAACTCGCTTCTCAATCCGTGAAGGTGGACGTACTGTTGGTTCAGGTGTTGTATCAAATATTGAAAAATAAGACTTATCTAAAAGAGTAGCGATTCAATTCGTTACTCTTTTTTTATTACCTATTAAACAAGCTAAGATTAAAAGTGCAATTTCATCTCTGAATTAAGAACATGATCATGTCTAATTCACCATTTTTAATAGTGAATCTCATTATTTTTAAAAAAATAGTATTATTCAATGAAAAAAGCAATTTTTTTACCGATAAACCTTGCAATCTATAGAGCTTTTCTGTATAATATCAAATGTTGGTCAGAAAGGCGATGAAGCGAGAGGTTGTTGGCACACCCGGCCCCTTTGCCATGGGCGGGTTGTTAAGAAATTTTCGTGGAGAATGTCTATTATCAAATGGGCGAAAAGGAGGGAACATAATGGCAAATGAAAAAATAAGAATTCGTTTGAAAGCATATGATCACCGTATTTTAGATCAATCGGCTGAAAAGATTGTCAATACTGCAAAGCGTTCTGGTGCGGGGGTATCGGGTCCAATCCCACTACCAACTGAGAAATCAGTATATACCGTATTACGAGCTGTTCACAAGTATAAAGACTCACGTGAACAATTTGAAATGCGTACACACAAACGTCTGATTGATATTGTTAATCCTACACCAAAAACGGTTGATGCGCTAATGCGTCTAGATTTACCATCAGGTGTAGATATAGAAATTAAATTATAATTCAAATTTTCAGGAGGTGTAACGGATGACGAAAGGAATCTTAGGTCGTAAAGTCGGCATGACACAAGTATTCACCGAAGAAGGTGAGTTAATTCCAGTAACAGTAGTTCAAGCTGAACCTAATGTTGTTCTCCAAAAGAGAACATTAGAAAATGACGGCTACGAAGCGATTCAAGTTGGTTTTGCTGATCAGAAAGAAGCGAATGCGAATAAGCCAGCGAAAGGACATGCTGCAAAAGCGAGCACTAATCCTAAGCGCTTCGTTCGTGAATTCCGTAACGTGAAGCTAGATGACTATGAAGTCGGTCAAGAGCTTAGCGTAGAGGTTTTCAAAGCAGGAGATAAAATTGATGTAACAGGTACTTCGAAAGGTAAAGGATTTCAAGGTGCCATTAAACGTCATAACCAAGCTCGTGGACCAATGTCACACGGTTCGCACTATCATAGAGGACCAGGTTCAATGGGAGCTTCAGCTGAACCTGCTCGTGTAATGAAAGGTAAGAAATTACCAGGTCAAATGGGTGGCGAAACAACAACTATTCAAAATTTAGAGATCGTGAAAGTTGATGTTGAACGAAACCTACTATTAATCAAAGGTAACATTCCGGGATCAAGAAAATCATTCGTAAAAGTTACGAGTGCAGTAAAGGCTAACTAAATACAAGTCGAAGGGAGGATATGTCATGCCTAAAGTAGCACTATATAACCAAAGCGGATCGCAAGTAGGCGATATTGAATTGAATGATGTGGTATTTGGTATCGAACCAAATCAACATGCTTTACACGATGCTGTTGTTATGCAACAAGCATCAAAACGTCAAGGGACTCATGCAGTGAAAAACCGTTCGGCAGTTAGCGGTGGTGGACGTAAACCATGGCGTCAAAAAGGAACAGGACGTGCACGCCAAGGATCTATTCGATCACCTCAATGGGTAGGTGGTGGTGTTGTCTTCGGACCAACTCCACGTAGCTATAGCTACAAATTGCCGAAGAAAGTTAGACGCTTAGCACTTAAATCAGCACTGTCTACTAAAGTTACAGAAGAAAACTTAACTGTATTAGACGCTTTAGCAATTGATACACCTAAAACAAAGGAAGTTATTAATCTGCTAAACGCTTTAAATGTAAATGAAAAAGCACTGATTGTAACAAGTGAAAAAGATGAAGTGATCATGAAGAGTGCGAATAATTTACAAAAAGTAAAAGTATTACAAGCAAGTCATCTTAATATATTAGATATCCTTGCACATGACAGACTGATTATTACAAAAGACGCAGTCGAATCAATAGAGGAGGTGCTTGCATAATGAAGGACCCACGTGATATTATTAAGCGCCCAATTATTACGGAACAAACAGCTGATCAAATGGTAGATAAGAAATACACATTTGAAGTCAGCAAAGTTGCAAACAAAACTGAAATTAAAGATGCCATTGAACAAATCTTTGATGTGAAAGTTGTCAAAGTAAACACTTCAAATATCAAAGGTAAATTCAAACGGATGGGTCGGCACAGTGGTTATCGACCAGATCGTAAAAAAGCAATCGTTCAATTATCAGAAGACAGTAAAGAACTTGATTTCTTTGAAAGTATAGAATAAGAAATAAAAGGAGGGAAAAAAGATGGCGATTAAGAAGTATAAAGCAACTTCAAACGGTAGACGAAACATGTCAGGTTTAGCTTTTAATGAAATCACAACTGATACTCCAGAGAAGTCGCTTCTAGAACCACTATCAAAACGTGGTGGCCGTAACAATCAAGGGAAATTAACGGTTCGTCATCAAGGCGGTGGACATAAACGTCAATACCGTGTGATTGATTTCAAACGCAACAAAGACGGCATCCCAGGTCGCGTTGCTACTATAGAATATGATCCTAACCGAACAGCTAATATAGCCTTAATCAATTATACAGACGGTGAAAAACGTTATATTTTAGCACCAAAAGGGCTTGAAGTAGGTCAGGAGATCATCTCTGGTGAAGATGCAGACATTAAAGTGGGTAATGCATTACCATTGATAAATATGCCAGTAGGTACAACTATTCATAATATTGAGTTGAAGCCAGGACGTGGTGGGCAACTTGCACGTTCAGCAGGAGCTGAAGCACAAATTTTAGGCCGCGAAGGAAAGTATGTACTTGTTCGCTTGGCATCTGGAGAAGTTCGTTTAATTCTTGGAACTTGCCGTGCTACAGTTGGTCAAGTAGGAAACATTGAAAATGAACTGATTCATTCGGGTAAAGCTGGACGTTCTCGTTGGAAAGGTATTCGTCCTACTGTTCGTGGTTCTGTTATGAACCCTAACGATCACCCACACGGTGGTGGTGAAGGACGTGCGCCAATTGGCCGTAAATCACCAGTGTCACCTTGGGGTAAACCAGCCCTTGGTAAGAAAACACGTCAACGCAATAAAGACTCAAACAAGTATATCGTACGTACACGTAAAAAATAACGGGATTGAAAGGCGGGTACTTGAACCCGTCCAACAATCGCGGGAGGAGGTTTATGTATGGGTCGTAGTTTAAAAAAGGGACCTTTCGTAGATGACCACTTGATGAAAAAGATTGAAACACTGAATGAAGAAAATAAAAAACAAGTTGTGAAATCTTGGTCACGTCGATCAACTATTTTCCCTAACTTTGTGGGACATACAATCGCTGTTTATGACGGACGTAAACACGTACCGGTTTATGTTACAGAAGATATGGTAGGACATAAATTAGGTGAATTCGCACCGACACGTCTTTTTAAAGGACATTCGGGCGATGACAAGAATACAAAACGTTAATATGAGAGGAGGCGCTCTTAATGCAAGCTAAAGCTGTTGCAAAAACTGTTAGAATTGCTCCTCGTAAAGTTCGATTGGTCGTTGATTTAATTCGAGGTAAAGATGTTGGAGAAGCAATTGCTATATTAAAACACACACCACGTGGTGCTAGCGCTGTTGTTGAGAAAGTATTGAACTCTGCAATCGCAAATGCAGAACATAATTATGAAATGGATGTAGATAATCTCTATGTATCAGAAGCCTTTGTTGATGAAGGTGTGACACTTAAAAGATTCCGTCCACGTGCACAAGGCCGTGCAAGTCAAATCAATAAAAGAACAAGTCATATTACTGTGACTGTATCAGAAAAGAAGGAGGGATAATCTGTGGGTCAAAAAGTTAATCCAGTAGGATTTCGTGTCGGTGTTATCCGCGATTGGGAATCAAGATGGTATGCCGGCAAAGATTATGCAGACTTATTACATGAAGACATCAAAATTCGTGAATATATAGAGGATCGCTTAAAAGATGCTGCAGTTTCTAAAGTAGAAATTGAACGTGCAGCTAATCGAGTTAATGTTTCTATTTCAACTGCTAAGCCAGGTATGGTTATAGGAAAAGGTGGCTCAGAAGTTGAAGCACTACGCAAATCCTTAAATCAACTTACAGGTAAAAAAGTTCACATCAATATTGTTGAAATTAAAAAACCTGACATGGATGCTAAATTAGTTGCAGAAAATATTGCTCGTCAATTAGAAAGTCGTATTTCATTCCGTCGTGCACAAAAACAAGTTATTCAACGTGCAATGCGTGCGGGAGCAAAAGGAATTCGTACACAAGTATCTGGCCGTTTAGGCGGTGCTGATATGGCTCGTGCGGAAAGTTATAGTGAAGGTACTGTACCACTACACACACTTCGTGCTGATATCGATTATGGTCATGCAGAAGCAGACACAACTTACGGTAAACTAGGCGTAAAAGTGTGGATCTATCGTGGAGAAGTCCTTCCAACTAAAAACAACAAGTAAAGGAAGGGGGCACACATTATGTTAATGCCTAAACGTGTTAAGTATCGTAAACAACATCGTGGACATTTAAATGGTCAAGCAAAAGGTGGGAAAGAAGTCGGCTTTGGTGATTATGGATTGAAAGCTGTCGAACCTGCTTGGATCACAAGTCGTCAAATTGAGTCTGCACGTATTGCAATGACTCGTTATATGAAACGTGGTGGAAAGGTCTGGATTAAAATCTTCCCAGATAAACCATATACAAAGAAACCATTAGAAGTTCGAATGGGATCTGGTAAAGGTGCTCCTGAAGGCTGGGTAGCCGTTGTAAAACCAGGGAAAGTATTATTTGAAGTAGGTGGCGTTTCTGAAGAAGTAGCTAGAGAAGCACTTCGACTTGCTGCACACAAACTTCCGATAAAAACTAAATTTGTAAAACGTGAAGAAATTGGTGGTGAAATCAATGAAGGCTAATGAAATTAGAGAACTAACCACTGCCGAAATTGAACAAAAAATAAAATCATTAAAAGAAGAGCTTTTCAACTTACGTTTTCAGTTAGCTACAGGACAATTGGAAAACACTGCACGTCTGCGTGAAGTACGTAAATCAATTGCTCGAATGAAAACTGTTGTCCGTGAAAGAGAGCTTAGTGTGAATAACTAGAAAGTAGAGAGGAGGTTAGCCTCAAATGACAGAACGTAATAATCGTAAAGTATATACGGGTCGTGTCTTTTCAGATAAGATGGACAAAACAATTACAGTAGTTGTTGAAACATATAAATTTCACCCGCTGTATGGAAAACGTGTTAAATATACTAAGAAGTTCAAGGCACATGATGAGAATAACCAAGCTAAAATTGGCGATATCGTAACAATTATGGAGACTCGTCCATTGTCAGCAACAAAACGCTTTAGACTAGTTGAAATAGTTGAAGAAGCAGTTATTATCTAAAAAAGTAAAGTTCACTCGGATATGAATTCCGAAGGGAGGTAACAACAGTATGATCCAGCAAGAGAGTCGTTTGAAAGTTGCAGATAATTCTGGTGCTCGTGAAGTCCAAGCGATTAAGGTATTAGGTGGAAGTGGTCGTAAAACAGCTAATATTGGTGATGTAATTGTATGTACGGTGAAACACGCAACACCTGGTGGCGTTGTTAAGAAGGGTGAAGTCGTTAAAGCTGTTATCGTACGAACTAAAACAGGTGTCCGTCGTAAAGATGGCTCATATATTCGTTTTGATGAAAATGCAGCGGTAATTATTCGCGATGACAAAAGTCCAAGAGGGACACGTATCTTTGGTCCAGTAGCACGTGAACTTCGTGATGCGAAATTCATGAAGATTATTTCATTAGCTCCAGAGGTACTATAAGTTTTAACAAACTTATCGGAAATTGATTTCTATGAAAAGCCTTGTAAGGAGGTGCGTCTAGCATGCATGTAAAAAAAGGTGATAAAGTTAAAGTTTTATCCGGTAAAGATAAAGGAAAGCAAGGAGTGATTCTTGCTGTTTTCCCGAAAAAAGATCGTGTTCTTGTTGAAGGAGTAAACATGGTTAAGAAACACCAAAAACCTTCTCAGGATAATCCACAAGGTGGAATCCAGGAGCAAGAAGCACCGATCCATGTTTCTAATGTATTACCAATTGATCCGAAAACTGGCGAGCCAACTCGCGTAGGATATGAAGAACGTGACGGAAAGAAAGTTCGTATCGCTAAAAAATCCGGTGAAGTATTAAATTAATAATTAGCGATGAAAGGAGGGCTACTCAAATGAACGAGTTAAAAGTAAAATATAACGAAGAAATCGTTAAATCATTAGTAGAAAAATTTAATTATGATTCCGTAATGCAAGCACCTAAAGTTGAAAAGATTGTCATTAATATGGGTGTAGGTGATGCGGTTCAAAATGCTAAAGTTTTAGACAGTGCAGTTCAAGAATTAGCACTGATTTCTGGTCAAAAACCTTTAGTAACAAAAGCAAAAAAATCAATTGCAGGTTTCCGCTTGCGTGAAGGAATGCCGATCGGAGCTAAAGTAACCCTTCGCGGTGAGCGTATGTATGACTTCTTACAAAAACTAATTGATGTGTCACTTCCACGAGTTCGTGATTTCCGTGGTATTTCTAATAAAGCATTTGATGGTCGTGGAAACTACACACTAGGTGTAAGAGAACAATTGATTTTCCCGGAAGTAGATTATGATCAAGTAAGTAAAGTTCGTGGGATGGATATCGTGATTGTTACAACAGCTAACACAGACGAAGAAGCTCGTGAATTATTAACTCAACTTGGCATGCCTTTCCAAAAATAAGCCTGACCGCTAATATAAGGAGGGAAAATAGTGGCTAAAAAATCTATGATTGCAAAACAGAAACGGACAAAAAAATACAAAGTTCAAGAATATACACGTTGTGAACGTTGTGGTCGTCCACATTCTGTAATCCGTAAATTTAAACTTTGCCGTATTTGTTTCCGTGAACTTGCCTACAAAGGTCAAATTCCTGGTGTCAAAAAAGCAAGCTGGTAAACCCGAAATAGGGAAGGAGGTAATTTTCAATGGTTATGACAGATCCAATTGCAGATATGTTAACGCGTATTCGTAATGCCAATATGGCTCGACACGAAAAACTTGAGCTTCCTGCTTCAAATCTAAAGCAACAAATTGCAGAAATTTTAAAGCAAGAGGGCTTTATTCGTGATTACGAATTCGTTGAAGATAATAAACAAGGTGTATTACGTATTTACCTTAAATATGGTGCGAATGACCAACGTGTCATTACTGGTCTAAAAAGAATTAGTAAACCAGGATTACGTGTTTATGCTAAAGCTGATGAGCTACCACGCGTACTTAACGGTTTAGGTATTGCGATCGTATCAACGTCTAAAGGTCTTCTTTCAGATAAAGAAGCTCGCGAACAAACAATTGGTGGCGAGGTATTAGCATACGTTTGGTAATAAATTTTTATTTAACTTAGGATAATACAATCTGTCAACGTGGAAGTCGGTTGACAACGTTGGAGAGTAATAGTCCCAAGTATAAGAAAAAACGAACACTTTCAAGGAAACTTCACCCCCTAACTTAAGGGAAGGTTGAAGCTTGTCTATCCTTGCTAGCAAGGGAAAGTGAGTTTTTCTAATAAGATAGGAGGTGCCATGTAGATGTCACGTATAGGTCTTAAGGTTATTGAAATCCCTGAAGGTGTTGAAGTTAAAAATGATAATAATCTTATCACAGTAAAAGGTCCTAAAGGCGAATTAACACAACAACTTCATAAGGACATGACAATCAACATCGATGGTAAAGAATTAACGGTTGCAAGACCGTCTGATAGCAAATTGAATAAATCATTACACGGTACAACACGTAGCTTAATCGCAAATATGATTGAGGGTGTACACAAAGGTTTTGAAAAAACTTTAGAAATCCAAGGAGTTGGATACCGTGCACAAAAACAAGGAAATAAACTTGTTATTAATGCAGGTTATTCTCACCCTGTAGAAATCGAACAACCGAATGGTATTGAATTTGACGTACCAGCAAACACAAAAATTGTCATTAAGGGTATTGATAAAGAACTGGTAGGTGCTTTAAGTGCTAAAATCCGTGCGATTCGTAAGCCAGAGCCCTATAAAGGAAAAGGTATTCGCTATGAAGGTGAATACGTTCGCCGTAAAGAAGGAAAAACGGCTAAATAAAGCAAGTTAACCTTCAAACTCACAAGCCTGCTTAGTTAGGGAATAGAAAGGAGTGACCTAGATGATCACAAAACAAGATAAAAACATTGCGCGTAAGAAAAGACATTTACGTGTCCGCAAGAATTTATTTGGCACGGCAGAACGCCCGCGTTTGAATGTATTTCGTTCAAATAAACATATTTACGCACAATTAATTGATGACATCAATGGTGTTACTTTAGCAAGTGCATCAACAGTAGATAAAGAGTTTTCTACTCAAGCAACTGGGAACACTGATGCGGCTAAGATTGTTGGAGAAATGATTGCAAAACGTGCATTAGATAAAGGCCATAAACAAGTGGTATTTGACCGCGGTGGATATTTATACCACGGCCGTGTAAAAACATTAGCAGATGCTGCCCGTGAGGCAGGTCTTGAATTTTAATGATAGAAGGAGGGACAAATTTTGCGTACACAAATCGACCCGAATAAATTAGATTTAGAAGAACGTGTAGTTACAATTAACCGTGTAACTAAAGTTGCTAAAGGTGGACGTACTTTCCGATTTGCAGCTTTGGTTGTTGTTGGAGACAAAAATGGCCACGTAGGTCTTGGAACTGGGAAAGCACAAGAAGTACCGGAAGCAATTAGAAAAGCTATTGATAATGCGAAGAAAAACTTAATTGAAGTACCTCTTGTGGGAACAACTATCCCTCATGAAGTAACTGGCCGTTTCGGTGCAGGTAGTATTCTTATCAAACCTGCTGTAGAAGGTACGGGAGTTATCGCTGGGGGACCTGTTCGTGCAGTTCTAGAACTTGCTGGAATTGGTGATATTTTATCTAAATCCCTAGGTTCAAACACACCAATTAATGTTGTTCGTGCAACAATCAGTGGTTTAAGTGAACTTAAACCAGCAGAAGAAGTAGCAAAACTACGCGGTAAAACAGTAGAAGAATTGTTAGGATAAGGAGGGAAATGAAATGGCTAAGCAATTAGAAATTACCCTCGTGCGCAGCGTTATTGGCAGAAATAAAACACAGAAGCAAACCGTTGAAGCTTTAGGCTTAAAGAAAATTAACCAATCCGTTGTACGTGAAGATACACCTTCATTAAGAGGTGCAATTAATAAAGTATCACACTTATTAGCGGTTAAAGAATTGTAATTTATTATAGCGCAAAGAGGAGGTGCTCGCATGAAACTTCATGAATTGAAACCATCACAAGTTCGTAAACAACGAAATCGCGTTGGACGAGGAACGTCTTCAGGAAATGGTAAAACAGCTGGTCGTGGACACAAAGGACAAAATGCTCGTTCAGGTGGCGGTGTTCGACCAGGATTCGAAGGTGGCCAAATGCCTTTATTCCAACGTCTACCAAAACGCGGTTTTACAAATATTAACCGTAAAGAATATGCCATTGTCAATCTTTCGGCTTTAAATAAATTCGAAGAAGGTACAGAAGTAACACCTGAGCTTTTACTTGAAGCAGGTTTAGTAAGTAAAGTAAGAGCTGGCATTAAAGTTCTTGGAAATGGTACAATTGAAAAGAAACTTACTGTAAAAGCTCACAAATTCTCTGCTTCAGCTAAAGAAGCAATTGAAAAAGCGGGCGGTCAAACTGAGGTGATCTAATGTTCCAAACAATCTCCAATTTTTTTCGTGTGAAAGAGATTCGAAATAAGATTATTTTCACATTACTCATGTTAATTGTTTTCCGAATGGGTACATTTATACCCGTTCCGTTCACAGATCGTGCAGCAATAGGTTTTATGAATGATCAACAAAATGTATTTGGTTTTCTCAATACATTTGGCGGTGGCGCATTAAAGAATTTCTCCATCTTAGCAATGGGGATCATGCCCTATATTACTGCATCCATTATCATGCAATTACTACAGATGGACGTTGTTCCTAAATTTGCTGAATGGAAAGAGCAAGGGGAAATGGGTAGACGTAAACTTGCACAAGTGACACGTTACGCCACTGTTATTTTAGCCTTCGTTCAAGCTATTGCAATGGCAATTGGCTTCAATGCGATGACAGGGGGAGGCTTAATCACTGACCCAAGCGCTAATAAATTTATTATTATCGCAATCGTATTGACAGCCGGTACAGCATTTTTAATGTGGCTCGGTGAACAAATTACAGCACACGGAGTAGGAAATGGTATTTCAGTTATTATCTTTGCTGGTATTGTCGCTGAAATCCCAAATACAATTAACCAATTATATGAACAGTTTTTTGGAAGTCAAGTCGGTGATGAGTTATTTATTAATATCATGATCGTTGCCTTGATTATTTTAATTGTATTAGGTCTAACAGTTGGTGTAATCTTTATCCAACAAGCAACCCGAAAGATTCCTATTCAATACGCGAAACGTATGGTTAACCGATCAATGGTTGGTGGACAATCAACACACTTACCGTTAAAGGTAAATACGGCTGGTGTGATACCTGTTATTTTTTCAGTGTCATTTATCATGGCACCACGAACAATAGCTAGTTTCTTTGATGGTAGCTTTGCGAATGCAGTAGAGAGTATCTTTGATTATACTCAGCCAATTGGAATGGTGATTTACGTAGCTCTTATTATTGCGTTCTCTTATTTCTATACTTTTGTTCAATCAAGTCCAGAGCAAATGGCAGATAACTTGAAGAAACAAGGGGGCTATATCCCAGGTATTCGCCCAGGCAAAAAGACAGAGAGATATTTAACGGTCGTATTAAATCGCTTGACTTTTGTAGGTGCGCTTTTCTTAGCAGCAGTTGCTGTATTTCCAATCTTTTTGGGTAGAATCGCCAACTTGCCACAATCTGTTCAAATTGGCGGAACAAGTATACTGATTGTTGTTGGTGTAGCTCTTCAAACTATGAAACAACTTGAAAGTCAACTTGTCAAACGTCACTACAAAGGATTTATAAAATAAGCAGTAGTCTTTTACTACTGACTAATTTATAGAAAAGCGAGGGGAATAGCAGTGAATTTAATTTTAATGGGTCTTCCTGGTGCTGGTAAAGGTACACAAGCTGAAAAGATAATTGAAAAATACCAGATTCCTCATATTTCAACTGGAGATATGTTCCGATCAGCAATTAAGGAAGGAACTGAGCTTGGAAAACAAGCTAAATCATTTATGGATCAGGGTGCACTTGTTCCTGATGAGGTTACAATTGGGATTGTTCGAGAACGATTAGGTAAATCAGATTGTCAGAATGGTTTTTTGTTGGATGGTTTTCCAAGAACAATCGCACAGGCGGAAGCACTTGAAGAGCTTTTAACAGAGTTAAATGCTCCAATCGACTATGTACTTCACGTCGATGTTCCACAAGACAAATTACTCGATCGTTTAACAGGTAGACGAATTTGCCCGGAATGCGGAGCAACCTATCATGTCATATACAACCCACCAAAGGTTGCTGATACATGTGATAATGATGGCGCACGTTTAATTCAACGTGAAGATGATCGTCGCGAAACTGTTGCTAAACGTATAGAAGTAAATGTGGAGCAAACACAGCCACTTTTGGACTTTTATCAAACAAAAGGATACCTTGTAACAGTAAATGGTGATCAAGATATAAGTGATGTGTTTGAAGCGATTGATCAAAAACTTCAAACACTGTAGATAATATGTGAAACGATTCAAGTTTAAAAAAGCGTTAGTCCTTATGTTAAGAGTAAAGCTCTTTTATAGTATTTGCTCCGAGACTAATTAAGTTTATAAGTCTCAAGCAATCATTTATAAATGGCCACTTATCTAAACGAATGGTCAACTGTGACCTAATGAGTTTGTGATTGGACGACTGATGCTAAATATAGTAAAATGTAAATTTAATAAAAAACATGTTTTACAATGCATAAGTTGGTTATGTTGAATAATAACAAAGACTTAAATGAAAGTGATCATGTTTGAATGAAACGGGGTCGCGTCCTAGGATAGGTCAAGTGGTTGAAACCACACAGGGCGAAAAGCAGGCCAATATGCCATTATCATTAAAGTTGTCGATGATCGCTTTGTTCTGCTCGCAGAAGAGAGAAACGGAAGTATGATCGGCCAGAGGGGATAAATTTTAATCGTGTTTTTCTGATTAATTAAATTTCACCTGAGGTCAAAATAGCCTTCTAGGAACTGGTCGCGTTACAAATGGTAAGCTGCGTTTTGCTATATCAAAATTTGTCAAAAAGATAGTGACTGATTTAAAGAAGGGAGATCAACTTGATGGCGAAAGACGATGCAATTGAGGTGGAAGGTACTGTTACCGACACATTACCGAATGCAATGTTTAAAGTGGAATTAGAGAATGGGCATACCGTATTAGCTCACGTTTCAGGAAAAATCCGAATGCACTTTATTCGAATTTTACCAGGAGATAAAGTAACGGTTGAACTTTCTCCGTATGATTTAACAAAAGGACGTATTACGTACCGTTATAAATAACAATTAACTCCGATAATAGAGGAGGTATGGACGATGAAAGTAAGACCATCAGTAAAACCAATATGCGAAAAATGTAAGGTTATTCGTCGTAAAGGAAAAGTAATGGTAATCTGTGAAAATCCAAAACATAAACAAAAACAAGGCTAATCAATAAGGAGGTGCATGAAAAGTATGGCACGTATTGCAGGAATTGATGTCCCGCGTGAAAAACGGGTAGTTATTTCATTAACATATATCTACGGTATTGGTAAATCAACTGCAGAGAAAATTCTTAAAGATGTAAATGTTTCTGAAGATACTCGTGTTCGCGATTTAACTGAAGATGAATTAAGCCGTATTCGTACAGCAGTAAATGAATACACAACTGAAGGGGATCTTCGTCGAGAAGTTTCATTAAATATTAAACGACTTATTGAAATTGGTTCATATCGAGGATTACGTCATCGCCGTAATTTACCAGTTCGCGGTCAAAATACTAAGAACAACGCGCGTACACGTAAAGGCCGTGGCCGAGCAATTTCAAATAAAAAATAATCATTAAAGGAGGTCAAGGAATCCAATGGCTCAGAAAAAAGGAACTCGTAAAAGACGAGTGAAAAAGAATATTGAATCGGGTATAGCACATATCCACTCAACATTTAATAATACAATTGTTACAATTACTGATGTTCAAGGTAACGCAATTAGCTGGAGCAGTGCTGGTGCACTTGGTTTCAAAGGATCACGTAAATCAACACCATTTGCCGCCCAAATGGCTTCTGAAACTGCGGCCAAAGCAGCTCAAGAACATGGTTTAAAAACATTAGAAGTAACTGTAAAAGGACCTGGCGCAGGACGTGAAGCAGCTATTCGTTCACTCCAAGCAGCGGGACTAGAAGTTACTGCCATTGTTGACGTAACACCAGTTCCTCACAATGGTTGCCGCCCACCAAAACGTCGCCGTGTATAATTTTTATCCGTATAGAATTTGTCAGTATGTCTATAATGGATTATGATCGATTAAAGTAGTACGTTTTAGGATGACTAGCTTTAACCAGTCTCAACCAGATCGGAACTGACAGACAATAAATATACGAATAGAAGATAGTGCAGAAATGGGAACTGCCTACCTGAGGAATTTCGGTTAGACATTGGTTGGTCTAACCGGGGTTTCGACGTTCAAAGGAGGGTTTTTATAAATGATCGAGATTGAAAAACCAAAAATTGAAACTGTACAGATCAATGATGATGCCACTTTTGGGAAGTTTGTCGTAGAACCACTAGAACGTGGATATGGAACGACTCTAGGAAACTCCCTTCGTCGTATTCTTTTATCCTCACTTCCAGGTGCAGCTATAACATCTGTACAAATAGACGGTGTTCTTCATGAGTTCTCAACAATTGATGGCATTGTAGAAGACGTAACAACCATTATCCTCAATCTTAAAAAACTAGCATTAAATATTTACTCTGAAGAAGTAAAAACGCTGGAAATTGATGTGCAAGGTGAAGGTGTTGTTACTGCAGCGGATATCACTTATGACAGTGATGTTGAAATACTAAATCCGGATCTCCACATTGCTACATTAGCAAGTAATGGGGCCCTTCGTATGAAGATGACAGCTGAACGTGGTCGCGGTTATCGCCCAGCTGAGGTTAATAACAGTGATGACCTACCAATTGGTGTTATTCCAGTTGACTCGATATTCACCCCAGTCTCACGTGCAACTTTTCAAGTTGAAAATACACGTGTTGGTCAGATAACGAACTTTGATAAACTGACAATAGATGTATGGACAGATGGAAGTATTCGACCAGAAGAAGCTATTTCCCTGGCAGCCAAGATATTCACTGAACATTTAAATCTCTTTGTTGGTTTAACTGATGAAGCACAAAATGCTGAAATCATGATTGAAAAAGAAGAAGACCAAAAAGAAAAAGTATTAGAAATGACAATAGAAGAATTAGACTTATCTGTTCGCTCTTATAACTGTTTGAAACGTGCCGGCATTAATACAGTACAAGAGCTTACAACGAAGACAGAAGATGATATGATGAAAGTTCGTAATTTGGGTAGAAAATCACTTGAAGAAGTGAAGAATAAACTAGCTGATTTAGAATTAAGTTTACGAACAGAAGAGTAGTCATATAAACTAATGGAACAGATTCTGAAAAAGGAGGGGTAGTCGATGGCTAGAAAATTAGGAAGAACGACTGACGCTCGTTTAGCATTACTAAGAAATCTTGCAACTGACTTGATTATTCATGAACGTATAGAAACAACAGAAGCAAAAGCAAAAGAAATAAGCTCTACAGTAGATAAAATGATTACATTGAGTAAACGCGGTGACCTTCATGCTCGTCGTCAAGCATCAGCTTTTCTTTACAAGAAAGAAGCTAGTGAAACTGAAGATGCAGTTCAAAAGTTATTCAACGATCTTGCTAACCGTTATGAAGACCGCCAAGGTGGCTATACACGCGTTTTAAAACTTGGCCCACGTCGTGGTGATGGTGCACAAATGGCGATTGTTGAGTTAGTCTAACCGAATAAAGTTGAATTCAAGGGCAGGATAAAGTCTCCACAAGAGGTTAATCCAAGCCCTTTTTTGTTATTTGATTTAGATTATTACTTTTGACTATTCTTTAAAGGAATAAAAGGCTAATCAATTGTTTTTAATCGACTACTCATCTTTTAAAATTACCAACAAGTAAATAATCTAGAGTGATAGATTTATGCTTATATTTAGAAGCTATACAGTGATCAAGACCATCAAAGTATTGAAAATTGATGAAACAAGCTAGAATACCTAAAGCTATCGATTTCAGTACAGTTAATCAAGACTTATTCATAAACCTATTTCAATTGAATAATAAAAAGTTAACTGAATAATGACGAAGTGTGCTAAAATAGATAACTAGAGGTATTTTTTAAATAATCAAACTATTTCCCCTTGTAAATTTCCCGGGAAATAATTTGTCGCAATATGGAGGGATCTCAATGATCCAAAATCAAGTTGAGTTTCGCAATGTTTCTTTTCGATATGCGGATGATCAACCATGGGTATTAAAGAATGTGAGTTTTACAATTAAATCAGATGAATGGCTAGCGATTATAGGGCATAATGGTTCAGGGAAATCAACAATTGCTAAGCTTATGAATGGGCTACTTTTCCCCGACCAAGGTGAAGTAATCATCCAAGGGGTTAAACTTACCGAAGAAACAGTTTGGGATGTACGGAAAAAGGTAGGGATGGTTTTTCAGAATCCAGATAACCAATTCGTCGGGACAACAGTTCGAGACGATGTTGCCTTTGGATTAGAAAACCGTGGGATAGAACGAGACAAGATGATTGAGGCGATTGAACAGGGATTAAAGGCTGTAAGAATGTCTGATTATTTATTACACGAACCCCATCGGTTATCAGGGGGACAAAAGCAAAGAGTTGCCATTGCAGGGGTTATAGCCGTAAAACCAGATGTTATCATTTTAGATGAGGCAACCGCAATGCTTGATCCTAAGGGACGTAAGGAAATAATCAGAACAGTTAATGATCTAAAACAGTCAAATCAACTAAGCTTGATTACCATTACGCATGATTTAAATGAAATTGCTCAGGCAGATCGTGTGATCGTTATGAATGCAGGGGAAGTATGGTTAGAATCAAAGCCAAGGGACTTATTCGCTAAAGAAACAGCTTTACGCGAAATCGGCTTAGATGTTCCTTTTGTTGCCAAATTAGCAAATGCTATACAACAACATTCAATTACACTCACTCAACAACCATTAAATCAAAAGGAGTTATTAGACGAATTATGGACATATCGTTTAAACAAGTAAATTATACCTATCAACCTAATAGCCCATTTGAATATCAAGCTTTGAAAAATTTATCTTTCTCAATCAAATCGGGATCCTATGTGGCAATTATCGGTCATACCGGTTCGGGAAAGTCAACTTTAATTCAGCATTTAAACGGATTGCTGCGGCCAATTGAAGGGGAAGTTCAGGTCGGAGATTTCAAATTAAAAGCTGGGGAAAAAACAGAGAATATTAAAGAATTACGTAGACGAGTTGGTGTGGTCTTTCAATATCCTGAACACCAACTGTTTGAAGAAACGATTGAGAAGGATATTGCATTTGGACCCAAAAATTTTGGGGTCAGCCAAGAGGAAATTAACCGGCGGATACCAGAAGCGATGAAAGCAGTTAACTTATCATTAGATTTGCTACAACGCTCACCATTTGATTTGAGTGGTGGACAAATGCGTCGAGTAGCTATTGCAGGAATCCTAGCTATGGAACCAGAAGTCTTAGTTCTAGATGAACCTACAGCAGGATTAGATCCTAAAGGACAGCAAGAAATTATGGACATGTTCTTTGACCTTCACCAACGCAAAGGATTGACTACTGTTCTCGTGACTCACAGTATGGAAGATGCATTGAAGTATGCAGATCATGTTATTATTTTAGAAAATGGTCAAAAATATATAGAAGGAAAGCCAACTGATATTTTTGTGAAAAAGCAAGAATTAGAGAAAGTTCAACTCGATACACCAGAAATCATTCAATTTATCCAAGAATTTCAGGATCGATTTGATAGTGATATATTCTATCGAAATCAATCGATTGAACAGTTAGCAATTGAGTTGACAGAGGCTTTAAAAGAGGGGAATCATGATGGCTAATTCACTTATTATTGGACAATATGTACCAAGTGAATCTAAAATTCATCGGCTTGATCCGAGAACAAAGATTATCATCATCTTTTTATTTATTATTTTTGTCTTTTTTGCAAATAATACGTTGAGCTATGCTTGGTTAACTTTATTTGCTATCGCAAGTGCATTACTTACAAAAATAAAAATAGGGTATATTGCCAAGGGGCTTAAGCCGATTTGGTTTTTAATTATTTTCACCTTTATTTTACATCTATTTGTGACTAGAGAAGGTCGGGTTTTATTTGAAATTGTCGGCTTCCCTGTTTATTCTGAAGCAATTATTCAAGGTACTTTTATTTCCTTACGATTCTTTTTGTTAATCTTAGTGACTTCCCTATTAACCCTAACGACAACACCGATTGAAATTACTGATGCAATCGAAACTTTATTGAATCCTTTAAAGAAAGTTAAGTTTCCTGTACATGAACTAGCATTGATGATGTCTATTTCACTACGATTTATTCCAACACTTATGCAGGAAACAGAAAAGATATCAAAGGCTCAAGCATCAAGGGGAGTCGATTTTAAGACGGGTCCAATTAAGGAGCGAATTCAGGCCGTTGTTCCTTTACTAGTTCCTTTGTTTGTTAGTGCTTTTAAAAGGGCAGAAGAACTTGCAATGGCGATGGAGGCAAGAGGTTACCAAGGTGGAGAAGGACGTACGAAGTTGAGAGAGCTGAAGATCACCAAGTTAGATTGGATTGCCTATTTAATTTTTGCTTTTGTCATTGCTGGTTTATTTCTATTTAGGCAGTAAAGGAGATGTGTTATGCGACTTTTAGCAACGGTAAGTTATGATGGTTCAAATTATGCAGGTTATCAAATTCAACCAGATCAATTGACTATTCAATCAGTCATTGAATCAGCCCTTACCCAAATACATAAAGGTCAGCCCATTAAAATTACTGCCTCTGGTCGAACAGATGCAGGTGTCCATGCCCATGGACAAACTTTTCACTTTGATAGTGAACTGATGATTGCTGAAGTAAATTGGAAGAAAGCAATGAATGCCCTCTTACCAGACGACATTGTAATCAAGAATGTTGAGCAAGTTTCCGATCAATTTCATGCGCGTTACAGTGCAAAGCAGAAAACTTATCGGTATGTTATCTTGAATTCAGCAGACCCAAGTCCTTTTCAAACTAAGTATAGCACTTATATTCATCAACCACTTCATATTGAATCAATGAATCAAGCCTGCCAGTACTTAATTGGTGAACATGATTTCACCTCCTTTTGTGCAGCGAACAGCCATGTGAAAGGGAGTAAAGTCCGCAAGATATATCAGGCGTCATGTCAAAAACAAGATCAATATTTGATCTTTACTATTAGGGGAAATGGTTTTCTTTACAATATGGTTCGGATTATTATTGGGACTTTGATTGAAGTAGGCTTAGGGAAGAGAAGCCCTGAATGTATACCTGAGATTATAATGAGTAAAGATCGAAAACTAGCTGGAAAAACAGCTCCTGCACAAGGCTTATATTTAGATCACGTGATCTATTAAGAAGAGGGATATTTTTTTGATAAAAGTAATGAATAAGCGTTACAGCTATTGACTTTAATGATGATTTGTTATAAGATGGTCTATGGCATTTTATTTCTATACCACGATTAGCCCCGGAAAGTTAATTGTGTAGAATATAAAAGTAAACCCAATGAATTGATAAAAAAAGATTGAAAAGATAAGGATAAATTAGGAGGTAGTAACGATGCGGACAACTTTCATGGCAAATGATGCAAACATTGAACGTAAATGGCTTGTCATTGATGCTGAAGGTCAAACACTTGGACGTTTATCAAGTGAAGTAGCAGCTATTCTACGTGGTAAGCATAAACCAACATTCACACCACATGTGGATACTGGTGACAATGTTATTATTATTAATGCAGAGAAAATTGAACTTACAGGAAATAAGCTAAGTGATAAGATGTATTATCGTCACTCAGGTCATGCAGGCGGCTTACAAGCACGCTCAGCTGGGGAAATGCGTGAACAATTCCCAGAGAGAATGCTTGAATTAACAATTAAAGGTATGCTTCCAAAAGGTAGCCTTGGTCGTAAAATGGCTAAGAAATTACATGTATATCGTGGTGCGGAACACAATCACCATGCACAAAAACCAGAAGTCTACGAACTTCGTGGATAATTAAAAGGAGGTAATCGATTTGGCACAAGTACAATACTACGGAACTGGACGCCGTAAAAAATCAACTGCTCGTGTACGTTTAGTCCCAGGTACTGGACGTATTACTGTAAATAATCGTGATGCGGAAGAATACTTCCCATATGAAACACTTCGTACAATTATTAAACAACCTTTAGTGACAACAGAAACAGAAGGTAGTTATGATGTTTTAGTAAACGTACATGGTGGTGGCTTCACAGGACAAGCTGGAGCAATTCGCCATGGAGTGGCTCGTGCATTATTAGAAGTTGATCCGGAATACCGTGCTTCACTAAAAAGCGCTGGCTTCTTAACTCGTGACGCAAGAATGAAAGAACGTAAAAAATACGGTCTTAAAGGCGCACGTAAAGCTCCACAATTTTCAAAACGTTAATCTTACATTATCGTATTCAAACCCTTTCTCACATTGGTGGGAGAGGGTTTTTTGTGTAGATTAAAAGTAATAATATCGGTCAAAACATAGGCTAAGGAATTTAGAAGTAATCAAGACAGTAGTTAGGAGGATAAAGTTATATTCTGGTTTAATATTTTGTTATTGTGATAAAATGAAGAGAGATATTTATTGCTATTCACAAACGGGCTAGATTACGGCAGAAAATGATTAGTTGACATTATTAAAGGGGATCAGGTACTTATGACTCAATATATATTGCTTCACCAAATAGGTTGCCCCAAGGCCCATTCGGTCTAAATCCCATATCATCTAAGAATTCTAGCATTTTTGACAGAGAACTAGATTCTGTGCATCTCTATTTTGAAAATAACTACGACGAGAAACTAAAGCGGGAATTTCCATATATCTGCATTTCTCATTCAATTACCAAGTGGAACCTATTCGAACAATATGTCATTTAAATTTGAAGTAAAGGGGACTGCTGCGGAAGGGAAAGTTTTAGACATATGATATTCTTATTCAGAAGAATCCATTCAATCCAGTGGGGTTGTTGAGTATTTCACAAGGAGGATGTAAATGTTTTGCAGCATAGAGAAGTTCGTTGGGAGGAAATAAAAACACCTTATGATTTAGTGTTGAAAGATCGTGAATTTTGGGTAATCACACGATAAACTTTCGTATAACACTTGAATATTTAAATTCAGCTTTCGTAGACCTTATACCAATGATGAGGTTGTATTTCTTTTAAAGTTTTATCATTCAGTTTATCATTTGGATTAGTCGCAGCCTCTTTTACATGCCCTTCCAAGTAAAAAGGCACATCACAGGCGCATTAGCATTTTCGTTTTAGAATTCTATGTACGGTCGAAACAGGCATTGGACTAATCAATAAAGCCAGAATATAAGCCGGTATTCGTTATACTGCTATTCTTAAAAAAACGCTTTTTATAGTGACACTAGGAGTCTTCTGAAGAATGCTGTTCTTTTAAAAATTCCTCTATTAAGTGCCCATAGCGATTTGTTTGAAGATGATCTATAAATTCTTGCTCACGATTTGGATCGTCTGATTGGCTTGAGTCAGCTTGATTAAACTTTCCAGTAAAGGTCATCTCTGTAAGTTCTCTTAGCAATATCTCTGGCTTAGCAAAGGCGAAATTTATATAGATGTACTTATTATCTGTACGTGTCTTATCAAGCACACCAATTTTCTTGGATAAAGGCACCCAATCTATAATGTTTTTGTAGTATACACGATATGTTAAATGATGATTTTTCCTAAGATGTCCTCCCAATAGAAAGTACTCGGCAGTTTCTTTATAATATGCTTTAAATTTCCGTCGAGTGAAAAAAACAAGCGTTGCAAAAATAGCAGTTATTACAAAACAAACGATTGCCATTTCAGCATCTCTTACTATTAAACCTAAAATGGTCATGAATCCAATTAAATAGGTTAAAAAAACCATAAGGCCTAAACCAATTCGTTGGATTTTATTAGGCATTTCTATATTGTTTCTCATAATGAAATTCTCCTTTGAAATTTACTTTATTGTGCCATACCGGAAATAAAAGATAAAATTGGTTGAATAGATTGTTTAATTTATTGTTGTTGCTTAAACATTTCCTCTTATTACATGCCCAAGTAATCATTGCCGTCGGGTTAGAATAATTTAGTAATAAGCAAACTTTAAGAGAAACCTCTCGAATAACTTTGCAGAAATTTAAAATTTCCGCTATCCCTCTCTGACCATACATTATACCACCTGCACTCAGCGTATCTCCTACACATTGACCTACTCCATATTTTAACGGAATTTCTACATCGGTTTTAAATGCTTCTAAACCACCAATACGAAAAACATGAAAGATATATTTTGCATTTTTAAGGGCGGTTCTCCTATCTGTTGTCGACTGAATTTTAATATCTACTCAATTTATATCAATATCTCTTTGACACAGTTTAGTTACCATATCTAAGTTTTCTTCATTTATATCAGTAAAGGCTACCTCTATATTCTTAAATTCTGGCGCTGATAGCAAATCTGATAATAGCTTTCTGCTAAACTCAATACTTCGTGCTCCAATAAACGTTACTTTAAAAGGCATAATATTACCTCCATGTATGTAAATAAAGTATATCAAAAAAAGGCACTATACCCCTAAAGTTAAAATATAACTTTAAATGATAATTAAAATTTATAGGATAAATAAAAGCTTGCTATTAAAGGACGATGGCATAATTCTTAAAGTGAAAATTCAATATCATTGTCTATTAACCATTTTCTCACGATTGTGGGAATTCCCCCATTTATCGATGCAAATGTAGTGTGAATTTTATACTTTTATCTAAATTATTAGAGATAATGGCAAAGATACTGGAAAGGGTTTTTTGTGTAATGAAAACTTAGGTTCTTGGTCAAACCCAGACAGTTATTGTAAAATATTTAAGCCTTAGGAGACTTGTCTCCCATATCCATTATATAATATCCTGTGATTATATGATTAAATGAAGCATAAATAATTCGATGATATGGAGTGATAGAAATAGGGAATAAAAAGGTAGACATGGTTGAGGTCTATACCTTTGCCGATGACCTCCAACAAATATCTTCAGATCTTCGGGTATAAATGTCAAGATAAGAATGTGCACCCCCAAGTGCAAATTCTTATCTTGACATTTATAATGAAAGGCAAGAGTATGATGATATAATAAAGTCAACTGAGTTTAAGACTAAACGGCTAGTACTTAATTTTCTATATAATACCTTAGCGCAAATTGGAATAAAACCTGTAGAGAAATTTTCTATGTGCTATGCTATATCGAGATATTACGAAGAAAAGTTAGGCACAGAATGGAAAGAACAACTAGACAATGTTATTCACCGTATCCAAGATAATAGCGAAAATTAGTAAACTTTTGTATTTTTTCTAGGAGGGATAACTTTGAAAAAACCTATAACATTATCTCTTAATAGTGTAGATGTTAATATTGCTCTTACAAATATTGTTAAAAATATAAGCTTTGATTTATGCTATGGAGAGATTTGTGCATTAGTTGGGCACAATGGTGCAGGTAAAACGCTCACATTAAAATCTATTATGGGAATACAAGAAAAAAGTAAAGGAACTATTAAAATAAATAACACTGACATAGATGAAGACTATTTAAATTATAAAGCTATGTATTCTTATATCCCTGAAGAGCCCATTTTGTTTACAGAATTAACAGTATACCAACATTTCCAGTTATATGGAACAAGCTATAAAGTCCCTGAAGGAACTTTTCGGGATAGAATTGAGTATTATGTAGAAGGTTTTGAAATGAATGGTAAATTAAATGAATTTCCAGAAGACTTATCGAAAGGTATGCGTCAAAAAGTAAATATAATAAGTAATCTTATTACAGATACACCCTTATTAATAATAGATGAACCTTTTATCGGTCTGGATGAAAACTCAGCTCTTTTTTTAGAACAAGAAATTATAAATAAGGCAAGTAATGGAACCAGCATATTAATTACATCGCATTTAATTGAAAGAGTAAAGAAGCTTTGTCATTCATTTATAATGTTGAAAGATGGAGAAGTAGTTAATCAAGGGAAAATAAATAAACTTAAAGGTATAGAAAGCAGGACCTAAATGAGAGAGTTACATGTATTGAGATTTGTATCTAAACAACGTACTAAAAAGATTATTGAAAAGTATAAACTGGCATTCTCTATTATCTTTGATAAAACTACTTTGATATATATCTGTATAATTGGGCTATTCTTCTTTAAGGAAAGTGCTCATTATTACTCTCATTATATACAATTAATAAACAGAAATAATGATTCTCTAATTATTTATTTTTTGTTGTTATCAGGTTTATTTTACTTTTTCAAGGGCTTTTTAGACCCTAGATATAAGGTTACTACCTCTGATTATAATTTAAATCTACTAACCTATGATCTAGATAAAATTCTAAAAATACTGGTAATTAATCAACAGATAAAAAGAATTCTTATTGTGTCTCTTTTAATTTTTGTCTGTTATCTTTTAAATGTATTTAATTTAGAAACAATGCTTTTATTTATTATATTTTTCTCTACTTCCGATATATTTACAGGGATTATTCAGTGGAGAAATTTCCAACGAGGAATAAAGCCTTTCCTAATAAGTGTTTCATATATTTTTCTACTTTTTGGTGTATATCTATACTCATACTTTTTGACAGACTTATCAAAAACATCAATACTTACCCTTATATTTATATTGTTGATAATCCTTATTTTAATTCAATTCAAAACAAATATATCTCATAGTACTAATTGGAATGAAGTTACGATAATCGGGGATGACAAAACCTGGAATTTATTAATAGTTAAATTAATAACGGGTGTAGGTTTTAATTTTATACCCCATAGGTTGCGTACTTCGGGGGTCAATAAGAAGAAAATTAAGGAAGCTCCTTACACTTTACCGGAAATTATTACGAGGTACTGGAAAAATTATTTTACATTTAATAAAAATATATCTTTTACAATAATCACCAATTGTATAGCGGTGTTGATTTTTTTAAATATAAATATAAATGTAAATGCTCCATCGGGGTTATACTTGACGTTTTCAACATTAATATATATGTATTGGTTATATGGAATATTCAAGCACAAATTAGATACTATCCAATTCAAAGTATTACCTTTCTCCATTGAATGTTATATAAGAGGTTTTTATCTTAGTACATCTTGGATGGTGTTGATTATACTACTCGTTCACTCTACTTTTAAACTAATGGATCCATCTACATCAAATGGCTTGGACATATTTATAATTTTAAGTGAGTGGCTCTTAATAAAGTTTACATTTATGTATCTACTAAAATATGGGGCAATGAATACACTTAATTTTAAAAAAATTCCGAAGTTCTATCATCTATTTTTAATAATGTTTTATTCCTTGTTATTAATGACTATAGAATCAATTCCTATACTTTCTTTTATTATAATACTAATATTCGGGTCTAAGTATTTATTTAAATTAAAAAATAACGAAATTAAAATATATTCAGATAAGGGAATAAAAGAGCAATAATAAATTTAACAAAATTGGGGTATTGTCAGATATTTAGCGAAAAACATACGCTGAGTAAAATTCGACATAAAGAAAATTGGTATTTTCTACGTTAATAAAGTTTGAATGTTAATGAAAAGATTTTGGATTATAATATAAATTATATTAAAGAGGTAAAATATTACGTTTTAAGATCGTCTTGATAAAATGACACATGATTATTTATAAATGATAACCTAAGCATGCCCAAATGTTCATTTAGACTTGACGGTTACAAGAGTCACTATCCTATATAGGTTAGTGACTCTTTTTTGAAAAATAATTTAGTCAAGATTGTTAAATGAATACATGCATTCTCCTGTTATCAATTAAGCCTAATATTACTTTTTAGTTTAAAGACGATTATCAAAATCATATTGGAGACTGTCCTACATATTTCGGAAAACTGAGAATCCGATTATTTTGACATAATAAACTAAAAGGGTATACTGATAATTGAACATCTGTTTAAAACACATGTTCAAAGTTATGCTTCGTCTATTAATCAGTATGGATAATCCCTTAAACGAACGGAGGAATAATCATGAATCAAATGCAAAAACAAATTAGGCTTTCAAATCGTCCTGTTGGAACTCCCATAATGGAGGATTTTGCCTTTATAAATGTACCAATTGGCACACCATCTCATGGTGAAGTGCTGATACGTACGGTATATGTTTCTGTTGACCCATATCTACGTGGAAGAATGCAGGATGCAAAATCATATATCCCACCATTCAAATTAAACGAGGTAATTACAAGTGGAATAATTGGACAAATAGTAGAATCAAAATCTGAACATTTTGCTATGTAACTGCTAAACTAAAATAGTCAGTTATTGCTCAATAAGATTGAACACTTTTCGATCAAATATACGACCATTCATAGTATGATAGATTCATTGAAATTTATCAGATTTGGATGGTGC
>NZ_JAHLQM010000013.1 GCF_018919165.1 Amphibacillus sp. MSJ-3 | reverse complement strand
GCACCATCCAAATCTGATAAATTTCAATGAATCTATCATACTATGAATGGTCGTATATTTGATCGAAAAGTGTTCAATCTTATTGAGCAATAACTGACTATTTTAGTTTAGCAGTTACATTTGTCATATTAAGGCTATTTCATTCGTGGTAAATTAGTATTAAAATATATTATTTTAAAATAATAAATTAATGATAAATATAGTATTTATAAGGATAATCTAAATTTCCACTTAAAATTTATTATACATTTAACAAAGCGCCAAGCCAGTGATTGGAAGGTCGGGTGGTGACTCCAGCGGGAACAGAAAACGGTCTTCGATGGGACGAGTAACCGCAAGTCTCTTTGGTGGGGCGAGTAACCGCAGCCCCAGTCCCAGTCCCACGAGTCCGAAAATCCTTATTGCGACACGGTAGTGGAGCAATAAGGAATGTTAGACTAAAACCGCCACGTCTAATTGACCCACATCCTGTACGCCCGAGGCCGTGCCCGCGGAAAGCGTCCACCCAGAGTGTAAATCACGGAGTGACACCTCAAAAAAATTTAAGAGGTGATGATTCTATTTAAATGATGACCAAAAGAAAAAGGAATCCAGTATCAACTGAATTCCTTTTTCTTTTTAGCTGAGTTTTGTCTCATCCTCTATTTTTATCCATGGGATATGAACGTTTGTTCATAAATGCTTTTCAACCGATCATTTACTACAATCCTTTTTACTTAGAACTGAGTTTTACATTGGCTTTTTTTATGTATTCATAACCAATGACAAGAACATCAATGATCTTATAAAAAAAGCTAAAATTTATTGTCAGGTTCTGACAGACTTTTTTACTCCTCACCTTTATAATGTTTTTAAAGCAAACAAGAAAGGAATCAAAAAGTGACGATTTACTTAGATGCAATTTGGCTTCTCAATTTTATGATTGATTATATGATCTTAAGATTAACAGGCTATTTAAGTAGAAGGAAAAATAGTGGTTGGCGAATAACCATTGCTTCAATGTTCGCATCTTGCATTGTATTTATTGTTATTTATTTTCCCAATAGTCTTTTTTTATATCCAATCGGTAAGATCCTGTTTTCAATTATTATTATTGTCATTGCTTTTAAGCACTCATCATGGTTTGAGTTTATTAAGGTTTGGTTATTCTTTTATTTTGTCACTTTTACTTTAGGAGGTATTTTATTAGGTATTCATTTTATTTTTGACCAATCTCTTCGAATTAATCATAGTTATTTTATGACAGTATCAACGGGATTGGGGACACCGATTAGTTGGTTATTTGTTGTCATAGGTTTTCCTGTTTGCTGGTATTTCACTAAGCAGACAATGGACAAGCAAGCATTGGCAAATTTTCAAACTGATCAGCTGTATAAATGCCAAATCCAAATACTTAATAAATCCGTCATGGTCTCTGGTTATTTAGACAGTGCCAATCATTTAATAGATCCACTAACAAAGCACCCGGTTGTTATTATCGATCAATATGTAATTAAACAATTTTTTAATGATGAAAAGATAGATCAACTTAAGCAGATCAATGAGACTTTAGACCTTTCGAAAGCTGATTCATCAATAGTCTCTATTATAAGATTAATCCCTTATCAGGATGTATCTAATCCAGAAGGTCTTTTACTCGCACTTAAACCAGAGGCCTTTATTATGGTTGATCATAATCAAACATTTGAAATTAAAAATGTGTTAATTGGTTTGCGATTTTCAAAGCTATCTTCAGATCAGGATTATCATTGTTTGCTTAATCCACAGTTATTTAAACAGCTATAAATAATTATATGACTAAAAAAGGGATGAGGAGTGTAAAAGTGCGGAAATTAATGTTGGAGTTAAAATTGATTTATTATAGGTTACGATTGAAATTAGGGCTAAAACCTAAAGAGATTTATTACATAGGTGGGAGTGAAGCTTTGCCACCACCATTATCAAAAGAAGAAGAATATCAATTATTATTGAAATTACCAGATGGTGATAAGGCGGCTAAAGCTATGTTGATTGAACGAAACTTAAGGCTGGTTGTCTATATTGCAAGGAAGTTTGAAAATACAAGAATTAATATTGAGGATCTAATCAGTATTGGGACAATTGGCTTAATTAAAGCAATTAATACTTTTAACATAGAGAAAAAGATTAAGTTAGCAACCTATGCATCACGCTGTATTGAGAATGAAATACTTATGCATTTGAGAAAAACAAATAAATTAAGATCAGAGGTTTCCTTTGATGAACCACTCAACATTGATTGGGATGGTAATGAATTATTACTGTCAGATATTCTAGGTACTGAAGAAGATATCATTGAAAGAGACCTTGAAGCAGCAGTAGATAAAAAGTTGTTACGGAAGGCACTTGACCAATTAACCGGCAGGGAAAAGCAAATTATGGAATTACGCTTTGGATTAGTCGGTAGTGAAAAAATGACTCAAAAAGATGTTGCTGATTTACTTGGTATTTCACAATCATACATTTCACGTTTGGAAAAGAAGATTATTAAGCGTCTTCAAAAAGAGTTTGAAAAAATGATTTAACCTATCAAGGATACAAGTTTATGAACATTCTCATTTGACCTTTAGAAATTATTACCTGCATAAAAGCATTAACCAATGGTGATACTGTTCCATGTATAGTTGGACAACATGGGAGGGTCACATATGGTTAGACATAAAGTAGAAATATGCGGTGTAGATACATCAAAACTACCGGTCCTCAAGAATGAAGAGATGCGAAAATTATTCAGAGAGTTACAAGCAGGTGATCAGTCAGCGAGGGAAACTTTAATCAATGGGAATTTGCGATTAGTATTAAGTATCATTCAAAGATTTCAAAATCGTGGAGAATATGGCGATGATTTATTTCAAGTGGGTTGTATTGGGCTAATGAAATCAATTGATAATTTTGATCTTAGCCAAAATGTTAGATTTTCCACTTATGCAGTGCCAATGATTATAGGCGAAATTCGCCGTTATTTACGTGATAACAACCCAATACGTGTTTCTCGATCACTAAGAGATACAGCATATAAAGCGCTCCAAGCAAGGGAGAAAATACTTAGTAAAACATTAAAAGAGCCGACCGCAGAAGATATTGCTAAGGAATTAGGAGTTGAACAGTCAGATATTGTATTTGCTTTGGATGCAATACAAGATCCTGTTTCCTTATTTGAACCGATATATAATGATGGTGGCGATCCGATTTATGTGATGGATCAAATTAGTGATGAAGGCGATGAGGAAGAAGATTGGGTAGATCATCTTTCATTACGAGAAGGAATTAAGCGTTTAAACGCGAGAGAAAAACTTATTCTAACGAAGCGGTTTTTTCAAGGACAAACACAGATGGAAGTGGCTAATGAGATAGGCATCTCTCAAGCACAAGTTTCAAGACTCGAAAAAGCGGCCATCCAAGAGATGAATCAGGATATGTTTGATGGCCATTAAATATAAGGTGAATCCATTAACCGATTGCAATCATTGCAATCGGTTTTTTAAATGGATAGAAAGGTAATGACACTTACAAAATGTTCATATAGTTAAGTAGGGTGGTGATTTGATGGAAACATTAACTAATTTACAAGCAAAAGAAATTGTTTCAGTGAATACGGGAGCAAGAATGGGTTATATTATAGATTTAGAAATAGATGTTGATTCAGGTTTAATTACTGATATCATTATTGGCAGTCGTTCCAGTCTTGGGCACTTATTTAATAAACGAGAAGAAATAATCATTCCTTGGAGCAACATTATTACACTAGGAAATGATGTTATTTTAGTTGAATAAGATGTTTTGAATGAGTTAGAGTAAAATGTTTAGGAGCAGGCTAGCAAGCGAAAAGGGTCTATTTATTAGATCAATATTTTGCTTTTAACGAGATAAAAAGGCTGAGTTCAGTGGTACAGCATTCAGCAATTGAACTAGCTGTTACAAGTCCTTTCCATCGGAATGCCAGTGTAGCATTGGAAAGTTTTTTTGGGCTATCCAGCGATCGGTCACGAAGATGTTCACCAACAATTCTTTGATACATCAGTTATTCCAGAGAAGTCAGTGCCCATTGACGGAAAGAGATTTAACATTTCTTAATTTATTGATATGATTGATTTCAGGCATTGCTAGCATCCTTTTATTTCCTCCGGCCATTAACGGTAGGGTATTTTGAAGGGGCTGGCAAGCCTTTTTTTTGTACAACCTTCTGATATTTAGGTTGCGATACTCTTAACTTTTATTATGCAGTAAACACCAGGTATAAAGATTAAAATTTCCACCGAGATAATTAGCATATTTTGTATTAGAATATAAGCAACAATGTTATAATAAGACATTGATATATTTAGGTTATTCTACATTTTTATCCACCTTTTGGTAAACCTGTACAACCTAACTAATTACTACATTTTATTTAATTCATACATGGTAAATGGAATAAAGAAAAAAACCGTTTATTTATTATTCATATCTGAAATAATAATTGCTTATGTAGTTGCGGTACGGATTGCTATTTTGGTTTTCACACTTATTATGTTATCGGGTTTTTATAGTCACTATCCTCTAAGAGAATACATTTCTGATTTACCATTTGGTGTAGTGGGAACACTAATATTTATTGTTATTGCTATTATATTTTTTAATTAGAAGAATGAGTGGCTATACGATTGGATCTTTGTTAAAAAATAAAGCGTAGTGATGTTGAAGTGGAAATTATCCAGCTGTCAATTGTCTTGCCTTGTTGAATGAATTTCATTAATAACTAGGACTGTGATTAATATTGTATCTAGTCATGTAAAGATATTTAGACTCCCACAGGAACAGCAAACGGTCTTCGATGGGACGAGTAACCGCTGTCCCAGTCCCACGCGTCCGAAAATCCTTATTGCGGCACGGTAGTGGAACAATAAGGAATGTTAAAACCGCCACGTCCTGTGGCAACGTCTAACTGACCCACATCCTGTGCGCCCGAGGTCGTGCCCGTGGAAAGCAAAGTATCTGGCAAAGGCGGGTCAAGAAAGCCGAGTCATTAATTAATGAGATACTAAAAGTTGTATAAAATAAGACTTAAAAAGCTCCCACAATTACTTGACTCAATCTTTGAATGAAAAGTCAGAGAAAATCTAGATAAGATATGATAAAATAAACTTTAAGAAAATACTCACTTATGACTAATACTTTGTAATGAGTCGAGCAATAGATTTTTGCCTTAGTCTAATTGTGAAAGATATATTGTGTCATCATTAGATAGAGAGCTTAATCGTGAAAAAACAAGCTTTTTAAAGGATGATCCACCTTATAAACAAATTCTACTATGAAAAGATAAATTCCCTGAAATAAGAGGGAGATAACAACTCGTTTTGGTGGTATTAGTAGATCACCTTATGGTACATTTAAGATGAGTCTACACGGTAATGAAAAAATCTGTTATAGAAAATAGAGCGAGGATGTCAGACTATCTTGCTTATCCTCTAGGGTCATATTGGATAGGAGAACAAGTTCATGAGACAAAAGTCCTTTTCATCTCAAAACATGATCCAAAGATAGGTGTAGAAGACATTCCAACGAAATGGAACAATAGTAGCAACTGATGGTTTGATGACAAGAGACCGCAATGTGTTAATCACAGCCTATTCAGCTGACTGTGTTCCAGTTTCTTACTATGATCCAGTATCAGCTTGGATCTACATTATTCATGCTGGTTGGCGAAGTATAGCTCGTGGAATTGCCGGTGAAATAGCTAAAGGATTGATGAAAGAAGGCGTAAACATTCATAGGCTATTTATCACAATTGATCCATCGATTGGCTTTGCTCGATATCAGGTAAATCAAGATATCATAGATTAAATTCCACCTACTTATTAGAATAATGTAAGTAATATAATTGATAATGACGACCAGTGTTTAATTGATTCTTTTTTAAAAAAATCTATATATGTTAATCGACCAAGGGATAAAGTCTAACAAACCTCTTAGTCAGTGAACAATATACATACGATTCTACGGAATTTTATTCTTATCGTCGTGTCATGGTAGGACAGGCCGAATGCTTGGTTTGATTGGTTGTCGTTAATGCTTATAAAAGGGGGAGCATTGTGACCATAGAAAGTAATATTGAAAAAGTTAAACAAGAGATAAAAGAAAGTTGCCAAAAAGTCGGTAGATCAACCGATGAAATTACACTGATAGCTGTGACAAAATATGTTACAATAGAACAAACAAAGGAAGTTATTGACGCTAAGATTGTCAATATTGCTGAAAATAGATTAGAAGGTTTAACAAAAAAACAAGCGGCTTGTACGAATGAAGATGTTATTTGGCACTTCATTGGAAATTTACAATCGCGAAAAGTAAAAGATATTGTTGATAAAATGGACTATTTTCATGCACTAGATCGCTTATCTATTGCGAAAGAAATAAATAAACGAGCTAAGCGAAGAATACCTTGCTTTGTTCAAGTAAATGTAAGTGGTGAAAAAACAAAGAATGGTATCGCACCAAACGAAGTAGAATCTTTTATTGAATCATTGGCGGACTTTCCTAATGTAGAGGTCGTCGGTTTGATGACAATGGCACCATATACAGACGATCAAATTATTTTACGCCAGGTATTTCGGAAGCTCCGGGAACTGCGTGATTATATTGTGGGGAAAAATTACCCACATGCACCGTGCCAAGGCCTATCGATGGGAATGAGTCATGATTATAAGATTGCAATTGAAGAGGGAGCAACCCATATTCGAATAGGTAATCGTATCGTCGGAACAGAAGGGTAAAGGTGATAAAATGAGCATTAAAAACAAATTTCGCACACTTTTTTCAGTAGAAGATGAAGAATATTATGAGGAAATTGAACCAGCTGAGACTGAAGAAATCATGAGACGAAGTGATAGACATGAGAATAAGAATATTGTTAGTTTAAAATCGGTACAACCTCAAGCAAAGGTTGTCTTATCTGAGCCAAGATCATATGAAGAAACTCAAGATATTGCCGATAATATTGTTAATCGTCGATCAGTTATTATTAATTTGCAACGCGTTGATTATCAACAAGCCAAGCGCATTGTCGATTTCCTCAGTGGAACAGTGTATGCTGTATCAGGTGAAATTCAAAAATTAGGCCCACATACCTTTTTATGTACACCAGATAATGTAGAGATAACAGGAAACATAACTCAGGTTATAGAAGATGAAGAAATGGAACAAAGGTGGTAAATAGATGGATCTAATTGAAGTGTTAATTTTTAGATTAGTTAATTTATATCAATTTGCGATTGTAATTTATATTTTAATGTCGTGGTTCCCTGGTTCGCGAGAATCATCAATTGGCCAATTTTTAGCAAGTATTGTAGAACCTTATTTGGAACCTTTTCGAAAGATGATCCCTCCGCTTGGTATGGTTGACTTTTCTGGCCTTGTTGCATTAATTGTTTTGGAATTTGCTGCAAGTGGCCTTGACGTACTATTTGGATTTTTCAGGTGATCACTAAATAAGATGGATATTTACCAACATTTTCGTAAAGATGAGCAACCTTTTATAGATCAGGTTTTGAGTTGGAGGGAACAGGTTGAACGTCAATATATACTCAAATATAGTGACTTTTTAGATCCACGGGAGCAATATATTTATCAAAGTATCATTGGTCAAGATGAAGAAATAAATTTGCATTTTTTTGGTGGCATTGAAGGTACAGAACGAAAACAGGCTCTTTTAGCTCCTTATTATGAAACAGTATCAAATGAATCATTCCCGATTGATATATTAACAGCTTCTTACCCAGTTAAATTTGTTAATATTGAGCATCGTGATGTATTAGGTGCTTTTTTATCATTAGGCATTATGCGTAAAAAACTAGGCGATTTGGCTATCGATTCTAATAATGGTCGGATTCAAATAATTACTAGTGCTGATATTAGTGAATATGTTGCTACACACTTAACTTCAATCAAAAAAGCAAGTATTCAATTTAAAAAAATCCCGATTAGTCAAGCAATCTTAATCAAGGATGACTGGAAGACATTTGAAACAACAGTTAGTTCGCTCCGCTTAGATGTTATTTTAAAACATTTTTATCATCTCTCAAGAACACAAGCAACAGAATTAATAAAAAAAGATTTAGTCAAAGTCAACTTTAAGATTGTGGAAGATCCTTCTTTTCTTGTTGAATTAGGAGATATCATTTCGTGTCGCGGAAAAGGTCGAAGTCGATTAAATCAAATCATTGGACAAACTAAGAAGCAAAAATGGCGGATTAATTATGCGCGATTAAGTCATTAGGAGGATTGTTTTTCGCGGATCAACTGTCAGTGAAAGCTTGATTTGTTTATTTAACATTCAGTGAAGATGAAAAACTCCCTTACTGCGTGAAGATTCACTTTATTAGCAGGAAATCTGCATATATATGTCGAAATATAATAACAACAGCAATTAAAAGATTGAGGAGGTGGCCATTGTGCCGTTGACACCATTAGATATTCATAATAAAGAGTTTACTAGAGGCCTAAGGGGTTACGATCAAGATGAAGTGAATGATTTTCTAGATCAAGTAATTAAAGACTTTGAAATTGTAATTCGTGAAAAGAAAGAGCTGAAACGTCAAGTAGAGAATTTACAAGAACAATTGGGTCATTTCACCAATATCGAAGAAACCTTAAACAAATCTATTTTAATTGCCCAACAAACAGCGGAAGAAATAAAAGGAAATGCTACAAAAGAATCCACGTTGATCGTTAGGGAAGCAGAAAAAAATGCAGATCGAATAATCAATGAAGCTTTGGAAAAATCAAGACGAATTGAAATTGAAGTAGAGGAATTAAAGAAACAGGGTAAAGTTTTTCGAACACGGTTAAAAATGCTTGTTGAAGCACAACTTGAACTTGTTGATAATAAAGATTGGGATCAACTTTTAAAGATCGATGATTTGGAAGATGAAGTAGAGGAGTCTGAATAAGATTTCAAGTAATTCACCTTGACGAATTCACTATGATTACATATAATTCATAGATGAGATTATATTTTAATTTTTTAAAAAAACAAACAATTTGAACAGCAATGCGAGAAAGAGTAAATTATTTCCCCTTATTTTAGCGAACTAGGAAATGGTGTGAGCCTAGTATAAGAAGATAATTGAAGATCATTCTCAAGCTTCCTATTTGAACAATGGTGTAAGTAAAATAGGACGGTCGACATCCCGTTATGATGATTTAAGTGAGTTATATGTTTTTTTATAGCTAACTAGGGTGGTACCGCGAGTTCTCTCGTCCCTTTTGGGATTAGGGAACTTTTTTATTTTCTAAAAGAATCAAGCAAGCTATCACAAGTGGGGAAAGTTGCTATTTCTATTGTTAAACCAATCATTATTGGACAGAATGAGATTAGGAGGGATCATTAATGGATTATAAAGAAACGCTATTAATGCCGAAAACAGATTTTCCGATGAGAGGGAATCTACCGAACAAAGAACCAAAGATGCAAGCAGAATGGGAGCAAGATAATCTTTATCAAATGGTCGAGGAAAGAACAAAAGGTCGCCCCTTATTTGTACTACATGATGGCCCACCATTTGCAAATGGTGATATTCACATGGGACATGCTTTAAACAAAATTTTAAAAGACTTTATTGTGAAATATAAATCGATGACGGGTTTCCATGCACCATATGTACCAGGCTGGGATACTCATGGCTTACCGATTGAGACGGCATTAGCTAAGAAAAAGGTTAATCGAAAAAAAATGTCGACGGCAGAATTTCGACAAAAATGTACTGATTATGCTTTAAAACAAATTGATAATCAAAGAACCCAATTTAAACAATTAGGAGTACGTGGGGATTGGGATAATCCTTATATTACGTTACACAAAGAATATGAAGCAGCACAAATTGAAGTATTTGGAGTAATGGCTAAAAAAGGGTATCTATACAAAGGTTTAAAACCTGTTTATTGGTCACCGTCTTCTGAATCCGCATTGGCAGAAGCTGAAATTGAATATCAAGATAAGCGTTCTCCGTCTATTTATGTTGCATTTGATGTAAAAGAAGGTGGAGAATTATTAACTGGAGATGAGCGATTTGTAATTTGGACAACAACTCCATGGACTTTACCTGCTAACTTAGCAATTGCTGTTCATCCAGATCTAACCTATGTTGTTGTTAAGGTAAATGGCGAGAAGTTAATCGTTGCAGAGGAACTCTTGGAATCAGTGGCTAAAGAACTTGTGTGGGAAGACTATCATATTGTTCAATCCTTCAAGGGAAGTGAAGCTGATCGACTTGTTGCTAAACATCCATTTTATGATCGTGATTCATTAATCATCTTGGCTGATCACGTAACGCTTGATAGTGGTACTGGACTCGTTCATACTGCACCCGGTCACGGTGAGGATGACTTTAATGTTGGACGGGAATATGGCTTGGAAGCTTTTTGTCCAGTCGATGAAAAAGGGGTCTTTACAGCTGAGGCACCAGGCTTTGAGGGCTTATTCTATGATGCCGCCAATAAAGAAATTACTGACTTATTAGAAACTAAGGGTGCACTACTCTCACTATCATTTATTACGCACTCCTATCCACACGATTGGCGAACAAAGAAACCGGTTATTTATCGTGCTACGAATCAGTGGTTTGCTTCAATCAAAGATTTCCGCTCTGATATTCTAGCAGAAATCGGTCAAGTGAATTGGCTACCTAAATGGGGTGAAACACGTCTGTTTAACATGGTAAAAGATCGTGGAGATTGGTGTATTTCAAGACAAAGAGTTTGGGGTGTTCCGATCCCAGTGTTTTATGGAGAGGATCAAACACCAATTATTACTGATGAAACAATTAACCATGTCGCTAATCTATTCCGTCAACATGGGTCTAATATCTGGTTTGAATGGGAGACAAAAGACTTGTTACCAGATGGCTTTACATCTGAACATAGTCCTGGTGGAACATTCACTAAAGAAATGGATATAATGGATGTTTGGTTTGACTCTGGTTCATCACATCAAGGGGTATTGTCAGAGAATAAAGAATTAAAAAGACCAGCTGATATTTATTTAGAAGGATCGGATCAATATCGCGGTTGGTTTAATTCTTCAATTTCAACATCTGTTGCTGTAACTGGTAAATCCCCATATAAAACTGTAATAAGTCATGGATTTGTACTAGATGGTGATGGACGTAAAATGAGTAAATCAGTTGGTAATGTTGTTGTACCGGCAAAAATAATGAGACAATACGGTGCAGATATATTAAGACTTTGGGTCGCATCTGTTGATTATCAAGCAGATGTTCGTATATCAGATGATATTATGAAACAAACATCTGAAGGTTACCGTAAAATTAGAAATACATTCCGCTTTTTACTAGGTAACTTAGCTGACTTTGATCCGAATGTAAATAAAGTAGCAGATGACCAACTTGAAGAATTAGATCAATATATGTTAGTTAAATTACAACAGGTTATAGATAAAGTTTTAAATGCTTATGATAACTATGATTTTTCAATGGTTTACAATCAAGTCCATCAATTCTGTTCACAGGAGTTAAGTGCTTTCTATTTAGATTTTGCTAAAGATATTCTTTATATTGAGCCAGAGAACAGCCATCGACGTCGCTCGATACAAACGGTTTATTATGAAACTTTAATCAGCTTGGTCAAATTGATTACACCAATACTAACACATACGGCTGAAGAGGTTTGGAGTCATATACCGCATAAAGAAGAAAAATATGTTCAATTAACAGATATGCCTCAAGTTCGTAAGATAGGTAATGACCAAGCTCTAATTGAAAAATGGGATCATTTTGTAGCTGTTCGAGATGATGTCTTAAAAGCACTTGAAGAAGCAAGAGCAAATAAGGTGATTGGTAAATCGCTTGAAGCAAAAATTGTCCTTACTCCAAAGGATGAAGAAACAAAAGCTTTACTAACTGACATCGATCGACTTGACCAATTATTTATTGTTTCAAAAGTTGAACTTGAAACTGAGATCAGCGATCAGCCAGGTGGATATGATTATGTTCATGTACAAGTTGAAAAGTATAATGAAGATAGATGTGATCGTTGTTGGGTAGTTTCTGATACAGTTGGAAAAGATAATCAACATCCAGATCTTTGTGATAGATGTGCAAGTATTGTTGAAGAATATTATTAAAAATACTAAAAGCGTTCAGTTAGTTTCACTATCTGAACGCTTTACTAATCCATTTTAAATAAGTTGAAAGAAATTCCTTTAAGTTATTTCCCTTTTCAATTATAAATATGCTAAAATGCAAATATATGACGTTGGATGATGGAGGGTATAGATGATTTATTATTTGTTAGCTTTATTAACTATTTTGATTGACCAATTTACAAAGTGGCTTGTTTTAACGAATATGGAAGTAAAAGAGAGCATTTCGATTATTGACAATTTCTTATACATAACTTCGCATCGAAATTCAGGGGCAGCATGGGGTATTTTAGCGGGCCAAATGGTGTTTTTTTATATTATTACTGTGATTGTTATCGCCATGATCGTTTATTACATCCAAAAATATGCAAAAACAAATAGATGGCTCGGTGTAGGTTTAGGACTAGTTCTAGGTGGTGCAATCGGTAACTTTATCGATCGAATAATGTATCAGGAAGTTGTTGATTTTATTGATGTTTATTTCGGTTCTTATAGCTACCCTATTTTTAACCTTGCTGATTCTGCACTAGTTATTGGAGTCATTATAATTGGGATTATAATTGTCAAAGATGAGTTTGGAAAGGGCGCTAAAAAAAATGACGTATAATGAACATGTGATAGATTCGGCCAATGAAAATATTCGGATAGATAAGTTATTGAGTAAGCTGTTAACTGATTCATCAAGGGCACAAATTCAAAATTGGATTAAGGCGGGATTAGTGAAGGTAAATGGGAAAATAGTAAAAGCTAATTATCGCTGTCAAACTGGACAGATCGTTACATGGGAAGAACCAGAGGTAGAAGAGATACAAATAGAACCTGAATCACTTAATTTAGATATTATTTATGAAGATAATGACATCATTATTGTCAATAAAAGAAAAGGAATGGTGGTTCACCCAGCTTCTGGCCATCGTTCTGGAACACTGGTTAATGGACTCTTATTTCATACTGAACACCTGTCAAAAGTCAATGGAGAAATACGCCCTGGTATTGTTCATCGAATTGATCGAGATACAAGCGGTCTATTAATTGTTGCCAAAAATGATCAGGCCCACCTGGCATTAGCAGATCAACTTAAACAAAGAAAGGTCAAACGCTCTTATCTTGCACTCGTTCATGGTGCGATTCCACATGAATATGGTACAATTAAGGCGCCGATTGGTAGAAATCCGAAAGATCGCCAAAGCATGTCAGTTGTCTCGAATGGTAAAGAAGCAGTGACTCATTTCGAGGTGATTGAACGTATAAATCAAAAGTTTACTCTAATCAGGTGTAAGCTTGAAACTGGACGTACGCATCAAATCCGCGTCCATATGAAATATATTGGCTTCCCAATTGTTGGAGATCCTAAATATGGACAAAGAAAATCAATTAAGGGTGATGGTCAAGCTCTACATGCGGAGGCGTTAGCCTTTCAACATCCACAAACGAAGGAGTGGCTTGAATTTAAGGTTGACCCACCAGCAAGCTTTAATCACTATTTAGCAAAAGCACGAGAAAGCTATTGACTTTGCATTAAAAATCTGAAATAATAAGTTTAATAAGAAAACCTTTAACTACAGTCCCGTGAGGCTGAAAAGGAATGAATCGTTTATTTGGATAGCTATCGTTTATTCAAATCCCTTTTCCCACGCGGAGAAAAGGGATTTTTTATGTGAATTTTATGATTATCATTGTGAAATCAAAATAACTTTAATCAGCTTAAGAGGAGGTATAGAGTAGTGAAAAGGAAGGCAGATGTCTTAGATCAACCAGCTATTAATCGAGCATTGACACGAATTGCACATGAAATACTTGAGCACCATAAAGGTGTTGAAAATCTTATTTTAGTTGGAATAAAGACACGAGGAATCCCTCTGGCTGAAAGGTTACAATCAAAAATCAAGCAGATCGAAGGGATCGAAGTTCCGATTGGTGAAATAGACATTACGCTTTATCGTGATGATTTGAGCCATGTTACTGAACAAGCAGAGCCAACAGTAAATATTGACCAGCTCCGTATTGATATCGATCAGAAAAAGGTCATTCTTGTTGATGATGTTTTATATACAGGTCGAACTGTTCGGGCTGCTATGGATGCATTGATTGACTTTGGTCGCCCAGCCCAAATTCAATTAGCCGTATTAGTTGACCGCGGTCATCGGGAACTACCCATTCGAGCTGACTTTATAGGAAAGAATATTCCAACCGCTCAGTCTGAGGTTGTGAATGTGACGTTAGAAGAAACGGATGGTACAGATTTAGTTAGTATTTATCAAAAATAAAGAACTGTTCATAGAAACCTTTAAATCGAGCCCCGTGAGGCTTGCAAGGTTGTATAGGGATAGCTGTGTTTACACATGCTTTAAAAACCTCTTTGCAACTTTGCAAAGAGGTTTTTTGATAGCTATTAAAAAGATTTTTAATCATTAAGATTGCTTAGAATAATTAATTGGCCTAAGGGATAGAAAGAGGAGGAAGTATAAGATGAAAAGATTGGATATGGTAATGGATGTAGAAGATGTTCCGAAAAAATCAAAATGGTTGATGTTGAGTTTACAACATTTGTTTGCAATGTTTGGTGCAACGGTGCTTGTTCCGTTTCTTACCGGCTTATCCCCATCAGTTGCACTTATTTCAAGTGGAACAGGGACACTTGCATATTTACTTATAACAAAAGGAAAGATCCCTGCTTACCTAGGGTCAAGTTTTGCCTTTATTACACCGCTTATAACTGCGATTAATGATGCCAGTGTTCCAGCAGCAATGGTCGGTAGTTTTATGTCTGGTTTAGTCTATGGTGTACTTGCATTATTAATTGCTGCCTTTGGTTTGGATTGGTTAATGAATATTTTACCTCCAATCGTTGTAGGACCAGTCATCATTGTAATCGGTCTTGGTTTAGCACCGACTGCAATTGATATGGCAATGAATGTTGATGGGGCTTATAGTGGGAAACACTTTTCAGTCGCTATGCTTACTTTACTAGTAACAATCATAGGTTCACTATTTTTTAAAGGCTTTTTCGGCTTAATCCCCATTTTAATCGGAATTATTGTAGGGTATATATATGCACTTATTGTTGGAATTGTTGATACGACAGCTATATCTGAAAGTTGGAATCAAATTATTAGTGCAAATTCAGTTGGGGAGTTCTTTGGTGCTGTCTTTGTATTACCTGAGTTTGTTATACCTTTTGTTCACTACTCGCCTTTTGAAGTCATCAACTGGAGTGTTGTTGCAGTTATGGTTCCGATAGCACTTGTTACAATAAATGAACATATTGGTGATCAAATGGTGCTATCAAAAGTAGTTGGACGAAACTTTATTAAAGAACCAGGTTTACACCGTTCGCTTTTAGGTGATGGAGTTGCTACTATCATTGCTTCATGTTTGGGTGGGCCGCCAAATACGACTTATGGTGAAAACATTGGCGTTTTAGCCATTACTAGAATCTTTAGTGTTTTTGTGATTGCTGGAGCTGCTGTGCTTGCTATTATCTTCGGATTTATTGGTATTATTGCAGATGTCATTATGTCAATCCCTTCTCCAGTAATGGGTGGCGTTTCAATATTACTATTTGGAATTATTGCTTCAAGTGGATTAAGAATGCTTGTTGATAACCAAATAGACTTAGGGAACAATCGTAATCTTATTATTGCTTCAACAATATTGGTAATCGGTATAGGCGGGGCTTTAATCAGATTCTCCATCTTTGGTTTAAACTTTGAATTTGCTGGGATGGCACTTGCAGCTATCATTGGCGTTATCCTAAATTTAGCATTGCCAGGTAAAGAATCTGGATATGGCAATGGAAATATGTTTGAGTCAAATCAAACACAAGAATAACCATTTATAGACTAGCCCACTTTGGTATAGCTAGTCTTTTTTATAAGCAAATACGTATGAAAAAAATTATTTAACGAGGTGAATATGAATGAATAACTTTGTCTCAATGAAAGCCATAACTGCAGATGAAATAATGTACTTACTTAAACAAACAGATCGGTTTGCTGAGGGAGAGCTACCAAAACAGGAAAAGGATAAAAAACGTTTTATTACAAATTTATTTTATGAACCAAGTACGCGGACAAAATTAAGTTTTGAAGTAGCTGAGAGAAAATTAGGTTTTGAGGTGATTGACTTCCAAGTCGATTACTCAAGTGTACGTAAAGGAGAATCTGTTTATGATACTGCAAAGACTGTTATATCAATTGGTGCAGAGGCAATTGTTATTCGACATTCCTTAGATAATGCTGTACAGAAGTTAGCTGAACAGTTAGATGTACCAGTAATTAATGCTGGTGATGGTGCAGGTGAACACCCAACACAATCCTTGCTAGATATATATACAATGTACAAAGAATTCGGTGATTTGAAGGGCCTAAATGTACTTATCGTTGGTGATATTATTCATAGCCGTGTTGCACGGTCAAATGCATATGCACTTCGCACATTAGGTGCTAATGTATATCTTTCGTCTAAACCAGAATGGCAAGATGATCGATTGGATTTTCCTTATGTTGAATTAGATGAAGCTATTGAAATGTGTGATGTCGTGATGTTACTGCGGATTCAATCAGAGCGACATGATCAACCAAAAGTTGTTGAAGCAAATGAGTATTTAAACAAATACGGTTTAACAATTGAACGGGAAAAGCGGATGAAGCAGAATGCAATCATTATGCATCCGGCCCCAGTCAATCGAGATATAGAAATTGATGATCAATTAGTTGAATGCAAACGTTCGAGGATTTTCAAACAGATGGAATATGGAGTTTATGCAAGAATGGCGGTTCTTGATTATTTATTAAATAAGGAGGGGCAAGAAAATGGCGACAATTATCAAACAATGTACGCACATGTTAACTCATATTAAGGCAAAAAAAATAGATATAAAAATTGAACAGGGGAAAATAACCGATATATCAGAGCATATTACTAAAAAACCTGATGATATCATTATTGAAGCGGATGGAAAATTAATTGCCCCAGGTTTTATTGATGTTCATGTCCATCTACGTGAACCAGGTGGGGAAGCGAAAGAAACCATTGAAACAGGGACAAGAGCCGCTGCTAATGGTGGTTACACAACAATTTGTGCGATGCCCAATACAAATCCAGTACCAGACGGTAAGGAAAATCTGGCAGGTATTTTAGAAAGAATCAATAAACACGCACGCGTTCATGTTCTTCCATATGGTTCAATAACAAAAGGCTTACAAGGAAAGGAACTGGTTGATTTTCAAAGTCTTGGAGACCAGGGAGTGTTTGCCTTTACTGATGATGGTGTCGGGATTCAAACAGCAGACCAGATGTTGGCGGCGATGCGATTTGCCAAGCAGATAAATAAACCAATTGTTGCCCATTGTGAAGATAATTCATTAATTAATAATGGAAGTGTTCACCAAGGTGAGGTTAGTGAAAGATTGGGTGTTAACGGCATACCTTCCATTTGTGAATCTGTTCAAATTGCGCGTGATGTGTTACTTGCTGAGGCGACTGGTTGCCATTATCACGTTTGTCATGTTAGCACAAAAGAATCTGTTCGTGTGATTCGTGATGCTAAACGAGCGGGAATTCATGTGACTGCGGAAGTAACACCACATCATCTATTGTTAAATGAAACTGATATTAAGACGAGAGATACAAACTTTAAGATGAATCCACCTTTACGATCAAGAGCAGATCAAGAAGCGCTATGGGAGGGGTTACTTGATGGAACGATTGATTTAATTGCAACAGATCATGCCCCACATACTGCCGTTGAAAAATCAAGAACGTTAGAACAAGCACCATTTGGTATTGTTGGGCTAGAAACAGCATTTGCACTATTATATACAAATTTTGTACAAACGGGTAAGTGTACACTTAAGCAGCTTATTGATTGGATGACGATAAAGCCTGCTGATGTATTTGCTTTACAAAAAGGGAGACTAGAGATCGGACAAGACGCAGACATTGTCCTAATTGATTTAGATCACAAGTGGTCAATTACTCCAGAAGCTTTTCAATCAAAAGGAAGAAACACACCATTTGCTAAGTGGGATGTTACTGGGAAACCCCTACTAACAATTGTAAATGGCCAAATCGTTTATCGGGAGGTTGAAATGATATGAAGAGACAATTGATATTAGAAGATGGGACCCGTTTTATCGGGAAGGCATTTGGCTATTCAGGATCAAAACAAGGAGAGTTAGTATTCAATAATGGAATGACTGGATATCAGGAGACCATATCAGATCCATCTTACTGTGGTCAAATTGTTTTAATGACATATCCTTTAATCGGAAACTACGGCATTAATCGTGAAGATTTTGAATCTGTTCAGCCATCCTTACATGGACTAGTTGTAAAGGAGATCTGTGAGCATCCATCAAACTTTCGCTCAGATCAATCGATGGATAGTTATTTAAAAGCTAATAAAATTCCCGGTATTGCTGGTATTGATACGAGACAATTAATGAAACATATTCGTAAAAATGGGATTATGCGGGCTGTATTAACCGAATATTCAAATAAAATTGATGATGTTGAAGTTAAGTGGGAACCACCTGTCACCGATCAGGTCAAACAAGTTTCGACAAAAAGTCCATATGTAATCCCAGGGGATGGTAAACATATCATTTTGATTGATTATGGTATGACACATGGTATTATCCGTCAATTAATCAAACGAGATTGTCATGTGACTGTCGTTCCATACCATTATACAGCTGAAAATATCCAAGTCTTAAAACCGGATGGTGTTATGTTATCTAATGGGCCCGGCAATCCAAAAGATCTTCCAGAAGCAATCGAAACCATTCGAGACTTGATCGATCAATTCCCGATATTTGGGGTTTGCTTAGGGCATCAATTATTGGCTCTAGCATGTGGAGCTAATACAGAAAAAATGGATCTCGGCCATCATGGCTCAAATCGCCCTGTGAAAAACATAATGAGTAAAAAGACGTGTTTAACTAGTCAAAATCATATTTATAAAGTGACTAAATCATCACTTAAGGATACCAAGCTCATCTTAACACATAGTGATTTAAACGATGGAACTGTAATGGGATTACGCCATCAAGATAGACCGGCTTTTTCGGTTCAATATTTGCCGACAAGCACGATAGCACCTGAAGATACAAAAGACCTATATGACCAATTTATAATAGAGATTAGTCAATTTAGCACCGATAGAAAGGGGATCATTTAATGCCGAAACGTACAGATATCAAAAAAATATTAGTGATTGGATCAGGTCCAATTATTATTGGACAAGCCGCTGAATTTGATTATTCTGGAACGCAAGCTTGTCAGTCTTTAAAAGAAGAAGGCTATGAAGTGGTATTAGCCAACTCAAATCCAGCAACAATTATGACAGATCAAACAGTTGCAGATACAGTCTATATGGAGCCCCTAACAGTTGACTACTTAACGAAAATTATTCGTAAGGAAAGACCAGATGCAATATTACCTACCCTAGGTGGACAAACTGGCTTAAATTTAGCAATTGAGTTAGACGAGCATGGTGTGCTAGAAAAATACCAAACTGAATTACTCGGTACAAGTTTAGAAGCGATTCAATTAGCTGAAGACCGGGAAAAGTTTCGTCAACTTATGCACGACTTAAATGAACCAGTTCCTGAAAGTGAGATTGTTAACACGGTTGATCAGGCATTATTATTTGCAGAAAAGATAGGATATCCTTTAATTGTAAGACCAGCCTACACCCTTGGTGGAACAGGTGGTGGCATGTGTTATAACGAAGAAGAATTAAAGGAAGTTACTCGTGGTGGATTGAGTCTATCTCCCGTTCATCAATGCTTGATAGAACGAAATATTGCGGGATATAAAGAAATTGAATATGAAGTCATGCGTGATCAAAATGATCAAGCTATCGTTGTTTGTAATATGGAGAATATTGATCCAGTTGGAATTCATACTGGTGATTCGATCGTTGTTGCCCCATCACAAACCTTAAGTGACCGGGAATATCAATTATTACGCCTAGCATCATTGAAAATTATAAGAGCATTAAAAATCCAAGGAGGCTGCAATGTTCAATTAGCCCTTGATCCAGATAGCTTTAATTATTACATTATTGAGGTTAACCCTCGTGTCAGCCGTTCTTCTGCTTTAGCCTCTAAAGCAACAGGATATCCGATAGCAAAAATTGCAGCCAAAATCGCAGTTGGTCTGACTCTTGATGAAATCATCAATCCAGTGACAAAGACAACATATGCTTTATTTGAACCTACCCTAGACTATGTTGTTACAAAATTTCCGCGATTCCCCTTTGATAAATTTACCAATGGCAATCGGACACTAGGGACACAAATGAAGGCAACGGGTGAGGTAATGGCAATTGGTAGAACTTTCGAAACGTCATTTTTGAAGGGGATTCGCTCTTTAGACTTTACTGACGGGGACTTTTATCAAGCTGACTTAGTTAATCTACCGACATCAGATTTAAAGAGAAAGCTGATGGCAACAGATGACCAAAGGATTTTTATCATTGCTGAACTATTTCGTCGTCATATTGATGTTGAGGAAATTTTCCAATTAACAAGAATAGATCGCTACTTTTTAACTAAAATTCAAAATATAATCGAGTTTGAAAAACAATTAGCATTGAATAAATTTGATCTTAACCAATTATTAAATGCAAAAAAAATAGGCTTTTCTGATCGACAAATAGCAAGAATAACAGGATTATCTGAAGATGATATTTATAATAAAAGAAAGGACTTCGATATTCAGCCAGTATATAAAAAAGTAGACACATGTGCAGCTGAATATGAATCAAATACACCTTACTTTTACAGTAGCTACGAAGAGGAACAGGAGTCTATTTGTTCCTCAAAGAGGAAAGTTTTGGTAATCGGTTCAGGAGCGATCCGAATTGGACAAGGGATCGAATTTGATTATGCAACAGTTCATTCTGTCTTAGCTTTAAAAGAACAGGGATATGAAGCAATCATTATTAACAGTAATCCTGAAACGGTTTCAACAGATTTTAGTACCTCTGATAAGCTATATTTTGAACCTTTAACTTTAGAAGATGTCATGCATGTGGTTCAGTTGGAACAACCTTTGGGAGTCATCGTCCAATTTGGTGGTCAAACAGCAATTAATTTGGCCGAAGGTTTAACTAGAAGGGGCGTTCGGATATTAGGGACATCACTTGAAAGCATTGATCGAGCAGAGGATCGAGATAAATTTGAACAGTTATTATCAAAATTAAACATACCACAACCAAAAGGAAAGAGCGTTTTAGAACTCAATCAAGCGGTTGAAGTAGCAAAACAAATTGGTTATCCGGTTCTTGTCAGACCATCGTATGTAATCGGTGGTAGTCAAATGGAAATTGTTTATAATGAAAATGAACTGGAAACATATTTGGAAAAAACAACCCATATTAAACGAAAACATCCTGTGCTGATTGATAAATATTTAACAGGAATTGAAGTTGAGGTTGATGCGATTAGCGATGGTAAAACAACAATAATCCCTGGAATAATGGAACATATAGAACGAGCTGGTGTCCATTCAGGTGATTCGATTGCTGTTTATCCAACTCAAAGAATTGATCAAACGACAAAACAAAAGCTGATTGATATCACGATTAAAATTGCTGAATCTCTTAAGATTAAAGGATTAATTAATATTCAATTTGTTGTGCATAAACAAGAAGTTTATGTATTAGAAGTTAATCCACGTGCAAGTCGAACGATTCCTTTCTTAAGTAAAATCACAGGACTATCAATGGCCAAATTGGCTACGAGAGCTATTTTGGGTGACCAATTACAAGCATTAGGTTATCAAAGCGGTTTGTTACCTGAGGCCGACTATGTTTCAGTAAAAGTACCTGTTTTTTCATTTGAAAAACTAAAGAGTGTTGATACAATACTTGGTCCAGAAATGAAGTCTACTGGGGAGGTCATTGGTAGGGATAAAACATTAGCTAAGGCACTGTTTAAAGGTTTAACTGCTTCAGGGTTAGCCATTCCATTTGAAGGTGCGATTTTAATGACTATTGCCGATAAAGACAAAGCAGAGGCTTTACCGATTGCAAGACGTTTTCAAAGCATTGGATTTGATATATTTGCTACATCAGGAACGGCACAGTATTTAAATACACATGGTGTAAAGGTTCAAGAGGTTGGGAAAATTGGTTCAGAAAAAGTCAATTTGCTTACAAAGATTAAGCAAAAGAAAGTGCAATTTGTGATCAATACACTTACATCCGGAAAAAAACCACGTTCTGACGGCTTTAAAATTAGACGTACGGCAGTAGAAAATGGGATAGCTTGTTTAACAAGCCTTGATACGGCAATAGCCATATTAGATGTGATCGACTCTACTACGTTTACTGTTCAACCAGTCGTTGATAAAGAGGAGGTTATTCGCTAATGGAACAATTAAAGGTTGTAATCGACGGAATCGACTTTATCGCTAACCAAACAGTTAAACTTGATCTAAGACTGGACTTAGAAAGATTAAGCAAATTTCAACCTGGACAATTCATTCATATTAGAGTCAATCATGGAACGGAACACATGCTTCGACGCCCAATCTCAATCGCTAATATCGATATTGAAAAGCAAATTCTAACAGTTATATTTAAACAGTTTGGTGATGGAACGAAAGCTTTAGCGCAACTACAACCAGGTCAGTTACTGGATGTCCTTATTCCATGTGGAAATGGTTATCCAATTGATGAGCTTAAGATTAGCAAGGCACTTTTGATCGGTGGCGGTATTGGGGTTCCCCCGCTCTATTATCTTGCGAAGAAGTTAGTTGAAAAAGATGTTGAAGTATCAACAATTTTAGGATTCCAAACTAAGGATGACGTTTTTTATCATGATGAGTTTAATCGCATGGGAAAATGCTATGTAACGACAAATGATGGTAGCTATGGTAGCAAGGGCTTTGTCACAGACGTTATTGAGAAGGAAACACTTGATTTTGACTATTACTTTAGCTGTGGACCAAAGGCGATGTTAAAAGCAGTTCAAAATCAATTGAATCATTTCCCGGGCTATATTTCTCTTGAAGAACGGATGGGCTGCGGGATTGGAGCTTGTTATGCTTGTATCGTGTCATCGGCAGACAAATCAAAATACAAAAAGGTTTGTGTGGATGGTCCGGTGTTTAAAGTAAATGAGGTGATTTTATAATGGACTTATCAATAGAGATACCAGGGCTAAACTTAAAAAATCCGATTATGCCAGCTTCAGGTTGTTTTGGCTTTGGTAAAGAATACTGTCAATTTTATGATCTTAGTAAATTAGGGGCAGTTATGATAAAAGCAGCAACGCTTAAACCACGTTTGGGAAATCCAACACCACGAGTTGCGGAAACCTATTCGGGAATGTTAAATGCGATTGGTCTTCAAAATCCAGGAGTTGAAAAGATCATCAAGGAAGAACTCCCTTTTTTAAAACAGTATGATTTACCGGTGGTTGCTAATGTTGCTGGGAGTACAATTGACGAGTACGAAAGTGTGACTGAAAGTTTACGTCAGACAACTGATATTGCAGCAATTGAGCTGAATATTTCATGTCCAAATGTGAAAGAGGGTGGTGTTCAGTTTGGAACAGTCCCTGAAGTTGCAGCTGAAGTAACTAGACGAGTTAAAAATGCAAGTCATGTTCCTGTTTATGTTAAATTATCACCAAATGTAACTGATATTGTTAGTATTGCTAAAGCTGTTGAACAAGCTGGAGCAGATGGAATTACAATGATCAACTCATTAACAGGTATGCAAATAGACTTAAATCGGAGACAACCCCTATTAGCAAATCAAGTAGGTGGTTTAACAGGCCCCGCAATTAAGCCAATTGCAATCCGAATGATCTACCAAGTCTATCAAGCAGTTAAAATCCCAATCATCGGTATGGGAGGGGTATCAAAAGTTGAGGATGTGTTAGAGTTCTTACTAGCTGGTGCTAGTGCTGTTGCAATAGGGACAGCTAATTTTCAGAATCCGATGATTTGTTCGGATATAATTGATCAATTACCAGCTTGTTTAGCAAAGTACGGCTTTAGCTCGGCAAAGGAAGCAATTGGAGGGGGGCATCATTAATGAATCGTCCAATATATCTTGCTTTAGATTTTAAAAACTGGCAAGAGACGGAGTTATTTTTAGTAAAGTATCAACTTGATCAAGTTGCTGTAAAAGTGGGGATGGAGTTATTTTATCGAGAAGGACCAGATGTTGTGAAACGGTTGCGTGATCGTGGCCATGAGGTTTTCTTAGATATTAAACTTCACGATATTCCAACAACCATTTATAAGGCAATGAAGAATATTGCTAAGTTAGACGTTGCATTGACTAATGTTCACGGCTTAGGTGGTGGTGAAATGATTCAGGCTGCGAAGGCGGGACTTCTTGACGGTGCAAACGGCTCAAATATACCAGATTTATTAGCTGTTACCTTATTAACTTCGATTCAAGAAGAGGTACTTAAACAAGAATTAAAAATTCAAAGTTCAGTTGAAGAGACAGTTGTTCATTTAGCTAAACTTGCACAAGATAATGGGGCAGATGGAGTCGTATGTTCGGCTCATGAAGTCAAGGCATTAAAAGCAGTTTGTGGTGATCAGTTCTTAGCGGTCACCCCAGGAATCCGACTATTAAATAGTCATTCAAATGACCAAAAACGGGTTGCAACTCCAAGTTTGGCAAAAAGAAACGGGGCAGATGCACTCGTGATCGGTCGGAGTATTACCTTAGCCGATCATCCAAAAAAGGCTTATTTAACAGCAAAAGAGGAGTGGAATGCATGACAGAGTTAACCAATCACATATTAACAGAACTAATTGAAATTGATGCGATTCAAATTAAACCTGATCGATCATTTACTTGGACATCAGGAATTAAATCACCCATATATTGTGATAACCGTTTGACGATTTCTTATCCAAAGATTAGAAATAAAATAATTGAAGGTTTCATTGAAGAAATCAAAACAAAACAATTAAAGATTGATGTTATTGCTGGTTGTGCGACAGCGGGGATTCCACATGCTGCTTGGCTAGCCGATCGATTAGATAAACCAATGATCTATGTCAGAGGCCAAGCAAAGGCACATGGAAAAGGGAATCAAATCGAAGGTGTTATTCGACCAGGGGATCATGTGGTGGTAGTTGAAGATTTAATTTCAACGGGAGGATCAGTACTTTCTGTTGTTAAAGCCATTGAAGCGGCTGGAGGTATTGTAGAAGCGGTCTTTGCTATTTTTAGTTATGGACTAAAAAGAACTAATGATGTTTTCAATCAAGCAAATATACCTTACTATACACTAGCAAATTTTAATCAATTAGTTGAATTGCTGGTTAATAAAGGGGAAATTACTGAAGCCGAGGCGAAAAGTCTGATTGATTGGTGTAATCAACTAGGTTAAAGAAGAAACTTATATGGTGATCAAACACCCCGAAGTTAAGATCAAAAATTAACTACCGACGAGGCCACTGAAAAAGTAAAAAGGCGACTTGGATCTATAAGGTCAGATCTAGGTTGCTTTTTATGTTGTATAATATGACTTAAAGCCTAATTCAAGGTTAGTCATTAAAAGTCAAACAACTTACCTAGTAGGATGCACCGTTGATTTTCACTCAAGGTGGTCGCTTTCCGCGGGTCTAATTGGCATGGAGTTACAAGGAACCATGACTATTTTTACAGTGAATATAAAAAGAATATTGAAGTTGATGAGTCAAAACAGGGGGAATACCTTCTTGTTTATAAAATGATGCTGGGACATAACTAGTCTCACTGAGTAAAAATTGCGCTTGCGTCATCAAAATAAAAAAATTCGCCTTTTTTTGGTAAACTTACTGAGTGAAGGTTCACTTTAGATTCTAGTTTTGGTCATGTAAGAAAGCCAGTTAATTTTACTGGCTTTCTTTAGGTTTTTCTTTTAATTGATTAATCAAGGATCGATCTGGAGTGACAAATAATGTTTTTTGTTGATCATAAATAACATAGCCTGGTTTAGCTCCATTCGGTTTTCTAACATGACGCACCTCTGTATAATCCACTGGGACTTTAGAGGATTGACTTGCTTTAGAGAATAAAGCGGCTAATTGTGCAGCTTCTGCAAGCGTTTCTTTACTTGGTATATGTGAGCGAATAAGTACGTGTGAACCAGGAATATCTTTAGTATGTAGCCAAATATCCCGAGATTCAGCCATCTTAGTTGTTAGATAGTCATTTTGCTTATTATTTCGTCCGACATAAATAGGTGTTCCATCAGAAGCAAAAAACTGTTCAGGGCTTGGTTTTTTCGACTTATTCTTCCGTTTGTTATTACCACGCTTTTCTTTTAAATAGCCTTCTTCTCTTAGTTCATTTCTTATTTCTTCAATATCCTCGAGACGTGCTTGATCCAATTGCTGGATCAATTGCTCAAAGTAATTGATTTCAGCCTTGGCTTTTCTAATTTCTATCTTAAGTTTACTTTTTGATGTTTTTAATTTTTGATAGGTTTTAAAATAACTTTGTGCGTTTTGACTTGGTGTTTTATTAGGGTTCAATGGAATCGTTAGCTCAGCTTGATTTGGGTCATAGTAATCGGTAACCGTGATCTGCTGATCACCTTTTTTAACTAAATGTAGATGAGCAGTTAAGAGTTCACCTTGTTTTTGATATTGTTCTGCTTGTTTTGCTTTATTTAAAGATTGTTGCTGTTTTTTTATTTTCCGTTGATTACGTTCTAATTCGTTTTTTAATAATCGGCTTAAGTCACTAACTTGTTGTTTAACACGATCACGGGCGGCTTTGTCTTGATAAAATAAATCAAGTAATTCACTAACTGTTTCGAATCTTTCAATTTCCCCCTTAAAAGAGTCAAGTTTAAATACATGAAAGTCTTCTTTCTTATCTCGATTGATAACTGGTGATAACTTGTTTTCTTTAACTTGAGTAAGTCGTTTGAGAAATTGCTCGGTAACAGCTTCAGGAGTAGACTCTTTTGCACAATTTAAGATATCATCTGCAAAGAGAGGTGAGATTCCCATAAAAGAAAGAACAAGTGTTTCTGCTAATGTTTTATCTGATTCGGTAAGAATTTTTAAGATGGTAGATTGATCCATCTCAAAAGGATTTAATTTATTTTGGTGTGGTGGATAATGATAAATTTGTCCAGGTAAGACAGTCCGATAGCGACTTTGATTCGGAGATATATGTTTAATGCTATCGAGTATATGGTCATTCTCCTGATCGAGTAAAATAATATTACTATGTTTCCCCATGATTTCAATGATCAGTTTTTTTCTAACTTTATCTCCAATTTCATTTTTTCCGCGGAAATAAAACTCAATAATCCGTTCATTTTTATATTGTTCAATGGCTTCAATATAGCTACCAATTAGATGTTTTCTTAAGACCATACAGAACATCGGTGGTTCAGCTGGATTTTGATATTTTGTCTTAGTTAAATGAAGACGTGCATAGCTTGGGTGTGCTGATAATAAAAGTTGATAATTCTCATGATTATTTCTGATTAATAAAATTAATTCTGTACTAGTCGGTTGAAATATTTTTAAGATTCGACCAGTAGCAAGTTCTTGATTCAATTGTTTTGCTACTGCATGAGTAACAATACCGTCAAATGCCATAGTAATCACCTCGTTTCACATATTATAGCATGTTTTGAATGGGACATGCATATGATCAATACGAGCGAAAGGTATTGGGGGGATACTTTATGAAATGGTATGCAAACACCGTTCATGACATATTAAATCATCTAGGTAGTCAAGTTGATAGTGGATTATCTAATAGGACAGTCAAACAAAGATTAAAACAATTCGGTAAGAATCAACTCGTTGAACCGAAACGTCAATTAGGAATCACCCTTTTCTTTAAACAATTTAAAGATTTTATGGTGATTGTGCTTTTAATTGCAACATTTATTGCAGCTTTCTTAGGTGAAATCGTTGATGCAATTGTTATTATAATCATTGTTTTGATCAATAGCTTACTAGGCTTTTTGCAGGAGCAACGTGCAGAGAAGTCACTCGCTAAACTAAAACAAATGGCAAATCCAGTGGCTAATGTTCTTAGGGACGGTCAGTGGGTGACGATTCCCTCAAATGAAATTGTTATTGGAGATATTGTCCGCTTGAAGAGCGGTGATCGTGTAGTAGCAGATATGAGAATTATAAAAAGTGTACATTTATCGATAGAAGAGTCAGCGATAACGGGAGAAACCTTACCCATTGCTAAGACAAGCGAAGTGATTAGTCAACAAAAATTAAATATTGGAGATCAAAAAAATATGGCATTTATGAGTTCCTTGGTTACAGCAGGCCATGGAATAGGTGTGGTTGTTGCTACGGGTATGGAAACAGTTGTTGGACAAATTGCTGATTTAATTGTTCAAGCTCCAAAACAAAAAACACCTTTAGAAAAAAGACTACAGAATTTAGGTAAAATTTTGATCTTTGTTTCTATTTTTCTAACATCGCTAGTTGTGGCAATAGGAATATGGCAGGGAAATCCGGTTTATCAAATGTTTCTATCTGGAATCTCCTTAGCTGTTGCTGTTATTCCAGAAGGTTTACCTGCGATTGTAACTGTTGTTCTATCTCTTGGTGTTCAACGGATGATTAAAAAAAAGGCGATCGTTCGCAAATTAGGTGCGGTTGAAACACTTGGCAGTACCTCGGTAATTTGCTCAGATAAAACAGGTACATTAACGGAAAACCGGATGACTGTTGTTGAATTGTTTTTAAATCAGCGTAAATTTGAAGTTAGTGGTGGTTATCAATTATCTGGTTTATTTACTCCAGCAAAAAATCAGACAGAAGCAAAAATGTTGGAGCGTTTTTTAAGCTATGCTTCAATCTGCAGTGATGCAGAACTAGTTGAAAAGCCTAGCGACACAATAATTGAAGGTGATCCAACAGAGGTTGCAATTATGATGGCCGCAGCAAAAAAAGATCTAAATTTAATTCGAAATAATCACATCAATAGGGTTCTTGACTTTCCATTTGATTCAACTAGAAAAAGAATGTCCGTAGTGGTGAAAAATAATGATCAATATTTAGGCATTGTAAAAGGTGCACCCGATTTATTATTAAAAAGAGCCAATCGTATAGAAGAAAACGGCCAAATCATTAGGCTTGATCATAGACGACGAGAAAAAGTTAGAGCAGAAATAGATGGGATGACCAAAAAAGCTTACCGTACCATCGCACTCTGCATTAAGCCGCTTTCTAATATCAGTCATATTAATGTCGAACAAGTTGAGGATGACTTAATCTTTATGGGATTAATCGGGATGATTGATCCACCGAGACCAGAGGCAAAACAGGCAATTGAACAATGTAAGTCTGCTGGAATAAAAACAATCATGATAACAGGGGATCATGCTGAGACAGCAAGGGCGATTGCTCAGGAATTAAAAATTATCCCTCCAAAAGGGCAACTTATAACTGGAGAAACACTTGATCAAATGTCCGATGAGCACTTAGCACAACAAGTAGATGATATTTATGTTTTTGCCCGCGTCACACCAAAGGATAAATTACGAATTGTTCAAGCCCTACAAAGTAATGGACATGTTGTTGCGATGACAGGAGACGGTGTTAATGATGCGCCTGCTTTAAAAGCAAGTGATATTGGAATTAGTATGGGGGAAACAGGAACAGATGTAGCTAAAGAAGCTTCCGATTTAATTCTATTAGATGATAATTTCGCAACAGTCGTTGCTGCTGTTGAGGAAGGAAGACAGATTTATGAGAATATTAGGAAATTCATTCGCTATTTATTAGCTTCAAATGTTGGTGAGATCCTAGTTATGTTATTTGCAATGCTTGCTGGATACCCCCTCCCTTTATTGCCTGTTCAAATATTATGGATTAATTTGGTCACCGATGGTTTGCCTGCTTTAGCATTAGGTATGGATCAATCCGAGAGAGATTTAATGGAACAAGCCCCACGTCCATTAAAAGAAGGGATTTTCGCACGGGGACTTGGCTATAAAATTTTGTCGAGGGGATTCTTAATAGGGATCGTTAGTTTTCTAGCATTTGTTATTGCTTATCAAAATGGAGCACAATCGCTAACTTACGCAAGAACAATTGCTTTTATAACTTTAGTCATGGCACAATTAATTCATGTGTTCGATTGTCGAAGTCATCGGTCTATATTTAGTCGTAATCCATTTGGTAATCGATACTTAATCGTGGCTGTTTTATCTTCCTTCGCTTTATTAATCCCAGTCATTTACATTGGTAAATTTCAAGTTATCTTTTATACGGTTGCTTTAACAGGGAGAGATTGGTTTACGATTCTTTTATTCAGTTCATTACCGACGATTCTATTTGGTTTTACAAACCGATAGCCCTTTGTGTATAATAGATTGGTAAAAAAGGATAGCCAACTTAGACTATCCTTTTTATTATGGCTTTATCGGAAGTCATTCGTTGCATATTACAAGCGAAATAATAATGTACATTGAAATTGGATTAGGCTAAGTTGAGAAGATAAAAAAAGGAAATCAAGCTAAGATTAACTGACTGTAAGCCCCCGACTTCAATCTTGCAAGATGATAAGTAGAGGATCAACGATCATTAAAGGCCCACTTTGTTGATCTAACACCCAGTGAAAGATGAGGTCATTTACTGAGCAGGTTTTCACTTTATCAAAGAATAAAATAAATGTAAGGATTCAATGATCAGTGTTTATGTGATCGAATAATCGGTAACAATTGATATAATAGTGTAACAGCTTCAAAATATAGAATTAGCATTTTAAATTTTGCAAATTTATACTATAATAAGAAAGATAAGTTTTAATTAAGGGCTGATTACGGAATTGGGTCTGAAAGGAGAATTTATTTGAATTTAAGATTAATTAATGTTGGTTTCGGAAATGTAGTTTCAGCAAATCGAATTATAACAATTGTTTCACCAGAATCAGCGCCGATTAAAAGAATTATTTCAGTAGCTAGAGATAATAATAAATTAATAGATGCTACTTACGGGCGTCGAACTCGTGCTGTTATAATTACAGATAGTGACCATATTGTGCTTTCAGCGGTACAACCAGAAACGGTTGGCCAACGTGTACTCATCCATGAAGAGGAACTCGATGAATAGCGACAATACAATTCGTATAGCCATCATTTAAGGGTCAAACCATTTTTATATGATTTAATGCTTTATGCTCATAAGGTAAAGAAGACGAAAGTTGAACTTATTTTTACTGATAGATGGAATTTATCATAGATTAACGACTATAAGAAACCCACTTCAATTATACAAGGGGAATCATTAGCGGGATCAACAGTCAGTAAAAGCTCGATTCATACATCTAACGCCCAGTGTGGGATGAAGAATCTTCTTCGCAGAGTGAAGGTTCACTTTACTATTCAAATTAAAAGTATTTTATAGTGTGGCTGAATGAAATGATGTTGATAATTTGGATTTAGGGGGATACAATTGTTGATTAAGCAGAAAGGGATTTTATTTATTTTATCTGGGCCATCCGGTGTTGGGAAGGGAACGGTAAGAAAAGCATTATTTGAAAAGGAAACAACTATGCAATATTCTATCTCAGCGACTACACGTTCGAAGAGACCAGGTGAACAAGAGGGTGTTGATTATTTTTATCGATCTAAAGAAGCATTTGAAGAAATGATAAAAAACAATCAATTACTTGAGTATGCTGAGTACGTGAATAATTATTATGGTACACCTCGTCAGTATGTAGTCGAGACTCTAGATCAAGGAAAGGATGTTTTTCTTGAAATTGAGGTTCAAGGAGCCCTTCAAGTGAAAGAGAATTTTCCGGAAGGAGTCTTTATTTTCTTATCACCACCAAGCTTAGAAGAATTAAAGAACCGAATTATTAGTCGAGGAACTGAGACAGAAACACTTGTCATGAATCGATTGAGAGCAGCTAAAGATGAAATTGAACTGATGGATGCTTATGATTATGTCGTTGTTAATGATTATGTTGAACACGCAGTAGATAAAATCCAAGCCATCGTAAAAAGTGAACATTGTAGACGAGAACGTGTAGCAAGCCAATATAAAAAACTGTTGGAGGTGACCGAATCATGATGTTGGAGCCATCAATTGACCAATTACAGACAAAGATTAATTCAAAATACACATTAGTTACACTATCAGCGCGACGTGCACGCCAAATTAAAGACAATAAAATCCTGCAAATTGAAGATCCGAAGTCAGTGAAAAATGTAGGAATAGCTTTAGAAGAAATTTACGCAGGAAAACTAACGCATATCCCTGCGGATAAATAGTAAAAAAGACAGTGGGAAATACGTCTTAAAATGTACCCCTCGTTTGCCATTTGACAGACGAGGGGTATATTCTTTATTTTCCCTTCCTCCAAAAATGAAGTGCATTTCAAGACTAACTATGTTCAACATGAATACATGCTATAATAACTATAAAACTCATTAATCAAATTGAACAAAGGATGCGGTCAAATGTTAACAAATAAAAAAATCGTTTTAGGTGTTACGGGCGGTATTGCTGCCTATAAGGCAATAGCTTTAACGAGTAAATTGTCACAAGCGGGTGCGCTTGTCCAAGTTATTTTAACTAAGGGTGCACAACAATTTGTCTCTCCCCTTTCATTTCAGGCGATTTCTAGACAACCCGTATATTTAGATACTTTTGATGAGCTTGATCCAAAAAAAATCCAACATATTGATCTAGCTGACTGGGCGGATTTATTTATTGTTGCTCCAGCAACAGCGAATATAATTGGTAAATACGCTAATGGCATTGCTGATGACATGCTTTCAACAACATTATTAGCAACCAAAGCTCCTGTTTATATTGCACCAGCAATGAATGTAGATATGTATCAGCACCCAGCTGTTCAAAATAATCTTGCTGTATTAGAAAAACGAGGTGTTCGACTCATCGATCCTAATGAAGGCTATTTAGCTTGTGGTTATACAGGAAAAGGAAGATTAGCAGAACCAGAAGAGATTGTGAACTACTTAGAGAAAAGTCTTACAGAAGGGAAACTTTTAGAAGGGAAGAAATTATTAATTACTGCTGGACCTACACAAGAGAAAATTGACCCGGTCAGATATTTAACAAATTACTCATCAGGAAAAATGGGCTTTGCTATTGCAGAAGTAGCAGCTAATATGGGGGCCGATGTTACACTTGTTTCGGGACCAGTTGCTTTACCTACACCAAGAGGGGTAAAGAGAATCGATGTCGTTACAACTGAGGAAATGTATCAAACAGTTCTAAACTATTATCCAAATCAAGATATTGTGATTAAAGCGGCAGCGGTATCTGATTATCGACCTGCAATACAATACCAAGAAAAGTTAAAAAAACAAGCTGAACAGATGACAATAGAATTGAAAAGAAATAAAGATATTTTGTTGTCATTAGGACAGATGAAGGAGCATCAATATTTGGTTGGCTTTGCGGCAGAAACTAGGAATGTGGAGCAATATGGTCAAGATAAATTAAGCAAAAAGAATTTGGATGCGATTGTCATCAATGATGTTTCTAAACCAGGAATTGGCTTCGGTGCAGATAATAATGAAGTTCTCATCATTATGAAAGATGGAACAGAAATTAAAATTGATCAAACAAGTAAGTTGTCGATTGCCAGTCAACTCCTTACTCATATCGCAAAACAAATAGGAGTAGAAAGATCGTGAACATTGCCAAAGTCGTTGTCGATGTCCCGGCATCACAAACGAACAGAGTTTATGATTATTTGATACCAGCTCATCTAGTAGGCACGATCGAAATTGGTATGCGTGTTATTGTCCCATTTGGTCCGCGAACGGTCATGGGCTATGTCTTAGAATTAGCCGAGCATTCAGATGTTAAGCAGTTAAAAGCAATCAAAAGCCTAATGGATTTTTCGCCAATATTAACGAAAGAACTAATTCAATTGGGAAAATGGCTTGCTGATTATACGATGAGCTTCTATATTTCTACTTTCCAAGCGATGTTACCACAGGCGTTGAAGGCGGAATACCAAAAGCAGGTCCACCGACTGACAACCGATTTATTACCTGAACAATTAGAAATAGCGTTTTCTGGAAGAGATTATCTTGATGTCGAAGATTTAAATGATTTAAATGTACCACTGACCCTGATCAAAAAGAGTATTGCTGATGGTGATTTAGAAATGATTTATCAAGTTAATCGTAAGGATAATTATAAGAAACAGATGATGTTAAAAAGAAGTGCAACAATTGAACAACTTGATGAATACGGAGCAAACTTATCCAATCGAGCAAAAAAACAACGTATCCTTGTTGAGTATTTGGCTAGCCTGGATAAACCGATAGCACTAAAAACTTTTTTGGCGCAATTGAAAACGACGAGACCAACACTTCAGCCACTTATTGACCAAAAGCTCATTACTTTATTTGAAGAAGAAGTTTATCGCCAACCATTTGATGATGAAAATATTGAACAGACGAAACCGTTAGAATTAAAAGAGCAACAAAGGAATGCTTTAGAATCAATTATTGACACATGCAGTAAACAAATGCATGAAGTCTTTGTTTTACATGGTGTAACAGGGAGTGGAAAAACGGAAGTCTATTTACAGGCAATCGCCCATGTAATTAGAGCAAATAAAGAAGCAATTGTATTAGTACCAGAAATTTCACTTACACCTCAGATGGTCAAACGTTTTAAAGGGCGATTTGGTTCCGATGTTGCTGTCATGCACAGTGCTCTATCTAAAGGTGAAAGATTTGATGAATGGCGAAAAGTTCAACGTAAAGAGGTTAAAGTTGTTGTTGGTGCGCGAAGCGCTATTTTTGCCCCTTTTGAAAATCTCGGTTTAATTATTATTGACGAAGAACATGAAGCAAGCTACAAGCAAGAAGATCATCCTAGATATCATGTAAAAGATGTCGCAATTAAACGGGCTGAACACCATAATTGTCCGGTTGTTCTTGGGAGTGCAACACCATCATTAGAAACATTTGCACGTGCTAAAAAGGGAGTTTATCAATTATTACAAATGCCTGAACGAAGCAATTTTAGTGAGATGCCCGAAGTAGATATCATTGATATGCGGGATGAGCTACATGCTGGAAATCGGACAATATTTTCAAGAAAATTAAAGGAAACGATTGAAGATCGTCTAGCTAAAAAGGAACAAATTGTCCTCTTTTTAAATCGTCGTGGTTATTCGACTTTTGTGATGTGCCGTGATTGTGGTCATGTCATTCAATGTCCGCATTGTGATATTTCTTTAACTTATCACCGTAAACAAAACTACTTGAAATGTCATTATTGTGATTACCATGAAGTTGTTCCGACTAAATGCCCAAGTTGTGAAAGTGAAACGATTCGCTATTTTGGAACAGGAACTCAAAAAATAGAAGAAGCGATCAATCAGTTGATTCCGGAAGCGCGGGTCATTCGAATGGATGTTGATACAACTAGAAGGAAAGGTTCACATGAACGTTTACTTAAGCAGTTTGCCCAAAAACAAGCTGATATTTTATTAGGGACACAAATGATTGCTAAAGGGTTAGATTTTCCTGATGTCACCTTAGTTGGTGTTTTAGCTGCCGACAGTTTATTAAATCTTCCAGATTTCAGGGCTGCTGAAAGGACATTTCAATTATTAACTCAAGTAAGTGGAAGGGCAGGTCGTCACGAACTTGAAGGGAAGGTCATTATTCAGACCTATACACCGGAGCATTATAGTATTGAATATGCAAAGAACTATGATTATCAGGGTTTCTTTGCTCGGGAAATGGCTTTAAGAAAAGCATTTCAATACCCACCATATTATTATTTAACATTAATTACGGTTTCTCATCAAAATGTAAATAAAGCACAAGAAGTGATGAGAACGATTAGTCAATTATTGAGAAAGCACCTATCAAACGAGGCGAAGATACTAGGCCCAACGCCTTCACCAATCGAACGGATTAAGAATCGCTATCGTTTTCAATGCGTGGTAAAATACAAGTACGAACCGAATCAAAGAAATGTGTTGGCAAGAATATTACTTTATTATGAGGAAATGATGCGTAAAGAGGACTTAATGATTCAAATTGATCTTCAACCCAATCAGTTAATGTAGAGAGAGGTTTTATAATGAAAAAAATCGTATTTATGGGGACGCCTGATTTTTCAGTTCCTATCTTACAGCAAATCATTAAAGATGGTTATGAGGTGGTTTTAGTTGTAACTCAACCAGACCGTCCAAAAGGTAGGAAGCGAACATTAACGGCTCCACCAGTAAAAGTCGAAGCTTTAAAACATAATCTTACTGTATTTCAACCTGAGAAAATTCGGGATTCCTATCAAGAAATTGTGAAATATGAACCTGATCTAATTGTAACAGCAGCATTTGGTCAAATATTACCGAAGGAACTCCTTGATGCACCTACTTATGGATGTATAAATGTCCATGCCTCATTATTGCCTGAGCTTAGGGGGGGTGCGCCTATTCATTATGCGATTATGCAAGGAAAGAAAGAAACGGGGATTACGATCATGTATATGGTAGAGGCATTGGATGCTGGTGCAATTTTGTCACAAGTTACCGTCCCTATTGAAAATGAAGATCATGTGGGTATTCTTCATGATAAATTGTCGGAAGCTGGTGCCCAACTTTTAAAACAAACTTTACCAAGGATTTTTGACCAATCCATTCAAGCAGTAGAACAAGATGATATGGAAGCAACCTATGCTCCAAACATTACAAGGGAGCAGGAGAAAATTGATTGGACAAATTCAGCAGAAGCTATTTACAATCAAATTCGTGGCTTACACCCATGGCCGGTTGCTAGTACATCCATTGGGGGGAAAAACCTTAAAATTTGGTGGGCAGAAATAGCAAGTATTAGTCAATCTGCCTGCCCTGGAGAAATTGTTGATATAACTGATGATGCTTTGATCATAGCTTGTGGACAGGAAAGTGCAATAAGAGTGCTAGATATTCAACTTTCAGGAAAAAAACGGATGTCAGTTAAGGACTTTTTGAATGGCAGTGGTGACCTATTTAAGGTTGGTCAGAGATTGGGGCTAAATCATGAATAAGCATGAAGTGAGAACAAAAACTTTAGAAGTGTTAATTAGAGTCGGTGATAGTGGGGCATTTAGTCATTTAATCATTGATCAGACAATCCAACAGATGGACTGGTCAGTACAGGATCAGGCTCTTTTCACTGAGCTCGTCTATGGAACATTGCAACGAAAGCTCACATTGGACTATTTTTTACAGCATTTTGTCAATCCGAAGAAAAAAGTAGAAAAGTGGGTAAAATGGTTACTATATTTATCATTTTATCAAATGCATTATCTAGATAAAATACCTGATCATGCAATTATTCATGAAGCGGTTGAAATCGCTAAATTGAAAGGTCATCAAGGGATTGGAAAGTTTGTAAATGGTGTATTAAGAGAGGCGCAACGGCAAGGCTTCCCAAGCTTTGATCAGATTGAAGATCCTATTGAGCGTATTGCAATTGAAACAAGTCATCCCTATTGGTTAGTTGAACGGTGGAGCGATGCATTTGGTGAGGTGAAAGCAAAATCTATTTGTATGGCAAACCTGAACACAAAACCAATTAGTATTCGTGTTAATCCCCTAAAAATGTCTAGGGATAACTTAATGGAACAATTAACGGCGGATGGCTATTATGTTGAAGCATCCCAATTTTCCAAGCAAGGTATTGTTGTTATGAAAGGCCGTATTTTATCACATCCATTATTTAAATCAGGAGTCTTTTCAATTCAAGATCAAAGCTCTATGCTTGTTGTAGAAATGATGGACATTCATCCTGACCAAATCGTATTAGATGCCTGTAGCGCTCCAGGTGGTAAAGCGACTCATATAGGGGAAAAACTGAAGAATACAGGCCGTGTACATGCCCATGATCTCCACCAAAAGAAAGTCAATCTTGTTCAAAATAAAGCAGAAGAACTGGGATTGTTAAATATACGAACAAAAGCAATCGATGGACGGCAATTGGCTAATGTATATGATCAGGAAACTTTTGACCGGATTTTAATTGATGCGCCTTGTTCAGGATTTGGTGTGATTCGTGGCAAACCAGATATTAAATACTCAAGAACAGAAGCTGATGTTGAAGCATTAGCGCAGGTTCAGTATGAATTACTAGAAAGTATTGCGCCATTACTGAAAAGGGATGGTAAACTTATATATAGTACATGTACACTAGATCCAACAGAAAATGAAGCAGTTATTAGTGAGTTTTTAATGACATATCATCAGACATTTGAAATTGATCCTGATTTTTTTACCGACTTGCCTAAGTTTCTAAACAATTCCCAAGGCGTATCACAAGTTGGGGTCCAAATCTTTCCTGATGATTTTAACTCTGACGGATTCTTTATCACCCGTTTAAGAAAGAAACAAGAGATTAATTCATTTAACCGTGAATAAGACGGTATTTGATATTAAGAGGTGAGAAATTAGATGAAACAGTATTTTTTAACTGATCAAGGAAAAGTTCGTGAGCAAAATGAAGATGCTGGTGGATTATTTAAAAATAAGGCTAGGCAAACTTTAAGTGTGATTGCTGATGGTATGGGCGGGCACAAAGCGGGCGATATTGCAAGTAAAATTGTCAGGAATTTCTTCTTAGATCAGTGGCGAGAAAACGAAAAGATCACAACGATTGAGCAAGCAGAAGAATGGCTTGTTAATCGCATGCATTTAGCAAATCAGAAGGTCTATCAGTATGCTGAGAAAAACGCAGACTGCAAAGGAATGGGGACTACTGTCATTGCAACAATTTTCCTTGATGACCAAATAACGATTGCTCATATTGGTGATAGTCGTTGTTACTTATTAAATCAACATTTAGAACAAATCACTGAGGATCATTCACTTGTTAATGCATTAGTGCGAACTGGAGAAATATCAAAAAAAGAGGCAGATGTTCATCCACGTAAAAATGTTCTGATCAAGGCACTAGGAACAGATGAGTCGATAGACCCGGATGTTTTTACAATTAAGTGGGGATTAGGAGATCGCTTGTTAATATGTACGGATGGTTTATCTGATAAAGTATCAGATTTGGAGTTGAAAGAACGATTAGCCAAAAATAAGCCACTCCAGGAAATTGCCGAAGACTTGGTTAATAGAGCAAATGAGCTTGGTGGTGAAGATAATATCACGTTAGCTTTATTAGAATATTCAACGAGTGAGGAAGGTGATTCCTCTTGTTAGAAGGTCGTCTATTAAATGAACGTTATCAAGTAAAAAGGCGAATTGGTGGAGGTGGGATGGCTAATGTCTATCTAGGGTTTGATAATATTCTAGAACGAGATGTTGCTATCAAAGTTTTGCGCCTTGAATACTCCAATGATGAAGAATTTATCACTCGTTTTCATCGTGAAGCCCAATCTGCTACTAGTTTATCTCATCCTAATATTGTGAGTATTTATGATGTTGGTGAAGAAGATGATATTTATTATATGGTGATGGAATATATTGAGGGGTTAACCTTAAAAGAGTATATCCAGCGCTATGGTCCAATTCCGATAGAAGATTGTGTGGAAATTATGTTGCAAATTACTTCTGCCATAGAGCATGCGCATACGAACCATATTGTCCATCGAGATATTAAACCACAAAATATTTTGATTGATTCAAATCGGGTGGCAAAGGTAACTGATTTTGGTATTGCTCTTGCGCTAACAGCCACATCATTAACGCAAACAAATTCCATTTTAGGCTCCGTTCATTATTTGTCCCCTGAACAAGCTAGAGGTGGAGTGGCAAATCAAAACTCTGATATTTATTCCTTGGGGATTGTTTTATTTGAAATGTTAACAGGCGAAATACCATTTAATGGTCAATCAGCTGTTTCAATAGCCTTAAAACATTTACAAACTCAAACACCATCGTTGCGTGAAGAGGATCCAACGATTCCACAAAGTTTAGAGAATATTGTTTTAAAAGCGACGACAAAGGATCCATTCGAACGTTATCAAACAGCGGCTGATTTTGAGAAGGACCTTATGACAGCTTTAGACCCTGATCGAATCAATGAACCGGCTTATATACCACCAAGTGAACCAGGTGATTCGACAAAAGTAATTCCTATTTTAACTGATGAACAAATGGATGAGAATACAGATAATGATCAAACAATTGTTAAGAATAAAATCGATCATGAATCTACGCGTTTAATCAAGTTAAAGCCAGATGATTTAAAGAAGAAAAAACAAAAAAAGAAGAAATCTAAAAAGAAAAAAATTGTTATTTGGCTCTCGATCATTTTGTTTACTTTTTTAATTGCAAGTCTCGTTGCCTTATTTGTTTTACCAGATTTATTACAACCGGATGATATTGAATTACAGGATTTAACAGGTGAACACGTAGACGATGCCATTGATATATTAAAAGAACTTGGCTTAGAGGCCGAAACGGAAGAGGTTTACTCTGACGATGTTGAACCAGAGTATGTCGAAAGAACAGATCCAAAACCTAATTCGACAGTTAAAGAAGGAACGGTGATCAAGTTATATGTAAGCCAAGGGCCTGAACCAGTAGAATTACAAAATTATGTTGGACAGTCCTATCAACAAGTCAAACGGATATTAGAACAGCAAGGATATTTGCCAGTAGAACGAACGGATTCACATTCTGATCAACCAGAAGGTCAGATCATCGGTCAACAACCAGATCCGGGTAGTGGAGTCATTCCTTCAGAGACCGTCATTATTTTTAATGTTAGTATTGGTGAAGAGGAGATTGAATTAGAGAATCTTGATGGAATGAACCTTGATGCAGCTGAGAAGTACCTAGAAGATAAAGGGTTGGTTGCTAATATAACGGAGGAACATTCATCAACTGTAGATGAAGGGAAGATTATTCGACATTCACCACAAGCGGGAACAGATCTAGAAAAAGGTTCAATTGTTAACTTAGTTGTTTCGTTAGGGGAAGAAGAACAATCTCCAATTACACATAATCTCACTGTTACTGTCCCATATACGGGCGATCAAAATCTATCAGATGAGGAAGATCAAACACCTAAGAATCAAGAAGTTAGAATTTATATTGATGATATGAATCACGACTTGAAGGACCTTTACGAAACAGATTCAATCAGTGAAGATACTGAATTTAAGATTCGTTTAGTCATTGCCCCTGATACCGATGCAACTTATAAAATTGAACGAGATGATCAAGTCATTATTCAAAAAACAATTGTTTATGAAGATGTGGAAGGAGATTGATTAATGCCAGAAGGTCAAATTATCAAGGCGCTTAGCGGATTTTATTATGTATTAAGTGACGGGATAACGTATCAATGTAAAGGGAGAGGGCTCTTTCGAAAAAAGAAACAAACCCCACTCGTCGGAGATAAGGTTATTTTTGAAGCGGCTAATTTGACGGATGGGTATGTGATAGACCTATTACCTCGTAAAAATGAGTTAATTCGTCCGCCAGTCGCTAATATTGATCAAGCATTAATTACAGTATCAGCCAAGGAACCACAGTTTAGTACTAAACTCCTAGACCGATTTTTAGTATTAGTTGAATTTCATCAAATCGAACCGATTATTTTGATCACAAAAATGGATTTAGTAAAAGAAGATGAACAAGAAATAATCAATGATTATGTAAAAAGTTATCAAAAATTAGGCTACCGCGTTAAATTATTGTCAAATAGATGGGAACCTAATTTGGCTTTATTTACTGACTTATTAAAAGACAAAATTTCTGTGATTGCTGGTCAATCTGGTGTGGGGAAGTCTTCATTTCTAAACCTACTGAATCCTGCTTTGGCTTTAGAAATAGGTGAAATTTCTAGTAGTCTAGGTCGTGGCAAACATACAACAAGACATGTTGAGTTAATTGAAGTTTTAGGTGGGATGGTTGCTGATACACCAGGATTTAGTTCGCTTGACTTTGACCAAATCGAATTGAACCACCTTCCTTTTTGTTTTCGAGAAATCAATCAATATCGAGATCAATGTAAATTTAGGGGATGTATGCATATTAATGAGCCCCAATGTGCGGTAAAGGATGCCTTAGAAAACAAAGAAATAAAGGAATACCGTTATCAGCATTACTTAGATTTTTATCAAGAAATTAAATCAAGAAAGCCGAGGTACTAATCATGAAAAAGATTGCTCCTTCAATTTTATCAGCTGACTTTTCAAAATTAGGTGATGATATTAAAGAAGTCGAAAGGGCTGGTGCGGATTATATCCATGTTGATGTCATGGATGGACATTTTGTTCCAAATATTACAATTGGTCCTTTGGTTGTGCGTGCGATTCGCCCAACAACAGATTTACCTCTTGATGTTCACTTAATGATCGACAACCCTGATCAATACATTTCAGCATTTGCTGATGCTGGAGCTGATATTATTTCTGTTCATGTTGAAGCATGCAAACATTTACATCGAACGATTATGACAATTAAAGAACATGGGAAAAAAGCAGGTCTAGTTATTAATCCTGCGACACCAATAGAAGTGACTAAAGCCATTTTTCCTGAACTTGATTTACTGTTATTTATGACTGTTAATCCGGGATTTGGTGGTCAGACTTTTATTCCAAGTGTATTAGAGAAGGTAAAGCAAGCGGATCGATGGCGTAAAGAAATGAACCTAGATATTGAATTTGAAGTTGATGGCGGAATTAATCCAGTTACTGCAAATCTATGTGCGAAAGCAGGAGTAGATGTATTTGTTGCAGGGAGTGCGATTTTTAATCAACCTAATCGGGCTCAAGCCATTCAAGAAATTAGATCTGCAATTAATAAGTAGGTGGTTGAATGAAACAAATTGGTATTGTCGCAGGTGGTCCCCATCAACTATTAGCAAACCTTTCTGATTATGGCCATTTGATTGATTATTGGATTGGCTGTGACCGGGGTTCATTATATTTGCTAGAAAATCATTTGCCACTTCATTTAGCAATTGGTGATTTTGATTCAGTTAGTGAAACAGAATTAAAACAAATCAAGAATTCCGCGCAACGATTTTCGATTTATCCGGTTGAGAAGGACTTAACAGATTTAGAATTAGCTGTTAATGAATCTCTAAAAATCGGTGTAAACGAACTCTATATATTTGGGGTGACAGGAGGGAGGAAGGATCATGAATTATCTTCGATCTACCTTCTTGAGCAATTGGCTAAAAAACAAATTTGTGCTTCAATCGTAGATTGGCAAAATACGATCACTGTTTATTTTCCAGGCAAGTATGAAATAAATCAAACAAAGTTAGATCAAAAAATCTCCTTTCTATCTCTAAGTGAGCAAGTAACAAATTTAAGTTTAGTTAACTTTTATTATCCTTTAACAGAAGCTACGATTAGAAGAGGAGACTCCTTAACTTTATCTAATCAATTGACTCATCAATCTGGTTATTTTTCTTTTGACTCAGGCATATTAATAGTGATAAAGAGTAGTGAACATGTTTAAGCCTTAGTGTAAGACGTTCACTGTATTGCTAGATATGGTTAGGAGGGGTTCAAATGCGTTTTTATACGATAAAACTCCCAAAATTTCTTGGAGGAATTGTACGTTTTTTTATTGGTATATGGCAAGGGAATGGGAAGGAAAAATAAGGGAAACAAAAAGCACCTTGGACAATAAGGTGCTTTTTGTTCTAAAAAAATATGGACAAGTCACACTTAACTAATAATTATTGTAGATAAACCATACGAAAAAACTCGTAATCGCTATATAAAGTGAATACGAGTTTTCCTAACAATATAAATTATACACGTTCGACTTTTCCAGATTTCAGAGCACGCGCTGAAACATAAACACGTTTTGGTTTACCGTCTACTAAAATACGCACGCGTTGCACATTTGCTTTCCATTTACGTTTATTTGCATTTAAGGCGTGTGAACGTTTATTTCCTACACCCGTTTTACGTCCAGTAACAACACATTTACGACTCATATTAATCCCTCCCAAATACAGCTATCTCATTTCATACTTATATAATTTATCACAATTAATAAAGAAATGCAATTGATAATTTCACCTTTAACGGTTGTTAGGTTCGTATGATTTAAAGATAATCAAGGATTATAACTTGACAGTAAATGTTTTTTCCGCCATTGTAATAGTGTAAAACAGCAATCAAAAGTTATGGAAAATAAGGTTAATTTACTAAAATCCTTTTATAATTACGAAAAGTATTGTAAAATGTTTAGAGATTATTAATGTTTATTAAATTTTGATATCTAGTAATAATAAGTTGTAACTAACCAAGGAGGTTAAATAATATGTCTATTGAGTTAACGACTAAAGATGGTCGTGTAACGATTACAAACGAGGTTATTTCTACTGTTGCAGGTGGTGCTGCTATTGAGTGCTATGGCATTATCGGAATGGCTTCTAAGAATCAACTTAAAGACGGCATTGCTGAAATATTAAGAAAAGAAAATTTCTCTAAAGGTGTTGTGGTACGTCAAGAAGATGATAAAATCTCTATTGATATGTATATCATCGTAAGTTATGGAACAAAAATTTCTGAAATCGCAAATAATGTGCAGTCTCAAGTTAAATATACGTTAGATAAAACATTAGGCTTAGCAATTGATGCAGTAAATATTTATATTCAAGGTGTACGTGTTCAAGCGGAATAAATAATTTTTCAAAAAAATCGATCAATCGTTAGATTTTGCTTGAGTGACAAGGGAGGAAGTTGTTGTGGTATTAACGAAAATAGAAGGTGCAAAACTTGCCGAGATGGTGTTGGTAGGTGCAAGTCACCTTTCTAATAATGCAGATATGATAGATGCATTAAATGTGTTTCCCGTACCAGATGGTGATACGGGAACGAATATGAATTTATCAATGACATCTGGAGCAAATGAAGTTAAAAAAATTATTAACGGAAATGTTTCAGAAGTGGCGAATGCTTTTGCAAAAGGGCTGCTTATGGGAGCTAGAGGAAACTCAGGGGTTATTTTGTCTCAATTATTTCGTGGCTTTGCAAAAGGTGTGACTGATTTAGATGAATTAACAACAGTAACAATGGCGAAAGGTCTACAAAATGGAGTGAAAACAGCTTATAAAGCTGTGATTAAACCTGTAGAAGGTACGATTTTAACAGTTGCTAAAGATACGGCTAATGAAGCTGAAAAGGTTGCTGAGGAAACGGATGATCTCATTGAATTTATGGAACAGGTAACAAAAGCAGCTAAAGTATCATTAGAGCGTACACCAGAATTACTACCTGTTTTAAAAGAAGTTGGCGTTGTCGATAGTGGTGGGCAGGGCTTGGTGATTATTTACGAAGCATTTTTAGCCTCGTTAAAAGGTGAACCTTTACCAGAAGTTAATTTGGATCTAGTCTCAATGGAAGATATGGTAAGTGCAGAACATCATAAATCAAATCAAGACTTTATGAATACTGAAGATATTGAGTTTGGCTATTGTACAGAATTCATGGTTAAATTTGAACAAGATAAATTGGCGAAGAATCCATATGATGAAGAAGCTTTTCGAGAAGAATTAGGAGCATTAGGTGATTCCTTACTAGTTGTCTCAGATGATGATTTTGTTCGTGTTCATGTCCATGTTGAATATCCTGGTGAAGCAATGAACTTAGCCCAACGGTTTGGTAGCTTTGTCCAGTTAAAAGTAGAAAATATGCGTGAGCAGCATAGTGAAATTGTTGGTCGAAAAGAAGCTGCTGATTCAAAGAAACCGAAAGCAGAATATGGTATTGTGTCCGTTGCCGTGGGATCTGGAATAGAAGAATTACTTACAAGTCTGGGAGCAACAGTTGTAATGGCTGGTGGACAAACGATGAACCCAAGCACTCAGGACATTACAGAAGCGATCAAAGAGGCGCATGCTGAAAAAGTCATTATTTTACCGAACAACAAAAATATTATTATGGCTGCCGAACAAGCAGCAGAACTAAGTGATGATGAAGTTATCGTTATCCCTACAAAGACAATCCCTCAAGGAATGAGTGCGCTTTTAGCTTATAATCCTGACTTGAGCCTGGATGAGAATAAAGCGAATATGTCTGAGGCTTGTCAGCATGTTAAGACAGGTCAAATTACTTATGCTGTTAGAGATACACAAATTGATGGCTTAGCAATAGAAAATGGGAACTTCATGGGGCTTCTTGATGGGAAAATTAAAGCGACTGATCCAGATAAGTTTATGGCAACTAAAAAGCTGTTGTCTGAACTGATTGATCAAGACGATGAAATTATTACAATTCTTCAAGGTGAAGATGTGACTGATCAAGAAGTAAATGAGCTGGCAGAGTATATTGAACAAGAATTTGAAGAGGTAGAAGTAGAAATTCATAAAGGGAATCAACCAATTTATGCTTATATTTTCTCTGTCGAATAAATAGACAAGTCAAATGTTATTTTTTATATATTATGAGAGTGTTTCGAAACATGATTCGAAGCACTTTTTATTTTGTTCTGTTATTATCAATGGGATTATGGCGGAAATCCATGTATAATTATAGTGATTCAAAATAAAGTTGATTTTTTTCGAATGTAATTGTCAGTAAGCCTCCTATTTCAATATTTTTAAGGTAACTAAAGATTGTAAGTGGGAGATCAACTGATACTAAAGGCCTGATTGGTTCAAGGGCCATTAGGTCATTCCCTTGTGGTAGTAGAAATCAGTGGGGGATGAAGAAAAACCCATTGAATGAAACTTCACTTTATTAGTAGAAGCAACCAAGCTGAAATGGGTTGTTAATCTAAACAAATTAGAATGCATTGTGATTACCACATCTTTAAAACGAACGTATAAGATCAATTAAGATTGGTGTAGAGATCACTGATATCATTTAGAAAGTGTTTTAGGAGGTATAAGGTAAATGCAAAGGAGATTAGTAAGTGACCTAACAGGTGTTGGACCAGCACTAACTGAGAAACTTGCTGAATTAGACATACATAGTGTTGAGGATTTAATCACTACTTTCCCCTCTCGATATGACAATTTCGAGGTCTTGCCATTATCTGAACTCGTTCATGAACAAAAAGCAACTATAGAAGGAATCGTCTTGAGTGAACCAGTTGTTACATATTATGGATACAAAAAATCCCGCTTGACTGTTTCACTGCAAGTAGGAGAAGTGGTTGTCAAAGGAATTATATTTAATCGGGCTTTTGCCAAATCACACTTAAAAGTCAATCAAAACGTAATTGTCACTGGTAAATGGGATCAACATCGACAGCAAATAACAATCAGTCATTATCGTACAGGTGAAAAGGACCAAACAGCAGAGATAGAACCTGTTTATTTGTTAAGACAAATAATTACCCAAAAACAATTTAAAAAAATTATTAAACAAGCATTAGAAAAATACAGTCATGAAATTGTTGAAATATTACCGGAAAAATATTTAACTGAATATAAGTTATTTAATCGTCACTTTGCGATTGAACAAATACACTTTCCTAAAGATGTAAATCACTTGAAACAAGCAAAACGAAGACTCATTTATGATGAATTATTAATTTTTCAGTTAAAAATGCAAGTTATACGGAAGTATAATCGCGAACGTACGCTAGGAAATACAAAGATTTATGATCAAAAGAAAGTAGAACAATTCATCGAACAATTACAATTTCAATTAACAGCAGCTCAAGGAAAAGCCTTAAATGAAATTCTGAGTGATCTTAAATCGCCCTATCGAATGCATCGTTTATTGCAGGGGGATGTTGGGTCAGGTAAAACGATTGTAGCAGCTATTGCATTATATAGCTCGGTATTAGCGGGTTATCAAGGAGCTATCATGGTACCGACTGAAATATTGGCGGAGCAACATTATCGATCTCTGTCAAATTTATTTGCTGGTATAGTAAATGTTGAATTATTAACGGGTTCGATCAAAGGTAAACAACGATCGGAGCGATTGACTGCGATCCGGGAAGGGAAGATTCATATTATTGTAGGGACACATGCCCTAATTCAAGATGAAGTTAACTTTCTTAATCTAGGTTTAGTTATTGTTGATGAGCAACATCGATTCGGAGTAAAGCAACGAAAGGTGTTACGTGAAAAGGGGATTGATCCAGATATATTATTTATGACAGCAACCCCTATCCCTAGAACCTTGGCGATTACGAGTTATGGAGACATGGATATGTCGATCATTGATCAAATGCCACAAGGAAGAAAAGAAATTGAAACATTTTGGGTGAAAGAATCTATGTTCCCGCGTATTATTACATTTATAGAAAAGGAGATCAAAAAGGGTGGACAAGCTTATATAGTCACTCCATTGATTGAAGAATCAGATAAAATTGATATTCAAAATGCAGTTGATCTATACCAACATTTATCAAACACATTTTCTGGCTCGATTCGAACCGGTTTATTGCATGGTCGCTTAACTAATATCGAAAAAGAACAAGTCATGCAAGAGTTTGCAGACAATAAAATAAATGTTTTAATTTCTACAACTGTTATTGAAGTTGGAGTTAACGTTCCAAATGCAACCATCATGGTTGTTTATGATGCTGAACGTTTTGGTTTATCCCAATTACACCAACTGAGAGGACGCGTAGGTAGGGGTGAAAGACAAAGTTATTGTATTTTAATTGCCGATCCCAAAGGTGAAATAGGTAAAGAACGAATGCGTGTTATGACTGAAACAACAAACGGCTTCGAATTAGCTGAACACGATTTAAAGCTAAGAGGACCTGGGGAGTTTTTTGGTAGCAAGCAGAGTGGTTTACCAGAATTTAAGCTGGCAGACCCTATTCATGATTATCGTACATTAGAAACAGCCAGAAAAGATGCAGTAGATATTATTTTGCATAATCTATTGGAAAATGATTCTGAATATAATCAACTAAACCAATATATGAAAGACCTTTTATCCGAATACACGGATGGCTTTGATTAAAAAAAGGTTGCAAAATAATAAATTCTCCGCTATATTACTATTAGTACCTAGTCATAAGATTAAAAAATCAAGGCTATTTGTGGTTTGCTTGTCAAAATTAAAGGACTATGAAATGCTATATCTGATGAATGAGAGGAAGCATTGAACAATATACAGGTGGTGTAAAGATGAGATTACCTAAACGACTCAGACAAGAACGTCTTAAATTAAAAATAGAAGAGACACCATTTATTACAGACGAAGAGTTAGCAAAAGCCTTTTCTGTTAGTATTCAAACCATTCGTCTAGATCGAATGGAGTTAGCCATTCCAGAATTAAGAGAACGGATTAAGTCTGTTGCAAAGGATCAATGGAATGAAACGGTAAAAGCATTACCACTTGATGATGTGATTGGTGAAATTATTGATCTTGAATTAGACCACCGTGCAATCTCCATTCTAGATATTAGAAAGGAACATGTATTTACCCGAAATGATATCGCTCGGGGACATCATTTATTTGCTCAGGCAAATTCACTTGCTGTTGCAGTGATTGATGATGATCTTGCACTAACAGAAAAAGCAGAAATTAAGTTTTTACGTCAAGTGAAACAAGGTGAGCGTGTTATTGCTAAGGCACATGTTGAAACACTAGAAAAACATCGACGATCACGTGTGTTTGTCGAAAGTTTTGTTGATCAAGAACTCGTTTTTTCAGGACACTTTACGATGTATCGTTCGAAGGAAAATGACAGAGGAGTTGAATGAATGAAAATTGTTATTGATGCAATGGGTGGCGATAATGCTCCTCAATCCGTAGTAGAAGGGGCGATGTTAGCAATTAAATCAATTGCCAACCTTGAGATAACCTTAGTAGGAGATCAAGATAAAATTAAGCCATTCCTAACAAATGAGGAAGGGATTTCTATTCTACATACAACAGAAGTTATTACTGGTGATGATGAGCCTGTAAAAGCAGTTCGAAAAAAAAGAAATGCCTCACTTGTTTTAATGGCGAATGAAGTAAAAGAAGGTCGGGCAGATGCTTGTTTGTCAGCAGGAAATACAGGTGCCTTAATGAGTGCAGGTCTCTTCCAGGTAGGTCGTATCAAAGGAATTGAACGCCCTGCATTAAGCCCAACTTTACCGACACTTGACGGCAAAGGATTTGTCTTTTTAGATGTTGGAGCGAATGTTGATGCTAAACCGAAACAGTTACTCCAATATGGAATAATGGGTTCAATATATAGTGAAAAGGTAAGAGGAATTAACAAACCACGTGTTGGTTTATTAAATGTTGGAACCGAAGAAGGAAAAGGGAACGAACTAGCAAAACAAGCTTATGATTTGTTAAAAGCTGCTCCAATTCATTTTATCGGAAATGTTGAATCACGAGATATTTTATCAGGGGTTGCTGATGTAGTTGTTACTGACGGTTTTAGTGGGAATGTTGCTTTGAAAACGATTGAAGGAACAGCCGAAATGATGTTTAGTCTTTTAAAAGATACTTTCATGTCATCATTAAAAACGAAATTAGCAGCGGGTATATTAAAAAAAGATTTAAAACAATTAAAAAACAAACTCGATTATGCTGAGTACGGGGGTGCCGGGTTATTTGGCTTAGCAGCACCTGTCATTAAAGCGCATGGATCATCTAATGGTCGGGCTATTTTTAGTGCGATTCAACAAACTAGTTATATGGTTGAAAATGAAGTAACTAAGATTATAGAGAATACAATTCATGAGATGAACAAGGAGGACTAGCATGAAAAAAGTAGGATTTATTTTTCCAGGCCAAGGTTCTCAACGGGTAGGTATGGGACAATCTTTTATTGATTCAAATTCCAACAACCAGCAATTATTTCAACAAGCAGATGATTTACTAGGCTTTTCATTATCTGAAATTATGCTAGAAGGTCCTGAGGAGAAATTGACAAAAACGTCATATGCTCAACCTGCTTTGTTGTTAGTCAGTACGCTAATTTATCGTGAATTATTAGACGCGGGTATCCGTCCGACAGTATTAGCTGGTCACAGTTTGGGTGAATATAGTGCACTAGTTGCCGCTGGAGTGCTCTCCTTTGAAGAAGCACTTATTCTTGTTCATCAACGTGGCAAACTGATGGAAGAAGCTTATCCTGATGGTGATGGCGGTATGGCCGCAGTACTTGGATTAGATCAAGCAACGATTGAATCCAAACTTAGTACATTGTCAGAGCTTGTTGATATAGCTAATTTAAATTGTCCGGGTCAAATAGTTATTTCAGGCGAGAAATCGGGGATAGAACAAGCTATAAACTCACTTAAAGAGGCTGGCGCAAAGCGTGTTATTCCACTTAATGTTAGTGGTCCTTTTCATTCGAGATTAATGAAACCAGCAGCAGAGAGATTCGAACAAATTTTAGAAAACCTAGAGTTTTCTGAAGCTTCGACTGCTATTTATTCAAATGTAACAGCTGAAAAGACGACAAATGCGGCCCAATTAAAGGAGCTCTTGGTCAAACAACTTTATTCACCAGTTAAATTTCATGAAATTATTGAACAATTATTAAATGATGATTTAGATGCTCTTGTAGAAGTAGGTAGTGGTAAAGTATTAACTGGTCTTGTTAAAAAAGTCTCCCGCCGAGCAACTGTTTTTTCAGTACAAGATGATTCATCACTTCAAACTTTTATCGATTGGTATCAAGGAGGCGAATAAATTGACGAGTAAGGTTGCATTAGTGACCGGTGCTTCTAGAGGTATTGGTCGTGCTATCGCATTAGAATTAGCGAATAAGGGTTATATGATTGCTATTAACTATTCAGGTAATCAAGCGAAAGCGGAGGAAGTAGCTGAAGAAATTAAGAAACGTGGCCAACAGGCAATTGTAATTAAAGCTGATGTTTCTAATGAGACAGAAGTTAAAGAAATGGTTAGCAAGGTTATCAAAGAGTGGGGATCATTAGATGTACTCGTTAATAATGCTGGGATTACGAAAGACAATTTGTTAATGCGAATGAAGGAAGAAGAATTTGATCAAGTGATCGATACAAATTTAAAAGGTGTTTTCTTTTGTATGAAGGCTGTCTCTAGACAGATGATGAAGCAAAGATCAGGAAAAATAATTAATATTTCATCTGTAGTTGGTTTGACTGGTAACCCAGGTCAAATAAATTATGTAGCGGCTAAATCAGCTGTTATTGGCATGACAAAGACAGCTGCCAAGGAGTTAGCTTCGCGAAATATTTTAGTTAATGCGGTCGCACCAGGTTTTATCGAAACAGAGATGACTGACCAATTAGACGAGTCACTAAAAGAGGAAATGTTTAAGTTAATTCCACTTGAAAGACTTGGTCAGGTTGAGGATGTAGCAAAGGCTGTTGCCTTTTTGGCCTCTGATGATGCTAATTATATCACTGGTCAAACCTTAAGTGTTAATGGTGGTATGGTTATGTAAGTTTATACATAGGATTTGAAGGAGGTGAAAGAAATGGCAGATACATTTGAAAGAGTAAAACAAATCGTGGTTGATCGTCTTGATGTTGAAGAAGATAAAGTAACGATGGACGCTTCTTTCCAAAACGATTTGGAAGCAGACTCATTAGATGTTGTTGAGCTTGTTATGGAACTAGAAGATGAGTTCGATATGGAAATTGCTGATGAGGAAGCTGAAAAAATTGAAACAGTAGGCGATGCTGTTAAATACATAGACAGCCAAGCTTAAACAGATATTAGAAAAATGCACTTTCACTTATTTTCTTTAGTGAAAGTGCTTGTTTTTCATAGAAAGATTAGAAGATATCACATTGTCAAGTTGTAGCTAATTATTTTAAGGTAGCATCGTCTAGCTTAATCTTCTGATGACTAGTATCATCTTAAGTTTATCAACAGCATTTTCTCTCGTCACTTTTTTTCTTTATCGTGTTAGAAGTTCACCAATTTATTTGTTGATGAATGGGTATTTTGATTGTCTGGATCAAATAGTTGATAAAAAGCAAGTAGATCAACAGTCATATAAAAGATTCCCTTTTGTTTTTGTTTAAATAATTGATAATTTTTGCATTTTCGCTTAAAAAAGGCTAATATAATAAAGTAAATCTTCACTCAGTGTAGGTTTTCCCCATCTTTCACTGACTGTTCCCCCTCATTTATAAGCCGGTGATTTCCATTGTATAATTGAAATGGTCATACAGTCAGTTAATCTGCGCTAAAGAAAAAAGGAGGTGTTAAATGTAATGGATTTTAAGCTCTTACAAGATGAACTTGGGATTGTATTTAAAAATCAAAAAATACTTACTCAAGCTTTTACCCACTCCTCATATGTGAATGAACATAGAAATCGAATGCATCATGATAACGAACGTTTAGAATTTCTAGGCGACGCAGTTCTTGAATTGGGAATCTCCCAATACTTATATCGTATTTATCCAAATAAACCGGAGGGAGAATTGACCAAGCTTCGAGCAGCTATTGTGTGTGAACCAGCTCTAGTTAAATTTGCCCTAAGTTTAAATTTTGATCGTTATGTCTTACTAGGTAAAGGTGAAGAACGTACTGGCGGGAGGAAACGGCCAGCATTATTAGCAGATGTCTTTGAAGCTTTTATTGGTGCGCTGTACTTAGACCAGGGGTTTGAAGATGTTATCAACTTTCTCCGTAAACATATCTATCCAAAAGTAAGGGAAGGTGCCTTCTCACACGCATTAGATTATAAAAGCCAACTTCAAGAACTTATTCAACAAAACAAACATGCTGAGATAAACTATGAGATTGTTGCTGAAAATGGCCCTGCGCATGATCGGGAGTTTATTGCTCATGTTAAAATAAATAAAGAAATAGTTGGTATCGGACATGGTCGGACAAAGAAAGAATCCGAGCAACGTGCCGCTAAAGAGGCATTAGATAAACAACAGAATTCTATTTAGTTGAACGTTGGCTAGTTTTTATGAAATCGATCGTAAAAGCTAGCCAACGGTTATCTTATTTACGAATACTGGCTAATTCTTCAATAAAAGCCTGTGTTTCAGAAATACTTAACGAATCTTTATTTTTGATATGTTCGTATAACCACTTTAAATCCTGGTATTTGTCGATATTATAATCCGCGGGATCAAGCAATGCCATGTTTACGACATCTAACTTTCTTCCGATCTCGTTTAAAATATATGACAAATTCTCTTCAGATGCAGTAGATAAGTCCATTATTCCCCTCCTCAGCAATCTAGCCTTCTAACATGACTCTCTTTATGATAAAATAAATGAGTTGAAATATAAAGAGATGATTGTCATTTTTTAATGGAATAGGTGAAAAATATGTTTTTAAAAAGATTAGAGTCTGTTGGATTCAAATCATTCGCTGAACCCATTTCGGTTGACTTTGTCCCTGGGGTAACAGCAGTTGTCGGCCCAAATGGGAGTGGAAAAAGTAATGTAACCGATGCGATCCGTTGGGTGTTAGGTGAACAATCCGTTAAATCATTACGCGGTTCAAAAATGGAAGATATCATTTTTCAAGGAAGTGATACTAGAAAGCCGTTAAATGTAGCAGAGGTTACACTCATTTTGGATAATCAAGATCGAACCTTACCAATCGATTATCAAGAAGTAAGTGTCACGCGACGTGTCTATCGATCTGGTGAAAGTGAATTTTATCTAAATAAACAGTCTTGCCGCCTAAAAGACATCATTGATTTATTTCTAGACTCTGGTTTAGGGCGAGAAGCATTCTCAATAATTGGCCAAGGGAAAATTGAAGAAATATTAAGTTCGAAAGCAGAAGAACGAAGAACAATTTTTGAAGAGGCAGCCGGTGTATTAAAGTATAAAAATAGAAAGAAAAAGGCAGAATATAAACTCGCTGAAACACAAGAGAATTTAAATCGAGTTGAAGATATTATTTTTGAAATTGAAGGGCAATTAGAACCATTAAAGCAACAGTCATCAAAAGCAAAAGAATACCTAACTCAAAGAGGTCAACTAAAGGAAGCTGAAATTACTTTATTACGAACCGAAATTGAAACCCTACATAATGAGTGGCAGGAATATTTAACGAAAATTGATCATTTAAAAGAGGATGAACATCAAATTACGGTTGACCTGCAAGTCAAAGCCGCTCAAGTAGAAAAAGAACAGCATCGAATTGAACAACTTGATCAAATAGTCGAAGAATATCAGCAAAAGTTATTGACCTTAACTGAGTCTTTTGAAAAGTTAACAGGACAAAAAAATGTGATTTTAGAACGGGCAAAGCATACAACAGAAAACAAGGAAAAGTTAACCCTCCAATTATCAGATTTGACTGAACAAGTTAAGGAAACCGAAGAACAATACAACGAAGAAAATAAAAAGTTAGTCCAGATTAAAGAAACTAGAAAAAGTACATCTGATGAATTAAATAAATTACAACAACACTTAAGCCTTGATCAAGGTGAATTAGACGATCAAATTGAATCCTATAAGGCTGATTATATTGAAAAACTTAATCAACAGGCAACAAGAAAACATGCATTAAAGACAATTGATCAACAACTTAACCGCATGACAAACCAAAAAGAAGTAGATTTATCTAAACAATCGACTCATAACAATGAATATAAGCAACTACAACAACAGAAACAGAAGCTAGTTAAGAAAGATCAAGAGATAAAAGTTGAAATCGATCAATTGAACGAAGAAATTAACAACAAAACGATGAGATATAATCAAGAGAAAGAAATATTATTTGATATGCAATCAAAGCTTGAACAAGGAATCCGGCAAATTGATCGATTGCAATCCAGAAAAGAAATGTTAGATGAAATGAAAGAGGACTTTCAAGGTTTTTATTCTGGAGTAAAAGCAGTGTTGAAGGCTAGGGAGCAAGGAAGGATCAATTCTATTCACGGGGCTGTTATCGAATTAATTGAGATACCAGAACGCTATTTAATTGCATTAGAAACAGCTTTAGCAAATCAGGCGCAACAGATCGTTGTTGCTGATGAAAAAGCAGGACGTGAAGCGATCGACTATTTAAAACAACAAAACAAAGGTCGGGCAACCTTTCTTCCATTAAACGTTATTAAGGCAAAAATAATACCTAATCATTATCAAGCAAAACTAAAAACACATCCTGGCTTTATTGCTATAGCCAGTGAAATACCTAAAACAGATGCACCATACCAAATTGTCGTTGATTATTTACTGGGTAATACGATTATTGCACAGACTTTGAAAGATGCAAACGAGATAGCTAGGCTTATTGATCGTCGTTATCGAGTAGTGACTCTAGAAGGTGATATTGTTAATCCAGGGGGATCAATGACTGGCGGTGCACGAAAAGCTACGAACCAATCATTGTTTACAAGAGATAAGGAGTTACAAACCTTATCTGACAAGATTGTAGAATTCCAACAACGCACAGATGTGTTCAAACAAAAGATTGAAGAAAAGTCAACTTTAGTTAAACAATACGATGAAGAATTAGCGAAGTTAAGTGAGAAGAGGGAAACTGCTAAGATTCACTTACAACAAAACGATGGAGCTCTGAACTCTAATCAAATTCAACTTTCGCACTATGAAAAGGAATTGAAAATTGCCCAGCAAGATCAAGCACAAAGGGTAGCTGAATATCGTCGGTTAGAAGCAGAAAAACAGGAAAATGAGGCAAGTCTATCAGAATTAAAACGAGAAATCGAACAAATAAATAAACGTGTTGAGCAATTAACTAAAGAAAAGGAAGACTTTGAAAAGAACAAAGCAAAGTTACAATCAGAAATTCAAGCACTAGAAATTAAAGAAGCGGAAGAAAAAAAGGAACTCTCTTACCAAACTGAAAAGGTCAACAGTTTAGAAGGAAAACTAATTAACTTAAGAACAACCATTAAACAAGTTGAAGTGGAGATAGCTGAGATCGTTCAAATTGAAGCAGGTATCGAGCATATCTCAGATATCGATCAAAAAATTGCAATAAATGAAGATGAAAAACATACTGTTACAGAGACAATCCAAAATAAAAGAAAAGAACGAATGATGTTAACGAAAACTCTTTCAGATTGTGAAGCAAAACATCGCCTATTACAGGATGAAAGACAAGCGTTAATAACTGAAAGGCAAGCAATAGAAGTTAAAGCAAATCGTTTAGATGTAGAATTAGAAAATCGATTAATTCAGTTACAAGAAGAGTATGAGTTGAGTTTTGAGAAGGCGAAAGAATGCTATGAAAAAACCGATGATCTACAATTATTACGTAAAAAGGTTAAACTAATTAAGCGCACAATCGAAGAATTAGGTACAGTTAATTTAGGCGCGATTGATGAATATGACCGAATTGCAGAACGCTATCAATTTTTAACGACACAGCAAATTGATTTACAAGAGGCAAAAACAACACTTTACGCAGTTATTAATGAAATGGATCAGGAAATGGAACAACGTTTTGATGAAACTTTTTCGCAAATCAAAAATGAATTTACTGATGTTTTCCGGCAATTATTTGGTGGTGGGCATGCAGAGTTAACCTTAACTGACCCTAGTTCATTACTTACTACTGGTGTTGAAATAAAAGCACAGCCACCAGGGAAAAAGGCACAACAGCTGGCTCTTTTATCAGGTGGCGAACGGGCCCTAACTGCAATTGCGCTCTTATTTGCTATCCTTCGTGTTAGACCCGTTCCATTTTGTGTGCTAGATGAGGTTGAAGCAGCTTTAGATGAAGCAAATGTTGAGCGTTTTAGCCATTACTTAAAAACTTATAGTAAAGAAACGCAATTCATTGTTATTACACATCGTAAAGGAACGATGGAGGGAGCGGATGTTCTGTATGGTGTAACTATGCAGGAATCAGGTGTATCACGATTTGTCTCTGTTAAACTTGAAGAAACCGATCAATTATTAGAAACAAAGTAAAGAAAGGGTATGTGAAATGAGCTTTTTTAAAAATTTAAAAGATAAGTTTACCTCTTCGAATGAAGCGGAGGAAGTGTCAGATAAATATAAATCCGGATTAGAAAAAACGAGGCAATCCTTTTCAACAAAGTTAAATGATTTAATCGCTCGTTATCGGAAAGTCGACGAGGACTTTTTTGAAGAACTTGAGGAAATATTAATTTCGGCTGATGTTGGAGTTAATACTGTAATGGATTTAGTTGAAGAACTTGAAATGGAAGTTAAACGAAGAAATATTAAAGAAACGAATGAACTAAAAGAGGTTATTTCCGAAAAGTTAGTCACCATTTATACAGAAGGAGATACATCTACATCTGCTTTAAATATTAAAGCAAATGATTTATCAGTTATCCTATTCGTCGGGGTTAACGGCGTTGGAAAAACAACGACGATTGGGAAACTAGCATACCAGCTTAAGCAAGAAGGGAAAAAGGTTCTATTAGTTGCTGGCGATACATTTCGAGCAGGTGCAATTGAACAATTAGATGTCTGGGGTGAACGAACAGGTTGTGATGTGATTAAGCAGAGTGCTGGAAGTGACCCAGCTGCCGTCATCTATGATGGTATTCAAGCTGCAAAATCAAGGGGTGCAGATGTTCTATTATGTGATACCGCAGGTCGTTTACAGAATAAAGTTAATTTAATGAATGAGTTAAGTAAGGTAAAACGTGTGATTGAGCGGGAAATTCCTGATGCCCCACATGAGGTCTTACTCGTATTGGATGCAACAACTGGCCAAAATGCCCTAAGTCAAGCGAAAGAGTTCTCTCAAGCGACGAATGTATCTGGTATTGTTTTAACAAAACTTGATGGAACAGCTAAAGGGGGCATTGTCTTGGCTATTCGAAAAGAATTGAATATTCCAGTGAAGCTTGTTGGGTTAGGAGAGCAAATGACTGATTTAGAAGTATTTGACCCGAATGCCTTCGTCTATGGCTTATTTTCAGAGATGATGTAAAATAAGTATTTTTAAAAATAAGGTAAATCGTGATCCGGTGGAAATGCTTTGATCAGTTGAGTAAATGGTGGATAGGACCCAAATTTTTGATAGCCTAACTTACCCGTGGTTTCACTTTGTTAAACTTGACAAAAAGGTCCCTGTTCGATTACTATGCTAAATGTAAAGGTTCTTTACTTAACAAGGGGTGCTGATATGTTAGAAAAAACAACGCAGATTAATTTTTTATTTGATTTTTATCAAGCATTATTAACACCGAAACAGCGTGATTATATGGAGCTCTACTATTTGGAGGATCATTCCTTAGGGGAAATTTCAGAAGCCTATAAAGTCTCAAGGCAAGCAGTTTATGACAATATCCGCCGAACGGAATCCATGCTTAAAAACTATGAAGAAAAGCTAAAATTATATGATAAATTTGTTAAACGGCAAACGGTTTTAGAACAATTATCAGAAGCCGCGCTTCACAACGAACAAGATAAAATATTTGAGTTGATAAAAATATTAAGAGAATTAGATTAGGAGGATCTCCTCTATGGCATTTGAAGGTTTAGCTGACCGTCTACAAAGTACCATAAAAAAAATGACGGGTAAAGGAAAAGTTAGTGAACAAGACGTTAAAGTAATGGCTCGTGAAGTTCGCTTGGCATTACTTGAGGCAGATGTTAACTTTAAAGTAGTTAAAGACTTTGTTGCACGCATAAAAGAACGTGCTGTTGGTTCAGAGGTGATGGAAAGTTTAACACCTGGTCAACAAGTAATCAAGATTGTTAAGGAAGAATTAACCGCTTTAATGGGTGGCGAACAAAGTAAAATTGCTGTCGCAGAGCGTCCGCCAACTGTAATTATGATGGTTGGTTTACAAGGGGCGGGAAAAACAACGACAACAGGTAAGTTAGCAAATTTATTACGGAAAAAGCATAACCGGAAACCTTTGCTTGTTGCAGCTGATATCTACCGACCAGCCGCAATTAATCAATTGCAAACAGTAGGTAAGCAATTAGATATTCCTGTTTTTGAAAAAGGGACAGAAGTAAGCCCTGTTGAAATTGCAAAAGAAGCGGTTGAATATGCGAAAGAAGAACACTATGATTATGTCATCATCGATACGGCAGGTCGTTTACATGTAGATGATGAATTAATGGATGAATTAAATCAAATAAAAGAAAGTGTTGCTCCAGATGAAATATTTTTAGTTGTAGATGCTATGACAGGGCAGGATGCAGTTAATGTTGCTGAGAATTTCGACAAGCAATTGAACCTATCGGGAGTTGTCTTAACTAAATTAGATGGTGATACACGTGGTGGGGCTGCCTTATCAATTAAGGCAGTTACGAATAAACCGATTAAATTTATTGGTGTGGGCGAGAAATTAGATGAGTTAGAGCCATTTCATCCAGAGCGAATGGCATCCCGTATTCTTGGAATGGGTGATGTTTTAACACTAATTGAAAAAGCCCAAGATAATTTCGATCAAAAGAAAGCGAAGGAATTGGAAGAAAAGGTACGCTCCGCAAGCTTTGATTTTGATGATTTCCTTGAACAAATGGAACAAGTAAAAAGTATGGGGCCTTTAGATGAACTGCTAGGGATGATACCTGGAGCTAATAAAATGAAGGGCCTTAAAAATGTTCAAGTAGATGAAAAACAATTGGTTCACGTTGAGGCTATTGTTAAATCGATGACAAAGGCAGAACGAAAGGATCCAAGTTTAATGAATTCAAGCCGCAAGAAACGTATTGCGAAAGGATCGGGGCGCCCTATCTCTGAAGTTAATCGTCTTTTAAAACAATTTAATGAAATGAAGAAAATGATGAAACAGTTTTCCGGTATGCAGGGTGGCAAAAAAGGAAAACGTAAAAAAGGTTTCAATTTTCCACTGATGTAATGTAAAAACACTTTACAGTCTAAAGATAATCTGATACAATCTTATCTTGTGAGAAACATTATTTAATGGAGGTGCTAAACATGGCAGTGAAAATTCGTTTAAAACGTATGGGATCTAAACGTAACCCATTCTATCGTATAGTCGTTGCAGATTCACGTTCACCACGTGACGGACGTATTATTGAACAAATTGGCACATACAATCCGGTAGTTGATCCGGTTGAAGTGAAATTGGATGAAGAAAAAGCATTAAGCTGGATGGCAAATGGTGCAAAACCAAGCGATACAGTACGAAACTTATTCTCTAACGAAGGCATCATGAAAAAGTTCCACGACCAGAAAAATCAAAAGTAAGGTAGCGTGATAACATGAAAGCCTTAATAACAACAATTGTTAAACCATTGGTAGATCACCCTGAAGCTGTCGAAGTTACAGAAAAAGAGGAAACAAATAAGATTGTTTATCATTTAACTGTACATCCTAATGATGTAGGTAAAGTGATTGGTAAAAATGGGAGAATTGCAAAGTCAATTCGAACTGTTGTTTATGCGGTTGGATCAGAGACAAAAAAACGTATTTATCTTGATATCATGTAAAACAGGGGAAGATCATCTTTCCCTGTTTTCTGTCTATAAACAATCAATAATTTTAAATGTATTTATAAGTAGGTGATGAAATGACACAATTTTTTAATGTAGGCAAAATTGTGAATACACATGGCATTAAGGGAGAAGTTAAAGTCGTGCGTATTACCGATTTTGAACAACGTTTCAAACAAGGGAATCAGCTATACCTATTTCTAAAAGATCAGAAAGAACCAATTGTAGTAAAGATTCAGAGCCATAGAAAACATAAACAATTTGATATGTTATTATTTGAAGGGCTAACTTCAATAAACGATGTTGAACACTTTAAAGAAGGAATTCTAAAAGTCTCCGAAGCTGATCTACATCCATTAGAAGAAGGAAGCTACTATTACCATGAAATTATTGGCTGTGAAGTTCGGACGACTACAGGTGAATCGCTAGGTTCTATATCAGAGATACTAGCACCAGGCGCCAATGATGTTTGGGTAGTTAAAAGGAAAAATGACAAGGATTTGTTAATCCCATATATTGAACCAATTGTTAAGCAAGTAAATGTTAAGGATAAATATGTCGTGATCGAACCGATGGAAGGGCTGTTATCTTAATGAAAATTGATATTCTGACCTTATTTCCAGAAATGTTTGTTGGTGTCATGGAATCATCAATTATGAAAAATGCTCAAAAGAGTGGAGCTATGCAATATCAGACAATTGATTTTAGAGATTATGCAGCTAATAAGCACCATAAAGTGGATGACTATCCATATGGCGGTGGCGCGGGCATGGTGTTAATGCCACAACCGATATTTTCTGCTGTAGAAGCAATCAAAGAAAACCCAGGAGGGTCACCTCGGATTATACTTATGTGTCCGCAAGGTGAACGTTTTAATCAAAAGAAGGCAGAAGAACTAGCGAAGGAAGACCATCTTATCTTTATTTGTGGCCATTATGAAGGGTATGACGAACGGATCCGAGAATATTTAGTTACTGATGAAATTTCAATTGGTGATTTTGTTTTAACTGGTGGGGAAATAGGGGCGATGGCTGTTATTGATAGTGTTGTTCGTTTATTACCTGAAGTATTAGGCAATCAAGAATCAGCTATTGAAGACTCCTTTTCAACAGGATTATTAGAACACCCTCATTATACTCGACCAGCTAATTTTAATGGCTATCAAGTACCTGAAATATTACGGTCTGGCCATCATGAGAAAATTACAGAATGGCGTAGAAGAAAGTCCTTAGAAAGAACCAAGCAGCGTCGTCCCGATCTGTTAAAAGATTACCCATTGACAACCGAGGAACAAGAATGGTTGGATGAAATTGAATAATCTCTAAATATCTCTTGAAAGTCTTTACTATATATGATATATTTACTGTCGGGCAAAACTGAAAGCTTTTGCTATAAAACGATGTTCCGCTGACATATTTAATGGTCATGAGCATTAGTTAAGAAGGAGTGTATACAAATGCAACAATTACTTGCAGACATTACAAAAGATCAACTTCGTACAGATCGACCTGATTTTCGTGCAGGTGATACGGTAAAGGTTCACGTGAAAGTTGTAGAAGGTACTCGTGAACGTATCCAAATTTTCGAAGGTGTTGTTATTAAGCGCCAAAACGGTGGAATTAGTGAAACATTCACTGTGCGAAAAATTTCTTACGGTGTTGGAGTAGAACGTACTTTCCCAGTACATTCTCCACGAGTAGATAAGATTGAAGTTACTCGCCGTGGTCGTGTACGTCGTGCTAAGCTATATTACTTACGTGATCGTCGTGGTAAAGCAGCGCGTATTAAAGAAATTAGAAAATAAACACAGAAAAATTTCCTTGGAAATTTGCGAAAAGCCCTTGTATATCAAGGGCTTTTTTCTTTTTGGCTCTATGTCAAATGGTGTTGGTCAGAGATTCTAATGAGTCGAAATTAAATAAGTGACATTTCTTACGAAATAGAAATGAATACCCGCAGGTGAAATACGTTCCCTTTCCACGGGCACGCCTTCAGCTAACTTAGTCAAGCACAGTTCGCTTGACTAGGTGGATCTTCAGGTCGTGCTGTTCCCGTAGGAGTCTCGCGTATTTCACCCGCTAATTTTATA